>NZ_LLZI01000125.1 GCF_001509485.1 Streptomyces sp. NRRL F-4489
AGGGGGGACCCTGTGGGAGAGTAGGACGCCGCCGAACAATTTTTAGAAAAAGCCTCGTTCCCCGAGATTCGTCTCGGGGAACGAGGCTTTTTTGCGTTGTGCCCCGGTGGAATATGGCTCGGTAGGCTCAGGAGATGGGCTACGACCTGATCATTTTCGACAATGACGGCGTCCTCGTGGACAGCGAACCGATCTCGAACCGCATCCTCGCCGGCTATCTGACCGAGCTGGGCCACCCGACCACGTACGAGGAATCGCTGCGCGACTTCATGGGCGGGTCGATGCAGCGCGTACGCGACCTCGTGCGGGAGAAGTCCGGACGGGCACTGCCGGAGGATTTCGAGGACAGTTTCCACGCGCGGGTCTTCGACGCGTTCCGCAGACTGCTTCAGCCGGTGGCCGGGGTGGAGGCCGTCCTGGAGAAACTGGCCGCGGACAGCGTGCCGTACTGCGTCGGATCGTCGGGGAGCCATGAGCGGATCCGGGTGGCGCTGACCAAGACCGGGCTGTACGAGCGGTTCGGCGCGGGGCGGATTTTCTCGTCGCAGGATGTCGGGCGCGGAAAGCCGGCACCGGATCTTTTCCTGCACGCGGCGCGGGAGATGGGCGTCGAGCCCGGCCGGTGCGCGGTGGTCGAGGACAGTCCGCTGGGCGTGCGGGCGGCGCTCGCGGCCGGTATGGACGTGTACGGCTTCACCGCGATGACGCCTGCGGAGAAGCTCACCGAGGCCGGGGCCACCGTGCTCTTCGATGACATGGCCGAGCTGCCGGAGTTGCTGCGGTAGGGGCCGCCTGGAGGCATCAGGCGCCCGCCGTGGGAATTGGTTGAGTGATCCATCTACCCAGCGGTAGCCGGGAGTTCTAGGCTGGCGCGCCATGACGCCCCCTCAGACAGCGGGAGCGCGGCTGCGGCACGGCCGGGTCTCGCTCGCCCTCAGCTTCTTCGCGCAGGGGGCCATCTTCGCCCTGCTCGTGACCCGGATACCGGCGATCCAGGTGCGGTACGGCATCTCGGACGCCCTGCTGCCGGCCTTCCTGGCCGCGGTGCCGGTGCTCGCCGGCGTCGGCAGCGTAGGCACCGAGCACCTGGTGAAGCGGGTCCGGCCGAGCGTCGTCCTGCGCGTGGCCCAGCCCGTGGTGTGCCTGGCGCTGCTGGCCGCCGGCTCGGTCGGCTCGCTGCCGCAGGTGGCGCTGGCGCTGGGCGCGTTCGGACTGTCGGTGGGCGCCCTGGACGCGTCGATGAACATGCTCGGGGTGAGCCTCCAGCGGGCGTACGGGCGCAGCATCATGCTCGGCTTCCACGCCGCGTACAGCCTGGGCGGGATCGTGGGGGCGTCGCTGGCGTGGGCCGGCGCGCACTGGCAGCTGCCGCTGGCGCTGCTGTACGGGCCGGTGGTGGCGGTCCTCGTCCCGGTGGTGCTGGTGATCGGCCGGTGGTTCGTGGACGGCGGTGAACCGGGCCGGGACGGCGGGGCGGGGGACCGGGACGGCGGTGCGGCGCCGGGCGGGACGGGAGCCGGGACCGTATCCGGGGCCGGGGCGCCGGTGGCCATGCGGCTGCTGTTGCCGCTGTGCCTGGTGATGGCGTTCGCGTACATCGGGGACTCGACGGTCTCCAACTGGAGCGCCAAGTACCTCCAGGACGTCCTGGGCAGCTCGGAGCAGCTGTCGACCGTTCCGTACAACGTCTACATGGTGATGATGCTGCTCGGGCGGGCGGTCGGCGACCTGGGGGTGCGGCGCTTCGGCCCGGTGGCGGTGGTGCGGACCGGGACGGTGGTGGCGGCGGCCGGCTTCGCGGTGGTGGCGGCGGCGCCGGGGGCCTGGTCCGGGATGGCCGGTTTCACACTGCTGGGGCTCGGGCTGTGCGTGCTGGTGCCGCAGACCTTCGCCGCCGCCGGGCGGTACGCCGTCGAACGGCACGGTCCCGGAGCGTCGGATCCGACCATCGCGCGACTGAACATCTTCAACTATGTGGGCTTTCTGATCGGTTCTCCGCTGGTCGGTGCGCTGGGGGACGCCTGGAGCTATCGCGGCGCGATGCTCGTACCGATGGCGCTCGTGCTGGTGACACTGGCGTACGCCCGCTCGTTCGGGTCATCCGCGGACCGGTACGGTGACGGCCATGAGCGGCCGCGCACAGCTGATGTGGGACGAGGCAGTAACGGGCTATGACTTCGGTCCGGGGCATCCGATGGACCCCGTACGGCTCGCCCTGACGATGCGTCTGGTGGAGGCGTACGAGCTCCACCGCGGGCCGCTGGAGGTGGTGGCGGCCAGACCGGCCGGCGACTCCACGCTGCGGCTCGTCCACCGGGAGGACTACATCGAGGCGGTCCGGCGGGCCTCCGCCGACCCGGCGGCCGCGGACATCGGGTACGGGCTGGGGACCGAGGACGACCCGGCGTTCCGCGGGATGCACGAGGCGTCGGCGCTGATCGCCGGGCTGTCGGTGGGCGCCGCGGAGGCCGTGTGGCACGGCGAGGCGCCGCACGCGGTGAACTTCACCGGCGGGCTGCACCACGCCATGCCCGGTGGCGCGTCCGGCTTCTGCGTCTACAACGACGCGGCGCTGGCGGTCGCCCGGCTGCTGGAGCTGGGCGCGGAACGGGTCGCGTACGTGGACACCGACGTGCACCACGGGGACGGTGTGCAGGCGGCGTTCTGGGAGGACCCGCGGGTGCTGACGATCTCGCTGCACGAGCATCCGCGGACGCTGTTCCCGCAGACCGGGTGGCCGGAGGAGACCGGCGGCGAGGGCGCGGAGGGCAGCGCGGTGAACGTGGCGCTGCCGGCCGGGACCGGGGACGCGGGGTGGCTGCGGGCGTTCCACGCGGTGGTGCCGGAGCTGCTGGCGGCGTTCCGTCCGCAGGTCCTGGTGACGCAGCACGGTGCGGACACGCATTTCGAGGACCCGCTGGCGCATCTCGCGGTGAGCCTGGACGCGCAGCGGGCGGTGGCCGCGTCGTGCCACGCGCTGGCGCACGAGCACGCGGACGGGCGGTGGATCGCGCTCGGCGGCGGGGGGTACGCGGTGGTGGACGTGGTGCCGCGCAGCTGGACGCATCTGGCGGCGATCGCCGGGCACCGGCCGATCGATCCGGCGTCGCGGGTGCCGGAGGAGTGGCGGCACGAAGTCTTCCGGCGGACGCGGCAGTTGGCGCCGCAGCGGATGACGGACGGGCGGACGCCGGAGTGGCGGGATTTCGCCGACGGCGGCTACGACCCCGCGGACCGGCTCGACCAGGCGGTACTGGCCACCCGCCGGGCGGTGTTCCCGGCGCACGGGCTGCTGCCGTAGGGGGCGGGGGCGGGGCCTTAGGGGGGAGGCGAACGGATCCCGTAGGGGGCGCGAGGCCCCCCTGCGG
>NZ_LLZI01000126.1 GCF_001509485.1 Streptomyces sp. NRRL F-4489
GCCCCCCAGCGCCCCCGCCTCCTGCTTCACACCCATCCGTGGACCTCCGACGGTGTCAGAGAACGTTCCAGCTTCAGGTACTCCGTACGGGCCGCGGCCAGCATGTGCCGCATCTGGAGGCGGACGCCCTCCTCCGCGGCCAGGAACGCCCCCGCCAGCGCGATATTGCGGATCGAGCCCCCGGCCACGGTCAGCTGCGCCAGCAGCTCCGGGTCCAGGCCCTTCGTCGGCGCCCGGTCCGGCAGCACCCGCCGCCAGATCTCCGCGCGCTCCCGCTCGCCGGGGAAGGGGAAGTCGACGACGAAGCGGATCCGGCGCATGAAGGCGGGGTCCAGGGCCTTCTTCATGTTGGTGGTCAGCACCGCCAGCCCGCGGTACGCCTCCATGCGCATCAGCAGATAGCTGACCTCCAGGTTGGCGTACCGGTCATGGCTGTCCTTGACCTCGCTGCGCTTGCCGAACAGCGCGTCCGCCTCGTCGAACAGCAGCAGCGCGCCGCCGCGTTCGGCCGCGTCGAAGACCCGGCTGAGGTTCTTCTCCGTCTCCCCGATGTACTTGCTGACGACCTGGGAGAGGTCGATGACGAAGAGGTCCAGGCCCAGTTCCCGGGCCATCACCTCGGCGGCCAGTGTCTTGCCGGTCCCGGAACCGCCCGCGAACAGCGCGGTGACGCCGAGACCGCTGCGCAGCGACGCGGCGAACCCCCAGTCCTGGTAGACGGTCGCCCGCCGCCGCACATGCGCCACGATCTCCCGCAGCACGCGCAACTGCCGCTCGGCGAGCACCAGATCGTCCCAGCCGGCCCGCGGCTCGATCCGCCGCCCCAGCTCGTCCAGCCCCATCCGCGCCTCGGCCAGCCCGGCCCGCCAGGCCAGCTCGGCGGCACCGAGCCCGGCGGCGTCCGGAAGGTCCCGCCGGACCGCCGCGGCCGCGGAGCGTACGACGTGCGGGGGAAGCTGGAACTGGGCCACCAGGGCGGCGAGGTGCTCGTCGGCCAGCTCCGGTACGTCCGAGAACGCCTCGCTCCACAGGGCGAGCTGCTCCTCGTCGGAGAGCTTCGGTACGGTGACGCGTTCGCCGCGCGGATGGCCGGTCGGGCGCGGCTCCTGGGCCGATACGGCGAGCGGGACGGCCGCGCCCGCGATGAAGGCGTCCGCGGCGGCCTGCTGCTCGCGGTCCAGCTCCCCGGCCTCGACCAGCAGCGCGGCCGGCAGCAGGACGGCCTCCCGCTGCCAGAGCCGGGCCAGCCGGTCGCGGTCGGCGGGGCCGGCCGGGAGGTCGGCGGCGGCCATCGCGTACAGGCCGAGCCCCGCGCGGCGGGCCGCGGCGGCGGCGATCTCGGCGCGGGTCCGCTGATCGCCGCCGACCAGCTCGACGCGTAACGGCGCGTCCGGGCCGCCGCCCGCCCAGCCCGCCGCCACCCGCCGGGCCGCCGCCTCGTGGGACGGCGGGAGCGTCGCGGGGGCGGAGACCCGGCGCAGCTGCCCGTGGAGCCGGGCGTCCAGATAGGGGGCGCCGGCCAGGAAGTGCAGGATCCGCTCGTCCAGGCGCAGGCGGCTGGTGGTCAGCTGGGTGACGTCCGCCAACTCGACCAACTGCCAGCGGCGCAGCGGGGCGACCGGCGTCAGGGCACTCCAGTGCGGTTCGGCGAGGGCGGCCAGCGCGAGCGAGAACGTGGGGTACGGGCGGCCGGGGTCCCCGCAGGCGGCGGCGCACCGGGCGCCGGTGGTCGGGTCCAGCTCGGCGGCGGCGGTGAGCAGGACGATCTCCCGCTCGAAGGCGGTCAGCCCGAAGCAGGCGGTGAGGGAGTCGAGGGGGGTGGGGGAGGGCTCGGCCGCTGCGGCCGGCGCCCCGGCCGTTCCCTCCGTACGCGCCTCATCCGCCGCCCCCTCCGTACGCGTCCCGTCCGCCGTACGGCCTGCCCGGGCGGCGTGCGCGTCCAGGCGGGCGAGGACGGCCCGCACGGCGGCGGCCAGGGCCGCGCCCTCCGCGCCGTCCGCCTCACCCCTCACGCCCGCGCCCCCGCTCATGCTCAGCTCTCCCCGTCGCCGGTGCCACCGGTGCTGCCCGTACCGCCCCCGGACGCCTTGCGCGGCCGAGCGGTTCGGGCCCCGGACCGGCCGCGCCCCGAACTGCCTTGTGTGGTAGCCGACTTGGCCGATTTCGCAGCCACCGCCGCCCGCTTGGCCGCCCGCTTGACCGGAGCACTCTCCTCCGCCGAAGCCGCCGGTGACCCCTCCGCAGCCGCCCCCGGTTCCGCGATCGACACCTCCGCCGACACCCCCGCCGGCACCTCTCCCGGCACCCCCGGCACCGCCTCCACCCCCACCCGCTCCACCGGCCGCGCCGGCGCCGGCTTCCGGTGGCCGTCCAGCAGCACCAGCGACGCCTGGTAGGCCACCGACAGGGCGTACGGGGTGTTGTTGAGCATGCCCCAGAGCTTGGAGGTCTCGTCCACGTCCATCTGGGTCGGCGTGAAACGGACCTTCTGGAGCGACTCGGCCAGATCGCTGCCCGCCAGATACGGCCGGGTCGCCGCCTCCTCGATCAACTCCCTGGGCAGGACCGGGATTTCGTGCAGTGTGCGCACCACGCTGCCGATCAGCCGCTGCCCGACCAGCTCCTGCTCCTCCCCGTACGCGCTGATCAGGAAGTGCAGATCGACCGCCGCGGCGGGGCGCTTGAGCAGGGTGCCGTCCGAGGCGCGGGTGACCAGGTCGTTGTTGCGCATCGAGGGGTTGTGGGTGATCTGGTAGAGGAAGACGGTGATCGTCGGGTCGGTCGGCGGGTCGGCCGGCGGTTTGCGGGTCTCCACCGAGACCGCGAGGTCGATCTCGGGATGGAGGTTGTGCTCGATCAGCAGGGCCAGGGCCTGGGTGACCGTTGCGAGGGCGAGTGCGTTGCTCATACGGGCCGTCCCCCTGAAGTCCGTTCCTGGTGGGCCAGATAGTCGGCGAGGCTCAGCGCGGGCCCGCGCCGCTCGGGCCGCGCGGGACGCCCACCGGCCCCGGGGCGTTCGGCGCCGGCCGCGCTCACCTCCAGCCGCCCGATCTGCACGTGCACCACCCGCTCACCGGCCCCGCGCGCCCCGCGCCGCCCGGCCCCGGCCGCCCCGTCCCCCCGCCGCGGCACGGCTCCCCGGACCACCGGCGCCACCTCCGTACGAGGCCGCAGCACGCCAAATCGAGCGGAATCCTCAACTCCCTCACCTGGGAGCCCACTTACGTCACCAGAAAAACCGCGATCACCGGAGTCCACCGCCCCACGACCCCCCGCCGCACGGCCCTCCCGCCCCCCACCACGCGGCACCGCAACCCCAGTCGCCGCCCGCAGCAACGGCCCACCCACCACCCCCGGC
>NZ_LLZI01000127.1 GCF_001509485.1 Streptomyces sp. NRRL F-4489
CAGCCCGCACCCCGCCCCCTCCGCCCCAAAAACCGTTGGCGCCCCCGACCACCCCTGACTACAATCGCGCGCCTGCCTGCCTCCCGTCAGGGGAGCGCCGCCGTCCGGTCGGAAACCGGCCGGCCCGTCACACCACGCCGCCGCCCGACGGTCGCACCGGCCGGCCCGCCGCGCACACTGACCCGCCCACCGGAGGCAAGCCCGTGCCCTCGCACGCCCACCGACCCGCCACGCCCGCGCCGCACGCCGGAGTCCCGGGGCCCGCCCCCGCCGCGCCCCCTGACCCGCTCCAGCGGGAGCGCGCCCACCTGGCCGCCTCCCGCGCCGCGCTGCGCGCCATGCGCGAGGACGCCGAGTCCCTCAACATCGCCGACGTCACCGCGAACTGGGTCAACGCCGAGGTGCTCCAGGGCGAGATCGACGCCCGCATCAAGTCCCTCGCCGACCTCGCCGGCACCCCGCTGTTCTTCGGCCGCCTCGACTACCTCCACGCCCCCGGCATCGACCTCGCCGAGGGCGCTTCCGGGGAGAGCTTCTACATCGGCCGCCGGCACGTCCACGACGCCGACGGCGACCCGATGGTCATCGACTGGCGCGCCCCGGTCTCCCAGCCGTTCTACCGGGCCTCCAAGAAGGACCCGATGGACATCGGGCTGCGCCGCCGCTTCGGCTACACGGGCGGCGAACTGACCGCCTACGAGGACGAGCACCTCACCGACCCGGCCGAGGCCGAGACCGCCAGCGCGCTCCTCCAGGCGGAGATCGAGCGGCCGCGCGTCGGCCCGATGCGGGACATCGTCGCCACCATCCAGCCCGAGCAGGACGAGATCGTCCGGGCCGGTATCGGGGGCACGGTCTGCGTCCAGGGCGCGCCCGGTACGGGCAAGACCGCGGTGGGCCTGCACCGGGTCGCGTACCTGCTGTACGCCCACCGGGAGCGGCTGGCCCGGTCCGGCACCCTGGTCATCGGCCCGAACCGCTCCTTTCTCCGCTACATCGAGCAGGTCCTCCCGGCCCTGGGGGAGCTGGAGGTCAAGCAGGCCACCATCGACGACCTGGTGGGCCACGTGGAGGTGCGCGGCACGGACGACGCGGCCGCGGCCATGGTCAAGGGCGACGCGCGGATGGCGGAGGTGCTGCGCCGGGCCGTCCGCTCGCACATCACACCGCCGCAGGAGCCCTGCGTGGTGGTCCGCGGCTCCCGCCGCTGGCGCGTCCCGGCGTACGAACTCGCCGAGATCGTCGAGGAGTTGATGAACCGCGACATCCGCTACGGCGCGGCCCGGGAGGCGCTGCCGCAGCGGATCGCGCACGCCGTGCTGGTCCGGATGGAGCAGGCCGGCGAGGCGCCCGATGACCGGGTGCAGGACGCGGTGGCCCGTAATGCCGCGGTGAAGGCGGCGGTCAAGGCGATCTGGCCGCCGATCGATCCGGCCAAACTGGTGCTGCGGCTGCTGGGTGACCCCGATTTCCTCGCCGAGCACGCCGAGGGGGTCCTCACCCCGGAGGAGCAGAAGACGATCCTGTGGGCGAAGCCGCCGCGCAGCGTGCGGAGCGCCACGTGGTCCCCGGCGGACGCGGTGCTGATCGACGAGGCCACGGACCTGGTGACCCGTACGCACTCGCTGGGCCATGTGGTCCTGGACGAGGCGCAGGACCTCTCCCCCATGCAGTACAGGGCGGTGGGCCGCCGCTGCACCACGGGGTCGGCGACGATCCTGGGGGACATCGCCCAGGGCACCACCCCGTGGGCGACCGACACCTGGGAGGAGGCGCTGGCCCACCTGGGGAAGCCGGGTTCCGCCGTCGAGGAGCTGACGCAGGGCTTCCGCGTGCCCCGGGAGGTCATCGCCTACGCGTCCCGGCTGCTGCCCGCGATCGCCCCGGACCTGTCGGAGGCGACCTCGATCCGCGAGGCGGCGGGCGACTTCGCGATCCGCCGGGTGCCGTCCGCGGAGCTGGACGCGGCCGTCCTCGCCGCCTGCCGGGAGGCGCTGGCCAAGGAGGGGTCAATCGGCCTGATCGCGGCGGACGCCCGGATTCCGGTGCTTCGCGCGGTACTTGAGGAGGCCGGTATCAGCGCGCTGCCCCCGGGGGCGGAGACCTCGGCCGAGTCCCGGCTGACGCTCGTCCCGGCCACACTGGCCAAGGGCCTGGAGTACGACTACGTGGTGCTGGACGAGCCGGCGGCGATCGTCGACGGCGAACCGGATGAGCGGACCGGCCTGCGCCGCCTCTACGTCTGCCTGACCCGCCCGGTCTCCGGCCTGACCCTCGTCCACGCGGCCGACCTGCCGGAGCGGCTCGGGGAGGGGTGAGGCTCTACGGGGGCTCGATGAGGCGGGGCGGGCGCTGGGGGCGCCCCGGCCTCATGGCCGGCCCGCCCCGTAAGCTCCCTCGCGCAGCCCCTCGGGCCCGCCTCAGACCCCCGCCGCCACCGGCGCGTCCAGCGCCGCCCGCCACTCCCGTACGGCCGCCGCGTCCACCGGCCCGTCCCAGCCCCCGGGCCGGGCCGCCCCGCCGATGTGGAAGGCGTCCAGCCCGGCCGCCCGCAGCTCCGGCAGATGGCCAAGCCGCAGGCCGCCGCCGACCAGGATGCGCGGCGCGTACCCCGGCTCCCCGGTTTCCCGGCGGCGCTGCTCGGCGACGAGCGTGGCCAGCCCCGCGCCGACGCCGTCCGCGGCACCGGCCGTCAGATAGGTGTCCAGCCCGGCCGCGCCGGGGCAGTCCGCCAGTTCCCGGCGCAGCGCGTCCCGGTCGGCGGCCCGGTCGATGGCCCGGTGGAAGGTCCACCGGCAGCCGTCGATCACCTGGGCCAGCGCCGTGACCGCGGCGAGATCAGGCCGCCCGTCCGGCGTCAGGAAGCCCAGTACGAACTCGTCGGCCCCCTCCGCCCGCAGCGCCTCCGCCTCCGCGCACAGCGCGTCCAGCGCGCCCGCGGCGAACCCGTCCGCGGCGCGCAGCATCACCCGCAGCGGGACGCCGACGGCCGCGCGGATCGCGGCGAAGGTGGCGCGCGGGGGCGTCAGCCCGTCGGCCGCCATGTCCGCGACCAGTTCCAGGCGGTCGGCACCGCCCGCCTGCGCGGCGACCGCGTCCTCGGGACCGAGCGCGATCACCTCCAGGAGCGCGCGCTGATTCATACGACCCAACCTTCCGACGACGCGACGACGACACCCACGGGGCACGCACGGGGCACGCACCCCGGGCGCGCACCGGGCCCGTAAGAGCCCACTGCAAACCCACAACAGGTCTAGTCCAATATCCCACCCTAAGCGCTCCCGGCCCGCCGCACCGCCC
>NZ_LLZI01000128.1 GCF_001509485.1 Streptomyces sp. NRRL F-4489
CCACCCCTGCGGCCGTCTCCCCCACCCCTAGGAAAGGGGGCCCGGGCACCCCCACCCGCCTGGACTCCCTCACCGGACTCCGCTGGCTCGCCGCCCTCGCCATCTTCTGCATGCACTTCGCCTACGAGGACACTTTCGCCGGACCCGCGAAACACCTCGCCCTGCTGCAGAAAATCACCTACGGCGCCCCCTCCGCCGTCTCCTTCTTCTTCATCCTCTCCGGCTTCGTCCTGGCCTGGTCGATACGCCCCGGCGACAGCCGCACCGGATTCTGGTGGCGCCGCTTCTCCCGTATCTACCCCGCCCACTTCGTCACCTTCCTGGCAGCCGTCGCACTCGCCCTCTGGCTGGGCTCGGAAATGCGCCCGGGAATCGCCCTGGCCAACCTCACCCTCACCCAGTCCTGGATCCCCAACGCGCGGAATTACTGGTTCGGCTTCAACAGCGTCTCCTGGTCCCTGAGCTGCGAATTCTTCTTCTATTTCACCTTCCCGTTCCTCGCCCCCGCACTGAAGAGACTGCACCCGCGAAAGCTCTGGCTCGTCCTCGCCGCTTCCGCCGCGTTCGTCATCCTCTTGCCGCTCGCCGCCGGGCCGGTCCACACCCTCACCGGATGGCAGGGCGACTACCTCGCCTACGTCCTCCCCCTGACCCGCCTCCCCGAATTCCTCGCCGGAATCGCCGCGGCCTTCCTCGTCAAACAGGGGCACTGGCGCGGCCCCGGCGTCACCCTGAGCCTCGCCCTCTCCGCCGTCGCCCTCCTGTGGCTCGTCCGTCTCGTACCCAAAGTGGCCCACTTCTCCGCCTGCACCATCGTTCCCTACATCCTCCTCATCGCCGCCGCAGCCCGCTCGGACATCACCGGCGCCTTCTCCCTCCTCCGCAAACGCGGCCTCGTCTACCTCGGCGAAGTCTCCTTCTGCTTCTACCTGACCCACGAACTGGTCATCTCCGCCTCGAATCACGTCATGCAAGGCCACGGAAAAATCCCCCTCCTCCCCAACATGCTGGCCGTCTTCTCCGTCTCCCTCGTCCTAGCCGCCCTCCTCCACGAACTCATAGAAAAGCCCGGCGTAAAACTCCTGGGCCGGCTACGCACCCGCTGACCGTCCCGTCCTGGACTCGCGGTGGCGTTTCCGGACCTCCTGGGGATCGCGCCACCCGATCTCTGCTGAAGAAGGACGGCATGAAGCGAATCATCGCGCGACTGTGGCGAATCATCCGGGGCCCGTTGCAATGGCGAGTGCTCTGACTGGCGCACGCGAAGTTCGTGGTCGGGGTGACCGGCGTCGTCCGCGACGACCAGGGCCGCGTGCTGCTCCTGCGGCACCGCATGTGGCCTGAAGGGCGTCAATGGGGACTCCCCACCGGCTACGCGAACAAGAGCGAGGACTTCGGCGAGACCGTCGAGCGTGAGGTCCGGGAAGAGACCGGCCCGGAGGTCAAGGCCGGACGCCTCATCCACCTCAAGAGCGGCTACAAGCTCCGCGTCGAGGTCGCTTACGAAGCATTGCTGGTGGGCGGTGACCTGAAGATCGACTCGTTCGAGATCCTGGACGCGAAATGGTTCTCGCCCGACGAATTGCCCGAGGGTATGCAGGAATCTCACCGCAGCCTGGCTCTCGGCGCCGAGCCCCAGCACCCACTGCCGGCCCCGGGTGCTTGACAAGAGCAGCTGACCGTCCGCCCGAGGGGCTTTACGGCGGCGGACGAGTCGGCCTGTACGCCGGGTTCTGTCTCCGGGCGACCTTGCGGTCGGCCGGGAGGCGGCCATCCATCTAGGGCTGCCGTTGCCGGCAGCCTCGTGCGGTCTACCCGCGGACTCGGGCGGGCAGCCCTCGGTCGTCCGCGCAGGGCCGTCAGCCGACGGCCCCTCTTGACCTTGCTCCGGGTGGGGTTTACCTAGCTGCCCAGGTCACCCTGGGCACTGGTGGTCTCTTACACCACCGTTTCACCCTTACCGGGCCGTGCGGCCCGGCGGTTTGCTTTCTGTGGCACTGTCCCGCGGGTCACCCCGGGTGGGCGTTACCCACCACCCTGCCCTGTGGAGCCCGGACGTTCCTCGGGGGGATCACGATCCCCACGCGGCCGCCCGGCCGGCTCGTCCGCCGTGCCGACCATGCTACCTGGCCGCCGCCGGCGGCTTGACCTTGCCGTTGCGTCAACGTTTCTACTGGCCGCATGCGCATCGGGGAACTCGCCGGGATCGCCGGCGTCAGCACGCGGACCATTCGGCACTACCACCACCTGGGCCTGCTCCCGGAACCGGAACGGCGGGCCAACGGCTACCGGGAGTACGGGCTGCGCGACGCGGTGGCGCTGGCCCGGGTGCGGCGGCTGACGGAGCTGGGGCTCGGGCTGGAGGAGGTCCGGGACGTCCTGGCCGACGACGCCGGGCGGGAGCTGCGGGAGGTGCTGACGGAGCTGGACGCGGATCTGGCCCGCCAGGAGGAGGCCCTGCGGGAGCGGCGGGCGCGCCTGGCGGACCTGCTGCGGCGTACCGAGGAGCCGGGCGGGCTCCCGGAGGAGGGGCCCGTATCGGGGCAACTGGCGGATCTCTTCGCGGAGATGGCGCGGACCTCGGCGCGGCTCCCCGGGCCGGAGCCGGCGATGGCGGCGCGTGAGCGGGAGATGCTGGCGCTGCTGGAGGCGTCCGGGAACGGCCAGGTGCGCGGGGCGATGGCGGCGGCGCTGCGGGAGACGTTCGCGGCGCCGGGTTCGATGGAGCGGGCGTACGCGGCGTACGGGCAGCTGGACGCGCTGGCGGGGGTGGCGGCGGACGATCCGCGGGTCGAGGAGGCGGCGCGGGCGATGGTGGAGTGCGTGCCCGAGGAGGTCGTGGCGGCGATCGCCGCGGGGGTCCGGGGAGCGGACGGCCCGGCACGGGCAGACGGGGCGGAGATGTGGGCGGAGCTGCTGGTGGCCGAGCTGGCACCGGCCCAGGCGGCGGCCCTGCGGCTGGCCATGCGGATGATCGCCGATGGGGCGCGGGGACGCGTGCGGGAGGGGGAGGCATGAGCGGGGAGGGCGGGGCGGACCGGGGG
>NZ_LLZI01000129.1 GCF_001509485.1 Streptomyces sp. NRRL F-4489
GGGTGATTTCGCGCGTGCGGGTGGGGCGGGTGGGGGGGGCGGGGCGCCGGGGCCGGACGGGGCGCGGGGGAGAGGGACGAATGGGTGCACAGCGGCCCGCGAGCCCCGGCGCATAAGCCCCGGCGCGGGTCCGTCCATGGGGCCGACGGCCCCACCGTCCGAGGCCACGGGCCCGGCCAGGGATCAACGGCCCCACCGCCCGAGGGCCACAGTCCCGGCCAGGGACCATCGGCTACGGCTACGGCTACGGCTACCGCTACCGCGGCTCGAACTCCCGCACCGCCTCCGCCGCCCCCGACCCCGGTGGCATCGCCGGATGGCTGCCGATCAGCACGATCCCCGCCACCACCGCCGCGATCCCGGCCGCCTCGAAGGCCAGCGCCCCGGGCGTCACCCGCAGCCGGTCGCCCAGGAACCCCACCCCGCACGCGATCCCGGCGATCGGCTGGGCCGCGGTCAGCGCGGGCAGCGACATCCGCAGCGGCGCCGACTCGAACGCGCTCTGCACCAGCACCAGCGCCACCACCCCCAGCACCACGATCGCGTACGGCTGCCAGCTCGTCAGCAGCGCGCCCCAGCCGCCCGCCGAGAACCGCAGGCCGCTGATCCGCGTCAACGCGTCCTGGAGCCCGTACAGCAGCCCGGCCGCCACCCCCAGCAGGGCCGCCTCCAGGCTGACGTGCACCCGCTCCCGCTTGGCGATCGCCGCCAGCACCAGCGCGACGGACAGCACCCCACCCATGATCAGCCACTGCGACAGCTGCCCCACCTCGCTGTTCCGGCCACCGTGCGGCCGGCCGGCCACGATGAACGCGGTCACCCCGCCCGCCAGCAGCCACAGCCCGGCCCACCCCGTACGCCCCAGCGGCTGCCGGGAGAGCCGCCGCGCCAGCGCCATCGCGAACAGCAGATTGGTCGCCATCAGCGGCTCGACGAGGGTGATGTCGCCCATTCCCAGCGCCACCGCGCCCAGCGCCATCCCCATCACCATCAGTACGATTCCGGCCAACCAGCGCGGCATCCGCACCAGGTCGAGCAGCAGCCGGAACGAGAGGAAGTCCTGCGGCGGGGCGTACTGCGCCGCGCTCTGCTGGAGGACGAAACCGGTGCCCAGACAGCAAGCCGCGGCAAGAGCGAGCAGGATCACCGTCACGTCGCACACCTCGTATCGCGGGGCGGGGGTTGCGGCCGAGGATAGTCAGCCGCAGCTGGCCGAAACGCGCCCCTGATCTCCGCCATTCTCGCGCGCACCCGTCTGTACCACCGGCCGACGGCTGTTCCGGCTACGGCGCCGACCCGCCCGCCTCGGCTCTGCCCCGTCCGGCCTCCCGAGACGTCTCCGAGGACTCCGCACCACTCGGGAGCCACCTTCTGCAGAGAAACCTCTGCAAAGGAATCTCTGCAACCCTAGGCTGACGCCCATGCCCCACGACCGCGACCGCCCACTCGCACCCGGCACCGAAGCACCCGGCAGGGAAGCACCCGGCACCGAAGCACCGGGCAGGGAAGCACCTGCTCCCGAACCACTCGACACCCAAACCCCCGACGCCGAAGCGCCCAACACAGAAGCGCCTGCCACCGAAGCGCCTGACGCCGAAGCACCGGGCGGCGAATCACCCCGCGCCGAAGCGCCACGAGGCGAGCGGGTCCCGTCCGCCCCGGTTTCCGCCCCCGCCCCGCCGCGCCCCACCCGCCGGATGGACGCCCGCAGCCTGCGCGGCCTCGCCCACCCCCTCCGCCTGCGCATCCTGGAACTGCTGACCCTCGACGGCCCGGACACCGCCACCGGCCTCTCCCGCCGCCTCGGCGAGAACACCGGCACCATCAGCTGGCATCTCCGCCACCTCGCCGACCACCGCTTCATCGAGGAGGAGACCGGCCGCGGCACCAAGCGCGAACGCTGGTGGCGGGCCGTACCGGTCTCCCGCCGGCTCGACACCACCGACTTCCGCGACGACCCGGACGCCCGCGGCCCGCTCTCGATCTACGTCCACGAACTCGTCCAGCAGCATTTCAACCGCGTCGTCACCTACCTCGCCGAGGACTGGCCCCCCGAGTGGCGCGACGCCGGCGCCATCGCCCAATGGCACGATCTGACCCTGACCCCAGCCCAACTGGCCGCTCTGAACCGTGAGTTGGAGGAGGTCATCATCCGCCACCGGACGACCACCCCCTCGGGCACCCACCCGGAACAGGCCGCGGCCTCCGCCCCGGAGCCCCCCGCCCTCCCCGTCCTCATCCAACTCCAGTCCTTCCCCCGCACACCCCGCCACGAGCCACCGGACCCAACCGACGCGTCCCCCGAAACGCCTCCCAAAGCACCCCCCGAAGCGACCCCCGACACGCTCCCTGACGCACCGTCCACCCCCCGGACCGCTCCCCGGACCACCCCCCGGACCACCCCATGACCGGACTGCTCCGCCGCCACCGCGACTTCCGGCTCCTGTGGTGCGGCGAGACCGCCGGCAAATTCGGCGCAGCGGTCACCGGCGTGGCCATGCCGCTGACCGCCGTCGCCACCCTCCGCGCCGACACCTTCGCGGTCGGCGTACTGAGCGCCTGCGGCTGGCTCCCCTGGCTGCTGATCGGCCTGCCGGTCGGCGTCTGGGTGGACCGGACCCGCCGCCGTCCGCTGATGCTCGGCGCCGCCGCGCTGTCCCTCACGGTGTTCACCGCCGTCCCCGTCCTCGCCTGGCGGGGCGGCCTGAGCCTCGGCCTGCTGACCGGTGCGGCCCTGCTCAGCGGCGCCGCCGCGGTGGTCTTCCAGACCGCGTACACCGCCTACCTCGCCGGCCTCCTCGCCCCCGCCGACCAGGCCGAGGGCAACGCCACACTGCACGGCAGCGCCTCGGCGGCGCAGCTCGCCGGCCAGGGCGCGGGCGGCCTCCTGGTCCAACTGGCCGGCGCCGTCAACGGTTTGCTCGCCAACGCCGCCACCTTCCTGATCTCCCTCCTCTGCCTCCTCGCCATCCGCCACCGCGAACCACCCCCGGACCACCCCG
>NZ_LLZI01000130.1 GCF_001509485.1 Streptomyces sp. NRRL F-4489
CGTCCCGGTCCGCATCTCGAAGAGCTGCGAGCGGTTCGAATTTCGATCCGATTCCCCGTCGGCGGGGTGTTCACCACTTTAGCGGAATTCCTCGGTGACGCCTAATCAGGCGCCCGGAATGAATTTCGGCATGCGGAATTCAGTCCCGTTGAGGAGGCCGTGCAGTAGTGAGTTGCCGCGATGCGGCGGGATGGCTGTCCGGGGCCGTCGGCTCCGTGACAACTCGGAGAACACTACACGAGTGGGTGAGGTGCATCAAACCCCTGCGGGGGACGGCCGGCGCCGGTACGTTGGCCGGCATGACTGCGCATGTGCTCGTACAGGTGTGGTGGGCTGCCTGACGGCGGCCGCGCCGGCAGCACATGCCGGACCACGGCCGCCGCTTCGGCGGCCGTTCGCGCAAGTCCTTCCGTAACCGGCCGGTGCAGGCGACGGTCCCGAGCTGAGAGGGACGGAACGCGTGATGGGCGAGAGGGGCACGGGGGCCGCGCGGATCTTCAGCGGGGTCGAACCGACCGGGCATCTGACGCTGGGGAACTACCTCGGGGCGATGCGGCGGTGGGCCGAGGAGGACCAGTACCGGGCGGACGCGCTGTTCTGCGTGCTGGATCTGCGCGCGCTGACCGTGGAGCACGATCCGGCGCGGGTGCGGCGGCTGAGCCGGCAGGCGGCGACGCTGCTGCTGGCGGCGGGGCTGGATCCGGGGCGGTGCACGGTGTTCGTACAGAGCCATGTCGATGAGCTCGCGCGGCTGGCGTATCTGATGGAGTGCACCGCCGGGGTGGACGAGATCCAGCGGATGGCGCGGTTCCGGGAGGGCGCGGCGCGGGCGGCGGACGGGGCGCGGCTGTCGCTGCTGACGTATCCGGCGCTGTGGGCGGCGGACGTCCTGGCGTACGGGACGGACGAGGTGCCGGTGGGTGCGGGCCGGGCGCGGGAGCTGGAGCTGACCCGGGAGCTGGCGGTGCGGTTCAACGAGCGGTACGGCCGGGTGTTCGTCGTACCGCGGGCGGCCCGGGCGCCGGTGGCGGTGCGGGTGGGGGATCTTCAGGACCCGCGGTCGCGGATGGGCGAGGGCCGGGGCGGCGCGGCCGGGGTGATCCATCTGCTGGACGAGCCGGACGCGGTGCGGCGCAAGGTGTCGCGGGCCGCCGGGGCGGATGACGGGGCGGAGGTGGCGTACGACGGGGCGGCGCGGCCGGGGGTGGCCAATCTGCTGGAGATGCTGGCCGCCTGCCGACGGGACGGCGATCCGGGGAAGCTGGCGGAGGGCTACGCGTCGTGCGGGGCGCTGAAGCGGGATGCCGCGGAGGCGGTGGTGGAGCTGCTGCGGCCGGTACGGGCCCGGCACGCGGAACTGGCCGCCGACCCCGGCTACGTCGACGCCGTCCTCCGGGCCGGCGCCGCCCGGGCCCGGGAACTGGCGCGCCCCCGGGTGGACGCGGCGTACGAGGCGGTGGGGTTGCTGCGGCGATAGGAGCGGCCCCGTAAGGGGGAGGGGAACAGATCCCGTAGGGGGCGCGAGGCCCCCCTACGGGGCCCTCAACAAAAGGGAGTTGGGGCTTATTCCCCGACGGGGCTGCTTCCCGGGCAGGGCTTGGCGGCCCGTAAGGGGGAGGCGAACGGATCCCGTAGGGGATGCGAGGCCCCCCTATGGGGCCGTCAACAAAAGGGAGTTGGGAGGTATTCCCGGGCCGCTCGCCGGCACCGTGCCTGGCGAGGGGCGGCGGGTCACGCCGGGGCCGGGCAGGCGGGGCGCGGCGTCCGACAGGGCCGGGGCCGTGCCGGGCAGGGCCGGGGCGGTGCCAGGGGTGGCGGGCGCGGGACGGTCCGGCGGGGCGGCGCCGGGCAGGCGCGGCGCGGCGCCCGACAGGGGGAGCCGCGCGGCGACAGGGGGCCCGGGTGGGTCAGGTGGTGGTGCCGGAGGCCAGTTCGCGGCTGCGGTCGCGGGCGGCTTCTAGGGCGGCGATGAGGGCGGCGCGGACGCCGTGGTTCTCCAGTTCGCGGATGGCGTTGATGGTGGTGCCCGCGGGGGAGGTGACGTTCTCGCGGAGCTTGACCGGGTGTTCGCCGCTGTCGCGGAGCATCACCGCGGCGCCGATGGCGGCCTGGACGATGAGGTCGTGGGCCTTGTCGCGGGGCAGCCCGAGCAGGATGCCGGCGTCGGTCATCGCCTCGACGAGGAAGTAGAAATACGCCGGGCCGGAGCCGGAGAGGGCGGTGGCGGCGTCCTGCTGGGACTCCGGGACGCGCAGGGTCTTGCCGACCGTCGAGAAGATCTCCTCGGTGAGGGTGAGGTGCGCGGCGGTGGCGTGGGTGCCGGCGGAGATCACCGACATCGCCTCGTCCACGAGGGCCGGGGTGTTGGTCATGACCCGGACGACCGGGGTCTCCGGGGCCAGCCGCTCCTCGAAGAACGAGGTCGGGATGCCGGCCGCGCCGCTGATCACCAGGCGGTCGGCGGGGACGTGCGGGGCCAGCTCGGTGAGCAGGGCGCCCATGTCCTGCGGCTTGACGGTGAGGATCAGGGTGTCGGCGGACTTGGCGGCCTCGGCGTTGCTGACCGCCGCGACGCCGTAGCGGGTGCGGAGCTGGTCGGCGCGTTCCTGGCGGCGGGCGGTGACCAGGAGGTCGGAGGGGGCCCAGCCGCCGCGGATCATGCCGCTGAGCAGGGCTTCGCCGATTTTGCCGGTGCCGAGTACGGCGACCTTCTGGGTCATGGTTTCGCCTCGCCGGTGGTGCGTGGGTGGTGGTTCTCGTCCACGGTCATCCTTGCATCGGTGGGGGGTGGGGTGTGGGGGTGTCCACGTAGCGGGCAGCCCGCCGGGTGCGGCCGCGTACCCGGTTGGGCCGGGGCCCGGTGGATGAGCTGGGGCCCGGTGGGCCGGGTCGTAGGGTCGGGGAACTTGTGTTCGTTTGGTGGGTTGGTTTCGGGGTGAGGGGGTCGTGGTGGGGCGGTCCGTTGGGGGGCGTGGG
>NZ_LLZI01000131.1 GCF_001509485.1 Streptomyces sp. NRRL F-4489
CCCCCGACGACCCCGCCCCCGCCACCGTCCGCGGCTGGCGCCTGCGCGACGCCTGGCCCGTCCCCATCGGCGCCGCCGAGATCTTCGACGCCTACTGCACCGACCCCGAAACGGACGAGCCCATCCCACCCGAGCACCGCGTCGACTACGCCCCCGGCCTGCCCCTGCCACCCCGCCCCGGCCCCGACTGCCACCCCTGACCGGCCCGGCCACCGCCCGCGCACACGAAACGGCCGCCCCGCCGCAACCGGCGGGACGGCCGTCCCGATCACCTCACGCGGCGCCGCGCGCCGCCCGCCTCACTCCCCGGACAGCACCGCCTGCGCGGCCGCCCGGGCGTCCTCCGCGGTGTCCGCGGCCCGCGCCGCGGCCGCCGCCCGCTCGCACTGCGCCAGCGTGTGCTTGGCCAGCGTCGCCCGCACATACGGAATCGACGCCGCGCCCATCGACAGGCTGGTGACCCCCAGACCCGTCAGCACACACGCCAGCAGCGGATCGGAGGCCGCCTCACCGCACACCCCGCAGCTCTTGCCCTCGGCCTTCGCGGCCTCGGCCGACGCCGCCACGAGATCCAGCAGCGCCGGCTGCCACGGATCCTGCAGCCGCGACACCGCGCCCACCTGCCGGTCCGCCGCGAAGGTGTACTGCGCCAGGTCATTGGTCCCCAGCGAAAGGAACTCCACCTCCTGCAGAATCGACCGCGCCCGCAGCGCCGCCGACGGAATCTCCACCATCGCGCCGAACTTCGCCCGCAGCCCGGCCTCCCGGCACGCGTCCGCGAACGCCTTCGCGTCGATCCGGTCCGCCACCATCGGCGCCATGACTTCCAGGTAGACCGGCAGCCCCTCGGCGGCCTTCGCCAGCGCCGTCAGCTGCGTCCGCAGCACGTCCGGGTGGTCCAGCAGCGTCCGCAGACCCCGCACACCCAGGGCGGGGTTCGGCTCGTCGGCCGGCGTCAGGAAGTCCAGCGGCTTGTCCGCACCGGCGTCCAGCACGCGCACCACCACGCGCCCCTCCGGGAAGGCTTCCAGCACCTTCCGGTACGTCTCGACCTGCTTCTCCTCCGACGGCGCCCGCGTACTGTCGTCCAGGAACAGGAACTCCGTACGGAACAGCCCGACGCCCTCCGCACCGGCCTCCACCGCCGCCGGCACATCCGCCGGCCCGCCGACGTTCGCCAGCAGCGGCACCTTGTGCCCGTCCGACGTGGCCCCGGGACCGGACGACGCCGCCAGCGCCGCCTTCCGCTCCTCCGCGGCCTTCGCCAGCTCCGCCCGCTTCTCCGCGCTCGGGTCGACGAACACCTCACCGGTGCTGCCGTCCACCGCGATCACCGTGCCCTCGACGATCTCACCCGCGCCCGGCAGCGCCACCACGGCCGGCACCCCCAGCGCCCGCGCCAGAATCGCGCTGTGGCTGGTCGGCCCGCCCTCCTCGGTCACGAACCCGAGCACCAGCGCCGGATCCAGCAGCGCCGTGTCGGCCGGCGCCAGATCCCGCGCGATCAGCACATACGGCTCGTCGCTGTCCGGCACACCCGGCATCGGCACGCCCAGCAGCCGCGCGACGATGCGGTTCCGCACGTCATCGAGGTCGGCCACCCGGCCCGCCAGGTACTCACCCGCCCCCGCCAGCAGCGCCCGGTACGCGGCGAACGCGTCGTACACCGCGCGCTCCGCCGTGCTGCCGACCGCGATCCGCCGCTCGACATCGGCCATCAGCTCGGGGTCCTGCGCCATCATGGCCTGGGCCTCCAGCACGTGCTGGGCCTCACCGCCGGCCAGGTTGCCCCGCGCGATCAGATCGGCGGCCACCGCTTCCACGGCCTGGCGGGCGCGCCCCTGTTCACGCTCCGCCTCCTCCGCCGGAATCTGCTTCGCCGGCGGCTCCAGCACCGCCGTCCCCATGTGCCGCACCTCGCCGATGGCCACGCCGTGGCTCACGCCGACGCCCCGCAGCGTTGTCTCCATGTCACCCGTCTCCGGTCGTTGCGGCGGGTTCCGGCCGCCGCGGTGGATGTCGTACCTGCCGTCTCCCGACGGCGCCCGGCTGCTACTGCCAGGAGAAGAGCGCGTCGCCGGCCTTGATGTCGCCGTCCTCGCGCACCTCGCCCAGCGCGTCCGCGGTGGCCTCCAGCGCGACGACCGGGCACACCGGCGACTTGCCGGCCTCCTCGACCGCCGCCGGATTCCAGCGCACGACGGCCTGCCCGCGGGTGACGGTGTCGCCCTTGTTCACCAGCAGCTCGAAGCCCTCGCCGTTGAGCTGCACGGTGTCGATGCCGAGGTGCGTCAGCACGCCGTGCCCCTCGGAGTCGACGACGACGAAGGCGTGCGGGTGCAGCGAGACGACCACACCGTCAACGGGCGACACCGCCTCCGAGGGCTCACGATGCGGGTCGATGGCGGTACCGGGGCCCACCATCGCGCCGGAGAAGACGGGGTCCGGCACGGCCGCGAGCCCGATCGCGCGTCCTGCAAGAGGGGACGTCACGGTGGTCATGGGAAACCTCCCAGGGGTGAAGATTCATCAGGTCGCCGTCACTGCCTGTCCCGGACGGCGTACCGTTGAGAAGCGTAAGTCATAAGAACTGACGGTTCCGCATGACAGAGCCCGATTGAGGCGCCCATCCGCGCCGAATCGATTTGCCTCGTCCATCCGGTCGCTGTACTGTCTGACACCTGCCCCGGACAGCCAGCCGCGCTCAGCGCGACCGACTGGGTGGGCGGCACTCCTCAGAGCGATGATCCAGATTCTCGAATCATGCGCTTCCGCATGTCTGCGGAAAAGCGGTGGTCCGAAAGCCGGAAAGAGCCTGATAGAGTGTGAAACACCGAAGGGAAGCGCCCGGCGGAAACTCGCAAGAGAATCCAAAGGAAGCGTCCGTTCCTTGAGAACTCAACAGCGTGCCAAAAGTCAACGCCAGATATGTTGATACCCCGTCTCCATCACGGAGATGAGGTTCCTTTGAA
>NZ_LLZI01000132.1 GCF_001509485.1 Streptomyces sp. NRRL F-4489
CCCCCCTTGACCCCCTTTTCCCCCCGGCGTTTGCACCCCCGCGTCGCCCCCCGCCCCGCGGCCCCGCCCCCCCCCCCGCCGGCCCGGACCCACCCCCTCCGCACCCGCCGCGGACCGTCCACCGCCCACAAGGGGAGCTTCGATGACGAACCCTCCGCCGCCCGCGCCCCGCCGCGCGCTCCTGACCCGCCTCGGCATCCCGCCGACCCTCGCCTGGGGCTACCTCGGCCTGCTGCTGTTCATGATCGGCGACGGCGTCGAGTCCGGATACCTCTCGCCCTACCTCATCGGCCGCGGCATCCCCGAATCCCGCGTCGCCCTGCTCTTCACCGTCTACGGCATCGCCGCGGCCCTCGCCGCCTGGCTCGCCGCCGTCCTCGCCGACCTGTGGGGCCCCCGCCGCGTCATGGGCTGCGGCCTCGCCGTCTGGACCGCCTTCCAGATCCTCTTCCTCACCACCGCCCTGCCCCTGGCCAACTACCCCCTCATGCTCCTCGCCTACGGCCTGCGCGGCCTGGGCTACCCGCTCTTCGCCTACGGCTTCCTCGTCTGGATCGCCGCCGTCACCCCCCGCGCCCGGCTCGGCACCGCCATGGGCTGGTTCTGGTTCGCCTTCACCGGCGGCCTGCCCACCCTCGGCTCCCTCACCGCCGGCGCCCTCATCCCCCGCATCGGCGCCTACGCCACCCTCTGGGCCGCGCTCGCCCTCGTCGCCGCCGGCGGCCTGACCGCCCTGCTGCTCGTCCGCGACCGGCACGGCGCCCCCCGCCCCCGGACCGCGGGGGAGGGGCCGCTCGCCGCCCTCGCCGGCAGCGTCACCATCCTGTGGCGCAACCCCCGGGTCGGCGCCGGCTCCCTCGTCCGGGTCATCAACACCGCCTCGCAGTTCGGCTTCCTGGTCATCCTCCCCGTCCACTTCACCACCACCGTCGGCTTCACCCTCACCACCTGGCTGCACCTGCTCAGCGCCATGTTCGCCACCAACATCGCCGCCAACCTGCTGTTCGGCGTCCTCGGCGACCGCCTCGGCTGGCGCCGCACCATCGCCTGGTGCGGCGGCGCCGGCTGCGCCCTGAGCACCCTCCTGCTCTACTACGTCCCCACCGCCGCCGGACCGAACGTCCCGCTCGCCCTCCTGGTCGCCGCGTTCTACGGCGCTACTCTGGCGGGATACGTACCGATATCAGCGCTGATGCCCTCGCTGGAACCGCGGCACAAGGGCCAGGCACTGGCGGCCCTCAACCTCGGCGCCGGCGCCAGCACCTTCGTCGGACCCGCCGTCGTCGCCGCCTTCGCCGGGCCGCTCGGCACCGAAGGGGTGGTCTGGATCTTCGCCGGGATGTACGCGGTGAGCTGCGCCCTCACCCACTTCCTGAAACTCCCCGGCGCGCCGGACCGGGCCGCCCCCGCCCACCCCGCCGCCGCCCCGCACCCCACCCCTGCCCCGGCGGGAAAGGACCTCCGCTGATGTCCGTCCTCACCATCGACGCCGGCACCACCGTCATCAAAGCCGTCCTCTTCGACGACCAGGGCCACGAGACCGCCGTCTCCCGCGTCACCACCGACGTCCTCCGCCCCCACCCCGGCTGGGCCGAACAGGACATGGACGCCGTCTGGCACGCCGTCGTCCGCACCGTCCGCGACGTCCTCACCGGCCGCACCGACCCCGTACGGCTGCTCTCCTTCACAGCCCAGGGCGACGGCGCCTGGCTCGTCGACGACCGCGGCCGCCCCACCGGCCCCGCCCTCCTCTGGTCCGACGGCCGCGCCGCCGACCTCCTCACCGCCTGGCAGCGCGACGGCATCCTCGACGCCGCCTTCCGCCGCAACGCCTCCCTCACCTGCGCCGGCATGCCCAACGCCCTCATCGCCTGGCTCGCCACCCACGACCCCGACCGGCTCGCCCGCTCCGCCACCTGCCTCACCGCCGCCGGCTGGCTCTACCTCCGCCTCACCGGCATCCGCGCCGCCGACGCGTCCGACGCCTCCGCCCCCTTCCTCGACCACACCACCGGCGACTACGACCCCGCCGTCCTCGACCTCTTCGGCCTGACCGGCCACGCCCGGCTGCTCCCCACCGTCCTCCCCGAGGACCGGTGCGTCGCCGACCTCACCCCCGCCGCCGCCGGCCAACTCGGCCTGCCCGCCGGCCTCCCCGTCGTCATGGCCCCCTACGACATCGCCGCCACCGCCCGCGGCACCGGCACCGTCAACCCCGGCCAGGCATGCAGCATCCTCGGCACCACCCTGTGCACCGAAATCGTCCGCACCGGCCTCGACACCACCGGCGAACCCGCCGGCATCACCATCGCCCACCACGGCCCCGACCACCTCCTGCGCGCCTTCCCCACCCTCAACGGCGCCGAAGTCCTCACCTGGGCCGCCCGCCTCCTCCACCTCCCCGGACCCCCCGACCTCGCCCGCCTCGCCTTCCGATCCGAACCCGGCGCCCGCGGCCTGACCTTCCTGCCCTACCTCTCACCCGCCGGCGAACGCGCCCCCTTCCTCGACCCCGGCGCCCGCGGCACCTTCTGGGGCCTGACCCTCGACCACACCCCCGCCGACCTCGCCCGCGCCGTCTTCGACGGCCTCTCCCTCGTCCTCCGCGACTGCCTCGACGCCGCCCGCACCGACGCCACCGAACTCCGCCTGTGCGGCGGCGGCGCCAACAGCGACGCCTGGTGCGCCCTGATCGCCGACGCCACCGGCCTCCCCACCGCCCGCTCCGCCGACACCGAGATCGGCGCCAAGGGCGCCTTCCTCACCGGCCTCGTCCGCACCGGCGCCGCCCGCGACCTCCACCACGCCGCCGACACCTACGTCCGCATCAGCCGCCGCTGGCAGCCCGACCCCGCCCGCGCCGCCTTCTACGCCGACCTCCACCAGGACGCCCGCACCTGGCGCACCCTCGCCCGCACCGCCGGCTGGCGCGCCCCCACCACCTGGCGCCCCGGCCCCGCCC
>NZ_LLZI01000133.1 GCF_001509485.1 Streptomyces sp. NRRL F-4489
AGCTCCAGCCGGACCTGCTTGATGCGCTCCTCGACGACCAGGGAGCCGTGGCCGGCGTCGTAGCGGTAGACCTCGTGCGGGTGGCCGCGCTCTTCCAGGCGCCGGACGTAGTTCTCGACCTGCCGGATCGGGCAGCGCGGGTCGTTGACGCCCGCGGAGATGTACACCGGGGCCCGTACGGCGTCGACGTACGTCAGCGGTGAGGACGCCGCGAACCGCTCGGGGACCTCCTCGGGTGTCCCGCCCAGCAGGGTGCGGTCCATGGCCTTCAGCGCTTCCATCTCGTCGTGGTACGCCGTGACGTAGTCCGCCACCGGGACCGCGGCCAGGCCCACCGCCCAGGCGTCCGGCTGGGTGCCCAGGCCGAGCAGGGTCAGATAGCCGCCCCAGGAGCCGCCGGCCAGCACCAGCCGCTCCGGGTCCGCGAGGCCGGAGGCGACGGCCCATTCCCGTACCGCGGCGATGTCCTCCAGCTCGATCAGCCCGACGCGGTGCTTGAGGGCGTCCGTCCAGGCGCGGCCGTAGCCGGTCGACCCGCGGTAGTTGACGCGGACGACGGCGAAGCCGTGGTCCACCCAGGCGGCGGGCGATGAGGCGAAGGCGTCGCTGTCGTGCCAGGTGGGGCCGCCGTGGATGTCGAAGACCGTGGGGAACGGGCCCTCGCCGGCCGGCCGCTGCACCAGGGCGTGGATCCGGCCGCCGGGGCCGTCCACCCAGGCGTCCGTCACCGGGACGGAACCGGGGGCCTTCATACCGGGCGGATCGAGGACCACGGCCCCGGCCGTCGACCGGACCTCCGGCGGCTGGGCGGCGGACGACCACAGGAACTCCACCGTCCCGTCCGGCCGCGCCGTCGCGCCGGAGACCGTGCCCGCCGGGGTCTCGACGCGGCTCAGCCGGCCGGCCGCGCCGTCCGCCGCCGACCCGTCCAGGGCGTAGCGCCACAGCTCGCTGCGGGCCTGGTACTCGTGCTCCACCAGGAGCGCGGAGCCGTCGGGATACCAGTCGGCGCCCACGTCACCGGGCAGGTCGATCTCCAGCGCGGTCTCCACGCCCGTCAGCGGGTCCCAGATCATCGGCTCCCAGCGGCCCCGCCGCTGGTGCCCCACCAGCAGCCGGCTGTCGCCGTCGACCGGTGCGAAACCCATCACCGACAGGCCCAGCTCCTCGGTGCCGCCGTTGGTGTCGTCGAGCTCCGCGACCGTCGAACCGTCCGGCCGCACCACCCGGATGGCGGAGTGCATGGCGTCGCCGTGCTCGGTGTGCTCGATGGCGATCAGCGAGCCGTCGTGCGAGAGGTCGCCGACGCCCGCCGACTCGCGGTGCCGGTAGATCTCCACCGGCGGCGCGCCGGGCCGTACGACGTGGATCGTCGAGCCCTCCTCGTCGGTGGAGCGGCCGATGACCGCGGTGCCGTCCCGGCCGAGGGCCAGCCCGCCCGGATAGGACGGGTCGAGCCCGGGGGCGGCCGGTTCGTCGGGGCCGCCGGCGAACGGCTGCCGCATCCAGACGCCGAACTCGTCCCCGTCGGTGTCGGAGAACCACCAGATCCACTCCCCGTCGGGGGAGAGCGTCCCGTCGGTGGTGCCGTTGGGGCGGTCGGTGGCCTGGCGCTGGGTGCCGGCCGCGCGGTCCCAGGCGTAGAGCTCGAAGGTGCCGGTGGCGTTCGAGACGAACAGGGAGCGGTCCGGGGCGTACTCGGCCCACTCCGGCAGCCCGATCCGCGGGGCGCGGAAGCGCTTCTCCCAGTCCGGCATGCCGGCCGCCGGCCCGCCCGCGGCCGCCGCCGTGCTCTCCGCCCCCTCCGCGCCTTCCGCGCTCTCCGCGTTCCCTACCGCGTCGGCGGAGGGAGAAGACAGGGAAGAGGAAGAGGAGGAAGCGGCGGGGGGCGGGTCGGTGGGCGTGCGGCCGGGGCCTGTGGTCTCGTCAGTCATGGGGCCATTCTGCGCCCGCGGTGGGAAAGTCCGTTGGCGAGGCCGAAAGGCTGTGGATAACTTCGCCGTATGCGAAAACAGACCGGGCCCGACGACTGGCGCGAGGCGAATCGCGCGAGGTGGGACGAGCGCGTCGCCATCCACACCGCGAGCGATTATTACGACCAATCGGCATTCCGGCGGACCCGCGACGTGATCCGGGACTTCGAGGCCGCGGAGGTCGGCGATGTCACCGGCCGGAGCCTGCTACATCTGCAGTGCCATTTCGGCCAGGACACGCTGTCGTGGGCACACCGCGGCGCCGCCCGCGTCGTCGGCCTGGACTTCTCCGAGCCGGCCATCGAGGCCGCCCGCGATCTGGCGGCCGAACTCGGCTACGGCCCGGACCGCGCGGCGTTCGTCGCCGCCGATGTCTACGACGCCGCCGAGGCGGTGCCGGACACCGCGTACGACATCGTCTACACCGGCATCGGGGCGGTGAACTGGCTCCCGGACCTGGCCGCGTGGGCCGAGACCGCCGCGTCGCTGATCACCCCCGGCGGTTTCCTGTACCTGGCCGAATTCCACCCACTGGGCGATGTGCTGGACGAGACGTCCGGCTCGCAGGTCACCTACGACTACTTCCGCCGGGAGGCGTGGGACGAGGAAACCCCCGGCAGCTATACGGACTTCGGCGCCGAGACGGTCCACAACAGGAGCGTGGAATGGCTGCACCCCCTGGGGGACGTGGTCAGCGCGGTGGCGGCCGCCGGGCTGCGGATCGAGTTCCTGCACGAGCACGACATGACGCTGTTCCAGCGGTTCGGGGTGCTGCGGCGGGGCGAGGACGGCTGCTACCGCTTCCCGGAGGGCCGGCCCAGGGTCCCGCTCATGTATTCCCTGAAGGCCACCAAGCCGGCCTGAGCCGAGCGCCCGACCGCCCCGACCGGCCCGGGTGCCGCATCGGCCCCAGCCGCCCACCGGCGTCCCGTACGCCCCAACCTCCCCCCGCC
>NZ_LLZI01000134.1 GCF_001509485.1 Streptomyces sp. NRRL F-4489
GGCGGGGGCCAGGCCGGGTGGCGTCCGCCGCCTCCGGAACGTCCGCTCCCGATGCGCTCCGGAACGTCCCCGCCCGGATCGTCCGCTCCGCGTCACAGCCGTCCCTCCCCCGTCACGGCTGTCACCGTTACGCGGGTCTTCCGTCACAGCCCCTCGACAGCCCCTCCCCCGCGGTCACGCACCGTCGTTCCCCAGGCAGAGGCTGAGTGATCCCGCCGCCGTGCGCCGCCCCGCCGACCCGGCCGGGGCATCCCGGCGCGACGGCGCCAAGGAGGTGCGCAGAGATGACCGACCGAAGGCTCTGGTCGTACAAGGAAATCGCGGCCCACATCCAGGTGCAGCCGGACACCGTGCGCTCGTACCGCAAGCACGGCCTGCTGCCGGAACCGGATCTCGTGGAGGCCGGCAAACCGTACTGGTTCGCCGACACCGTCAGAGCCTGGGTCGCCCGGCGCCCCGGCCACCGCGGCCGCCGGTGAACGGGCGGCCGACACCCCGGGTCAGCCCGCGCCGGGCGGGCCCGCCGACGACCCCCGGACCGCCAACTCCGGTGCCACGAGCCGGTGGACGGCCGGAGCGCCCGGGTGCGCCATCCGGTCCAGCAGGCAGCGCGCGGCGCGCCGGCCGACCTCGTGGCTGGCGTTGTTGACCGAGTCCAGCCAGAGGTGGCGGATCCGGGCGAGGTAGGTGTTGTCGTAGCCGACGAGGGAGAGGTCACCGGGCACGTCGAGGCCCAGCTCCCCGGCGGCGGACAGCACGCCGATGCCGGACAGGTCGTTGAAGGCGAGGACGGCGGTGGGCCGGCCGGCGCCGCGGGCCGGGCCGAGCAGCCGTACGGCGGCGCGGTAGCCGCCCTCCTCCGTCCCGTCGCCCGGCTCCACCACCGCGTCCGCCGCCCGCCCGTGGGCCCGCGTCGCGGCCTCGAAGCCGCGCCGGCGCAGTTCGCCGACCGGGCCCGGTCCGGCGATATGGGCGATCCGGCGGTGGCCGAGGCCGAGCAGGTGCTCGGTGGCGAGGCGGGCGCCGCGCTCGTCGTCGTTGGCGACGATGTCCACCCGGGGCAGCCGGGGCCCGTGGTTGCCGGCGATGACGGTCGGCAGCCGCGCGGCGGTCTCGGCGAGCCCCGCGGTGTCCGGGAGGGTGCCGACCACGACCAGCCCGTCCACCCGGAGTTCCAGGAAGGTGCGGGCGAACTCCTGGCCGGCCAGCCGGTCCAGTCGCCCGTCGGCCATCAGCATCCGCAGCCCGTGCGCGTGGAGCAGGGAGTTCAGGCCGTCCAGCACGTCCACGAACCACGGGTTGCGCATATCGTTCAGCAGCACGCCCACGGTGTGCGTACGCCGGGCGACCAGGCTGCGGGCGGCGGCGTTGGGCCGGTAACCCAGCGCGTCGATGGCCTCCTGGACGGCCTGCCGCTTGGCGTCGCTGACCCGCGGCGAACCCTGGAGAACGAGCGAGACCAGCGACTTCGAAACCCCCGCCCGCTCCGCGACGGCCCGAATCGTCGGCGGCCGCGCCACCCCACCAACCGCCGCGCCGGCCGCACCCGGCGCGCCCGGCACATCCGCCGTACCCGGCACGTCCGCGGGCTCTTTGGACCGTTCCATAACCGGCGATCCTCCCACCGGGCCATCCTCGCGTCAACGGACGCCCGTCACCCCGAGCGCGAAGCCCCCGCCGACAGCAACACCCGGACAAACACCGGGCCTTGACATCCTGACATACGGACCTGCAAGGTGCCGGAAACAAGGGAGTTGGACCGTTCCAAACGCCAACCACCGCTCCCTCGCACAGCCCCTCCCTCTCCCCTCCCGAAGGGAAGCAGCCATGAAGATCGGCCTCATCGGCACCGGGCGCATCGGCGCGTTCCACGCCGCGACCCTGCTCGGCGTCCCCGGCGTCACCGGTCTGGTCGTCGCGGACGCGGACCCGGCGCGGGCCGCCGCGCTCGCCGGCACGCTGGGCGTACGGGCCGCGGGCAGCATCGAGGCGCTGTACGCGGAGGGGATCGACGCGGTGGTGATCACCGCCGCGACCAGTGCGCACGCCGCCCTGATCCACCAGGCGCTGGACGCCCGCGTCCCGGTCTTCTGCGAGAAGCCGGTGGCGCTGGACGTACCGGGCACGATCGCCGTCGCGGAACGGGCCGAGGCCGGCACCGTGCCCGTGCAGATCGGTTTCCAGCGGCGGTTCGACGCCGGCTACCGGGCCGCCCGCGCGGCGCTGCGCTCCGGCGAACTGGGCTGGCTGCACACCCTCCGCGCCTGCACCAGCGACCAGGTGCCGCCGCCCGCGGCCTTCATCCCGACCTCCGGCGGGCTCTTCCGGGACTGCGGCATCCACGACTTCGACATCATGCGCTGGCTGACCGGCCGCGAGGTGGTCTCCGTCTACGCCCAGGGCGCCAACCGCGGCGCGGCCTTCTTCGCCGAGGGCGGCGACGTCGACACCTGCGCCGCGCTGCTCCGCTTCGACGACGACACCCTGGCCACCGTCACCGCGACCCGCTACAACGGCGCGGGCCACGACGTACGGCTGGAGGTCTGCGGCTCGGCGGGCACCCGCGTCGTCGGCCTGGACGACCGGGCCCCGCTGCCGTCCGCCGAACCGGCGCTGTCCTGGCAACGGGCGGCGCCGTACGCCACGTTCATGGAACGCTTCCACGACGCGTACGTCACCGAGCTGACGGCCTTCGTCGAGGTGGCCGCGGGCCGGGCCCCCAGCCCCTGCACCCCCGCCGAAGCCCTGGAGGCCCTCTACATCGCCGAGGGGTGCGCCCCCTCCCGCCGCACCGGCCTGCCGGTCACCGTCGCCGACCTCCGCAACGGCACCACCACGCCCGGCACGGGCCCGGCACCCGGCACGCCCGCAGCACCCCCGGCCACCGCCCCCTAAGCC
>NZ_LLZI01000135.1 GCF_001509485.1 Streptomyces sp. NRRL F-4489
GCCCCAGGAGTCGCTGAGGCGGTTGACGAGCTGGAGTCCGCGGCCGGACTCGGCGAGTTCGCCGGCCGGGCGGAGGACGGGGGCGCGGGGCGACTCCGGGTGGTGGCCCCTGCGGAGGCTGCTCCGCGCGGCCGCGGGCGGTGGCCCCTCCGGGACGCCGCTGCGCGCCACCGCGGGTGCCAGACCCCTTGGCCGGCCGGGCACGCCCGCCAACGGGGCGGGCCGGGGCACCCCGGCTACCGGAACGGACAGCCTGGCTACCGGAACGGCCCCGCCGCCCCCTCCAGGCGGAGTTCCAGGCGCTCGATGGCGGCGGTGAGGCGGCGGCGGTACTCACCGTCCGCGAGCGCGCGGATCGAGGCGCGGGCCCGCCGGAGCTGGGCGCGGGCGTCGGCCGGGCGGTCGAGACCGGCGTAGTCGGCGGCGAGGTCGAGGTGGAGGGCCGGGAAGAACGCCCGCAGCGCGGCGAGCGGCTGACGTGCCCCCGGGCCCGGGCCGCCGGCGGACCGCGCCGCGCCGGCCGGACCGCCCCCCGCCGCGCCGGAGCGCGCGGACCGGTCCGTGACGAAGCACTCCGCCGCCTCCAGGGCCCGCAGGTCCCAGTACAGCTCATCGCGCGGATCGTCCTGGGTGTCGGCCATGTAGTGCGCGAGGGCGCAGCGGTGGAAGGCGTCCCCGCGCGGGCCGATCTCCTGCCACAGCGCGGCGAGGCGGTTGCGGGCCTCCTCGCGGTCGCCCGCGCGGTGCAGCATGATCGCCTGGCCGATCCGGGTCAGCACCCCGTCCTCGTGCTCCGCCTGCCGGCCGCCCTGCTCCGCCACCGCGCGCTCCCCGTTCTCGCCCCGTCCTCACCGAAGCCACCACTGGCTCCCCCCGACGCTAACCGCCGCCGGGAGCCCGCGCGCGGTGTACGCGGCGCGCCGGGCGCGGCCGGTCAGCCCAGGTCGGGGATGCGCCAGTCGATCGGGGCGTGGCCCTGGGCGGCGATCGCCTCGTTTATCTGGGTGAAGGGGCGGGAGCCGAAGAACTTCTTCGCGGACAGCGGGGAGGGGTGCGCGCCCTGGACCACCGCGTGCCGCTCGGTGTCGATCAGCGGCAGCTTCTTCTTGGCGTAGTTGCCCCACAGGACGAAGACGGCCGGGTCGGGGCGGTCGGCGACCGCGCGGATCACCGCGTCGGTGACCTTCTCCCAGCCCTTGCCCTTGTGGGAGTTGGCCTCGCCGCCGCGGACGGTGAGCACGGCGTTGAGCAGCAGAACGCCCTGCTTCGCCCACGGCATGAGGTAGCCGTTGTCCGGGACGGGGTGGCCGAGCTCCTCTTTCATCTCCTTGTAGATGTTGCGCAGCGACGGCGGGGTCTTGACGCCGGGCTGGACGGAGAAGCACAGGCCGTGGCCCTGGCCGGGGCCGTGGTACGGGTCCTGGCCGAGGATGAGGACCTTCACCTGCTCGTAGGGCGTGGCCTCCAGCGCCGCGAAGACCTGCTCGCGGGGCGGGTAGACGGGACCGGCGGCCCGCTCCTGCTCGACGAAGTCGAGCAGCTCGGTGACATAGGGCTTCGCCAGCTCCTCGCCCAGGACCCCGCGCCAGGACTCGGGCAGCATGTCGGTGACCACGTCAACAACCTCCGTTGTGCGTTGCGTTCTCACTGACAGAACCTACCGGCGACCACTGACAATCCCCGCCACGGGCCATCGGCCGCCGCCCCGGCCCGCTCCCCCGCCCCCGGCCGCCCGGCCGCGCCCGGCCCTGACCCGTCAGGCCGCCCGGCCCTCACGCGGTGTCCAGCCGGGCCCGCTGATACGGGTCCAGATCGAGGTCCAGCGCGGCCAGGCACTCGTCCAGCTGCGCCACCGAGCTGACCCCGAGCACCGGCACCACCGGGACCTCGCCGCCCATCATCCAGGCCAGCACGACCTGGTTCGCGGTCGCCCCGCACTCCGCGGCGACCTCCGCCAGCACCCGCATCCGGATCACCGACCCGGGATGGTCGTAACGCTCCGGAAGCGGCCGGTCCGGCCGGGCGTAGCCGCCCGCCATCAGGGGCGAGTGGCCGAGCAGGGTCAGGTCGGGGTGCGCGGCCGCGTAGTCGAGCAGTTCCTCGTCGGCGTCCCGCTGGAGGCCGGCCGCCGGCTCCGGGCGCGGCCGCAGATAGGTGTGCCGCTGCTGGACGGCGCGGAAGCCGGGCAGGCCCAGGCAGGCGGCTCGCTGCCGGGCCTCGGCGAGCCGCCAGGTCGCGTGGTTGCTGAGCCCCAGCATCCCCACCCGCCCGTCCCGGACGAAGCCGGCCAGCGTCCCGGCCGTCTCCGCGAGCGGGACGGTGCGGTCCTCGGCGTGCGCGGAGTAGAGGTCCACCCGGTCCGTGCCCAGGCGGCGCAGACTGCCTTCCAGTGCGGTACGCAGCGCGGCCGCGCCCAGGCCCTCGGCGTTGCCGGGCCAGTGGGGACCGCGGGCGGGGTCGGGCCGGGCGCCGCCCTTGGTGGCGATCACCGTGCGGTCCGCGGCGCGGCGGCTGCGCAGCCAGCGCCCGACCACCCGCTCGCTCTCGCCGCCGGTGGCGCCGGGCACCCAGCAGGCGAAGTTGTTCGCGGTGTCGAGGAAGGTGCCGCCGGCCTCGGCGAAGCGGTCCAGGACGGCGAACGCGGTCCGCTCGTCCACCGTCGTCCCGAACGTCATGGTGCCCAGGCAGACGGCGCTGATCCGCGGCCCGCCGCCGGGCGTCCGGTCCCCGAGCGTCCGGTAGTGCATGGCTTCTCTCCCTGGCAGGCCCGCGGACGCGGAACGGTGCCGGCCCCCGGACGGGACCGGCACCGGGACTCTGCCTCTTGGAGCGCACCCGAAGGCAAATCGGGAGGCCGCCGGGGGACAGCTCCCCGGGGCGGGCCGGGCGACCGGGGTGGCCGCCCGGTGCCCTCACACCCCCGCGTTCAAAAACAGCCCGCCGTCCACCACCAGCGTCTGCCCCGTGATCCACCCGGCCGCGTCCGACAGCAGGAAGGCCGCCGCCCCGCCGATGTCCTCCGGGACGCCCAGCCGCGCCATCGGGTAGGCGGCCGCCGCCTCCTCCTCGCGGTTCTCGTAGAGCGCGGCCGCGAACTTGGTCTTGATGACCGCGGGCGCGATGGAGTTCACCCGCACCACCGGCGCGAACTCGTGCGCCAGCTGGAGCGTGAGGTTCACCATCGCGGCCTTGCTCATCCCGTACGCCCCGATGAACGGCGAGGGGGCCACCCCGGCGATCGAGGCGATGTTGACGATCGCGCCGCCGTTCTCCTTCTGCCAGGCGTGCCAGACCCGCTGGGCGAAGCCCAGGGCCGAGACGACATTGGTCTCGAAGACCTTGCGCGCCACATTGAGGTCGAGGTCGGCTATCGGGCCGAACACCGGATTCGTCCCGGCGTTGTTGACCAGGTGGTCGACCCGCCCGAAGGTCTCCATCGCCCGCTCGACGGCGAGCGCCTGGTGCGCCTCGTCGTGCGCCTTGCCGGCCACGGTGAGCACCCGGTCGGGGCCCAGCTTCGCGGCGGCCTCCTTCAGGGCGTCCTCGTTCCGTCCGGTGATGACGACGCGGTCGCCGCGGGCGATCAGCGCCTCCGCGATGCCGTAGCCGATGCCGCGGCTGGCGCCGGTGATCAGCGCCACCTTGCCGGAGAGCGGCGGCTGCCCGCCGTCCTGCCCGGCCGCGGCCCGGTCCGTCCCGTCCTGCTCGGTCATGTCCCGTTCTCCTGCTCGTCGGTTCCTGCGGTCGGTACGGCGGTCAGCAGAGCGGGCCGCCGGCGACGTACAGGACCTGGCCGGAGACGAATCCGGCCGCTTCGCCGGTGAAGAAGGCGATGGCGTTGGCGATGTCCTCGGGGGCGCCGACGCGCTGGACCGGGATCTGGGTGGCGGCCGCGGCCTTGAAGTCGTCGAAGTCCATGCCGACCCGGGCGGCGGTGGCGGCGGTCATGTCGGTGGCGATGAAGCCGGGCGCGACGGCGTTCGCGGTGATGCCGAACTTTCCGAGCTCGATGGCGAGGGTCTTGGTGAAGCCCTGGAGGCCGGCCTTGGCGGCGGAGTAGTTGACCTGGCCGCGGTTGCCGAGCGCCGAGCTGGAGGAGAGGTTGACGATCCGGCCGAACTTCGCGTCCACCATGTGCTTCTGGCAGGCCCGGGACATCAGGAACGCGCCGCGCAGGTGGACGTTCATGACCGTGTCCCAGTCGCTGTCGCTCATCTTGAACAGCAGGTTGTCGCGGAGCACCCCGGCGTTGTTGACGAGCACGGTCGGCGCGCCCAGCTCGGAGGCGACCCGCTCGACCGCGGCCGCCACCTGGTCGCTGTCCGAGACGTCGCAGCCGACCGCGACGGCCGTACCGCCGGCCGCGGTGATCTTCTCGACGGTGTCCTTGCAGGCCGTCTCGTCGAGGTCGAGTACGGCGACGGCGCGGCCCTCGGCGGCCAGGCGGACGGCGGTGGCCGCGCCGATGCCGCGGGCGGCGCCGGTCACGATGGCGACACGCTGCTCGGTGGTGGACATGCGGGTTCTCCTCACCCTCGATTCGTCGAAACCTCGGACCCACGTCAGGCGGCCGCCGCACCAGGTGAGCAACAGGTGAGCAACCGCTTAGTAGCCTCAGCAGGGCTGACGCTAGAAGCCCAGCCACCCCCTGTCAACGCCCCACCACGCCACGACACTCCCCGACACGCCGAAGGGGACGGGCTCACCGAAAACCCGTCCCCTCACTGCCACAGCGCACCGGTTCAGCACCCCGGTCAACGCACCGTCACAGCACACCGGTCACCACACCACTTCCGCGCACCGGCTCAACGCACCAGCAACTCCAGCAACCGCTCCGCCTCCCCCGTCGGATCGGTGGTCAGCCCGGTGTGCACCGGCCCCGGCTGGACGATGGTGCTGCGCGGCGCGATCAGCCACCGGAACCGCTGCCCCGGGTCCTCCCCGGCCGCCTGTCCGGCCGTCGCCCCGCCCTCGCAGATACCTTCCACGGCGCGCAGCGCCGCCCGCACTCCCGCCACGTCCACCGAGGGGTCCAGCGCCAGCAGCCGCGCCTCGTCCAGATACGTCCGGGCCTCGACGAACCGCCGCGCGCGGCAGTACACCACCACCCCCGCGTTGATCATCTCGCCGCGCTCGACCCGCGGTACGACCTTCAGCAGCGCGTACTCGAAGACATCGCGCCCGTTGTGCAGTCCACTCACTTCACGGCCCTCCGCGGCAGCTTGGCGGCCAGCCACGCCGGCGCCTGGGAAGGCTTGTCCTTCGTCGGCTCCCCGATGACGATGCGGTCGCTGATGCTGTGCGCCCGCGCGAGCAGCGTCCGCACATACGCCTGGCGCACCTCGTCCGGCGAGTCGAAACCGGGCTCGTCCGCCAGCCACTCGTCCGGCACCAGGGCCGCGACCTCCGCCAGCAGCTCCTCGGTGACCCGCGGCACGAACTCCTCCGCCGCACCCGCCACATCCGGCCCGAACGTCGCCAACGCGTGGTCAGACGCGTCGTACGGCCGCGCCGCACCCTTCTCCGCAGCCGGCCAATTATGATGCCAAATCATCGCCGCGCCATGATCGATCAGCCACAACTCCCCGTGCCACACCAGCAAATTGGGATTGCGCCACGACCGGTCCACATTGTTGATCAACGCGTCGAACCACACCACCCGGCCCGCCTCCCGGGCCCCCACCTCAAAGGCGAGCGGATCGAACCCCAGCGACCCCGGAAGGTAATCCATCCCCAGATTCAGCCCCCCGCTGCCCTTCAGCAGCGCCTGAACCTCCTGATCCGGCTCACTCAACCCGATGACCGGATCCAGCTCCATCCGCACCAACTCCGGCACCCGCAGCCCGAGCCGCCGCCCCAACTCCCCGCAGACAACCTCCGCGATCAGCGCCTTCCGCCCCTGCCCCGCCCCGCTGAACTTCATGATGTACGTCCCGAGATCGTCCCCCTCGACGATCCCCGGCAGCGACCCACCCTCCCGCAACGGCGTGACATAGCGAGTCGCCACCACCTCCCTCAACGCTTTTCCAGGCTCCACGGATCATTCCCCTTACCTTCGTAGGTCGACCGAAAACGATCACTCCCCGGGAACCGCCTCCGGCATGAAGTGAGCATAGTAACCGAGAGTGATCACCGGAGAGGAGTGCCCGAGCCACTGCGCGACGGTCACCACGGTTTCCCCCGCCTCCAGCAAGACGGAGGCATAAGGGTGACGCAGGACGCGAAAGCCGCCCTTCGGAGCCGCCTCCCACTGCCACTGCTTCGCCCCCTTGGCGCGCGACGCAATGATGCCGGCCTTGGCCAGTGCCGGTTTCACGTGTAGGTGTTCCACGTGTTCGCGGACACCGCGTTTCCGAAGCGGGTGGTGAGCGGCAGGAGCACCTTCCGCCGCCTACCGGACTCCGGCTTGCCCCAGGGAAGCTCCACTTCCACGGAAGGGAACTCTTCGATGTGATGCTTCAACTCGTCAGCAACCGACGACGGCATATCAACGGCGCGGACCTTCCCGCCCTTCGGCAGCGCGAAGTACAACTTCCCTTTGCTGGACCGCACTTGACGCCGGATGTGAAGCGCACCCCTGGCAAAGTCGATGTCCTCCGGACTCAATCCGAAAACCTCGCCCTGGCGGAGACGGACTTCGCGTGCATAGGGTTCCTGGCAAGCCGCTTGTCGTCAACGGCCGCTTCCAGGACGCTGGACAGTTCGGAAAGGATGCCGCGCCGGTATCCGACCGAGGCGACAGTGTCTTCCAGCTTCGCTATGTATGAACGGAGTTCCGCTGGGGTGATACTTCTCAGCGGCAACTCGCCGAGATGCGGGACAATGTGGAGCCGCGCTCTCCGCCCACGGTTCTGCTGGGTCTTCGGAGCACCACCCCGTTCCGGCGACCAGTGCATCGCGATGAAGTCGGCCAGCGTGATGGATCCGTCGCGCGGGTCAGCTGGAACGCCCAGCCGTGGCACCCGGGCACCAGCCTGTTCGACCGATGGCAACCGGGGCGGCATCCGCGCGAGCCCGCCGACCTGGCTCGCGGCCACGACGTTCCGCCGGACGTCGACTTCCCGTACCACGGGTGCCTGGTCCACTACGAGGCACCGGAGATCTCCCGCAGCATCCTGACGAACGGAACCTCCCTTGGACGCGGTCATCCGCTCCACTGGGCCCAGCCCGCGGCAGCTCGGCAAGCTGATCACCACGGCGGGCCTTGCCCAGGGGACTTCCCGCCCTGGCGGACTTGTGGATCGCGCGTTCTAGGATCTCGGGATGAGCGACGAGCTTCTTCACCTCACGGTCCTGGGCTGCGCGACGCCGTACCCGAGCGCGGACAACCCGTGCTCGGGCTATCTGGTGTCGAGCGGGGACACCCGTATCTGGGTGGACGCGGGCAGCGGGACGCTCGGGCCGCTCCAGCGTCATGTGCGACTGGATGAGCTCGACGCGATCTGGATCTCGCATCTGCACGCCGACCACAGCGCGGACCTGCTCACCGCCTACTACGGCGCCCTCTACGCGGACATCCGCCTCGCAGCGCCGATCCCTCTCTACGGACCGCCTGGAATCGCCGGCCGGCTGGCCAGTTTCCTCACCAACACCCCGGCCCGCAGCCCGATCGAATCCGCCTTCGCGGTCACCGAGTTGCACGACGGGCATCGGGCGGACGTTGGCTCGCTCCAACTGACCAGCCGGGCGGTGTCGCACGGCATTCCGGCCTTCGCCGTGCGCATCGAGACGGCGGGCAAGTCGCTGGTGTACTCGGGGGACACGGCGCCGTGCCCGAGCCTGACCGAATTGGCCGAGGGATGTGATGTGCTGCTGTGTGAAGCCGAGAGCGCCCAGGCACCGGCCGAGGGGGAACAGGTGCACCACACACCCGAGGACACCGGCAATACAGCCAGCACGGCCGGAGCGGGCCGACTGATCGTCACGCACGTCGGCCGCTTCCTCACACCGCGGCAAGCGGTGGCGCGCGCCTCGGCGCGGTTCGACGGTCCCATCGACTACGCCGCTCCCGGTACCACCTTCTCGATCGGGTAAGCCACGCCCGGCGCGGGGCGTTCGACCAGGCAGCCCCGCTCGAAACGGGCGCCAGCGCGGACGAGGGCGACGAGGCGGGCGCCAGCGTCTATCTGCGTGATGCTCGGCACCGCGCGGCTAGCCCTCGTCGATGCACGCGGGCTACGGCTCCGAGCGCACCCGATGCGCCCCTTCGGAACGCCGTCAGCGGCGCTTGGCGGATCTGCCCAGGCCGGTTGGCTGCCGAGTAGGCGTGTGACGTCCTGACCGGCCGCGCCCGCGCCGCAACTAGGGCTTTGACCGGGAAGGTTCACCGGCTTACCGGGTCACGGCGTTCGTCAGCGAGGGCCATACGGAGTGCCAGGTGATCCGCTGTATCCCGGCCGGGATGAAATGGGGGCGGTGCGGGAGTTGGGAGTGGCGACAGGGCGGTCAGTGATCGTCGTGTCGCCATCGGACTGCCATCGAAAGGCAACCTCATGCCCCTGCTGCGCCTCGGCGTTTCCCTTCAACCGCGCTGGCCGCTCGACGACGGAGCCAGCGTGCTCCGCGCCGCACTCCATGCCGAAGACTTGGGCTTCGACCACGTTGCGGTCGGCAACCGCCTCCTGGACAGCGGCTTCGGCCTCGACACGGACCCGCTCGTTCTGCTGTCGGCCGTCGCAGGGGCGACGACGCGCCTGCGGCTGCTGACGTCCGTACTCGTCGCGCCGTACTACCCTGCGCTGGTGCTCGCCAACCAGGCGGCCACCCTGGACGTCGTGTCCGGAGGCCGCTTGATCCTGGGCGTCGGCACCGGCTGGAATCCTGACGAATTCGATGCCGTCGGGGTACCCGCCCGTGAACGCGGTGCACGCACCGACGACCACCTCGCCGCTGCCAAGGCCCTGTGGACCCGGCGACCCGCAGACTTCGACGGGCCGTTCACGACACTGCGCGCCGCGCACTTGGGAGTGCCTCCGGTTACCGCCGGGGGTCCGCCCGTGTGGGTCGGCGGCTACAGCGACGCCGCCCTGCGCCGGGCGCTGCGTTTCGGTGACGGCTGGTACGGCGTCGGCGCCGACGCCGCAGAGGTCACCGACGTCCGGCGCCGACTCGGTGACCTCGCCGGCGCAGAGAACACCGACCGGCTGACGCTCGCTTCTGCCGCGTTCCTTACTCCGCCCGGTCTCCCCGCGGCGGTTGCGCCACCGGGACGGCCGCTCGGGGGCACTGCGCCCACTGCGGTGAGTGTCGCCGACGACCTCGGGCGGCTCGCCGAAGCAGGGCTCACTGCTTGCACTCTGTGGCTGCCTGTCGCGGCCGACCATGTCGAGAAGGCTATGGAGTGGGTCGCAGCCGAGGTGGCACCGCGACTCACCTGATGCCGTGGCTGGGAAGGCCGCCAGGTTGATCAAGCTGCCGATTCCAGGGGGCGTCCGCCCCAGCGGATGCCCTTCTCGCTACAGGGTGGGCGGCCCCGCAGGCGCCCCGGAGCACCTTCCGGATCCGGGGCGGGGGGCCGGGCCGGGCATGAGCGCCGCGGCGTCCGGCGCCTCGCCGGCGCGTTTCACTTCAGTGGGCTGGTCACGGGTGTGGCGTCTTCCCGCACGTCCTCCAGTGAACGCCCCTTCGTCTCACCGACGAAGAAGAACACGAGCAGCCACGAGAGCAGGGCCATGAACGCGTAGACCCCGTAGCTTCCCGCCAGGGAGAGGTCGCGCAGGCTCGGGAACGTGAAGTTGAGCAGGACACCGGCGAGCCAGTTGGCGGCGGCGCACGCCGACAGCGCAAGGCCGCGTATGCGGTTGGGGAACATCTCGCCGAGAAGGACCCAGACGGCCGGACCCCAGGAGACGGCGAAGGCCACGACGAAGAGGTTCGCGCCGACAAGAGTGACCGGCCCCCAGGTCCCGGACAGCGCGGGCTCACCGTCCGCGGCGATGGTGGCGGTGGAGAAGCCCACCGCCACCGTGACGAGACTCAGGAACATGCCCGTCGATCCGGCGAGCAGCAGCCGGCGGCGGCCCACCCTGTCGATGAGCAGAATCGCGACCACCGTCGCGGCCACGTTCACGAAGGAACTCAGCACCGACAGCGCGAACGCCGCCGACTCGCCGAAGCCGACCGACTGCCACAGCGACGTGGAGTAGTAGAAGATGACGTCGACGCCGACCAGGGCCTGAAGGGCCGCGAGCCCGATCCCCACCCAGACGACGGGGAGGAGGACGCGCCGCCGGTCGAGGAGGTCCTGGAAGCGGGCGGAGCGGTCGGTCCGCAGCGTCGCGGCCATGCGGTCGGTCAGCACGGCGGCTTCTTCGGCCGTGATGTCCTGGAGCCTCTGCAGCACGTCGCGCGCTTCGGCGGCTCGCCCGCGCGCGACGAGGAACCGCGGCGACTCGGGGACCGTGAGCGCGATGACCAGGTAGACGAGGGCCGGCACGATGCCCACGATGAACATCCACCGCCACGCGGGGAGCCCGAGGAACGCCCGCGCGTCCGCGCCTTCGAGCGCGACCGCGATCGTGCTGTCGGAGAGGAGAGCGGCGAAGATGCCGAGGACGATGGCCATCTGCTGGAGCGACGCGAGGCGGCCGCGCACGTTCGCCGGAGCGATCTCCGAGATGTAGAGCGGTCCGGTCACTGTCGCGAATCCGACGCCGTAGCCGGTGAGCAGGCGCCAGATCGCCAGGTCCCAGAGGCCGTGGGCGAGGCCGCAGCCGATCGCGGCGACGAGGAAGACGGCGCCGGCGACCGCCATGGTGCGGGGTCGCCCGATGCGGTCGGCGAGCCAGCCGGCGGTCAGGGAACCGAGTGTGGCGCCCAGCAGGGTGACGGCGACGATGGTGCCGAGTCCGATGGAGTCCAGCGCCAAGTTGGTCTCGATGGCGTTCACGGCGCCGTTGATCACGGCGGTGTCGAATCCGAAGAGGAAGCCGCCGATGGCGGCGGCCACCGCCATCGCGGCCACCCGACGGGTCAGGCGGCCGCTCTCTCCGGGGCGTGCGTGGGACATGAGGAACCGATCCTTGTCGATTGTGGATTGTCGACCAACTTGCTCACAGGGAGGATCACCGGGAGGAGGGGTAGGCGATGGTGGACATCAGCGCGTTCTCCGCCTGTCGGGAGTCGAGGCGGGTGTGCTGGACGACGATGGGGTGGTCGCTCCGGATCACGAGGCAGTAGTCGACGCCCGGAAGGATCGGCTCGGGGCCGCGGAGATCATTGATCCGCTGGTGGTGTGCGCGGCGGGCGGGAACGGTGAGTTCATAGGGGCCGACCGGCTCGCGGTCGGTGTAGAAGACCTCGACGGCGACGTGTGCGGGGGCGTCGCCGGCGTTGAGCATGCAGATGCTGTCATGGCTGGTCATCGCGGGTGCCGGTCCGGTGCTGCTCGGGGGAATGTAGCCGTCCGCGACCACCCATGTCGTGGCGCCGATCGCCGGAGTTGTCATGTGAGTTCGGCCTTTCTGCGGTGGGTTCTCGGGTTTGGTCAGGAGTCCGGTCAGAAATCGTTCGCGCTCTTGGCCATGAGGCCGCCGTCGCAGACCAGGTGACTGCCCGTGACATACGAGGCGTCGTCGGAGAGCAGCCAGGCGGCGGCACGCGCGATCTCGGCGGGGTCGGCCATCCGCCCGAGCGGGATCTGCCGTGCCGCGGCGTCCCTCAAGCGCGCGCGCTCCGCTTCGAGCGCGTCACCGTCGAGGCCGAAGTAGAGCATCGGAGTGTCGGTGGCGCCGGGGACGACCGCGTTGACGCGGATGCCGTGAGGGGCGAGGTCGATGGCGGCCGCCCGCACGAACGCGGAGATTCCGCCCTTGGACGCTCCGTACGCGCTGTTCGAGCCGCCCGCGAAGCCGACGAAGGCGGAAGGGGAGGACACGCACACGAGGGAGCCCGGCCTCCCGGCGTCCCGCAGAGCCTGCGCGGCCGTGCGTACGGTCAGGAAGGCGCCGGTGAGATTCACGTCGAGAACGCAGCGCCATGTGTCGAGAGGCATCTGTGTCAGGGGCGCGTTGACCTCGATGCCGGCGCTCGCGATCACCCCGTCCACCGGGCCCAGTGCGGTGCTCGCCGCGCCGAACGCGTCGATGAGCTCCCGTTCGCCGGTGACGTCCGCCGCGGCCGACCAGACTCTGCGGGCGCCGACGCGCCGGGCCTCGGCCGCCGCCCGTTCGGCGCTCTCGCCGTCACGGTCGAGGACGCCGACGGCCCAGCCCCGGCGTGCGGCTTCGAAGGCGGTGGCGCGGCCGATGCCGCTTCCGCCGCCGGTGATCACGATCGTTCTGGTCATTCGGAGGAGTCCTCGGTGGTTCTGGAATGGGTCTGGATGTGGGCGGTGACGGCGCGGTCCAGTGCGTGCTCGTCGCCCGCGCGAAGCGCGTCGATGAGCTCGCGGTGCTGCCCGGCGACCACGGTCGGGTCCGGGTAGTGGCTCGCGTCGCGCCGGAAGTAGGCGCGCACGCGGTGCTGGATCGACCGCCAGATCTGCAGGCAGTGCTGCTGCCCCGACAAGGTCACGACCGCCTCGTGGAAGCGGATGTCCTCGTCGGCGAGCAGCGCCGCGTCGGACGCGTCGGCCGCTTCCTCCATGTTGTGGACGAGCGACTGGAGATGGGCGTAATCCGCGTCGGTCAGACGGGGCATCGCCTTGCGGAAGGCGAACCTCTCCAGGGAGAGGCGGACCGGTACGAGAACGTTCTCGATCTCCTCCTGGGAGACGCCGAGCACCTCCGTACCGCGGTACGGGTAGGAGACCACCAGGCCCTCCTGCTCCAGCTGGCGCAGCGCCTCGCGGACCGGCGCCCTGCTCGTTCCCAGCTGTTCGGCGACCCCCGACTCCGTGAGCTTCTGGCCCGCTTGGAGACGGCCCGAGGTGATGGCCTCGCGGAGGACGTCCGCCACGGTTTCGCGGCGGGAGGCGAGGGCGGCGGAGGGGAGCGGGGGAACCGCGGAAAGACCAGACATGGCCGGAGCGTAGCAGGATCGTACTTTGTCGACAATCCGGTTCGGCGGCTCCCGGGGGTGCGGAGGAGGGCGAGCCAGGGGCGAAGGGTGGGGGAACGGGGCTTTGTCGCATGGCGCCTTCCGGTGGTGCCTCCCGGGGCGGGTGCGGCGGGCGGTCCGGCAGACTGTAGCCGAATAGTCGATTGTCGACAATGGACCGCTCGGTCGGGTACGGTCCCGAACACAGCCGCCGCCCGCCTCGTCGGCGTCCGCGGCGATGGCACCCGTCACGAGAGGCACTCATGAGAATCACCAGGGTCGAGACATGCGGTCTTCGCGGGGCGACCCCCGAGGGTGGTTGGTCGAACGAACTGCGCCCGGACGATGTCGTGCACACGCTTGTCGCCGTCCACACCGACGAAGGCGTCACGGGCATCGGAAGCGCGTTCACCACCGAGAACCTCGTCCGGGGAGCGATCGACCTGCTGCTCCCGCACCTCGTCGGACAGGACCCGGTGGAGGTCGAGCGGATCACCGAAACGCTGCACCAGACCGCGTTCTGGATGGGCCGGGGCGGGGCGCTCACGCACGCGACGAGCGCGATCGACATCGCCCTGTGGGACATCGCCGGTCAGGCGCTCGGTCAGCCGGTCGGCCGGCTGCTCGGCGGGCGCCACCGCACCCGGGTGCGCCCCTACGCGTCGGTGCTCATGGACGAGGCCGGACCGATGACGGACAACCTCACCGAACTCGTGGAGCAGGGATTCACCGCGTTCAAGATCGGCTGGTGGAAGTTCGGACGGGTGGACGCCGCCACCGACGAGCGCACCGTCGCCGCCGCCCGCGCCGCGATAGGCGACCGGTTGCTCGCTGTCGACGCCGGCGGCTCCGAAGGCTTCTTCCCCGGCGGCCTGGCATGGGCGAAGCGAACCGCGCGGATGCTCGCCGACTACGACGTCGCCTGGTTCGAGGAGGCCCTCGCGCCGGACGACCTGGAAGGCTTCGCCGAACTCCGCGCGGGTTCACCCGTCCCCATCAGCGGCGGCGAGGTCCTCACCCGCAGGCAGAGCTTCTCCCCCTACCTGCGGCGCCGCGCCTTCGACATCGTCCAGCCCGACACCACCAAGGGAGGCGGTCTGAGCGAGTCGCGACGGATCGGCTGGGAGGCCCAGGACCTCGGCATCCGCCTGATCCCGCACGGATGGAACACGGCCATCGGTCTCGCCGCCGATCTGCAGCTCTCGTCGGCGCTCGCGTCCACCGACCTCGTCGAGTACAAGACCGGCTCGGCCTATGTGGACGACCTGGTCGCGGGGGGCTGGCGACTTGATGCCGACGGATGCCTCGACATCCCCTCCGGCCCCGGACTCGGCGTGTCCCTTGACCCCGAGGCGGTCGAGAAGTACGGCACCCGGCCCGCGTTCGCGGACCCGGAGGCGTGAGCATGCCGACCACACCCCTGTCGAAGGTCGTCGCGGTCCTCCGCGCCCCGTCGGCTGACCGCTACCGCCCTGTGGTCGACGCACTCGTCGCCGGAGGCGTCCGCGAGATCGAGCTCACGCTCACCACGCCGGGAACGCTCGACGTCGTCAGCCGCCTGCGAGCGGACGTCGGCGACATCGCGCGCATCGGTGTCGGCACCGTGACCGACGGCGTGCTGGCCCGAGCCGCGCTCGACGCCGGTGCGCGGTTCCTCGTCACTCCGGGCATCGTCCGCGCGGCGGCGGAGCCGGCGCACGAGCACGGCGTGCCGGTCATCATGGGCGCGCTCACGCCCACCGAGGTGATGACCGCGACGGCCTCGGGCGCGGACCTGGTGAAGATCTTCCCCGCGTCCGCGGTCGGAGCCGCATACCTGGGGCAGCTCCGCGGGCCCTTCCCGGACCTGCGCGCCGTGCCGTCCGGCGGGATCGGTGCGGCAGAGGCACGCGCGTGGCTGGCCGCGGGAGCGGCCGCCGTCTCCATGGGCGGACCTCTCATCGGCGACGCGCTGAACGGCGGGTCGCTCCGGACCCTCACCGACCGCATGCGGCGCCTTGCCGAGGCGATCGGCGAGGACGTGATCACATGAACGTACGGCCGCGCCCTCGGGTGCTGACGCTCGGCGAGACGATGGGTCTCGTCCGGGCGGGAGAAACCGGCCCCCTGCGGGCCGGGGCCTCCGCGCGCATCACGATCGGCGGCGCGGAGACGAACGTCGCGATCGGGCTGTCCCGCCTCGGCGTCGGCGCGCTCTGGCTGGGACGCGTCGGCGACGACGCGATCGGCGAAGCCGTCCTCGCCGCGCTGCGCGCCGAGGACGTGGAACTCGCCGCGGAGGTCGACGCGGAACGACCGACCGGGCTGATGGTCAAGGAATCCCGGGTTCCGGGCGCCTCTCGCGTCACCTACTACCGGTCCGGAAGCGCGGCGAGCGCGATGTCCCCGGAACTCCTGAGGCCGGAGCTGTTCGAGGGCATCGAGCTGCGGCACCTGACCGGCATCACCCCGGCACTGTCCAGGACGAGCGCGGATCTCGCCCATCAGGCAGCGGTGACGGCCCGCCAACACGGCGTACGGGTCAGCCTCGACGTCAACTACCGGTCGGCTCTGTGGAGCGTCGACGAGGCACGCGAGGGGCTCCAGCGGCTGCTCCCCCTCGTCGACGTCGTCTTCGGCGGACACGGCGAACTCTCACTGCTGTGCGACCGGACGGGCCGGCACCCCGTCGCCGGCGACTCCGCCCTTCTGGCATCCCTCGCCGACGCCGGGCCGCGTGAAGTCGTCCTCAAACGAGGCGACGCGGGCGCCGCGTCCCACCGCGACGGCGCATACGAGGAAGCCGCGGCCTTCCCCGTCGAACCGGTGGACACCGTCGGTGCGGGCGATGCGTTCGTCGCGGGCTATCTCGCGGCCGCGCTGGAGGATCGCTCACCGGTCGAACGGCTGCGACAGGCCAACGCGTGCGGCGCCCTGGCCTGCCTCAACACCGGCGACTGGGAGGGCACACCGACGAGACGCGACCTGTCGGCCTTCCTGGACGGCGCCGATCCGGTCGTGCGCTGACCGCCCGCCGCGCGAGCGGCCTTCCGCCGGCGGTGGTGGGCGAGTTCGCCGACGGGTCGCGCCGCCACCCGCGTCGCTCACCGCCGTCAGCCGCCGAGACAGATCCCGATGTGCTCCGCGATCTCGCCCCCGATGCGCTCGGGTTCCCCGGTGTGGAGTTCGGTGCTGGTGGTCGGCTTGTCGAGCACCGCCGTAGCCCGAGACGGACACGCTGACACATATCGAGCAGGCCGTCTCCTCCTCGCCGGAGTTCCGCGAAGCCGTTGCGCGGCCGACGGCAACGAACGGGCAGTGTGCGGCGACGGTTGACGCATCTCGATGCCCTCGCGGCTGCGTCCGCCGATGGCGAGGCGGCGTTCTCGCAGGCCGACGCCGGCGAGTTGACGTGTCCGCGGCGCTCGGCGAGCCGACTGACGCCTGGGCTTCGTCCGCCGCGTGCGTCGATCAGGCGCTGGTGCGCCGCTGTGCTGAGCGGATCCCCGTTGAACAGGTCGGCTTTCTGCGAGCAGGTACGGCCGCTGCTGGACAGACTGGCCTTGGCCCGTCGTCTGCGCGAGGGGATTCGGGTCGTCCATCGCCGGCAGAGTCCCGGCCCGGCCGGTCCGCCTCTACGCGCACGCCTCGTGTCAACGCCCTTCAGGGCGGACAGCATCGACACCGGATCGTCGAAGTCCCCGACCACAAAGTCACAGTCCAGCTCCTCGCCCTTGCGCGCGTCCCGCACCAGCGCCCGAAAGGGTACGTCCGCCTCCGCAAGCGCCCGTACCAGGTACCGGCCAATGGTGCCGGTCGCACCGGTCACAAGGATCATCCTGTCCCCCGCCATCCGAGAAGGCGCCAAGAGTCTCGCCGACACTACCGGAGGGGCCATCCGGTTACCGGGGACGCACCGCCGAGCACGTCCATACCCGCACTCAGAGGCATTCGCCGGCGCACCTCAGGGGCTGGCCGGCCTGACGGCCAGCCGGCTGCCCCGCGTTCCCAGCCGACGTCACTGCCGTCACTTCTCGTCAATATTCACGAGCCAATTGCTCACCAAGTGGCCCGGAACCCCTCGACGAACGCTGCCACCCAGAGATGAACGCAGCCAGGAACGAGCCACAGCCGGAAGGCCGGCATCCATCGCGTCGAAGAAACAGTCGGCGGAGAGAGGACCAAGCGGTGGAGTCCGCGGTCTCATCACCGATGTGTGAGGGCACTCAGGGGTGTTCACGAGTGGGGCTCGATGGCATGGATCGGTTCCCGTTTTCAGTCGTGGCGGTGATACGCCTTGTTGGCGATGCGCCAGCGGCCGTCGGTGAGGACCAGCAGGAAGATGTCGGTGAACGTGTCCACGCCGTGCTGGAGCGTCATGGTGGCGGTCGCGACGGTGCCGTGGACGTCGATGGCGTCGATGCGGCGGGTGCGGGACGGTTCGTCCGGGGCCGGCCGGCCCTGGAAGAGGGTGCAGTACTCGTCCAGGTGCCAGGAGACGAATGCGCCGTCGCGGATCCCTTCGATGTGGGCGGTGGGAAGGAACGCGTCGCGGAAGTGGGTGGGGTCGCCGGTGGCGTGTCCGCGGATGTAGGCGCGGAGTGGTTCGAATACGGCGTCCTTTACGGCGGGGACCGTGGCGGCGATGGCGATATCGGCCTCGGGGGCGGCGGGAGTGTCGGCCAGGCCGGTCGCGCTGCGCAACGGGGTGTCCGACGCGGCGGCCGGCAATGCCATGTCCTTGGCCAGCGCACCGATGGCGAATTCGGCCGTGGCAGCGGTTGGGGCGCCGAGGAGAAAGGGGCGCTTGCGGGTCACGAGGCCGCCGAGCCGGCCGAGTTCGAGGATGTCCAGGGTCTGAGCACGGGGCAGGCCGAGGGCGTCGGCTTGCCGCAGTGAGTCGCGCAGCGCGAGGAGGGCTCCGGCGAGGCTGTTGTTGGCGATCAGCTTGAGCGCGGCGGCGGTGGAGGCGTCGTCCACGCGCCGGACGGTGCCCAGCGTTTCCAGAACCGGTCGGACTCGGTCGAGTGCGTTCTGGTCGGCGGCGGCGAGGATCCGCAGGGTGCCGGCGGCGGCCGCCGGCACCGAGCCGAGCAGGGGCGCGTGGACGTAGGACGGGCCGAGGTGCCGGGCCAGCCTCGTCGCTTCGGCGGGGGCGATGGTGCTGGTGTTGAGCACGATCGTGTCCGTGCGCAGTGAGCCACGGACGTCGCCGAGGACTTGTTCGCAGGCCGGGCCGTCGAACAGTGCCAGGAGTACGAGGTCTGCCTGGGCCACGGCCTCGTTCGGATCGTCGGTCGTCTTGACGGTGCCCGATGTGCGCCCTGAGCGGGTCCAGCCGACGACGTCCCAGTCCTGGGCGGCCAGTCGTGTCGCTATCGCGCCGCCCATGCGCCCCAGACCGAGGACGGCGATCGTGTGCGGTGTGGTCATGCGCGCCACAGTGGTGCACCTCAAGAGATGCGACAAGCGCAGATTTCACATGCCCGCCCTGCGGCGCCCGAATACCGGCTGGGCATACTGCCGCCATGGATCTGACTGTGTGGCGGGCTTTCGTGACCGTGTGCCGGGTCGGATCGCTGTCGGCGGCGGCAGCCGAACTGAATCACACGCAGTCGGCCGTCTCCCGGCAGATCGCCGGGCTGGAGCGGCAGTTCGGCGTGCCGCTGGTGGAGCGCCATGCGCGTGGTGTGCGTCCGACGCCGGCCGGCGAGGTGTTCCGGCGCCATGCCCTGGCCACGCTCAACGAGGCCGACCGCGCCGTCCGCGCGGTACGAGACGTACGTGACGGGGGGGTGATCGGCCCCTGGCCATCGGAGCGACGCCGTCTCTCGCGGCGGGAATCGTTCCTGAGGCCGTCCGGGGCCTGCTGAAGCAGGCCGGACCGGTTCGGTGGAGCCTGCTCCCCGGTCTGAGCGCACAGCTGCACAGCCGCGTGGTCGCCGGCGATCTCGATATCGCCGTCGTCACCGACGCTCCGCCGGGGCTGGCCGACGCCCCGCAGGTCGAACGCCGGTTCCTCGGGCTGGACGAGATGGTTGCTGTACTGCCCTCCGGCCATCCGCGGGCCGGGCGGGGGCCGGTGCGCATTGAGGCGCTGGCCGACGAGACCTGGGTCGAGGACAATGACGGCTCTGCGGCGCTGCTGCGCCAGCACGCCGCCCGCGCCGGAGTCAGTGCCCGCATCGACCTCACCGCGGCCGATCTGCCCGGCAAGCTGGCGCTGGTCGCTACCGGTCACGCCATCGCACTGATCCCCGGAGCGCTGACGCGCGCGCTGAGGGCCGACGTCACCACGGTCAGCCTTGTGGATCCCCCTACCCGCGGCATCTACACGATCACACCGCGCCGCGACGCCCACCCCCGCGCAGCGACCCTGCTCGAACTGCTCGCCGCGGCCTTCGCATCGATCCGTCCAGCCCAGGCTCCTCACCGGTCTGGCGCGACGGACGACCACGCCGCTGCGCGGCTTCACGACGAGATCACGGAGCCGTGAGCCGGGATCGGCGGGTCGGGATCGGCGGGTCGGGACGCCGCCCCAACACCCGGCTCACCGACGCCAATTACGCCGACACCGTGCCCCAGCAACCGGCGGTACCAGAGGAGGCTCCGGCTACAGGAATCGGACACCACCCCCGCCCGCCGGATGAAGCCACGCGAGAGGAACAATCCCACCACCTGAACGCAGCCGGCGCCGGAGCTCCGGGGCCGGCCGTGATGCCCTCAGCAGCCTGCGGCAGCCAGCCGACTCAGCTCCTACCGAAGACCGCTGCCATCCACCACCCCGAACAGGTCCCGAAAGCGACGAAGGTCCCGACCGTTGAAGGAGATCGGCGGGATCTCGTCAATCGCCCCTGAGGGAACTCAAGAGCAGTCGGGCTCGGATGCTCAGGTAGGTGGTCTCCTCCTGGTGCCGTGACCGCATGGGTTCGCCGGGTTGATCGTTGAGGCACCGGCTGGCGGGTCTCGCGGCTTACGGCTGTGGCACGATGCCGTGGTGATCTCCAACTCGGGCATACCAGCGGTCGTCCCCGCGGGCCGGATGGCCCAGGTGGAGCAGCCGGTGCTCGGCCTTCCAGGCGATGTGGAACTGCGCCCCTGGCGGCTGTCCGACGCCGACGTCTTGGTGGCCGCCGGCCAGGAGCCCGCAATCCGCCAGTGGAACCGCCTGCTGGTGGAGACCCCGGAAGACGCGCGCCGCAGGATCGCACGGATGCACGAGCGGTGGCAGGCCGAGGTGAGCGCGATCTGGGCCATCGCGCGACCGGGGCGCGAGGCCGTGGGACTGATCGGGTGGGGCGATATCGACCTCAGCGGCGGCAGCGCCGAAATCCTCTACTGGATCCTTCCCGCGGCGCGCGGTGGTGGCGTGGTGACCGAGGCCACGAAACGCGTCAGCGAGTGGGCCCTGAACGACCTTGGCCTGCATCGCCTGCGGCTGTGTCACTCGGTGGCCAACCCGGCGTCCTGCCGGGTGGCGGACAAGGCCGGGTTCTCCCTCGAAGGCACCATGCGCAGTGCGCTGCTGCACGCGGACGGGTGGCATGACGAGCACCTGCACGCCCTCGTCCAGGGCGACATCTGATCCGCGCCAGACGGTCAGACCGCTGCCGGGAGGGCGGCCGCCCCAGTGCGGCCGGGTGGGGCCGGTGCCCTTGCGGCGCCGGTTGACACCCCAAAGGTGGCGTCGCCGACCGAGTAGCAGCCATCCGCGTACTCGATCCGGTCATGAGTGCGCAGTGTGGTGGCGCGGGGCGGTTCGGCGTGTGATGCGCAATCGGCGCCTTGGGGGCGTCGTTCGGCGTCACGCTTGGTGAGGCGCGGATAGGTGCTCGGTCTTCTTGTGTAGTTCCTTGTCCCGGTCGTCGCGCTCGATCTGCACGGCGACGGCGAGTATGGCGAAAGAAACACGGTGTTCCTGCCGTTGGGACGTAGATGCCGGGTGACGAGTCCGAGTACGCGCCGGCAACCAGGCGGCTCGCGGTGAGTACCTCAGCGCGGGAGGTGAGGACGGCCGGGTTGTCGACATCTCCTTCGTCACTCAGAACTGGCAGCGGGCCGTGGTCGACCGGACGAGGCCGCCACCTGCGACGCTGCTTCCGTCCGCCGCCGACTGGCGACCAAGGTCAACGATCGGCCCGGCGTGGGTCCGTCCCCGCCATGGACCGAACCATCAGGATCACCAGTTACACGAGGAACGGCCCACAGCATGTCGTTCCTCTCGGCGTGGAGGAGCTTTCCATGACTGCGGAACTGGACGGATCCACGGCTCTTGTCACCGGCGCCACCGCCGGCATCGGCCGGGCCATCGCCCTTCGCCTGGCAGCGTTGGGGGCCTCGGTCATCGTGCACGGACGGGACGAGCGGCGAGGCGCTGAGCTCGTCGATGAGATCGCTGCCGCAGGCGGGAGGGCCCGGTTCGTTGCCGCGGATCTGAGCAGCTCCGAAGATGTCCTGCGACTTGCCGCTGAAGCAGGCGAGGTGGACATTCTGATCAACAACGCCGGCATCTACCGGTTCGCCAGTACGCCGGACACCACCGCCGAGATGTTCGACGCCCACATGGCCGTCAACTCACGCGCGCCGATGCTCCTGGTCGGTGCCCTCGCCCCGGGAATGGCTGCGCGCGGGCGTGGCGCCATCGTGAGTCTGAGCACAGCGGCGGCCACCACGCCGACGCGGAAAGCGGGCGCTTACGGGGCGTCCAAAGCCGCACTCGAACTCCTCACCCGAGTATGGGCTGACGAGTTCGGCGCCCAGGGCGTCCGCGTGAACGCCGTGGCCCCGGGCCCCGTCCATACCCCCGGGACGGAGGAGATGGGAGATGAAACCCTCCAGGTGATCGGGCGAACCACCGTACTGGGGCGAGTCGCAGACCCTGAAGAAATCGCGGAAGCGGTTCTGTTCCTTGCCTCCTCCCGCGCCAGCTACATCACCGGCGCCGTGCTCGAGGCACGCGGCGGACAGCTCGCGATCGGCTGACTCCGGGACTGGGCTGCGATGGGCATGCCAAGTCCCGCCCGACCCCCAACGCCCCTGCCACGGCACCGAGATGCGCGACTGGCGAGTACCCGGACCGCATCTCAGATGATTGAAGACGATAACTATCTCCATAGGGTGGGGTGGGGCTTGGGCCGCGAGGTGCCTGATCGCGGCTGCCTCGGCGGTGAAGGTCAAGGGGGGAGTGGTGTCGCACATCTTCCGGCACTGCTGCGCGGCGAAACCGCCTTGCAAGCGCTGCTCTCCCCCGACGGCACCATGGATACCGCGGACAGCGCGTACCGGGAGAACACCACCAGCCGCTATGTGAACGCCATGGCCGCGGCGGCCCTGCGCGAAGTGCTGGCCGGCCGGTCCGCGCGGACTCCGCTGCGGGTGCTGGAGGTGGGGGCCGGGGTCGGCCCTCTCGGTCACTCACACGGCCGCCCGTCGTGCGGAACAGCTCCACGCCCGATATCAGGAGCTGAACGGCATGACCGCCATGCCCCTGCCCGGTGGTCAGTTGGCGAGCCAGTCGCGGTAGTGCGTGGGGGCGATGTGGGCGCCGTATGCGGCAGTGGTGAGGGCGTCCCCGGATGCGGTGGCGAAGGGGCCGGCGGTGTCGTCGGGGAGGATGGTGCGGCCGTCGTCTCGGGTGGCGAGGGTGATCCAGCAAGGTGGTGGGCAGCCGGACGGTGGCGCCCTCGGTGGTCCAGGACATGATCTCGTCGAGGTACTCGAAGAACTGGGTGGCGCGGACGATCGAATACGGGACCGGCCCGGTCGTGAACAGATCCTCCTGAAGGACCTTGGCCCGGTAGTAGCCGAGGTCGGGCACGCGGTCCACGCCGACGATGGACAGCAGGACGGCGTGCCGGACGCCGGCCTGCTCGGCGGCGGGGAGGAGGTTGCCTGTCGCGGTCCGGAAGAAGTCAGCGGCGGCCTCGTCGGTGGTGGGCGACTGCGTTGCGTCGATGACGGTATCGGCGCCCGCCAGCGCCGGGACGAGCCCCTCGCCCGTGAGGAGGTTGACGCCGGTGGACCGTGCGTGCGGCAGGGCTTCGTGCCCCGCCTGGACGAGGGCCTTGACGATCTCGGAGCCGATCCGCCCGGTCCCGCCCATCACAGCGAATTTTTTCATGTCATGCCTTCCGGAAGGAGGTGTCGGGGATTGCGAGGGTGTGAGGCGCGGGCCCCAGGGCGGACTTCATCGGTCCCGCGGGTCCGGGGCGGTCCGGGTATCAGCCGAAGATGGCGGTGGGCTCACCGGTGAACCAGGTGTTGTCGATACGGAGCCGGCGGATGACCCAGCGGTCGCCGTCGCGGACGAGGTCGACGTCGTAGGGGTTCTTCAGCAGTGCGTGCTTGGCCGGGTCGGCGGTGAGCAGATGCTGCGCCTCCACCAGGGCGGTGAGACGGGCGGTGTCGCCGTCGATGGCGATCCGCGCGTTGGTGACTTGGTGGGTGGTGTCCACCCGGCCGGTGAACATCCCCAGGATGGTGGTGACGATGGTGTCGCGCCCCGACATCAGCGGCGGCTCGGCGCCCCATTTCGCGGCGGCCGGGCGGAAGTCCAGTTCGGCGTCGGGGGCGAAGGCCGAAGCGAAGAGGTCCTTGTCCTTGAGGTCCTGGCCGAGAGCGAAGCGGTGGAGCGCGTCGGTGATCTCCGCGCGGTCCCTGAGTTCCGCGACCACCGCGGCGGTGTCGTGTGCGGGGGCGGTCAGGGCGCGGTCGCGGGTGACGTACATGATGTTCTCCTGTGCAGGTCAGGCGGTGTGCCGGATGGTCTTCTTCCGACGCCTTCGATCCTGCTGCGGGCCGGATGGGGCATCAACGCGTACCTGTGCAACGGTCGTGAAGCCCCGATTAACGATGGAGGCGTGGGCATGTTGGAGCGGTACGAGCTGGAGGCGTTCCTGACGCTCGCCGAGGAACTGCACTTCGGCCGCACCGCCGAGCGGCTGCACGTCTCCACCGCCCGGATCAGCCAGACCATCGCCAAACTGGAGCGCCGCATCGGCGTCCCGCTGTTCCACCGCACCAGCCGCCGCGTGGAACTCTCGCCGGTCGGGCGGCAGCTGTACGACGAGACACGGCCCGCCTGGTCCCGGATCACGGCCGCGTTCGGGCGAGCGGTCGATGCCGGACGTGGCCTGACCGGCCTCCTGCGGGTCGCCTTCGACGGGCCGGCCGCGGGCCAGCTGCTGGTCGGGGCCGCGCAGGAATTCCGTACCCGGCACCCGGAGTGCGACGTGCGGATCCGTGAAGCGCGGCTGCCGGAAGTCCTCCCGTGGCTGCGCGGCGGTGAGGTGGACATCGCGCTGACCTGCCATCCGGTGCGGGAGGAGGGCATCGCCATGGGGCCGGTGCTGGTGCGGGAAGCCCGCATGCTCGCCGTACCGACAGCCCATCCCTTCGCCCGCCGCACCACCGTCTCCGTGGAAGACCTGGCCCGCGTCACCGTGCTCCAGATGCCCGAGACGCTGCCGGACTCGCTGCGCGACGATCGCGCGCCGCGCCGGACCCCCGCCGGGCGGCCCATCGCCCTCGGCCCGTCGGCCATGACGTTGACCGAGATGCTCACGCTCGTCGGCGCGGGAGAGGGCGTCGCCGTCGTCGGCGCCCACACCAGGCGCTACTTCGCCCGCCCCGATGTCGCCTATGTGCCTTTCGCGGATGCCGCACCCGTGGAATGGGGCCTGGTGTGGCTCACCGAAGGCGCCTCCGCCCGCGTTCGCGCCTTCAGCGACGCCGCACTCGCCGTGGTGGGAGAGCCGGCGGCTGCTCCCTGAGACTGCCGGCGGCATCGCCGAGCAGCAGGGGCGGGATCGGCGCCCTACGGCGGAGTTGTCACCACCGACATCCGGTCACGTACGGAATCATTCACCCCTGAAATCCCGGGAGTTGGTGAATGATCGCTGGAACGGGGTTAGCATCACCGCGTGATGACGGCCGCGGCACCTCGACGCATGAAGCCGGCCCGTGCCGCTGCGCGTCCGCTGCTCCGGCTGGCCCGGCTGCTGCCCCTGGTCGCGCTGCTGCTCGGCGTCGTCCTCGCGCACGGCGCATGCCCCGATGTCTTCCGGGATGACGCGGTGGCCGGTTCGGCAGCGACCGTTGCGGTGCCGCGCGCGGTGGCCCACGGCACCTCGGACGTACCCGGCGGACCGCATGGCATGACGCCGGACGACCACTGCGGCGTTCACGGCCCGGCGCATCCGGGCGATCACTGTCTTCCCGCGCTGCCGCAGCCGGCACCGGCTCCGGCGGCGGCCGCCCCCTGCTCCGCACCGGCGGCCGGCGCGACCCCCGCTCCCGAACGGGCACCGGCCACACACGTCACCAAGGAGCCGGAGCACTCCGCGCTGTCGTCGCCGGTCGTCAGATCAGCCGCGGTGCGGCAGGTCTAGCAGCCGGCACCTCGCACCCGTCCGGCCGTCCGTCCGTCCACGCCCGTTCCTCATAGGTGAGGCGCACGGACCGCCGCCGGTGCGCGACGGGTGGCGGGCCCGGAACCACCGGCACGGTCCCGCCCCTCGCAACAGCGCTGTCGCCCCCTGCCCCCGCTCCCCCCTGTCCCCACTCCCCCCTGTCCGCCCGGGCCACACCGTCTGCCGCGGCCCGGAGAGGTCAGGCGTCCGGAGGACCCGTGCCGCTCCCCACCCTTGTGCCGCCACCTGTCCGGCGCGACGACGTGACCGTTGCGCGGTGGACGCGCTGGCTTGTCGCGTTCGTATGCGGCGGGCCGCTCGTCGTACTCGGCCTGTGCGCCGTCGCGCACGGGGCGGCGGCGCGGCCGAACGAGCCGGCTCCAGCCGCCACCGTGGCCGCCATCGCCAGCGCTACGACCACCGCCACCGCCACGGCGGGCGACGTGGAGCCGCACGCACCCCACCCCCACGAGGGGAACGAGGAGTGCTTCCCGGAACGGGCCCTGTCCGCGCCGGCCCGAACGGCGGAGCGGTCCCCCGGGGACACGGCGGGCCCCGTCGCCGGCGCCCTCGCCGTCGTACGACCCTCGCGCAACCGGCGTCCTCGTCCATGCCGTCGCCGCAGGGCACGCACGGGCCGGACAGTGCTCGGGCACAGCTGCCGGTGGCGCATCTAGATCACTCGCTCGCAGTCGGCCCCGCCGACTGCCGCGTCCACGGATCCACGCACCCGGACCGGCCACCGACCACCGTCCGGCCGGCCGACCGTCCTGGATCCCCGGCGCGAGATGGGCATGCCCTGGCATTCATCGAGCGAGAGCGAAAGAAATGCAGTCGAAAGAAATGCAGTGGAAGCAATCGCAGTCGAAGGAATTGCAGTCACTGGCGAACGCCGCTGCCACACCTGATCGTTCCGCACTGCCGGCGCTGGTGGGGAACACACCGCTGCTGCGGGTGTCCGAGCCGCTGGCTCCGGCGGGCCGCGGCTTCTGGGCGAAGCTGGAAGGCTTCAATCCGGGCGGAATCAAGGACCGTCCGGGCCTGTACATGGTCGAGCGGGCCCGTGCCCGCGGCGATCTGCGGCCCGGCGGGCGCATCGTCGAATCCACCAGCGGGACCCTCGGTCTCGGCCTCGCGCTGGCCGGGATGGTGTACGGCCACCCCGTCACCCTGGTCACCGACCCCGGCCTGGAGCCGTCCATGACGCGGCTGCTCAGCGTCTACGGCGCCCAGGTCGACATCGTCACCGATCCCCATCCGACGGGCGGTTGGCAGCAGGCGCGGCGCGACCGGGTCAGCAACCTGCTCGCCCGGCACCCGCACTCCTGGTGCCCGGACCAGTACAACAACCCCGACAACACCGCCGCGTACACCCCGCTGGCCCTCGAACTCGCCTACGGGCTGGGCCATATCGACGTACTGGTCTGCAGCGTCGGCACCGGCGGGCACTCGGCCGGCGTGGGCCGCGTGCTGCGCCAGCTCTATCCGGACATCCGGATCGTCGGTGTGGACACCGTCGGCTCGACCATCTTCGGGCAGCCCGCGCGCACCCGGCTGATGCGCGGTCTGGGCTCCAGCATCTACCCGCGCAACGTGGCCTACGACTCCTTCAGCGAGGTCCACTGGGTCGCCCCGCACGAGGCGGTGTGGACCTGCCGCCGGCTCGCGGCCTCGCACTACGCCACCGGAGGCTGGAGCGTGGGCGCGGTGGCGCTGGTGGCCGGCTGGCTGGCGCGCACCCTGCCCGCCGCCATGCGGATCGCGGCGGTCTTCCCCGACGGGCCGCAGCGCTACCTGGGCACGGTGTACGACGACGACTACTGCGCCGCGCACGGACTCCTGGACGTACCACCGCCCGCCGAACCGGACGTGATCGGCCGCGCCGACGAGAAGGAAGTCCACCACTGGACCCGGTGCACGGACGTCGCCGACCCGCTCACCCTCGGCACCGCCACCGCCACCGGCACCGGCACCGCGGAGGACGCCACGTGAAGGGGATCCTCGCGCAGACGCGTTCGTACGAGCGCAGCGTCCAGCTGCTGATGGTCAATCAGTTCACCATCAATCTCGGCTTCTACATGCTGATGCCGTACCTGGCCGCCCACCTGTCCGGCGCCCTCGGACTCGCCGGCTGGATGGTCGGACTCGTTCTGGGCGTGCGGAACTTCAGCCAGCAGGGCATGTTCCTGGTCGGCGGAACGCTCGCCGACCGGCTCGGCTACAAGCCCGTGATCGTCGCGGGCTGCGTGCTGCGCACCGCGGGCTTCGCGACGCTCGGCCTGGTGGACTCGCTGCCCGCGCTGGTCGCCGCCTCGGCCGCGACCGGGCTCGCGGGCGCGCTGTTCAACCCGGCGGTGCGCGCCTACCTCACCGCGGACGCGGGTGAGCGCAGGGTGGAGGCGTTCGCGCTGTTCAACGTCTTCTACCAGGCGGGAATTCTGCTGGGGCCGCTCGTGGGCATGGTGCTGACCGGCGTGGACTTCCGCGCGACGTGCCTGGTGGCGGCCGGCGTCTTCGCGCTGCTGTCGGTCGTGCAGATCCGCGCGCTGCCCGCCCGCCGGGCGGAGAACGGCGAGCGGCGGCCGGGCGCCGGTCCGGAGGGCGTACTCGCGCAGTGGCGCGCCATCCTCGCCAACCGGCCGTTCCTGCTCTTCTCCGTGGCCATGATCGGCTCCTATGTGCTGTCCTTCCAGGTCTACCTGGCGCTGCCGCTGGAGGTACGCAGGCTCGGCGGTGCGGACGAGGCCGGGACGGCGGGGGTCGCCATCCTGTTCGCCGTCTCCGGGCTGAGCACGATCCTCGGCCAGACACGGGTGACCGCGTGGTGCAAGGCCCGCTACGAGCCCGGCCAGGCGCTGGCCCGGGGCCTGGCCGTGATGGGCGCCGCGTTCGTGCCCCTGCTGGTGGCCGCCGCCGCGCCCGTACCCGGGCCCGGCGTCAGCCGCTGGCTGCTCGCCGTCGTACCCCCCGCCCTGGCCGCACTCCTCCTCGCCCTCGGCACGATGATCGCCTACCCCTTCGAGATGGACACCCTCGTCCGCCTCGCCGGCGACCGGCTCGTCGCCACCCACTACGGGCTCTACAACACCATCTGCGGTATCGGCATCACCCTCGGGAACCTCCTGACCGGCGCGGTACTGGACGCCGCCCGTTCCGCGGGCCTGTCCGCCCTGCCATGGATCTCGCTGTCCGCCCTCGGCCTGGCATGCGCCACCGCCGTGCACGGCCTGCACCGCACCGGCCGCCTCACGGCCCCCAGGCCACAACCGCGGCCCGCAACAACCTGACCCCGGACCGCCGGTAGGAGGGGCGGACGCCGACAGCGCCCGCCCCTCCCTCCCTGCCCCACCCGATCCGCCACCACCGCTCGACGGTGACCGCGCTTACACGCCGCGCTCATCCAACTCCCCTCACCCCAGCCGTATTTCGTCCCCGCGCCCTAAAAGCGGAGCACCCCCAACGGGCCATATCGAGCTCCGCGTACGTACCGCACAGCAGATACGCCACTCGACAACATATGCCGGTCGCCGATATATATAGGCAGCATGAGTGACCGACCGCTTCAGGAGCCGACGCTGCTCCTGCTCACCGCCCTGGCCGACGAGCCCAGGCATGGTTACGGACTGATCCAGGAGATCGACGCGATCTCCCAGGGCCGCGTGCGGATGCGCACCGGCACTCTCTACGGCGCGCTGGACCGGCTGCTCCAGCAGGGCCTGATCCGGATCGAGCGCGAGGAGGTCGTCGACGGCCGGGCCCGCAAGGTCTACGCCCTCGCCGAGCCGGGGCGTTCCACGCTGGCCGCCGAGATGGAGCGGCTGCGCGCCGTCGTCGCCGAGGCGGAGCGCCGGATGGCCGCCCGTAACGTCCCCGCCGTCCGCGCGAAAGGTGCCCTGGCATGACGGAGCAGCACGCGCCGCGCCCCTTCCGCTGGGCCCTGCGCTGCCACCCGGCCGCCTACCGCGCCGAGCACGAAGCCGAGTTGAGCGCGATCTACGCCGAGGCCACCAAGGACGCCGGTACCCTCGGCCGGCTGCGGGAGGCGCTCGACGTCGCCGGCCACGGCCTGCGGCGGCGCACCGGCGTGGGCTCCGACCGGACCGCCGGCCAGGTCCTGGCGCATGCGGCACCGCTGACGGTCGCCATCGCGACGGGCGGCAGCGTGGCGAACCTGTTGTGGTTCTTCGCCCCCGGCGTCCGGGTCCCGCACGCGGCCTCCCTCCCGGGCGTGCTCCTCCTGGCCAACCAGGGCCTCATGGCGCTGCTCTGGCTGGCGGCCCTCGCCGCCGTCTGGACCGGGCGCTGGACCGCCGCCCGGACGCTGGTCGTATCGGCGACCGCCCTACGACTGGCCGACCTCCCCCTGCTCCTGCTCGCCCACCTCTTCGCCGGCACCTACGCGAGCGCCGCGCTGAACCTGGCCGTGCCGCTGCTCACCGGCGCCGTCGTCCTCGCCGCCCCCAGGGACCTGCTCGCCCCCTCCCGGCCACAGCGCACCGCGATCGCGGGCACCACCGCGCTGGCCGTCGCACTGTGGGTGGCGCTGCTCGTCAGCGTCTACCACCCCCTGACGGGCGGCCCGCTGATCACCCATACGCTCTGGGCCGGAGCCTTCGCGGTCGCTCTGCTCTTCAGCAGGCGTGACCGGCTGCCCGCCGCGGGTCTGTCGGTGGCCCTGCTTCCCGTCGCACTGCAGATGACGGCGGTGCTGCTCCACCCGCTCTCCCCCGCGGGCGTGGGCGCCCTGCTCGTGGTGGTGCTCAGCAGCGCGGTCTCTCTCGTCCGCGCCCGCCGTCGCCGCGTCCAGGTGCCGCCACCGACCGCGGCATAACGGGCTCCAAGGCCGGTCGGCAGCACCAGCCGGCCACCACGCCGGGCCGCCGGCCGAAGGCCGTTCACTCCCATCTCGAACGCCTGGAGAGGGAGACAGCCGATCCGATCCGGCCGGCATCCCCATCTCACGTGTCACGCCCGGGAACATTCGCAGGGACGCACTCGATACCTGACCACCGGTTCGCTTCCATGCCGCTCCACATCCTCAACAACGACGGAAGACCTGCGATGACCAGGCGGCAATGCACCGGCGAATTCAAGATCAAACAAATAAAGAAGAAGATCAGGGGACTCCTGGGCCAGCCATACGCCCAAGGTCGTCGAGCTCAAGGAACGCCTGACTCAGCAGGGCGAGAGCCTTGCCGAGCTCACCACGTTCAAGGGACTCGCCGTCTCGCGCTTGGCCGCACAGCACGACGAGACCGTGCGTCTACGGGCACGGGTCGCAGTCCTCTCGCCGTCCGCACCAATGATCCCCTCAACGCCCATTACCTCGACCGGCGCGCCACCGCCTTCGTCAACCGCCTCGCGGCGGCCGCGGAGGGCGTCGGTCATACCCCTCCACCCGCCTTGTGGCCCGTCTCAGGAAAACTTGTACCCGGCGAAGTCGGCGACACGGACGTACCCAATGCGCTGGTAGAGGGCATTGCTGGTGGGGTTGTCCGGGTCCGTGAACAGGACAACGTCTGTCGCGCCCGCGGCCAGCGCTGCCCTGCTCGCCTCGACCGTCACAGCGCCCGCGTAGCCATGGCCCCGGAGGTTGGCCGGGGTGTAGACGGGGTCCACCCGGACCATGCCGCCGACGATCGAGGTCGCGGCCGCCATCGAGACGGGGGTGCCCTCCAAGGTCTCCCAGAACGTGAAGTGCCTGTCGCCGAAGCGCGAGTCGTCCCAGGAGCCGGCATCGATCAAGTCGATGGAACGCTGTTCCCCGACATCGACGCAGAACTCACGGCACCAGCGCACGACTTGCTCACGGTCCTGCCCGCCTGCGATGCGCCCCCGGCCCTCTGGGCGCGGCTGCGGTGGGGTGAGCGTGCCGAGACGGTAGAGATGGGTCCGCCAGAAAAGTACCGGTGCTGCGCTCGTGTGCCGCTGCCATGACTCGGCGAAAGCACCGGCCGTGTCGTGGTCCGCGATGACGTCGGAGGGCGAGTGTCCGAGGCCGGCCAGGTGAGCAGCGAGGGCGTCGGTCTGCTCGGCAGAGAGGGGAGTGAGGCCCAGGCGGCCGCGCGGAGTGAGATAGAAGATCGCGCGGACTTCGCCTCCTGCCTCCAGCCGGCCGAAGACGGGGGCTTCGGCGTCGTGTTGGACTGTCCCGCGTATCCGCAGTTTCTCGATGTCCGTCAGCGGCGTGTTGTGCAGGGCGGGCCGCGAGCGCAGGAAGTCCCCGGCTCGGGCGAGGAAGCCGTCGACGTCTTGGGTGAGGTGCCAGTCATCCGGGAGCATGCTCCATGGTCCCGGATGACCTCGGCTCGGGGAGCACTTGCTCAACGCCTTTCAGTCGCGTGGTGTAGCCGCTCCGGATCAGTCGCGAGTTCGGGTCTTCCCCCGTGCCAGAGCGGAGGCGTCCACCTCGCCCCGCAGGCGCGATCAGAGCGGTATCCGACCGGCAGCGAGCGCGAAGAGACATCCCACGGCATCGCCGCCGGAGAGCTGCCCGGCAGCTGGCCCAGCGACTGGCAGATCGGAACGATCACCTCTATCGAGGGCCGGCCGGTCGTCGTATGGACTCCACCTACCGTACGGACTCCACCTACCGTGCGGACTCCACCGATCCATCGGGCTCGGCGGCCGCCCGGCTCGGGCGCGCCTCCTGGCCGGCTGCTGCCCGGGCCGCCCGCCGCCCCCCTGCGGGCGTCGGACTACGCCATGCACAATCACGACCTCACGCACGCCGCCGTGCCCGCCCTGTCCTGGCACCCGGAGCGTGACCTCGGCCGGCACGGACCCCACGCGCTGCGCCGCGCCCACCTGCGGACCGGCGCCCTGGGGGCCCGGCTCCACCTGGCGGCCGAGGCCGCGGGGCTGGGCAGCGGGCTGCTGCTCGGGGTGGACCTGCGGGCGCTGGACCGCGCCCTCAGCGGCGACGAGGCCGGGGGCCCGGGCCCCCGCACCGGTCTGGCCGTGGCCCTCGGCCCCCGCCTGCCCGGCCGCGCCGCCCTCCGCGCCCGCCTCCTCCCCTGACTCCGCCCCGGGCGGGGCGAGAGCCCGCGCCACCTGAAGCGCACGGCCTGCCGACGATGCGACCGTGAACTGCCCGAGCGTGAGCGGAGTTCGTCCGGGGCATCTCCTGGCGCGCGCCGCGGAAGGCGGAGTCACGGCAGGAGCGGACGGGTGGGGTGGGCCCGCAGCGCCTGCATCAGGCTGAGCGTCCGGACCGTTATCTCGCAGCGGCCGGCGATTTCCCGGCGAACGGGCCCCATCGCCGGTCGGGGATTGTGCAGGGTGACGTCGAGGTCGAAGGGCATGGCGACCAAGGTGGCACCGGTGTTCCCGTTCTGGACGGCGAAGAGCAGATGGGCGAGGAAATGCGTGCGGTCGCGCTCTTCTTCGCGGACGCGGACCCATGCGCCGTTCTCCTCGGCATGCGGGTCGGCGAACGCGCGGAACAGCGCCGTGGTGGCCTGCTGCCAGAATCCGCCGGCCGATATGCGGACTCCCAGGGTCGCGCTCAGCAGCCGTTTGAGTTCGGTGACCAGGAGGGGGACGGGTGCGGCTTTCCGCGTGAAGGTGTGGGTGGCGGCCCTGAGGACGGCCGCGTTCGGAATTCCCTGGGCGAGTTCCAGGGCTTTTCCGGCATGGAAGACGAGGGATCGCGGATCGATCGCCTGCTGGAATACGGCGGCGAGTTCCTCGGCCTGCGCCAGGTAGGCCGGGTCGGCCAGCCAGAAGTTCCGGTCGAAGTTGGTGGTCCGGCCCGGACCCGCGAGCGGGAGCGAACCGTTTCCGCCCTGGGGCGGTGCGACAGCGGTAGCGAGACCTCGGTGGGTCAATGCGTGTCCTCTCCTTCGGTACATCCCTCTGGGTGCATGGATAGGTGCGCCGCCGTTCGGCGCCGGAGGCCGGCGCGCTCGCAGGCGAGGGGGGATCCCTCGCACGATCTGTCCGATGCGGGTGGCGGTTTCCCGGCGCGTGGCCCGCGTGCGGTGCGGCATCAGGCGAGAGCCGCGGGGCGCGGGACGAAAGGGGGTTCGGGCTCCTCGTCGAGCGCGGTCGGCCGCGGACGGCGTGCCGCGCCGTTGGCCGGCCTCGGGGCCCGGCCCGGCGCGGCGCCGGGGGAAGGAACGGCACGCTAACGACCGCCGGTGAGCGATGTCGAGGTGCCGCGGAGGTGCGCGACGGAGCGCGGGCGCTCGGGGGGTGTGAGCGCGGCGGCAAACGCAACCAGGCGGCGCCCGGGGGGGCCCAGTGCGCCCGCGCTACTGTGCGCGATGCTGTGGCGGTGACTTGACTGTGGTCATGGCGAATCATTCCTCGTTGTTGGGTAATGACCCTCCCGGTCCAGAAAACTGGATATGCCAAGGTAATGATTCGTCAGCACGTTCTTGGAGGCCCACGCCGATGACCGGCCGCCCCGTCGTCCCACGTCAGAGCAATCAACGGCTGCGGTCGCTCATCCAGGAGGCGGTGGTGTCCAACTCGGCCCTCGCCCGGCAGGTGAACGTGTTGGGACAGGAGCAGGGGCTCGATCTGCGGTACGACAAGACGTCGGTGAGCCGGTGGCTGCGCGGCCAGCAACCCCGGGGGCGGGTCCCGGCCATCATCGCCGAGGCCCTGAGCAGCAGGCTCGGGCGCACCGTGTCCACCGACGAGATCGGGATGGCCAACGGCAACAGCGTGACCTGCGGTGTCGGCCTGCACTTCGCGGCCGATGTGGCGGACGCGCTGGAGCAGGTCCGCGAACTGTGGCAGATGGACGCGGAGTCGAGTGAGGCGCTGTCCGGTACGACGATGGGGGCGTCCGCGCTGGTCGAACCCACCCGGGACTGGCTGATCAGCGCGGTGGACCCGGAAGTGGCCAGGAGCCACCGGCTGGGGCCGCGAGCCGGGCCGGACGAGGTCGAGCTGGTGCTGATGACCACCCGGGCGCTCGCGGAACTCGACCACAGGATGGGGGGCGGGTACGTGCGCCCGGTGCTGGTGTCGTGCCTGCACAGCGTGGTGTCGGGGTTACTGGGCGGGAGTTACGGCGAGGCCACCGGGCGGCAGCTCTTCGCCGCGGCCGCGCGGCTGACGGAGCTCGCCGGGTACACCGCGATGGACACCGGCCGGCCCGGCCTGGCGCAGCGGTACTACATCCAGGCGGTGCGCCTCGCGCAGGCGGCGGACGAGCGGTGCTTCGGCGGTTATGTGCTCGCGTCGGGGCTGAGCCGGCTCGCGGTGGACGCGGGCTGCGCCCGGGAGGCCGTACAGCTCGCCCGCGCGGCGCAGGAGGGGACGCGCGGGCAGGCTCCACCGGCCGCACAGGCGCTGTTCTACGCGGCCGAGGCACGTGGCTACGCCCTGCTCGGCGACTCCCGGATGTTCGGAATACTCAGGGACAAGGCGCTGGAGGCGATGGCCCATGCGGACCCGGTCGGCGGACCCGAGTGGCTGAATCGTTTCAACCGGGCTTATCTAGCCGACGAGTTGGCGCACTGCTACCGCGACCTGCGGCAGCCGCGGCAGGCCGCCCGGCGGGCCGCCGAGGCGCTCGCCCGGCATCCGAGGTCGCTGGTGCGCCGGCGGACGATCGATCTGCTGCTGCTGGCGACGGCGCAGGTGCAGGCCGGTGAGGTGGAGGAGGGGTGCCGGGTGGCCGAGGAGGCCGTGGGCCTGCTGCGGCAGCTGCGGTCGGCGCTGGGCCGGCGCTATCTGGAGCGCTTCCTGGCGGCGCTCCGCCCGTACCGAGATACCGGACCGGCGTGCGAGTTCGACGCCCTGCTGAAGGAGAACGAAGCGCACGTCCCGGCCCAGCGCGTGAGCAGCGAATAGCGCGGGGCGGCAACGGGCCGCCGGTGGCCGGGCGGTCCGTACGGCGCCGGGGACGGCGCCGCCGGTTCCCGCCCGGCCACCGGCCGCGGGGCGCGGCCGCGGCCGGTGCGCGCGGTGGGACGGGCGCACCGGGCGGTTCACGGCTGCCGGAGGCGACCGGCGGGCGCGCCCGGGGACAGGGGCACCGCCGCCCAGACCACGCACCCGTTGTCCGGCCCCGTCCGGCGGCCCCACCGGGTGCAGGACCTGGCGACCAGGTCGAGGCCGCGGCCGCGCTCCTGGCCGGGGTCGGGGGACCGCCTGCGCGGCACCCACGGGGTCCCGCCGCCGTCGTGGACCTCTATGGACAACTCGTCCGCGGTCCGGCGCAGCCGGCAGGTGACCCGCAGCGTGCCGGAGTGCTGGATCGCGTTGGTGACGAGTTCGGACAGCACGAGCAGGACGAGGTAGCGGGTGTCCTCACCGCGGATCCGCTGCCCGTCCAGCCAGGCGCGGACCAGGGCCCGGCAGACCGGCACCGAGCGCTCCAGAGGCGGCAGGCTGAAGGTGGCGTGCTTGCTGGAACGCCACCGGTCGGACGGAATGACCGCGGCTTTCGCGCCGGGCCAGGTCTCGACCTGGCGGGCTGTCAGGTGAATACCGGCTTCTTGTGTGCTGGGTAACACGACTACCCCTTCCGTAAGCTTCCTCTCGGGCCCCCGATGCCAATAGCGGAATCTCTCCGGCGCTTTTACGCCGGGAATCCCTCGGCCGATTTCCTCTCCTCAGTGAAGCAGTGACCAAGACATTACGGAAGGCGCGTTCCGGGGCATGCGAAGGGGTGCGGTGATAAAGCGAAGCGAAGTAGTATCACCGCAAGAAAACGTTGTGCGGGAAAGGCGAATTCCACAGAATTTCGCGCCGTGGCCGGTCAACCGCCGTCCGGTGGCACGGCGTTCGGCCGCACGGCGTTCGGCGGGCACCGTGGAGGTGCCCGCCGAACGGGAAGGACCGCGGCTCGGGAGGTGTTTACGAGGCGTCCGGTTCAAGGCCCAGCCGGTCCGCGACACCCGCGGCGAGCTCGGCCAGTGTGGGGTGCTGCCACACGAAGTTGCGCGGCACGGAGACGGCGAAGGTCCGCTCGATGCGGGCCCGCAGCTCCAGGGCCAGCAGGGAGTCGAACCCCATGGATTTCAGGGGCACTTGGGGGTCAAGCGCACCGTCCCCGAGGCGCAGCACCGCCCGGACGTGGTCCGCCAGGCACTCCTCCAGCGCCGTTCTCCGGGCCAGGCCGGCCGGGAGGGCGGCGAGCCGGGCCGGCAGGTCCGCGCCGTCCTCGGGAGCCGGGGGCGGCGCGGCGGCTCCCCCGGCCTGGACGTCGCGGAAGAAGGGCAGGTGCCGGCCGGCGGCGGGCAGCCAGGTGTCCGCGGGGCCCGGGAGGACCCCGGTCTGCACCCGCCGCTGGGCCAGCAGGCAGCGCAGCGCGGCCATGCCCTCGTCGGTGGGAATGGTGCGGTAGCCGCGCCGGCCGAAGTCGGTGGCGACGCCGGTCTCGCCCCACGGGCCCCAGTTCACCGCCAGGGTGGGCAGGCCCTGGGCGGAGCGCCAGGCCGCGAACCCGTCGAGCCAGGAGTTCGCCGCGGCGTAGGCGCCCTGGCCGGGGTTGCCGAGGAGGGAGGCCATCGAGGAGAAGGCCGCGAACCAGTCCAGCGGGCAGCCCTCGGTGGCCTGGTGCAGGCGCCAGGCACCGGCCGTCTTCGGCCGCCAGACCCGCTCCAGCTGCTCGTCGGTGGCGTTCGCCAGCACCGCGTCGTCCAGGACCATGGCGCAGTGGACCACTCCGCGCAGGCGGTGGCCGCCGGACGCCGCGGTCGTCACCAGCCGCTCCGCGGTGCCTGGTTCGGCGATGTCGCCGAGGACCACCGTCACCTTGGTGGCGCCCTTGCGCAGGGCCCCGATCTGCCGTGCCGCCTCCGGGGAGGGGGGCGTGCGCCCGTTGAGGACGACGTGGCCGGCGCCCTGCTCGGCCAGCCACCGCGCGGTGGCCAGTCCCACTCCGCGCAGTCCGCCGGTGACGAGGTACGCCCCGCCCTCGCGCACCGGCAGGTCCAGTTCGGGCAGCACCGCGCGGGCCTGCCCGGAGGACGGCACGGTCAGTACGAGCTTGCCGAGGTGGTCGGCGGCGGCCATGGTGCGGAAGGCCGTGGTGGCCTCGGGCAGGGGGTACTCGGTGCAGTGCAGAGGTGTCAGCTGCCCGGCCCCGAAGGCGTCGAGTACCTCCTGCCACACCGCGGCGAACGCGCCGGGGCGGTGGCGGCGCAGTTCGATCAGGTCGACGGTGCGCAGTGTGACGTTGTGGCGCAGCGGCCGCATGCCCATCGGGGCGTCGGAGAGGATGTCGCGCACCCCCAGTTCCACGAAGCGGCCGAACGGGCGGAGCGTCTCCAGCCCGGTGCGGATCGCCGCCCCGGAGAGCGAGTTGAGCACGACGTCGACGCCGTCGCCGGTCGCCTCGCGGATCTGCTCGCCGAAGTCCAGGGACCGGGAGTCCATGACGTGCCGGATGCCCATACCGCGGAGGTAGCGGCGCTTGTCCTCGCTGCCGGCCGTGGCCAGCACCTCGGCCTCCAGCGACCGGGCCACCGCGATCGCCGCCAGTCCGGTGCCGCCGGTGGCCGAGTGGATCAGCACCCGCTCCCCCGACTTCAGCCCCGCGACATGCCGCAGGGCGTACCAGGCCGTCAGGAAGGCGATCGGCAGCCCCGCCGCGGTGACCGGGTCGAGGCCGGCGGGGATCGGCGCCACCCCCTCGGCGGGGACGGTCAGGAACGAGCCGAACGCACCGCCCCGCAGCTCGACGGCGACCACCCCGTCCCCGACTTCGAGGTGCTCGACCCCCTCCCCCACCGCGCTGACGACCCCGGCGCATTCGAAGCCGATGCGGGAGCGGACGTCCTCGTCGCCGGGGAGCAGGCCCATCGCCGTCAGCACGTCCCGGAAGTTCAGACCGGCCGCGGTGACCCGCACCTCGACCTCGCCGCGCCGCGGCGGGCGCCGCCCGGCGACGGCGTACTCCAGGCTCGACAGGTCTCCCAACCGGCCCGCGCGCAGCCGGAAGCCGTCGACGCCGTACCGCACCGTGCAGTGCGCCGGGGGGCGTTCCTGCCCGGCCGGGGCGCGCCGCAGCCGGGCCGCCCACCGCTCGCCGGCGCGCAGTGCGACCTCGTCGTCCTCGGTGTCCGCCAGCAACTCCTCGGCGACGTCCGCGGGGTCGGCGTGCCGGGGGTCGGTGTCCAGGAGGGTGGGGCGCAGCTCGGGGTGCTCCAGGGCGGCGACCCGCACCAGCCCCCGCAGGGCGCTCTGTCCGAGGTCGACGGTGTCGTCGGGCAGGACGTTGCGGGCGCCCTGGGTGAGGACGTGGAGCCGCGGCGCCGCCGGGCCCGCGGCGATGGCCTGGACCGTGGCGAGCAGGCGGCGGGTGCGGCGCAGGGACTCCCCGGCCGGCTCGGCGGCGCTCCGCCGCCCGCACACCAGCACCACGGCGCGCGGGGGTTCGAGTCCGGCCGCCAGGCGTTCGCCGAGCGAGTCGCGGAGCGTTTCGAGGGGGGTGTCGTCCAACGGGCGGTCCCAGACAGTCGTCCGGGCGCAGCGGGAGCGCAGGGCGGCGGCCAGGACCCGGGCCGACCCGTCGGCCTCCCCCACCAGGAACCAGCTCCCCGGCGCCCGGCCGTCCTCGGCCGCGGCCCGGCCGGAGCGCTGCCAGCCGATCTCCAGCAGCCAGTCCGCCGCGGCCGGCTCGTCCCGGACGGCCCGCCGTACGAACCGCAGGCCGTTGACGGCGGCGACGACCGCGCCGTCGCCGTCCAGGAGGCGGACGTTGGCCACCACGCCGTCCGGCGCGTGCTCGCCGATGTGCGCGTGGCAGTACTCGGCCCGCGCGGGGTCGCCCAGGACGCGTACCGCCTGTACGGCCACCGGCAGCACCGGGGCCGTGTCGTCCTCGTGCATCAGCGGTGCGACCGCGAGCTGGGCGCAGACATCGAGCAGGACGGGGTGGACGGGGAGGCCGGGAGCGGGGTCGTGCGCCCGGGGCGGCACGGTGATCCTGGCGAAGTAGCTGCCGTGGTGGCGTTCGGTGCGCAGTTCGGTGATGCCGGTGAAGGCCGGACCGTGTTCCAGTCCGCGTCCGCGCAGGTTCCGGTACAGGTCAGCGGGGTCGAGCCGCACCGGGTGGCGCACCAGGAAAGCCTCGATGGAGCGGGGCCGGGGGGCGGGGCGTACGGTCAGCCGGTGCAGCACCGCGTCGGCCTGGCGCTCCCAGTCACCGTCCTCGCCCCGGGTGAGGATCTGGCAGTGCGCCCGGTCCGGTGCGGCCATCGTCACGACGGTGCTGACGCCGGTGTGCCGGTCCAGGCGCAGCAGCTGCTCGAAGTGGACGTCGGTCACGTCCACTTCGTGCGGGGCGGCTCCGAAGACCTCGGTGGCGGCCGCGAGCGCGATACCGCACCAGGCCGCTCCGGGCATGACCGGGCTGCCGTGGACCTGGTGGTCGGCGAGCCAGGGCAGGGCGTCCACGCCGGCATCGGCGCGCCAGCAGTGCCGTACGGGCTCGCCGGGCACTTCGGTGTGGTGGCCGGGCAGGCCGGTGGCGGCCGGTGCGGCCGGAGCCGGGGGCCGGGCGGCCTCGGCCCAGTGGTGGCGCCGGTCGAAGGTGAGGGTGGGCGCGTCGACGAGGTTCCCGCCGTCGTAGAGGCGCCGCCAGTCCACCGGCACGCCGGAGCAGTGCAGCGCCGCCAACTGCGTGCGCAGCGTGGCCGGTTCGTCCTCGTCGCGGCGGAGCGTGGGCAGCACGGCCGGGGAGGTGGCCAGTCCGGACAGGCTCCGCTCGACGGAGTGGGAGACGATGGGGTGCGGCGAGAGTTCGAGGTAGACCTGGTGCCGGTCGGCCGCCGCGGCGGCCACCGCCTCCGCGAAGCGGACCGGGCGGCGGAGGTTGTCGCACCAGTAGTCGGCGTCGAAGGACGGGGTGGCACCGGCCTCCACCGCCGTCGAGTAGAACCGCACTTCGGGCGGCCGGGGCCGGAGCCCGGCCAGTGCCGAGCGCAGGGCGGGCAGGACCGGGTCGACCAGGGGGCAGTGGGAGGCGACGTCCACGGCGATCGGGAGGACCGCGATCCCTCTGGCCTCCCAGGCGGCGGCCAGCCGGCTCACCTCCGCGGTGCGGCCGGCCACCACGGTGGTGTCCGGTGAGGAGAGCACGGCGACCGAGACGGATTCGGCGGCGCAGGCGGCCAGTTCCTCGCGGACCGCGTCGGCGCTCAGGCCCACGCTCACCATGCCGCCGGTGCCCGCGATGTCGCTGAGCAGGCCGGACCGGCGGCAGATCACCCGGACCCCGTCGGCGAGCGTCAGCGCTCCGGCCACCACCGCCGCCGCGACCTCGCCCATGGAGTGGCCGATGACCGCGGCGGGTTCGACACCGTACGAGCGCCAGGTCGCCGCGAGCGCGATCTGCAGCGCGAACAGCACCGGTTGGACCTCACCGCAGCCCTTGACGGGCCGCCCCTTCCGGATGATGTCGAGGACCGGCACCCGGCTCTCGGACCGGATGAGCGCGGCGGCCTCGTCCAGCGCCTCGGCGAAGGCCGGTTCGGTACGCAGCAGACCGCGCCCCATCCCCGGCCACTGGGAGCCGTGGCCGGAGAACACCCAGACCGGGCGCCGCTCGACCGCCGCGTCCACCGCCCCGGTGACGACCGCGGGATGCCGCTCGCCGGCGGCGAACGCCCTTAGCGCGGAAAGGAGTTCGCGGCGGCCGGTGGTCACCACGCCCATCCGGCCGCGGCCGGCGCAGCGCCGCAGCGCCAGGGTGTGCGCGAGGTCCCGGAGGGGCACCTGCGCGCCCTCGCCGGTCAGCCAGTCGGCGAGGGCGCCGGCCGCGGCGGGCAGGGCGCCGGGCGAGCCGGCCGGGACGAGGAAGACGTCGGGCGCCGCCGGGGCCGGTTCCTCCGGGCGCCGGGGGGCCGGGGGCTCCGGCGCCTCTTCCAGCAGGACGTGGGCGTTGGTGCCCGAGAAGCCGAAGGAGGACACCGCCGCCAGCCGGCGCTGCGCCGGAAGGGGCCAGGAGGTCAGCTCGGTGGGGACGAAGAAGCGGGTGCCGTCCGCCGCGATGGCCGGGTTCCAGCGGCGGAAGTGGAGGTTCGCCGGGACGGCGCCGCGCTGGAGGCACAGCACGGCCTTGATCAGCCCGGTCACGCCGGCGGCCGGTTCCAGATGTCCGAGGTTGGTCTTCACCGAGGTCAGGGCGCAGCGCCCCGGGCCGTCGCCGTAGACGTCGGCCAGGCCGGCGAACTCGACGGGGTCCCCCACCGGCGTTCCCGTGCCGTGGGTCTCCACCATCCCGACGTCGCGGGGATCGGTCCCGGACCGGTGGAGGGCTTCCCGGTAGAGCGCGCGCTGGGCGGCGGCCGAGGGAGCGGCGAGGCCGTCGGACGAGCCGTCCTGGTTGGTCGCGGAGCCACGGATCACCGCCAGCACGCGGTCGCCGTCCCGTACGGCGTCGCGCAGGCGCTTGAGCACCACCACGCCGCATCCCTCACCGCGGACGAATCCGTCGGCCCCGGCGTCGAACGTGCGGCAGCGGCCGCCGGCGGAGAGCATGCCCATCCTGGCGAAGGAGCGGGTGACGCGCGGCTGGAAGGTCAGGGTGACGCCGCCGGCCAGCGCCAGATCGCATTCGCCGGCGCACAGTGCCTGGCGCGCCATGTGGACGGCCACCAGGGAGGAGGAGCAGGCGGTGTCCAGGGCCACGCTCGGCCCGTGCAGGCCCAGGAGGTAGGAGACCCGGCCGGCCGCCACGCAGTGGCCGTTGGTCAGGATCGACCCCTCGAGTTCGTGGGGTGTTCCGGTCAGCTGGTCCATGTAGTCGCCGTAGCTGATGCCGGTGAAGACGGCGGTCGGTGTGGCGTGCATCCGCTCCGGGGGGAGGCCGGCGTGTTCCAGTGCCTCCCAGGTGACTTCCAGCAGCAGGCGGTGCTGGGGGTCCAGCACATCGGCCTCCCGGCCCGCGACGCCGAAGAAGGCGGCGTCGAAGCCGGCCACCTCGCGCAGGTAGCCGCCCGGCGGGGAGGCCGGTGTCCCGGGGTCTCCCCGGCCGAGCGATTCGCCCTGGAGGAGGCGGCGGCGTTCGGGAGGGAGCGCGCCGACCGCGTCCCGGCCCTCCGCCAGCAGGCGCCACAGCGCCGCGGGTGACGCGGTGTCCCCGGGGAGGCGGCAGCCCATGCCGATCACGGCGATGCGCTCGGTATCGGAGGGGGCCTGCGGCGCGGCGGCCGGCGGAAGCGTGTGGTTGCTCATCGGATCTCCGTACGTTGGCGTGGGGCGCGGTCACACGGCCTGCGTGCTGCCGAGGAGGATGGCGTTCTTGACCCCGCCGACCTGGTAGTTGAGGGTCAGCGCGTAGTCGAAGTCGAGCGGGCGGGGCCGCACTCCGGGGACGGGGTCGAAGGTCAGCCCGTCGGCGGGCTGTTCGCAGTTGGCGGTGGGACAGACCTGGCCGCGCTCCATCATCATCAGCGTCAGGGCGGTGCCCACGCAGCCGGCCGGCGCGCCGTTGTGGCCGAAGCAGCCCTCCTGGGACGTCACGAGCGGGCTCCGGCCTTCCCCGTACAGCTCCTTGACGGCGGCGGCCTCGAAGGCGGTGACGACGACATTGCCGTCGCTGCCGCCGTGCACGTACGGGATGTTGCCCAGGTCCCAGCGGTCGCCCAGGCAGCGGCGGACCGCGGCGGCCAGTTCGGCGCCGGTCTCGTCGCAGGCGAGCGGGTTGGCCAGGCCGTCGCGGGTCATGGCCGTGGAGAGGATCTGCCCGTAGAGGTGCGCACCGCGCCGGACGGCGTGGTCCCAGCTCTCGACGATCAGCGTGGCGGAGCCCTCGCCGTGGTTGATGGAGCTCGCCCGGCGGTCGTAGGGCCGCATCAGGGAGAGGAACGACGGCACCGCGTCGGGCATCCCGGGCGTCCGCACGGACTCGTACGTCTGCTGGGCCCCGTGCAGCAGCCGCTGGATGTTCTGGATCAGCCGCATGTTGAAGACGTCGACGCCGGTGACGACGGCGATATCGGCCTCGCCGCGGGTGATCATCTGCCGGGCGTGGCCGATCTGCACGGCGGACGACGCGCAGCCGCACGAGACGGTGTAGGCCGGGCCGTTGGAGCGGACCAGCGCCGACTGGACCAGGGCGACATCGGAGGGGGTCACCGCCTGCTGCGCCGCGACGAACAGTTCCATGGCCTCCGGGGCGCTGGTCGTCGCGGGGTCGGCGCGGAGCACCGACAGATAACTGTCGATGTTGGCGTCCACTCCCCCGCGTCCGACGAGAATTGCCGCGTTGCCGAGTTCTCCGCCGCGGAAGTCCAGCCCGGCGTCCTCGCAGGCATGTGCCAGCGAGAGCAGGCCGTAGCGGTGCGCCGCGGTGTAATGGCGGGAGAAGAACGGCGGAAGGTCGGGGAACGTCTCGTCGAACATTTCCTGGGTCAGGCCGACGGTGCCGTAGTAGACCTCGTCGTACTGCAGGCAGGACCGGCCGTTCGCGGCGACCTCCCACGCCTGATCGGCTGTGAAAACCGGTCTGTTGGTGCCGGGTAGGCAGAACCCGACACCGGTCACCACGGCCCGCCGGCCGGTGTCGTAGTCTTCGGGATACCTGGATTGCGGCTGCATGGCAGGACTCCGTCCCTCACGGGGACCGTCGGATACCGTCCCCTGTGAACTGGTTTTTCTGCGGGAGCGCGACGCCTATTCGGCAATAGACGTGCGGTAATGCCAGCGATACACGGGGACCTGTTCACCGTCCAGCTCCGCGTATTCGCCGTAGAATTCGAAACGCTCGTATCCGCTGCCGCGCACGAGGCGTACCGGATCCCGGACATCGTTATCGGAGATATGGGGAAGGGCTGTTCCCCCGGGCTCGTCGACGAGAATCACGATGCTCTTCCGTGGCATGGTCCACTCCGGGGTTCATTCGCGGGTTCGCGGGCCACGGCCGGGCTTCCGGCCGATGGCGGTGCAGAGGTGCGGTGGGGGAACCTGCGCGGAGGTCACCGCGGGGCGGTGGGTGGCGGAGCGGCGGCGAGGGCTGGGCCCGGCGTACTGCCGGGCCGTGCCGGCCGGCGGCCGCCGCCGGCAGCGGGGAAAGCGGAAGCCGCTGCCGCGTGTGGCGTCCGGGGCATCGGCCACCACGCGGAAATCGATCGCATGACGCCCCCTGGCTGAGGTGGGGCCGATCAGCCGGTGCCGGAAATACCGGCACCGGCTGACGGATCCAAAACCCTCTGCCGGGGACGCCCATACGGCAACGGTCCAACTCGCAACCAGGCACTGGGCCGGGCCGACGAGTAGGCCGGATGCCGCTCCCCGGAGAGGGTGGGCGGCCCACCGGTTGGATGCGTCAAGTTATCCACGGGCTCAGGTCGGGCGACAACAGTCAACCGATAAGGCCACCCATTCGGAGCAGCGCGAAAAACCGCTGACGCACACCAAGCGACTTGCGCACCGGCATTGCCGGATGCTTTTAATTCATCCATGACCGGCGCAGCCCTCCCATGCCTCCTGCGAAAACAGGACGCCGGCCGCCGCGCATTTGGTTGCCTCGGCAGTCTTTTTCGGTGAGGGAGAGCTCCGTTCCGGGCCCGTACGAATACATCCCGCCATCCGGCACGGCCCCAACCCACCTCAGACAAGGGCTATTTCGAGAATGACGATTGATTCCTCGCACCGGTCTCCCCGCGCGGCGGCCGGCGGCACGATGTCCCTCGCCGAGTACGGGGAATCCCGGTGGGCCACGGCGATGCGCGGGCTGGAGCCGCTGACGATGTGCCCGTACGAGGCCGGGTGGCGGCTGCGGGTCCTGCCGAGCCTGGGGCACGTACCGGTCCGCGCGATGACCCGGCGGGCCGTCAACCGGGCGCTGCACTGCTGGATCGCCGATGAGTGCGGTCTTTCGACGGTGAAGAACAGCCTGGCCGTGCTGGTGCGGGTCCTCGAACAAGCCGTACGGGACGGCCTCCTCGACGCCAACCCCGCCCGCATCATCGGCTGGCAGCGGGAGTACCAGCGCGCCCAGCGCGAACGGACCGCACCGCGGTCGCTGGCGCTGCCCGGCCCGGCGGCGCTCGACCGCCTGGCGGCCCGGCTCGTCCAGCGGTCCCCGGACGGCTACGAGGGCTGGGGCGACATCGTGCGCTTCGCGGCCTGGACGGCCTCCCGGTTCAGTGAGGTGTCGGCGCTGCGCGCGGGGGACATCGACCCGGTCGACTGGACCTGGGACGTGTGCCGGCACACGGTCTTCGTGCCGGGCGGGCTGCGCGACTGCGGGTACCGGGGCAAGAGCCGGCGCACCGTGCCGCTGCGTCCGGCGGCCCGGATGCTGCTCGCCGCGAGGCTGCGGGCGGCCCGCCACACCCCGCAGGCGCGGCTGTTCACCGGGCCGACCGGCGGCCGCTTCTCCACCCCGCTGCTGAGGGAGGCGACCGGCTGGGACGAGGTCGTGGTGGAGCTCGGGCACGAGTTCCTGCTGCGCCAGGACCTGCGGCCCACCGGACTGACATGGCTGGCCGCCGCCGGTGTGCCGCTGTCCGTGCTGAACGACGTGGCCGAGCGTCCCTCCCCGGCCGAGCTCCGGCGCTATCTCCCCCCGGCTGACGGCCCCGTACCGGAGGCGTCCCCGGGGGTGCCGCCGCAAAGGTCCGGTCCCCGTCCCTGAACGGGACGGGGACCGGACGGGGGTTGGTTCACCGCGCGCTCCCCGTCAGGCCCGGCGCCGGCGGCCTGGGGCCGTGCGCCGGGGCCTGGGCCTGGGGAGGGCCGTCACCTCACAGGTACGTGAAGGTGCCGGCGCTCACGCTGCCACCCGGGGTCTGGACCGTCACCGGGACGGTCGTCATGGGCGTCCCGGGCGGGACGAGGCCGGTGATGACGGTCCCGCCCACGTTGACGGTGACACCGGTGGCGGGGGTGGCGCCGAACAGCACGGTGGCCCCGCTGAGGTTGGTGCCGGTGATGGTGAAGGTCAGGCCAGCGGTCCCGGAGACAGGCGTGATCGGGACGGTGACGATGGGGGGCGGCGGGACGACCGGCAGGTAGGTGAACCCGCCGGGGACGGTCGCGCTGCCGCCCGGAGTCGTCACGACGACCGGGACGTTGCCGCCGCCGACCGGCCCGGCCGGCGTGGTGCCGAACAGCACCGTGCCGCTCGGGTCGGTACCCAGGACGGTCGCCGGGGTGCCCCCGAACGTGACGCTCCCGTTCTGGAGTCCGGAACCGATGATGGCGAACGGGGTGCCGCCCGCGACCGGACCGCTGGTGGGGATGATCAGCGTGGCCTGCGGGCCCGCCGGCGCCACGTACACGTAGGTCACCGGGTTGCTGGTCCCCGCCGCGTTGGTGGCGGTGACCTGCACGGCGCCCGCCGCGTGTGCCGGGGCCAGCACCGTGACGGTCAGCCCGAGCGGGTCCTGGCCGACGATGGTCGCCGGCGTGCTGCCGAACAGGACGCTGGTGGTGCCGGCCAGCCCCAGTCCGAACAGCGTCACCGTGTTGCCGCCCGCGACCGGGCCGGAGTTCGGCAGCACGGCGAGCAGCACCGGGCCGAGGCCCGGGAAGGGGAACGGCGGGAACGGCGGGACTTGGAGCTGGGCCTGCGGAGTGGGGTGGGTTGTGGGTGTGGACACGGAAGTCCTCCTGCTGTCTGCGGCTTGTCGCCCGGCCCGGCTCACGACCGGTGTGGTGCGTGAGCCGGAGGTCCGGGCACGGACAGCAGCCGGCCGTACCGGCGGGGAAACGCCGAGGGGGCGGTCAGGGCTCGCTCACCGCGAGCGATGAGGGCCGTCGCGCTGCCGGGCTTCCCGCCCGGTCCCGAACGCGGGGACCGGGGGTGGCCGACCACTGAAGCCCGCGGGGGATGGACGGCCCGCCAACCAGGCATTACCAGTAACCCAGAAGGGTTGTCGCCAGACAATGCCATTGACGCGGAGCCACTCGTTCGGCTCAGCGTGCGTTCCGGTGGAATGACAACCGATACGCCGGAACGGGGTCGGTCGCTCCACCGCCGTGACGGCCGGGCGGGGTGCGGAAGCCTGCCGGGGCCGTGAGCCGGACACGGCGAAGTGCCCGGGCCTGGGGCCCGGGCACTCACTTGATCACCCTGCGGTCAGCTGGCGTTGGCGAGGGCCTGGCTGATCGCCGAGGCCGTCGACCGCTCGGAGTCCAGGGCCGCGCCCGACGCCCCGAGCAGGTTGAACACCACCGCGGCCGCGTTGCTGGTCGTCGCGGTGAGGACGTTGGCGGTCACCGTCGAGGGCTGCCCGAGGCAGTCGACCGCGGCGGAGAGCAGCGAGGTCGCGGTGGACAGGTTGTGGTTGCGGGCCGCCGCGGTGTTGTTGACCTGGTCGGCCGAGATGGCGGCGTTGTTGGAGGACTGCGCGGCCTGGAGGTCGGTCACGCAGGCCGAGACGGCCACCCGGGCGGGGGCGGCGGCCGAGGCCAGGGGAGCGGCGCCCAGGACGAGAGCCGCCGCGAGGGTGGCCGTGCCTGTGACGATGCGGATGCGGTTCATGTGGAACTCCCATGCGGAGGTGTCCTCGCCGAGTGGCGAGGCGGATTGGTACCGGGGGGAACGCCGGGCCCCTCTGCCGAGGGACCGCAGGGGAAGTGGCAACTGCCGCCAGAGGTTTGCCTGTTGAGGCGCGAGCGGGCGGGTGTCGGACGCCGACTTCCCGGAGAAAGGGTGGGCGACCCGCCGGTTCGGATGGGCCCAGTTAACCAAGCCAGGCATCCCCCGCGTCAAGGAATTGCTCCACTTCACCCTATTGGAGCAACTCCCGCTGAGAATACGGCAGTTGGGGGACGGAGCAGGCGGCCGTCACCGGCTCAGCGCACCAACCGCTCGACCGCGGCGAGGACTTCCCCGGCCCCGTCCTCGGCGCCGATCAGCGCGGAGAGGCGCTGCGCGCGCTCGCGGTACCGCGGATCGCACACGGCCCGCCGTACGGCCTCCGCGAGCCGTTCCGGCGAGAGCCGCCGCACCGGCACCGCGCCGGGACTGACCCCGAGGGCCGTCAGACGGGACGCCCAGAACGGCTGGTCCAGGATCATCGGCACCGGCACCGCCGGCACCCCGGCCCGCAGTCCGGCCGCGGTGGTGCCCGCTCCCGCGTGGTGTATCACCGCCGACATGTGCGGCAGGAGCCGGTCGTGCGGCACCTCGCCGATCGTCAGCACGTCCGGGCCCCGGAGGGCCGGTCCGGCCGGGCCGGTCTGCACCACGCCGCGCACCCCGGCGAGCTTCAGGGCGCGGGCCACCAGGCGGCCGAGCTCTTCGGGGTCTCCGGGAGCCATGCTGCCGAAACCGACGAATACCGGTGGCGGGCCGGAGTGCAGGAATTCCACCAGCCCGGCGTCCGGCGTCCAGTCGGGATCGGACGCCGGCCACCAGTACCCCACCACCTCCATGCCCGGCCGCCAGTCGGCGGGTCTGCGCACCACCCTGGGGCTGAAACCGTGGCACACGGGCGTCATCGCCCGGCGCAGCGCGACGGCTTCCGCCGTGACCCCCATCCGCCGCCGCAAGTACCGCACCGCCGGGGCGAAGACGTGGTCCAGCACTGCCTGGGCACCGCGGCCCGCGGCCAGGTTGCCCAGCGGACCGAGCGCGGGAACGCGGTGTATGACCGGGGGGAACTCCCGGGTCGGCGCCAGCGGCTGGAGGAAGACCCCCGCGCTGGGCAGCCCCAGCCCTTCCGCCGCCACCAGCGCCAGGGGCGCCAGGCTGCTGGAGTACAGCAGCGCCTCCGCGCCGCCCGCGCAGGCGTCCGCCAGCGCGTCGGCCATCACCGGCCCCAGGTCCCGTACCAGCCGTATCTGCTCGATGCCGGACAGGCCGGGCCTCCTGGTCGGTGCGCGGTGTCCGCGGTGCGGGGCCCGCGCCGCCGGACCGCGGTCGAGCGGCAGCGGCAGGAAGCCCAGCCCGCAACGGCGGACCAGGCCGGCGTACCGCTCGTGGGTGGCGACCACGACCTCGTGCCCGGCCGCCGACAGACGCACTCCTAAGCCGGTGTACGGTGCCACGTCCCCATACGAACCGGCGGACGCGATGAGCGTGCGCACGGCCAACTCCTCTCGGCCGCCGACCGCTTGTCCCCCGGGCGGTGGCGGCGGTCGGCCCGCACCCGGCGCTCAGATCACCGGTGGCGGGACGCGGGTGAAGGTCACAGCGGCGCTGGTTCCGCCGGGGGCGGTGACCGTGACGCCGACCGGTCCCGCGGGCCCGGGCGGGGCCACGGCGGTGACCGCGGTGTCGGAGACCACGGTGAACGCGGCGGGGACGGTACCGAACCGCACCGAGGTGGTCGCGCCGAGCCCACTGCCGGTGAGGGTGACGGTCTCGCCACCGGACAACGGCCCCTGGGCCGGGCTCAGCGCGCTGAGTACGGGCGCCCCGAGGTACAGATAGGAGACTCCGCCGCCGGTCCCTCCGGGGGTGGTGACGGTGACCGGGACCGCGCCCGCCGTGGAGCCGGGCGGCACGACGGCGGTGATGGCGGTGTCCGAGACGACGGTGAAGGACGACGCGGCCGTTGACCCGAACCGCACCGCGGTCGCGCCGAGGAGATGGCTCCCGGTGAGCGTCACGGTGTTGCCGCCGGCCAGCGGGCCGGAGCCGGGCTGGACATCGTTGAGGACGGGGACCGCGACGTAGAAGTAGGTGACGCCCGGGGAGCTCGTTCCGCCGGGCCCGGTGACCGTGATCTGGACCGGTCCGGGCAGCCCCGCCGGTACGACGGCGCTGATCGTGGTCGGGGAGACCACCGAGAAGGCGGTGGCCGGCGTGGCGCCGAAGGTGACCGCGGTCGCCCCGGAGAAGTTGCTGCCGGTCAAGGTCACCGTGTTCCCGCCGGAGAGCGGCCCCTGGTTCGGGCTCACGGCGCTCACGGCGGGGACCGTCGCGTAGGTGTACGCCAGCCCGTTGCTGGTCCCGCCCGGTGTCGTCACCGTGATCTGCACGGTCCCCGAACCCGCCGGGGCCACCGCCGTGACCTGGGTGTCGGAGACCACCGTGAAGGACGACGCGGGGGTCGACCCGAACCGCACCGCCGTCGCGCCGGACAGCCCCGCCCCGGTCAGCGTCACCGGCGTCCCGCCCGACGGAGGGCCGGACGACGGCGCCACCGAGCTCAGCACCGGCCCCGACACCTGGGTGTACGCGTAGGTGACGAACTGCGAGCTGGTGCCCGAGGCGGTGGTCACGGTGACTTGGACGGCCCCGGTCCCGGCGGGGGCGATGGCGGTGATCCGGGTGTCGGAAACGACGGTGAAGGACGGCGACCGGTTCGCGCCGAAGCGGACCTCGGTGGCTCCGGTGAAGTTCGTGCCGTTCACCGTCACGCTGTTCCCTCCCCCGAGCGGCCCCGAGGCGGGCGACAGGGAGGAGACCGCGGGTGGTGCCGCGGCGGCCGGTGCGGACGATGTGCTGGAGGGGTGGCGGGATGCGCTCAAGGGGATCGGCTCCTCGTGCTGCTGGTCGGCCGGCGCCCGTACCGGGTCCGGCCCGGGGTGGCTGGTGTTCATGGAGCGAGAAGGCGCGGGGACCTGCCCAGGGGGTGGAGGGGGGCGGACAGGTCCCCGCGCTGCCCGGCCGGACGGCCGGGCTCAGCGACCCGGATCGCTAGATGCCGGGCCCTGCGGTGTACGTGAAGGCTCCGATGGCGGTCGCGGACCCGCCGGTCGTGGTGACCACGACGTCCACGGTGCCGGCGGCGCCGGGCGGGGTGACGGCCGAAACGACGGTGTCGCTGATCACGGTGAACGGCGCCGGTACCCCGTTGAAGGTGACCGACTGCGTGGTGGTCAGGCCGGTGCCGGTGATCGCCACCGGCGTTCCGCCGGACGTCGGTCCGGCCGCGGGCAGCACGGTGGCGATGGTCGGTGCGTCGACGTAGGTGTACGTGAACCCGTTGTTGGTGCCGCCCGCGGTGGTCACGCTGACGCCGACCGACCCGGGTCCTGCACCGGGCGGCACGACGACGGTGAGCTGGCTGTCGTTCACCACGGTCGGCACGGCGGTGGCGGCGCCGAAGGCCACCGAGGTGGCGGTGGACAGGCCGGTGCCGTTGATGGTGACCGTGTTGCCGCCCCCGGTGACCCCGGAGATCGGGCTGATGCTCGACTTGAACGGGGCGCCCACGTAGTAGAACGGCAGCGGGTTGCTGGTGCCGCCCGCGGTGGTCACCGTGACGTTGACGGTCCCCGTCCCGGAGGGGGAGATCACCGTGACCGAGGTCGCGGTGTTGGCGGTGATCGTCGCCAGCTTGGAGCCGAAGTGGACGGCGGTGGCGCCGGCGAGGTTCGTGCCGGTGATGGTGACGGTTGTTCCGCCGCCGGTGGAGCCTTGGTTGGGAGAAATGGGCATGCGGGTCTCCTTGAGGTGTCGTCAGGACGAGTGGGGGCCCGCCGGGAGGGGCGCGCTCAGGCCGCCGCGAACGTGCGGCGCCGTGGCCGGTGGCGGGCCGGCGGTGCGGGTGCCGGGCCGTCAGCCCGTGCAGCCGGGAACGCTCCCCGCGGGGGCGCAGTTGTCCGGCGTATTCCCGCTGACATTGCTGACCAGCAGGCTGACCACGCCGGAGTTGCGGTAGATGCCGCCGCCGGCGGTGGTGGCGGAGTTCCCGGTGACGCCGCTGGCCGTCAGCGACACCGTTCCGTTGTCGACGTAGATGCCCCCGCCGGCCACGGCGCTGTTGCCGGTGACCGAGCTGGACACCAGGGTCACCGCGCCACCCCGGTTGCTGATGCCGCCCCCCGGGTCGGGGGCCGGGGCGTTGCCGCCTCGGACGGTGATCGCGGCCAGGGAGAGCTGGCCGTTGGTTCCCGGGACGTTCGCGTCCCCCTGCACCTCGAGCACCCGGAACGGTGGTGCCGAGGCAGCACGGGTGATGGTCGTCCCCAGTCCCGCCATGGTGATCGGGGTGGTGATGGGCGGCAGCCCGACCGGCCCGTCCGAGGCGCTGCCGTGCGCGCTGGTGAGCGTGTACGTGCAGAACGGAGCCAGGGCCAGGGTGTCCCCGCCTGCCGCGTTCGCCGCGTTGACGGCGGCCACCAGTGCGTTCTCATTGCACAGGACGGGTATCTGAGCGTGTGCGGTGGCCGGGGCGGCGGCCAGTACCGCGGTCAGGGAACAGAGCACGAGCGCGGAGCGAAGAGCACGAGCAGTTGGCATGATGCCCCCAGGCGGTCATGCGAGCCGGTGCTCCCGCCGTGTCCGCAGAAGGCACGGGCGGTGGAAGCACATCCTCTGCCGAGGAAACCTGCGCGGCATCGCCCTCGAACCGGTGCGGGGCTGGTACTCCAAACCGGGAAGCGAACAGGGACCGCCGTCACTTGCTCCCCCGGAGAAGATGGGCGGCTCACCGGATTGGACGCCCTCAGTAACCCATCAGGGTGGCAAGGCGGGCAATGCCCCCGATCCCCTATCACCCGGATGGCCCCGCGCGAAGGTTGCGTTGCCCGGCCGGGCCGGTGCGTTGCCTTGGCGCCGGCGTCAACGTTTAGCGTCCTCGTATGCGCATCGGTGAGCTTGCGGAACGGGCCGGGGTCAGCACCCGGACCCTGCGGTACTACGAGTCCCGGGGCCTGCTGCCGGCACGGCGAGCGGTCAACGGGTACCGGGTGTACGACGACGAGGACCTGCGCCTGGTCGCGCAGATCCGCACGTTGCAGGACTTCGGATTCGGCCTGGACGAGACCCGGCCGTTCGTGGAGTGCCTGCGGGCGGGGCACCCGCAGGGGGACTCCTGCCCGGCGTCACTCGATCAGTACCGCCGCAAGATCGACGAACTCGACGCGCTGATCGGCCAGTTGAACTCGGTACGCGACCAGGTGGCCGCGGAACTGGTGCGGGCGGAGGCGGACTTGCCCGGCGGACCGGCACCGCGCTGCGAGATGAGGGGATGAGGGGATGACCATGGAGAACGGGACCGGGGCACTGCGGGAGGTCACCGACGCCACCTTCCACGAGGAGGTGCTCAACTCCGGCCTTCCGGTGCTGGTGGAGTTCACCGCCGACTGGTGCCCGCCCTGCCGCCAGATGGCGCCGGTCCTGCACGCCGTCGCGGAAGAGGAGCGCGACCGGCTCAAGGTCGTCCAGATCGATGTGGACACCAGCCCGCGGACCACCCTCTCCTACGCCGTGCGATCGGCGCCCACGTTCATGGTGTTCCGCGACGGAGAACCGGTGCGGTCCATGGTGGGCGCCCGGTCGAAGCGCAGGCTGCTCCAGGAACTCGCCGAGGTGCAGCGGGAGGATCAGTCCGACTCCACCGGAGGGGCCACACTTCCGATCCTGCCCGCGGCAGAACTCCGTGCATTAGCCACGTAGAAAATCTATCGCGGTCGCAGTAGACATTGGCCCGTTGCAGGGTTAGCTTTGTGGCGTAACCAGGAAGTCGGAGAAGGCGCGGCAGAGACGAACTGCCGTGCAGGTGTGAAGCAGGACGCGGCCCCGCAAGGCCGCGAGCAGTACCCGCGGTATCCAGCAGTACAACCGAGTAACCGAAGGTAAAGGAGCAGAACGCCATCAGGATCGCCCGGGTGAGGAAGCAGTCCGCCCGGGTACCGCAGGCCCCGATTGGAAGGTGGTCCCCGGTCACGCAACCGCGATCCCCGCAGCCCCGCCCTCCCAGGCGGTGCCTGCGGAAGCAAAGAGCCGGCGCGGTCAGCCGGCAGATGGTGTGAAAGCTCGGGGCCCGGGTGCCGTACGGCACCCGGGCCCCCCGACGCGTCCCCCCGGAAGAAGAGGTCTATGCCCCCTCGCAGTACCCGCCCCGCCACCCCCCTCGATGACGACGACTACCCCGCCTACACCATGGGCCGGGCCGCCGAGATGCTCGGCACCACCCCCGCCTTCCTCCGCGCCCTGGGCGAGCACCGCCTGATCACCCCGCTGCGCTCCGAAGGCGGCCACCGCCGCTACTCCCGCTACCAGCTGCGCATCGCCGCCCGCGCCCGCGAACTCGTCGACCAGGGCACCCCCATCGAGGCCGCCTGCCGCATCGTCATCCTCGAGGACCAACTCGAAGAAGCCCAGCGCATCAACGAGCAACTGCGCGGCGGACACGGCGAGACGCAACCGGACGCGCAGCGCGGGCGGGACAGCGGGCATCGCTGACGCGAGGTGTCACCGCCGGGGCCCGGGACGCCTGCGGGCGGCCGTCAGGGGCACGGGCGCGACCCCGGGCACCACGGTGTTGGAGACCGTGCCGATGCCTTCGACGGTGAGCGTGACGGTGTCGCCGGGCTTCAGCGGCGGCGGTGACTGCTCGCCCCGTACGCCCCAGAGTTCGGCGAGGCAGCCGCCGTTGCCGCAGGTGCCCGAGCCCAGGACGTCACCGGGCCGGACCCAGGTGCCGCGGGAGGCGTACGCCGCCATCTCCTCGAAGGTCCAGCTCATGTGGGACAGCAGGTCGCGGCCGACGACCTCGCCGTTGACCGCGGCGGTCAGGGCCAGGCACAGGAAGCCGTCGGAGTCGCGATACGGCTCCAGTTCGTCGGCGGTGACGAGGTACGGGCCGAGCGTGGTGGCGGTGTCCTTGCCCTTGCAGGGGCCCAGGCCGACCGCCATCTCGGCGGACTGGAGGTCGCGGGCCGACCAGTCGTTGAAGACGGTGTAGCCGATGATGTGGTCGCGGGCCTGCCCGGGGGTGAGATCGCGGCCCGCGCGGCCGATGACGGCGGCCACTTCGAGCTCGAAGTCGAGGACGGCGGAACCAGGCGGCACGGGGACATCGTCGTAGGGGCCGATGACGGCGTACGGGTTGGTGAAGTAGAAGGCCGGGGCCTGGTACCACTGGTCCGGTACGCCGGCGGTGCCGTCGACGGAGCGGCGGACGCCCGCCACGTGCTCCTCGAAGGTGACGAAGTCCCGTACGGTCGGCGGCTGGAGGGGCGGCAGCAGCGCCACGTCCGGCAGCCGCGGGCCCTCGGGTGCGCCGAGCGCCGCGGCGCCCGCCTCGTGGAGACGGCCGGCGCGCAGCAGGTCGAGGAGTGAGTCGTGGCCGGGGACGGGGTGCAGGCGGCCGCCGTCCCCGACGACGCCGAGGCGCGGGCGGCCGAGGTGTGCGTAACTGGCGAAGCGCATGAGGGCTCCAGGGCGGGTCAGACCGGCGGGGCGACGAACACGCCGCGGTCCACGTCGTTGAAGGACTCCTTCGCCACCAGTTCGTTCATCGGGTTGGCGGTGCCCCACTGGTCGGTGACCTCCGGCCGGGAGAAGTCGTAGACGTGCGGATGCCAGGTGTCCTCGTCGAGTTCCTCCAGTTCGGTGGTGTACTCGACGGTGTTGCCGTGCGGGTCGAGGAAGTACGTGAAGGTGTTGTCGCCCGCCAGGTGCCGGCCCGGGCCCCAGATCTTGCGGAAGCCGGCCCGCATGACCCGCCCCGACCCGCGCATGTACTCGTCCAGCCCGCGCATCTCGAACGAGACGTGGTGCAGGGCGGTGTGCGGGCCCTGCGCGATGGCCATGGAGTGGTGTTGGCTGCTGATCCGCAGGAAGTGCATGACCTCCCCCATGCGCGGGGAGCTGAGGGTGTCGCTCAGCGCGAAGCCGAGGAAGCGCTCGTACCAGGCCCTGGTCCGGTTCAGATCCGGGGAGTTGAGCACGACGTGGGAGAGGCGGACCGGGATCGCCTCCTTCTCCTCGATCCGGCGGTGCCGCCGGGCCCCGACATCGGCGGAGACCTCGAGGGTGCGGCCGTCGACGTCGAAGAAGCGGAAGCCGTAGCCGCCGCCCGGGGTGTCGATCCGGCCCGGCCGGGAGATCAGCTGAACACCGCCGGCGAGGAGCCGTTCGGCGAGGGTGTCGACGGCGGCCGCGTCCACGGCGCCGTACGAGACCAGGTCGAGGCGCTTCTCAGCGGCCTCGCGCAGCCGGATGACGTAGCTCTCGGGCGAGCCTTCGGCGGCCAGGAAGGCGAGGCCGGAGTCCTCGGCGACCTTGGTCAGGCCCCAGACACCGGCGTAGAAGTCGAGCTGCCTGCCGTAGTCGGGCACGGCGAGGTCGACGTGCCGGAGGTGGGTGAGCAGACGCATATCAGTCCTTTCGCGCAAGCGGGAGGAGAGCCGCCGCGTTGGCTCCGCGTACGGCGTGGAAGTCGGCATCGGGCAGGCCGGCGGCGCGCAGGGCGGCCACGGGGTCGCCGGTACCCATGTCGAAGGGGAAGTCGGAGCCGAGCAGGACGCGGTCCGGTCCCGCGGCGCGGACCAACTCCCGTAGTACGTACGGGTCGTGGACGAGGGAGTCGAAGTACAGGCGCCCCAGGTAGCTGCTGGGCCGGTGCGCGCAGCCGCGGGCGTCGGGGCGGGCCCGCCAGGCATGGTCGGAGCGGCCGATGTGGGTGGGGAGGTAGCCGCCGCCGTGCGCGGCGATCAGCGTCAGGTCCGGGTGGCGGTCCAGGACGCCGGAGAAGATCAGGTGGGAGAGGGCGACGGCGTTCTCGGTGGGCTGGCCGACGGTGTTGGAGAGGTACCAGCGGTCCAGGCGCTCGTCGAGGGTGCAGCCGAAGGGGTGCAGGAAGATGATCGCGCCGGTGTCCTCCGCGCGCGTCCACAGCGGTTCGTACGCCGGGTCCGACAGCTCGCGGCCGGGGGCGTGCGAGGAGATCTCGATGCCCAGCAGGCCCTGGTCCAGGGCGTGGTCGAGGAGCTCGACGGCCAGTCGGGGGTGTTGGAGCGGGGCCAGGCCGAGGCCGTACAGCCGGTCCGGTGCCTGGGCGCAGTGGGCGGCGGTGCCGGTGTTGGCCAACTCGTGTGCGGTGCGGGCGAGTTGTTCGTCGGCCCAGTAGTGGTAGTGGGACGGGGACGGGGAGACGAGCTGGATGTCGATACCGGCCGCGTCCATGGCGGCCAGCCGCCGGGCCGGGTCGGTGAGCAGCGGGATGCGGTCGCGGACCATGGGGCCGTTGACGGCCAGGGCCGCGCGGCCGTTGCGGCGGGCGTCGAGGACGCGGGCCCCGGCCAGGGCGGGGTGCCCGGCCACGGCCTCCTCCACCCGCGGGAGCAGGAGGTGGGCGTGGACGTCCACGGTGGGACAGGTGGGAAACGCCGGGAGGCCGGTCATGGCTGCTCCTCGAGGACCGCCATGGTGCGGCCGATCAGGCCGGGGACGTCCGCGTCCCGTACGCCGTCCAGCAGCCACTGGCCGAGCCGCACCGAGGCGTCGACCACCGTCCGTACGCGGGGCAGGCGGCGGTCGCGGTAGTCGGCGAACAGCCGGTCGTCCCAGTCGGCGCGGGTGGTCAGCAGCTCGGCCAGGACCGCGATGTCCTCCAGGGACATGGCGGCGCCCTGCGCGAGGGTCGGCGGGCAGCAGTGCGCCGCGTCGCCGGCGAGCACCACCCGGCCCCGGTGCCACGGCCCCTCGACCAGCAGCCGGTCGAACCAGGTGTAGTTGACCTGCGCGGAGTCGGTGATCGAGGCCCGGATCTCCTCCCAGGCACCGCCGTATCCCGCGGCCAGGGCCCGCATCTCCTCGGCGTACGCGGACGGGGGCAGGGTGGCGCGGTCGCGGTTGCGCTCCGCCAGGTAGGCGTAGACGGTGTGTTCGCTCGTCGGGCAGTAGCCGGCGATGAAGCAGGGGCCGCCGTACACGATCTCGGTGCGCCGGACGTGCCGGGGGCGGGGCGCGGGGGCCCGCCAGATCGCCATGCCGGTGGGCGCGGGCCGGTCCTCGATGCCGATCAGGGCGCGGGTGGCGGAGTTCAGGCCGTCCGCGGCGACCACCAGGTCGTAGCGGCCCTCGCCGCCGTCCGAGAAGCGGACGTCGACACCGCCCGCGTCCTGGCGCAGGCCGGTGACCGTCGTGCCGAGCCGGACCCGGGCGCCGGAGGCCCGTACCGCGTCGATGAGGAGGCGTTGCAGCTGGGGGCGGCGCATGCCGACGGTGGCCGGCAGCCCGTCGCCGCCGGTGCGGATGTCCTTCCGTACGTGCCGGACGGTGCCGTCGACGGCGAGGATGGCGAGTTCGTGGGAGGGGAACCCGAGATCGCGGACCTGTTCCCAGACACCGATCTCGCGCAGGACGCGCAGGGCGTTGCCCTGGAGGGTGATGCCGGAGCCCGCGGTGGCGTTCCAGTCGGCCTCGGCCTCGACCAGGTCGACGGCGATACCGGCCCGGCGCAGCAGGACGGTGAGGCCGTTGCCTGCGGTGCCGCCGCCGACGACGAGGACGGAGCGGGGGGTGGGACGGGTGGTGGGACGGGACATGGACGGGTTCCTCCCGGGCGGCTACTTGACGGCGATCGGGTTGACCGGTGAGCCGACGGCTCCGGTGATCGGCAGGGGCGCGGCGGTGAGCCAGAACTCGTACACGCCGTCCTCCGCGCAGTCCTCCGCGAGCGCGTCCGGGTCCCACATCTCGCCGATGAGCAGGCCGATATGGGGAATGGCGACCTGGTGCAGCGGCTGGAAGGCGTGGTCGAACTCGTTGGGCCGGACCTCGAACCCCCAGGTGTCGGTGGCGAGCGCGGCGATCTCGCTGCTGTGCAGCCAGGCAGCGGTGGTGAAGGACAGGCCCGGCGACGCGCCTCCGGCGTACTCGCCCCACCCCTCGCGGCGGGCGCGGGTGAGCCGCCCGGTGCGTACGACGACGAGGTCGCCCCGGCCCACCCGCACACCGTGCGCCCGCGCGGTGGCGGCCAGGTGCTGCTCGGTGATGGGAAAACCATCGGGCAGTTCGCCGTCCTCCCCGATGACCCGACCGACGTCGAGGAGTACGCCGCGCCCGGCGACGTACGGGGCCATGTGCTCGATGCCGGTGACCAGGTCGCCGTCGGAGGTGACGACGTCCTCGGCGGGGCGGCCGTTCCACGCCCGGCCGTGGTCGAAGATGTGCCCGAGCCCGTCCCACTGGGTGGAGCACTGCAGCGGCATGGCGATGACATCGTCGGCGCCGCCCAGTCCGTGCGGGAAGCCCTGGTTGCCGAGGGCCGCGTCCGTCCCGGTGTCGAGCATGGTGTGCACCGGATTGGTGCGGCGCCGCCAGCCCCGCTGCGGGCCGTCCATGTCGAACCGCTGCGACAGCGAGAAGCTCGCCCCCCGGCGGACCAGCGCGGCGCCCTCGCACCGCTTGGCCTCGTCGAGGAAGTTGAGCGTGCCCAGGACGTCGTCCGCGCCCCAACGCCCCCAGTTGGAGCACGACTTGGCGGCCTCGGCTATCGCCCCCTCGGGGTCGGTGCGGTCGATCACGACACCCCCTCGGCGACGCAGCGGGTGCGCTGCGTACCGAGTCCGGTGATCGAGCCCTCCATGACGTCGCCGGGGCGCAGCAGCCGCCCCCAGTGCAGGCCGTTGCCGGCCGGACTGCCCGTCAGCACCAGATCGCCGGGCAGGAGCCGGGCCGTCCGCGAGACGTACGAGACCAGGCGCGCGACGCCGAACAGCATGTCCTTGGTGGACTCGTCCTGCATGGTCTCGCCGTTCAGCTTCAGCGTGATCCGGAGGCCGGACGGGTCGGCGAGGGATGCGGCCGGGACGAGGTAGGGGCCGAGCGGGGTGAAGCCGGGGGCGTTCTTGGCGCGCAGCCAGTCGGTGCCGATGGCGGGCATGTCCCGGCGGAAGACGGCGGCGCGGTCGGTCAGGTCGTTGGCGATGGTGTAGCCGGCGACGTACGACAGGGCGTCCTCGGCCGCCACCCGGTGGGCCGGCCTGCCGATGACCGCGGCCAACTCCAGCTCCCAGTCGGGCTTCTCGCACCAGTCCGGCAGGACCACGTCGTCGTACGGACCGGTGAGCGCGCTGGGCAGCCCGGTGAACACGTACGGGAGGTCCTCGGCGGCGCGCCGGTCCATGATCTCGGCGATCTCGGCCCGCGCCTCGTCCGCCGTGCGCGGGTCGTCGGGCGAACGGTGCGCCATCTCCAAGTCGATGACGTGCTGCCGGTAGTTGGCGCCGGACTGGAAGACCTGCCGCGGCTCGAGAGGCGCGTGCACGGTCAGCGCGTCGAGCGGTCGCCGGTCCCCCGTCCGGGAGGCGGCGAGGTCGCGCAGGCGCGGCAGCACGGCGTCCCAGTCCTCCAGCAGCGTCCGCACGGTCAGCCGCGGGTCGTCCAGTGCCGCGCGCAGGTCGAGCACCTCGCCCTCGGGGGTGACGAGGCCCGGGTGGGCGGGCGCGCCGGATCCCCGGACGGAGAACGTACCGAGGGCGAACGGCCCGGTGAAGAGGGCGGAAGAGGCTGCGGAATCCACGACGATGTCCTCCCGATGGCGAGGGGACTAATCTGGCCCGCGCACCATGGATAAGGGAAATCGATTCCGTGGATGCCTTCCATCCACGCTGTGAATGACCGACCCTCGTCGGCCGTTATGAGCGCGCGCGACGTACCGCACCTGGGGAGCACCGTGAACCTGGCCAGCCTGGACCTCAACCTCGTCACCGCTCTCCGGGCGCTCCTCGAGGAGCGCGGCGTCACGCGGGCCGGGCAGCGCGTCGGACTCAGCCAGCCCGCCATGAGCGCCGCCCTGGCCCGCTTGCGGCGCCACTTCGACGACGACCTGCTCTCCCGCGTCGGCAGCCGCTACGAACTGACCGCGCTCGGGCAAGTCCTCCTCGACCGCACAGCCGCCGCCTGCGACCTCCTGGACCGTGTCTTCACCAGCCGGGCCGACTTCGATCCGGCGCACGAAACCCACACCTTCACCCTCCTCGCCTCCGACTACGCCGTGGCGGTCTTCGGCGCCGAACTGGCCCGCACGGTCCACGCCGAGGCCCCGGGCATCCGGCTGCGCTTCCGGCAGGCGCCCCCGGACGTCACCGAGAACACCGGCACGCTGCTGAGCACGGCCGACGGACTGCTCATGCCGCACGGCGTCATCAGCGGCTTCCCCGCGGTCGAGCTGTACCGCGACCGCTGGGTCTTCCTGGTCGCCGACGACCACCCCGACGTGGGCGCACGCCTCACCCTCGACGACCTGCGCCGCCTGCCCTGGGTGACCTACCAGCGCACCTACGACGCGCCCGCGGTCCGGCAGCTCGGCATGCTGGGCATCGAGCCCAGGACGGAGGTCTCCGTCGACAGCTTCCAGGCGCTGCCCTGGCTCGTCGCCGGGACCCGCCGGATCGCCCTCGTCCAGGCACTCCTCGCCGACCGGCTGCGCGGCGTGGCTCCCGTACGCGTCCTGGAGTGCCCCTACGAAGCCGTACCCGTCCAGGAGGCCCTGTGGTGGCATCCCGTGCACACCCACGACGCCGCCCACATCTGGCTCCGCGAGACGGCCGGGCGGATCGCCGGGTCCAGGACCTTCGGTGCGGACGGATGACGCCGGCGGAGCGCCCGCCCGGGGCGGGGTGGCCGCGGCCGTAGTCGTGGCCGCGGCCGTAGTCGTGGTCAGGCGAGGGAGACCAGGTCCCGGTAGTCCTCGTTCCACAGGTCCTCGTCCGCGTCCGGCAGCAGCAGGACGCGGTCGGGGCGGAGGGCGTCGAGGGCGCCCTCGTCGTGGGTGACCATCACGATCGCGCCGGGATAGGAGCCGACCGCGGCCAGGACCTCGGTGCGGGAGGCGGGGTCGAGGTTGTTGGTCGGTTCGTCCAGCAGCAGCACGTTCGCGCCGGAGTGGACCAGGCCGGCCAGGGCCAGGCGGGTCTTCTCGCCGCCGGAGAGGACGCCGGCCGGTTTGTCCGCGTCGTCGCCGGTGAAGAGGAACGCTCCCAGCACGCGCCGCAGTTCGCCGTCCGTGAGGTGCGGGGCCGCGGCACGCAAGTTCTCCCCTACGGTCCGCTCGGCGCGGAGGGTGTCGTGTTCCTGCGCGAAATAGCCCAGGCGCAGCCCGTGTCCGTGCACCACCCGTCCGGCGTCCGGCCGTTCCTGGCCGGCCAGGAGGCGCAGCAGGGTGGTCTTGCCCGCGCCGTTGAGACCGAGGACGACCAGGCGGCTGCCCCGGTCGACGGCCAGGTCCACGCCGTCCAGTACCCGGTGGCCGCCGTAGGACTTGGCCAGGCTGACCGCGCCGAGCGGCATCCGCCCGCACGCGGCGGGCTCGGGCAGCCGGATCTTGGCGACCTTCTCCGCGCGGCGGGCCGGCTCCAGCTCCGCCAGCATCCGGTCGGCGCGGCGGGCCATGCTCTTGGCCATGGCGGCGGTGGCCGACCGGGCCTTCATCTTGTCGGCCTGGGCGCGCAGGGCGGCTGCCTTGCGTTCGGCGTTCGTCCGCTCCCGTGTCCGGCGCCGCTCATCGGCGTCCCGCTGAGCGAGGTAGGAGGCCCAGCCGGTGTTGTGGAGGTCGATCACCGCGCGGGTGGCGTCCAGGTGGAAGACCCGGTTGACGACCTCGGCGAGCAGATCGGTGTCGTGGCTGATCACCACCAGACCGCCCCGGTGGCCCTGGAGGAAGGCACGCAGCCAGGCGACGGAGTCGGCGTCCAGGTGGTTGGTCGGCTCGTCGAGGAGCAGCGTGCCGCGGTGTCCGGCGAACAGGATGCGGGCGAGTTCCACCCGGCGCTTCTGGCCGCCGGACAGCGCGCCGACCGGCTCGCCCAGCACCCGGTCGGGCAGCCCGAGACCGGCCGCGATCCGGGCGGCCTCGGCTTCGGCCGCGTATCCGCCGCCGGCCTGGAAGGCGGCCTCGGCGCGGGCGTAGGCGCCCATCGCCCGCTCCAGCGCGGCGCCCTCGGCGGCGTCGGCCATGGCGGCCTCGGCCGCGCGCAGGGCGTGCAGGGCCCGGTCCAGGCCGCGGGCGGACAGGATCCGGTCGGTCACGGTGACGGCCGGGTCGGCCGCGCGGGAATCCTGGGCCAGCAGACCGACCGGGCCGGTGCGGGTGACCGCCCCGGCGGCGGGCCTGGTCCGCCCGGCGAGGACGTTCATCAAGGTGGTCTTGCCCGCGCCGTTGCGGCCGACCAGGCCGATGCGGTCGCCGGGGGAAACGGTGAAGGAGACATCGGAGAGCAGCAGGCGCGCGCCCGCGCGCAGCTCCACACCGCGAACGGTAATCATGAGGTAACGCTCCGAGATAGCGAAAGGACACACTTCTGGCGTGGAAGCGGGTCCTTGGCTAGGAAACTCGAGGCGTAGACATGCGCCCACCGTAACCGATGGCCGAGGGGCGACGCATCCGCCGGCGGGCGACGGCACTCTGCCTGGCGGGTTTACGGGGTGACTGCGCGCATGAGGGGGCGGGTGGCCCGGCAGGCATCCACCAGGCGCTCGACGTCGGTGTCCGAGAGTGCGGCGTGGAGGGAGAGGCGCACGAGGGAGCGGGCGCGGGGTGTGGCCGGCGGGCAGAAGACGGAGCCGAATACGCCGCGCTCTTCCAGGGCGTCGCGCAGGGCCATGGTCTGCCGGTCGGTGCCGCCCTCCAAGGCGATGATCTGGCTGCGGGAGTGACGCACATCGATGCCGAGCGCGGTGAGCTGGGAACGGACGCGTGCGGAGACCGAGGCCAGTCGCTCGCGGCGCTGTGCGACTTCGCGTACCACGGAGAGCGTCGCTTCCAGGCCCGCGATGTCATGGGGCAGCAGGGTGGAACTGAAGATCGCCGGATGGGCTTCGAGTTTGAAGTAGTCAGTGAATTCCGGGGTGTTGCCGGCGATCAGTCCGGCACGGCCCGCGAATGCCTTGGAGAGACTGGCCGTTCGGAAGTGGACCAGGTGGCCGAGGCCCAGGTGGGCGACCAGGCCCTCACCGAGCGCTCCGTGGGTGCCGAGGGAATGCGACTCGTCCACGACGAGTACGCAGCCTGTCTCGGACGTCAGTTCAGCGACGTCCACGAGGGGGCAGACGGTACCGTCGGTGCTGTAGACCGAGTCGACGAGAACGATCCCCGGACCGTGGGCCGTGACGCGGCGGCGCAGGTGAGCGGGGTCGTTGTGGCGGAACCGGTACAGCGGCGCACCTGCCTGGCGAGCCCCTTCCCACAGGGACATATGGGCGAGCACGTCGATGTAGACCGGCATGTCAGGGCCCGCGATGGCCTGCAGCAGCCCCGTGTTGGCCGCCCAGCCCGACTGGGTGAGAATGCCCGCGGCCGCCCCCATGTGACGGGCGAGTTCGGCCTCGAGGAGCAGATGCGGGTGGTCGCCGCGCAGGTAGGCACCCGACATGAGAGTGCTGTTGCCCTCGGCGAGGAGGGCGCCGGCCATCGCCTCGACGATGCGCGGCTCCCTGGCCAGGCGCAGATAGTCGTTGGTGGAGACGACGACCGCGTCCCGGCCCGGCGACGCGCCGTCGAAGATGTGGCGCCCCTCCCAGTCTTCACGTACCCGGGTCGCATGGCGCTCCATGCGGCGCAGGACAGCGGCGGGCAGACAGGAGCTGTGCATCAAGGGTCCAGACCTCGCAAGTGCGGTGCGTTTCAGGGGGGTTGGTGGACCGCATGGTGGATGAACGGTCGGGCCGTATCAAAGCAGAAGTCCGCTCGTTTCCCCATATGTGATGAACGTGGCGCCACCGGGGCACCGCGCACGAACGACGGGAATCGCCATGCACGGCACCGACGACATCCTCGACCGCAAGCTGCTGCGGGCCTTCGCGATGCTGGACACCGACGGCGACGGCGGGCTGGTGGAAGCGGACTTGATGGTCCTCGCCGAGCGGCTCGCCGGCGCCTTCGACATGACCGGCGAGTCCGCGAAGATCCAGCGCCTGAAGGACGCGTTCCGCGCGCTGTGGGCCATGGACCTGTCGCCCATGGACACCGATGGCAACGGGTACGTGGACCGGCAGGAGTTCCTCACCGGCATGCGCAAAGCGGCGACGAATGACCGCGAAGGCCACCTGGAGCGCCTCGGTCTGATGGTGGACGCCTGGATGGACATCTGCGACACCGACGGCAACGGCGTCATCGACGAGGGCGAGTTCCTCACCATGTACACCAAGACGCTCGGCGCCGCGCCCGACGACCTCCGCACCGCCTTCGCCAAGCTCGACCTGGACGGCAACGGAGTCCTGGACCGCGAGGAGATCCGCAAGGCGACGGAGGAGTACTACACCAGCGACGACCCGCAGGCCCCCGGCAACTGGCTCTTCGGCCCGTTCTGACCTGGGGTGGGGGCCGGAGCCGGCCCTCGCCCTCGCCCCGGCACGCCGACCGGGGGTACGTCGGGGAACCGCCGGCCGGCGGCCGCTCGAACACGGCGATCACCCAGCGGCCCACCCCCACCGACCGCTCACGCCGCGGAGGCCACTGGGCCTCAGCGGGTGGGGGTGGTGGCCCGTCCCCGGCTGAGGGACGCGATCAGGCCGAGTACGCAGATCGCGGCCAGGGTCAGCAGCGCCCAGCGGTAGCCGCCGGTCAGGGCGTGCAGGGTGTGCGGGGAGAGGGCGGAGACGGTGCCGGAGTAGGCGGCCCGCTGGACCGGTGTGGGCAGGCCGCCGGTCGCGATCGCCAGTGCCAGCGCGGTGCTGACCGCGTAGCCGGCGTTCTGGACGGTCTGGCGCACGCCGTTGGCGATACCGCGCCGATCGGCGCGGACCGAGCCCATGATGGCGCTGGTGTTCGGGGTCATGAACAGCCCCACGCCCGCGCCCACGGCCAGCAGGCACCCGGCGAGTACGGCGTTGTCCATCCCCGGGTCCACCACCGCGGCCAGGGCGAACAGGCCGGCGGCGGTCAGGGCCAGACCGGTGCTGGCCAGGCCCCTGGCGGAGAACCGCTCCCGCAGGCGGCCGGCGACCGGCGCGGTGGCCGCCATGGCCAGCGCGACGTAGAGGACGTGCAGACCGGCCTGGTAGGGCGCCATGCCCGCCGCGGCCTGGAGGTAGAGCGACATCAGCAGGACGACGGCGAAATAGGCCATCGCCGTCAGGAACAGCGCGAGATAGGCCAGTGACCGGGCCCGGTCGGCGAACAGGGCGAGGTCCAGCAGCGGGTGCCGCCGGCGTGCCTGGACCGCGAGGAAGAGCGGGCCGAAGACGGCGAAGAGGGCGAGGCCGGCCAGGACCGGCGTGCTGCTCCAGCCCAGCGTCCCGCCCTCGGACAGGGCCAGGATCAGACCGCCCAGCGCCAGGGTCGACAGCAGCGCCCCGACGTAGTCGAAGGGCTCCCGTCCGGTGGGCGTGGTGCCGGGACGCAGGCTCAGCCGGGCCCATACCAGGCCGATCAGCCCGACGGGCACGTTGAACCAGAACACCGCGCGCCAGCCCAGTCCGGAGGCCAGGGCGCCGCCCACGGCCGGGCCGAGGACCTGCGCCAGCGCGGCGATCGTGGCGTTGACGCCCAGCGCGGTCGGCAGCCGGCGGGCCGGGAACGCGTCCGTGATCAGCGCGGTGATGTTGCACAGCAGCGCGGCGGCGCCGATGGCCTGCACACAGCGGAAGACGATCAGCCAGACGATGCCCGGCGCCAGTCCGCACAGCAGGCTGCCGGCGGTGAGCAGGGCGATACCGCCCACGTACATCCGGCGCCGGCCGATCATGTCGGCGATCCGCCCGAAGACGAACACCAGCACCGTGGTGACGAGCATGTAGGACAGCAGCGTCCAGGAGGCCGCGGAGGCCGAGGCGCCGAAGTGGCGGCTGACGGTGGGCAGCGCCACGTCCATCGTGGAGGTGTTGACGCCGGCGAGGAACCCGCCGAGCCCGGCGATGACCTGCACCTGCCACAGGCGCCCGGGGCCGGCGGCGGCGCTCTCTCCGGGCGGTGCGGCCCGGGTGGGGATGCGGGTGGTCGGCGGAATCGTCATGCGTCTCTCCTTTCCTTGTCGTCGGCGCCGGGCAGCGCCTCGGGGTCCAGGCGGGCGAGCAGCTTCTCGCCGATGGCGGTGAGTTGGTCGCGCTCGTCGGGGGTGAGCTGGTCGAGGAGGTGTTCGCGCACGCCGCGCGCGTAAACCGGTGCGGCCTGCTCCGCCCGTTCCAGCCCCTTCGGGGTGAGGACGGCCAGCCAGCCGCGCCGGTCGCCCTCGGGGACCTCCCGGCGGACCAGCCCGGCCTTCTCCAGGCGGCCGACGGCGTGCGTGATCCGGCTGGCCTTGGAGTGGGTGATCTCCGCCAGGCGGCTCATCCGCAGCGCCTGGCCCGGGGCGCGCCGCAGCCGCCACAGGATGTCGAAGTAGCTGCGCGGCAGCTCCGCCTCCTCCTCCAGGACGCGGTCGAGCTGGGCCGTCAGGGCCTCCCAGGTGCGGTTGACGGCGCGGAAGACCCGCAGCTCGTCAGGGCTGAGCCAGAAGGTTTGGTCATCGCTCTTCACTGTTACTACACTACAGGATTATTCAGCGCTGAAGTAATAGCGCCGGAGTGCTCGGTGCACGCCTGTCGAAGCCGCACCGGCCGCCTCCGCAAGCCACACCAGCCGTATCCCACAGAAGGAACCCCTGTGCCGAGCACGTCACCCGCCCTGGTGCCGCACCGCACCGCCCTGCTCCTCATGGACTTCCAGCCCGCCGTACTGGAAGACCTCCCGGAGCCGGAGCGGCTCCTGGAACGCGCCCGGCGCGCCCAACGGGCCGCACTGGCGGCAGGCATCCAGGAGATGCACGTACGCGTCGCCTTCGCCCCCGAGGACCACGCCGCCGTACCCGCCCACAACAAGGCGTTCGCGCCCCTGGCCCGGGCCGGCCGTCTGGCCGAGGGCGCACCGGAGGCCGACGTCCACCCTCTGCTGCGCACCGGCGGGCGCGCGCACACGGTCACCAAGACCCGCGTCAGCGCCTTCAGCACCACCGGCCTCGACGCGCTGCTGCGGGGCCAGGGCATCGACACCCTGGTCCTGGCCGGCACCTTCACCTGCGGCGTCGTCCTGTCCACCGTCCGGGACGCCGCCGACCGCGACTACCGCCTGCTCGTCCTGCGCGATGCATGCGCCGACGGCGACCCGGCCCGCCACGAGCTGCTGATGCACTCCGTCCTGCCGCTGCACGCGGACGTCATCGACGTAGCGGACTTCGAAGCGGCTGCCCGCGCGGCGTCCGGCCGGGACGAGGACCGGCCCCGCCCCCGCCCGTAGCAGGTCACACATCCCGCCGCCGGACCGCCACCACGGCGACGGCCGCTGCCGCGAGGGGCCAGGCCGCGTACACGAGCCACGACCCGCCGATCGTCGCCGGATAGGGGGACGAGCCGAACGGATCGCCCATCTGCACCAGGCGTTCCCAGGCGGTACGGGGCAGCGCGTGGAGGAGGGCGGAGGACCAGCGGTGGCGGTCGTTGAGGAGGAACGGCAGCAGCAGAAGGATCCCGGTGTACGTCACCACGGTGGCCGCGGTGTGCCGGATGAGGGCGCCGAGACCCATGCCGATGAGCGCGCACACCGGAGCGAGCAGCGCGGACGCCGCGACGGCGCGGAGCACGCCGGGATGGTCCAGGGACAGGCCGATGCCCCGGCCGGACAGGATGGCCTGGGTCGCGCCGAACGACGTTCCCGCGACGGCCGTTCCGTAGACCAGCATGACCGCCGTGACGACGGCCGCCTTGGCCGCGATGACCGAGCCGCGAGCCGGGACCGCCGCGAAGGTGGTCCGGATCTGCCCGGTGCTGTACTCGCTGACGACGGTGAGGGCGCCGATGCTGCCGGTGGCGAGGATCAGGACCATGCCGGCGCCGGTGGTGAAGGCGTCCCGCATGGACCAGATCGGGACGAAGAGGGCTCGGATGCCGTGGTTGTAGGTCGGCCAGTTGGTGTAGTCGGCGACGGCGGCGCTGAGGTTGATGGCGAGGACGATCAGCGCGCCGGCTCCGAACGCCAGGGAGGAGGAGCGCAGCGACCACAGTTTGATCCACTCGGCGGCGAGCAGATCCCGGAAGCGGGCGCGGGGTTCGGGGGCGGGGGTGCGTACGGCGGTGGGGGCGGCGGTCGGCCGCGCGGTGGTCCGGCTCATCGGGCTTCCTTGCGGGTGTGGGGCGGGCCGGCGAGGTATTCGACGCTGCCGGCGGTGAGTTCCATGAACGCCTCCTCCAGGGAGGAGGTGCGCTGGGCCAGCTCGTGGAGCACGATGCGGTGCCGGCCGGCGAGTTCGCCGACGCGGGCCGCGCTCAGACCGGTCACGGTGAGCGCCGCGTCCGCGCCCGGCCCGTCCGGCCGCGCCGAGGCGCCCTCGGCCGTGAGTACGGCGGCCAGCGCGGCGGTGTCGGGCGTCCGCACGGTCACGCTCCGGCGGGTGCCGCGGGCCGCGAACTCGGTCACGCTCTCGTCGGCGATCAGCTCACCGCGGCCGATGACGATGAGGTGCTCGGCGGTGTTCTCCATCTCGCTCATCAGGTGGCTGGAGACGAACACCGTGCGCCCCTCGGCGGCCAGTCGCCGGAACAGGCCGCGTACCCACCGCACACCCTCCGGGTCCAGGCCGTTGACCGGCTCGTCGAACAGCAGCACCGGGGGGTCGCCGAGCAGTGCCGCGGCGATACCGAGCCGCTGCTTCATGCCCAGGGAGAATCCGCCGATGCGGCGCCGGGCGGCCGTGGCCAGCCCCACTTCCTCGAGGACCTCGTCCACCCGGCGCCGCGGGATGCCGTTGCTGCGGGCCAGGGCCGACAGGTAGGCCGCCGCGCTGCGTCCGCCGTGGACGTCATGCGCGTCGAGCAGGGCGCCGACGTGCCGCAGTCCGCGCGAGTGGTCCCGGAACAGCCGGCCGCCGACGGTAGCGGTACCGCCGCTCGGCCGGGTGAGTCCGAGGAGCATCCGCAGCGTGGTGCTCTTGCCGGCGCCGTTGGGGCCGAGGAATCCGGTGACGTGGCCGGGGCGCACGGTGAAGGTCAGGCCGTTGACGGCCGCGGTGGTGCCGTACCGCTTGGTGAGTTCGTTGACTTCGATCACCCGGCCAACGGTGCCGGGGAGCGCGGCCGCCAGGCATCGGCCCGTCGGCGGCACTCGCGGCGGGGCCGGTATCCCGTGGGCGTACGCCCGTGGGCCCCTGCCGCGCCGCTGGTCAGACGATTACGATCACCTCATGTCCGCCGAGCCGCGTCCCCCGCTGTCCTGGCACCCGCGGCCGGCCGCGCGGGCGGCGCTGGCCTGGTGCGGGGCGATCGCCTACCCGTTCGCCCTCTTCTCCGCCACCCGCGGCACACCGTTCGACTCCCCCGGCGTACCGCTCGTCTCGGCGGCCGCACTCACCGTCCTGCCCGCGGGACTGCTGCGCCGCCGCCCCCTGCCGACCGTGGCACTCATGCTCCTCGCCACGTACGCCACAGCGACAACAAGCCCGTTCTGGCAGGTCGCCTACCTCCTGATCGCCGCGAACGATCTCGCTCTCGGCCACACCGTCGCCACCCGCCCCCGCCGCACCGCGATCACCGCCGCCCTCCTGACGCTCGCTGTGCAGATCGCCGCCGCCGCCCGCCTCGGGAGCGGGCCGGACGGCTTCGCCCGTACGGTCGTGGTCCTCGTTCTCGCCCTCGCCGCCGCCTGGCTGACCGGTCATGCGGTACGCGAACGCCGCGAGCACGCCGAGGCGCTGCGCTCGCAGACCGCCGCCCAGGCAGTCGCCGCCGAACGCCTGCGTATCGCCCGCGAGTTGCACGACATGATCGCGCACAGTATCGGCGTCATCGCCATCCAGGCAGGCATGGGCCGCCGCGTCATCGACACCCAGCCGGACCAGGCCCGCGCCGCGCTGGCCACCATCGAGGACACCAGCCGCGAGACCCTCGCCGGTCTGCGCCGCACCCTGGGCGCCCTGCGCCACACCGAACCAGGCACCGGGCCGCGGCCCGCACCGCGCGAGCCGGCCCCGGGCCTGGCCGACCTCGACCGGCTGGCCGCGTCGACCAGGGACGCCGGCGTCCAGGTCGACATCCGCTGGCTGGGCGAACACCGGGCCCTCCCCCTCCCCCGCGACATCGACCTGGCCGCCTTCCGCATCATCCAGGAGTCCCTCACCAACGTCGTACGCCATGCGAACACCCCCCACTGCCGCGTCACCCTCGCCCGCCGGGACGGCGAACTGACCATCGAGATCACCGATAACGGCCGCGGCGGCAGCCGCACTTCCACCGGACACACCACCACCTCCGGCACCGGATACGGCCTCACCGGAATGCGCGAACGCGTCACCCTGCTACGCGGCCACTTCACCGCCGGCCCGCGCCCCGAAGGCGGCTTCCGCGTGGCGGCCGGTCTCCCCCTCCCCGAAGGAGTGCCCCTCCCATGACGGCCCGCGTCCGCGTCGTACTCGCCGACGACCAGCCCCTGGTCCGCAACGGCCTGCGCGTCCTGATGGCCGACACCCCCGACATCGACGTGGTGGGCGAGGCCGGAACGGGCGCCGAAGCCGTCCAACTGGTCCGGGACACCGAACCCGACGTGGCGGTGATGGACATCCGCATGCCAGGCATGGACGGCATCGAGGCCACCGGGCTGATCACGGCGTCCGCCGCGGCGACCCGCGTCCTCGTCCTCACCACGTTCGACGACGACGAGTACGTCTACGGCGCGCTCCGAGCGGGCGCGAGCGGGTTCCTGGTCAAGGACATGGCGCTGGACGACATCCTCACGGCGATCCGCGTGGTCGCCGCCGGCGACGCCCTGATCGCCCCGAGCGTCACCCGCCGCCTGATCGCGGAATTCGCCGCCCGCCCCTCACCCACCCCGGGTCCCCGCCCCACCGCGAACATCACCGAACGCGAACGCGAGGTCCTCACCCTCGTCGGCCGCGGCATGTCCAACAGCGAAATCGCCGCCCACCTCTACATCAGCGTCGCCACCGCCAAGGCCCACGTAGCGCGCCTCCTCGCCAAACTCCCGGCCCGCGACCGGGTCCAACTCGTCATCCGCGCCTACGAGTTGGGTCTGGTAGCGGCGCCTCGCTGATCGGGCGCGCCATCCCTCCCCACTCCCGGCGCTTCGCCGGCCGCTGCCGCCAGTCAGTCGGATAACCGGTGGCAGCCCCTGCCGCCCCATGGTGACAATCGCGGGATGCCGTCCTTCCTGGAGACCGGCCGTCTCGTCCTGCGCGCCTTCACCGTCGCCGACATCGACCACCTGCACGCTCTGGACAGCGACCCCGAGGTCATGCGCTTCCTCAACGGTGGCCGCCCCACCAGCCGCGAGGCGATCAAAACGCGGTCCCTGCCGCGACTCCTGCACGACTACCCGTGCTGGAACACCCGCGGATACTGGGCCGCGGAGGAGAAAGCCTCCGGCGCATTCCTGGGCTGGTTCGAATTCCGGCCGCTGGAGGACCACAGCCCCGCCGTGGTCGAACTCGGTTACCGGTTGAACCAAGCGGCATGGGGACACGGTTACGCCACCGAGGGATCCCGCGCCCTGATCCATAAGGGATTCACCGACCTTGGGGTCGAGCTGGTCACGGCGAACACCATGGCCGTCAACGTCCGTTCCCGCCGCGTCATGGAAAAGTCGGGCCTGTCCTTCGTCCGGAATACCACCCGGGACTGGCCGGAGGCGATCGAGGGCTCCGAACACGGTGAGGTCGCGTACGAACTCACCCGCAGCGAGTGGGAAGCACGTCAGTAGGCGTCAACGGACCAGGTGGCAACGCGCCTTGGCGCGGAGGTGGCGTGCCCCAGCGGTAGTCGGCCAGGTCGCCCGCGAGTTCTTCCTCGTCGCCGTCGCGGATTGCGTAGCGCGCTTGCTGTAGGGCGAATGTGCCGCGGATGGCGGCGATCCGGGTGCGGAGTCCGTGCTGCGACCAGTCGCCCAGGGCGAGTACCCGCTCCAGGAGCCCGCGGCCATGGCTGGCTCCAATGGCTGCGAGGTCCTCGGCAGGGTCGCCGAGTGCGACCTCGTCCCAGTCGAGGACGCCGGAGAGGAGCGGCAGGCCACCTGAGCATCGTTGAGCGCTTCGGTGTCCAGTGGTTCTCCGGGGATGCGGGTGAGTACCAGGAACGGCGCCTCGTCGGTGCCGTGGGCGCCGCCCCGGAGCAGCGGCTCAGGTCTGCGGAAGCCGAGGTCGAGGCCGGCGAGTGCCTGGAGTGCGGCCACCCGCTCGGGCAGGCGGGCGGCCGCTGCCCGGGTGCGCGGCAGGCACACGACGCGGTCCGAGCCCATGGCCACGGTGTGGAATTGCCCCTGGCGCACGGTGACTTCGTCCGGATTGTCGTCGGGCAGGAGACGGCTCAGCAGAGCGCGATGCGTCGTCGTGAGGCTCATGAGTACCCCATGGATCCTTCAGCCGAGCCATACGCGCACACCGTCAGGGGCCTTCCAGAGGGTAGTGACGCGGGGAGGCTTCCCCCTCCTCGCCCTCCTCGTGCTCGAAATGGACGTTGCCGTCTTCGTCGAGGAAGGGGTGGATGCGGTCGGGCTCCTGGCGGTTGCGGTCCGACGGGCGCGGGCCTTCGGGCCCGTCAGGGCCCCAGCGCACCAGGCGGCGGATGCGGCCGATCCGATAGACGGTGCCCAGGACTTCCAACTCGTTGAGGCGGTCGGCGCGCAGCCGGTCAGCGGCCTGGGCGTACGCGGCCAGCTCCTCGTCCGGGGAGTCGGGGTTCTCGGCGACGTGGGTCCGGGCGTCGGCTTCGTACCCGGCCTCCGGAGGGATGAGTCCGCGGCTGCGCGGGTCCCACCACACCAGGGAAAAGTCCAGCGTCTTCCGGGCGTCGTGCGGACTGCCGTGCAGGCTGCTCGCCGGCTGCCATCCCGGGCGCTTCCGCTCCACGACCATGAATGTCGCGGGCAGCAGGAGGACGTCGGGGTGGGTCGCCAGTGCCCGCCGGGAATCGCGGCGCGCGTCGTCGGGGAATTCGTAGCCGCTGTAGGAGAAGCCGCGCAGCGCGAGCCGTTCCGCGGCCTGGGCCGGGGTGAGCGGCGCGTCGGGGTCCAGGACCAGGCCGTCATCGATCTCCACGTCCGAACCGCCGCGGCTCCAGTCAGGAGCGAGGGGATCCGGGTCGGTCGGGCGCGGCAGCTCGATCCCGTTGGGGCCCACGCCGGCGTACTCCTCAGCGCGCACGACGCGGTAGCGGGTGCCCAGCACGGTGAGTTCATTGACGCGCTCGCGCTCCAGCCGCCCGACCGCCGCCAGCAGGGCACGGCGCTCGGCCCGGTCCTGCGCCTCGTCCTTCGCGCGGAACCACAGCAGTGAGTTCAAGCTGTCGCGTGCCATCTGCGGGCAGCCGGACGACACCGGCACCACCACCCGCCACCGCTGCCCGTCGTCCGGGCCCTGCGCGGCGACACCGAACACCGGTCCGCGGACCGCGATATCACCGGCGCGCACCGCGGCATCAATCGCATCGGCCTCCACAGCGGCCTCGACCGGCTCCACCGGAATCCTGACCACCACCGGCCGCATTCCGCCCGGCCGCACGTCCCCAAGGTCGTCCATGCCCACATCCTGCCGACCGGGCCGTCCCCGCCACACGGCTTTCCGGCAAATTCCTGCTTTCTGCCACCCTGTTTCCTGGATGCTTTACGACAGCAGTTCGACATGACGCACTCGGGGGCGCCCTCCAGGCCGCCCATCCGATGAATCCTCAGTCGAGACAGAACTCGTTGCCCTCGATGTCCTGCATCACGATGCAGGACTCATTAACGTCATCGGCAGGCAGTAGTTGCACCTGTACCGCGCCCAGCGCGACCAGTCGTGCGCACTCGGCCTCAAGTGCGGCGAGGCGCTCTTCGCCCACCAGCCCGGTGCCGGCCCGCACGTCGAGATGCACCCGGTTCTTGACGACCTTTCCCTCCGGAACGCGCTGGAAGAACAGCCGCGGACCCACACCTGAAGGGTCGATGCAGGCGAAGGCCGCGCCTTGTTGGTCAGGCGGCAGCGAGCGATCGAAATCGCCCCACGTGGGAAACCCCTCCGGCGGTGGCGGGACGACGTACCCCAACACCTCGCACCAAAAGCGAGCGACACGTTCGGGTTCCGCACAGTCGAAGGTGACTTGGAACTGCTTGATCGATGACATCGGCGCACCATAGCAGGGGTTCTCCCCTCAGTTCCCGGTGTTTTTCGGCACGTTGCCGCGAGTACGGCCACCTGCCGGCCGCTGCCTGTCTCTCCTCCGCACAGGGGTGAGTCCGCGAGTGATCGGTTGTCAGCCGGCTCAGCGGTCGGGCACGGCTACTCGGCACCCTGTAGTTGCTCGAAGAGTTGGGGCAGTCGGCCGAGGCCGGCGGAGAGACGCAGGACATCGGCGTAGTCCCGGACCGCGACGATTTCTCCCGCGCGGGCCCGGAGGACCAGGACGAAGCCGGAGGTGAAGGGCTCGCCTGTCGTGTGGTTGACCGCGTCGAATTCATGCTCGGCGATGATCACCTCCGGGTCCGCCGTCTCGTGGACCCGTACGTCACGGAAGCCGACCACCGGGGAGGGGTGCGGCGACTTCCAGGCACGGCTGAAACCCGCCCGGATCTCCTCGCGCCCCTCGTAGCGCGCCACCTGCCGCTGCGGGGCGAGGAAGATTCCCAGTCCGGCGGCGACGAGCGAGCGGGCGAAGAAGTAGTCGGTGGTCGTGCCGCGGATCTCCGGTTCGAAACCGGCGCGGTCGGCGTAACGGCGTAGGTGCCTTGGTTTTGAGGCAGCCGAGGACCCAGGGTTCGGCTGCCAGGTCGGTGAGGGCGAGTGACGGGCGGTCGGCGAGGCGGTGCCCCTCGGGCAGGACGACGTGCAGGGGGTCTTCCAGGAGCGCGGTCCAGCGCAGGCCGGCGCTCGGGCCCGGACGCCCGGCGGGCAGCGGGCCGTCGAAGTGGTAGGCGAGCGCGAGGTCGACGGCGCCTTGGCGACGGAGTCGGCGGCACCCACCATGATCTGGCCGGCCCGGGTGAGGGTGGCCCCGCGGGTGCTGCGCGCCACGACCTGGGCGCCCAGGCTGCGTTCCAACACGGCTATGTGCTGGGAGACGGCGGACGGGGTGAGGCGGAGAGCCGCGGCCGCCTTGCTGAAGCTGCCGTGGTCCGCCACCGCCCGCAGAACGCGGAGCCGTTGCACATCGATCAACAGTATTCCTTAAGGCGTTTTCAGTCAGCGGCCAGTTCTGCTGAAGAGGGTAGGTCGGCAAGGTGGGGGGCATGCAACGGAAAGGTCTGCTACACGCCCGTACAGGCCGCGATCGCCGCGCGCGTCTTCGCCGGCCGTACCCGCCGATACGTCATGACCTCCACGATCGAGGTCTACGACCCGATGACCGCCGCGCTGCCGGCCGTGCCGGCGGGTACCCCCGTACCGGAGGAGACCGTGGACCCGGCTGCCTGGCAGGTCGCCATGGACCTGCCTTGGCACGATGCGGCATACCTGGCGGACCACTACGCCGAGGGGAAGCGCCAGGCAGAGGCCGTCCTGGCGCGAGCGCCCGGCTTCGCGTTCGCCGCCGTGCGGAGCGCGCACGTACTGGGCGGCGGGGAACGGGAGTTCACGGGCCGCTTGGCGTACTACGCGGAGCGCGTCTGCCGGGGCGAGGAGATCGCGGTGCACGAGGCGGCGCTGCCGACGGTGTTCATCCACTACGAGGAGTTGGCGGAGCTGCTGCGGTGGGCGGCGACCGCCACCGACTTCGCCGGTCCGGTGAACGCCTGCTCCGACGGTCCGCTCGACGTACGCGGCCTGGCGGCGCTGGTCGCCGCCCGGGCCGGCCGGGAGCCGGTCTTCCGGGTGGTCGCGGCCGACGAGCCGGCTTCGCCGTTCTCCTACGACCGGCATTACGCGATGAGCAACGCGCGGGCGAGGGGACTGGGGTTCGCCTTTTCCCATGTCAGTGATTGGTTGCCTGGCGCCGTCGCGGAGGCCGTGAGTCCATTCTCCGAAGTTCCCTCCGCGTCCCTATCCATCAGCCACCCCGCCTGAAGGAACACCGATCCCCATGCAGCACCACCGCCCCCTCGCCCACACCACCGTCGGCGCCATCGGCCTGGGCGCCATGCCGCTCTCCATCGAGCACCGCCCGGACGAGAGGCGGGCCATCGCCACCGTCCACGCCGCCCTCGACGCCGGCGTCACCCTCATCGACACCGCCGACAGCTACCACTGGCACGCCGGCGAAACCGGCCACAACGAGCTGCTGATCGCCCGCGCCCTGGCCCGCTACGGCGGCGACACCTCCGGCGTCCTGGTCGCCACCAAGGGCGGCCGCGGGCGACCCGGCGACGGCAGTTGGACGGTCACCGGCACCCCGGAACACCTCAAGCGCGCTGCGGAAGCCTCCGCCAAGCGGCTGGGCGTGGACGCGATCGGGCTGTACCAGTTGCACAAGCCGGACCCGGCCGTGCCGTGGGCGGAGTCCGTCGGCGCCCTGCGCGAACTCCTCGGCGCCGGTACGATCCGCGCCGCCGGTATCTCCAACGTCACCACCGCCCAGATCCGCCAGGCACACGCGATCCTGGGCGACGGACTCGTCTCCGTACAGAACCAGTACTCGCCCGCCGTCCGCGACAGCGAGCCGCGGCCGCAGCTGAGCACCGAACTGGGACTGGCGTTCCTGCCGTGGAGCCCCCTCGGCGGTATCTCCCGCAGCTCCCTGGACGGCCCCTCCGGTCCGACCTCGGTGGGCACCGCCTTCCATCGGGTCGCGGCCGAACACGGCGTCAGCCCGCAGCAGATCGCCTTGGCCTGGCTGCTCACCCGCTCCCCCGCCGTGATCCCGGTGCCGGGTGCCAGTCGCCCGGCCTCCATCACGGACTCGGCCCGGGCCGCCGACCTCGTGCTGAGCGAGGCGGAGCCGGCCCGGCTCGATGAGGCACTGCCTGGCTGAGACGGGGCGGGAAGAGGGGTCGGCCGGCAGGACGAGCGCGGGCACCGACAGCGAAAAGTCCCCTCCTCTTACGAGGAGGGGACCTTGCGATGGAGCGCCCGGCCGGCCTTGCACCTGCATCTCCCACCGGTTGGTGGACGTCTTTCCTTGGACCACGGACGCCTGACTCCCACCCGCTGTCCGCGGGCCGAAGCTGCGTCATGATCATATCGCATGGGCGGGGGGCGGTGTCCACTTCCCTGGGTCGTCGAAGGCCGTTGCCTGGCCCACGGCTCGTTAAGGGCTGCCGCCCACCCGGCGGGGCGTCGTACGGTGCTGGGCTGAGCGAGGTCATCGTGAAAGGACGTCCGCGGTATGCGCGCAAGGCTTGCCGGTGTCGGTGGTGTTCCGTACAAGGGGCTGATCCTGGACTTCGTGGGGGTGCTCACCGAAGGGGTGGCCCAGGCGCACGCGGAGTGGTGTGCCGCGCAGGGGCTGGCGCCGCGGGCGTGGGGGGAGACGCTCACCAACCATCCGGAGGCCCGGGCCCACTATCGGGCGCTTGAGGTGGGGGCCATGAGCCAGGCGGAGTTCAACCGGCGGACGGCGGAAGTCCTCGGGCTCGACGACGGTGAGAATCTGATGGGCCGGGTGTGGGCCGGCGTGCGGCCCGCCATGGGGATGATCGCGCTGGCCGAGGCCGCCCGGTCGGCCGGGTACGTGGTGGCGATGCTGTCCAACAGCTTCGGACTGGATCCGTACGATCCGTACGCGCACATCGGGGTGTGGGAGCTGTTCGATGTGGCGGTGATCAGCGAACGCGAGCGGGTGGCGAAGCCTGATCCGGTGATCTACCAGCGCGTTCTCGAGCGGATGGGACTGTCCGCGGATGAGTGTGTGTTCGCGGATGACCGGAGGGAGAATCTGGCGCCGGCGGCGTCGCTGGGGATGCGTACGGTGCCTGTGACGAGCCCGGATGACGCCGTGGTGGTGCTGTCGGAGATTCTTGGGGTGGGGCGTGTCTGATCGGGCTGGTGGGGGCCGCCTCGTGGCCCCCTGGCCGGCCCCGTGTCACCGGCCTCCGGTCTTGCCGGCGCCGCCGGCCGGTGTGCGGTAGGCGCGGGCCAGGTGGTGTTGGAGGCGGGCGTGGCGGAATTGGTAGACGGCGCCGGCCTGGCGGAGGACGCCGCGGTGGTAGGCGTCTTCGAGGAAGGTGAGGACGGACCAGGGGAGCCGGCCGGTCAGCGGTAGCCAGAGGCGGGCGAAGACCGTCCACTGGCCCCAGGAGGTGAGGCTGAAGGTGTAGCCGAGGGCGCCGCCGAGGCCGCTGATGAGGCCGAGTTTGAGGGCGGCGGTGAGGTTCCAGACGATGGGGCCCAGGAGCGTCGAGAGGGGGCCGATCAGGGCCAGCGAGCCGAAGCCGACGAGGAGGCCGAAGACCGGTGCCCAGACGAGGAGTTGGGTGGCGACCGTGCGGCCGTTGGTGCGCAGCAGGCTGACCGGGTTGACGGCGGAGCGGAGGTCGAGGGGGGTCTCGAAGAGGGTGAGCAGGCCGAGGGTGGGGCCGGCGGCCAGGGCGAACATCAGGGCGTAGACGATGCCGTCGCCGAGGCTGCCGGCCAGGATGTCCGGGAGGGGGGCGTGGTACGCCACCCCGTTGATCATGCCGCGTACGAAGCCGTAGCCGATGCCGAAGACCAGGCCGCAGAGCACCCCGATCGCCAGGCGGCGGAGGGGTCTGCGGCCCGTTCTGCGCTCCCGGCCGCGGATCCGCATGCGGACGGCGGACGGCTCCACGGCCGCGTCCCGGGCGGCGACCATGAACCAGTACGCGATTCCGAACAGCAGTCCGCCGAGCAGGCCCGCCACCAGCCCGTCCACGAGCTGGTACGCGAACGGGTCGAAGGGGATGCCGGCGACGCCGTCGACGAGCGCGATGGCCAGGCAGATCACCAGCGCGGTGGCCAGGGTGCGGGTGGTGCGGCGCAGGCCGTGGCCCAGGCGCCACCACTCCAGGTCGGGGGTGTCGAGCCGGTCGAGGTGGTGGGCGAGGTAGCCGAGCCAGTAGCGGGCGCGTTCCGGGTCCCAGGTGCGGAGCGGTCCGCCGCCGGGGCCGGGCTCTGGGCGGGGGCGGTAGGCGGCGGTGGTGAAGTTGTCGAGGAGGTGGTCCTCCAGCTCGCCCGGGGTGCCGAAGCGGTGGGTGTCGAGGAGGGCGGACGGGTCGCCGCCGGGGGTGTCGCTGTAGACGGCGCGGGCCAGGGTGACCATCAGCGGAGTGGTGAGCACGGTGGCGAGGTTGGCGGCGGCCCGGCTGTGGGGCCGCTCGCGCAGGGCGCGCAGGACGGGTTCCCAGGCGGTCGCCGGGCCGCCCCGGCCGGGGGCCTTGCGGGTGGTGCGCGGGAGGTAGTCGGCCAGGTCGTCCAGGGTGAGGTCGGTCAGTTCGACGGCGGCGGAGGAGGTGAGGACGTCGGTTTCGGCCACCGCGGCGGCGTACTCGGCCGGGCGGCTCGTCAGGAGCAGCGGCAGCGTGGTGGCGTTGAGGGCTTCCAGCGCGGGGCGGCGCAGACCGTCGGCGATCTCGTCGAAACCGTCGAGTACGGGGAGGATCCGGCCGGTTTCGACCAGCGCGGCGGCCAACCGCGTCCCGCCGGGCCCGGGGGCGGCGAGGCCGGGGTGGTCGCGCGTCAGCTGGGCGGCGAGCCAGTCCCGGAGGGTGAGGGCGGTCGGATCCCAGGAGCCGATGCTGAAGATGACCGGTACGGCGTCGGCGGGGCCCCTGGACGCCAGGTGGTCCAGGACGAACCGCACGGCGAGGACCGTCTTGCCGGAGCCGGAGCGGCCCAGGACGACCAGGCGTCCGGACGGTATGCGCCGGTAGACGTCGACGACGGCGGCCAGTTGGCCGCTCAGATCCAGGGGGTCGTGGGGGCTGCCCGGGGGCAGGCGGCGGATGTTGGCCCAGTGGTCGGTCAGTTCCTCGGCGACCGGGCGCCAGCGGACCGGGAGCGGGTACGGGTCGTGGACCTGGCGCTGCTCCTCCTCGCGCCGCCAGCGGGCGGCCACGGTTTGGGCGACTTGGTCGGCGATGTGGGTGAGGGCGGTGTGGAGGGGGGAGTCCGGTGGGGTGGGCGGGGCGGGGG
>NZ_LLZI01000136.1 GCF_001509485.1 Streptomyces sp. NRRL F-4489
TGTGACCGGTGCGGCGGGGTCGGTGGGTGCGGTCATGGGGGCCTGGGGTCCTTTCGGGACGTCAGCGCGGGGCCGGGGTCTCGTTCGGGCGGCGGTAGAGGAGGGCGAGGGCGGCGCCGGCCAGGGAGACGGCGGTGCAGAGCAGCCAGGCGCGGGTGTAGGCGGACTCGGCGGGGAGCCGGTGGCCGGCCGCGGTGCCGGCGGCGAAGACGGAGAGCACGACGGCGGCGCCGAGCGAACCGCCGACGTTGATCAGCAGCTCGTTGATCCCGGAGCCGACCGACGTCTGGTGGCGCGGGACGGCCTCCACGGCGAGGGTGCGGGTGGCGTGCTGGAGCAGCCCGGAGCCCAGGCCGACGACCGCGGTGAAGACCAGGTACGGCCCCAGGGCGGTGTGCCAGGCGAACGTGGCGAGGTTGCCGGCGGCCATCAGCAGCGAGCCGGTGACCAGGGTCAGGCGGTCGGTGATCCGGCCGGCCAGGGCCGGGGCGAGCAGGGCGCCGGCGACCAGCGCCAGCATGTTGGGCAGCAGGGCGAACGCGGTGGTCAGCGGCGCGAGCCCGAGTCCGTAACCCGCCTCGGCGGGGGCGGTGCCCAGGAAGACCGGGTTGGCGACCAGCAGGCCGAGCATGCACGAGCTGAAGGTGAGGGTGACGGCGGAGACCACCACGACGTTGCGGCGGCGGAAGAGCCGGACGTCCATGACCGGTTCGGCGGTGCGGAGTTCGACGCGTACCCAGAGCGCGGTGAGCGCGAGCCCGCCGAGGAGGCTGCCGAGCGTCCGGGGGGACGTCCACGCCCAGCCCGGGGAACCGCCCTGGCCCAGCGCCAGCATGAGCGCGACGAGCCCGGCGCAGAGCAGCAGCGCGCCCAGCCAGTCGGTGCGGCCGCCGGGGCGTTCGCCGCTCTCCGGGAGCAGCGGCCAGGTGACGGCCAGCGCGAGCGCCACCGCGCACGCCGGGACCCACAGGGCGGCGGTGGGCCGGGCCACGTACTGGGCGATCAGGCCGCTGGCGACCGTACCGAACGCGAGGCCGGCGACCAGCGCGGCGACCATCACGCTGATCCCGCGGCGGTTCTGCCCGGCGCTGCCGCGGTTGCGCAGGATGCCCACCAGCAGCGGGAAGAAGCCGGCGAACGCGCCCTGGAGCACCGAGCCGATCAGCAGCAGCCCGAAGGAGCGGCTGACGCCGACGAGGACCGAGCCGGCGAGGACCAGGGCGAGGTTCCAGCGCAGCACCCGGCGGTGGCCGTGCAGATCGCCGAGGCGGGACAGGACGGGGGTGAAGGCGACGCTGGCGAGGAGGTTGGCGACGCTGATCCAGTTCAGGTCGGCGACGGTGACGTGGAGGGTGGTCGTCAGGCCCTTGAGCAGCGGGCCCAGGAAGCCCTGGGTGACGCCGCTGGAGAGCTCCACGAGGACGAGGCAGAGGAGGACGGTGGTGGGGGAGGTGGGGAGGGGTGCGGAGGGGGCGGGGGCGCGGCCCGTGGATGCGGCGGCCGGGGCCGGGCCGGGCGTTCTCGCCGATGCGGACGCGGACGGGGACGGGGACGGGGCGGGGGTTCCGGGCTCGGGCATGGCGTGCCGCACCTGTTCTGTGAGGGCGCGCGGCGGGCTGCCGTGCGGCCGGGCTGGGGGTCTCCGCGGGGCGTTCGGCCAGGGGGGGCGGGCCCCAGGGCGCGGGCCGTGGCCCCGGTGGCGGACGTTCGCCAAAGGGGCCCGTTGCCCAGGGGTACGCCCCTCGCGGCCGGCCGGTCGTCCCGATGACGTGGTGCCGCCCCCGCCCGCCCTTGGCGAAAACACGTCGCCGGCGGAAACTGGCCCTCAATGTGGCGGTACTGCCCCAGCCGCGTCCATATACGAGGGCCAGCCGGCCCGAAACCCGCGTTCAGGAGATGGTCAACGGTGGATTCCGACACCACGGCCGGCGCCGCGGGGCTTTTGGACGAGCTGGATCACGCCATCGTCCGCGTCCTGCGCCGGGAACCGCGCGCCGCCTTCGCCGACGTCGGCGCGCGCCTGGGGGCGCACGAGCGGACGGTGGCCCGCCGGCTTGACCGGCTGGTGGCGGCGGGACTGGTCCGCTTCACCGCGTTCCTGGTGCCCGAGTACCTCGGTGAGGGCCTGGTCGTGGAGGTCGCCGTGCGGTGCGCGCCCGGCCGGCTGCACGAGACGGCGCTGGCGCTGGCCCGCCGCCCGGACACCCGCGCGGTGGACGTCGCCACCGGCGCGTCCGAGGCGGTCGCCGAGCTGATCGTGCCCGGCCCCGACCAGCTGCTCTCCCTCGTCGACGGGCCGCTGGCCCGTATCCCGGGCGTCACCGGCGTGCACACCGCGGTCGTCCTGCGCCTGCTGCTGACCGCCAACGACTGGGACCCGTACGGCGGCGAGCCCACGCCCACCCGGCGCCGGGCCGCCGAGGGCGCCCCGCTGCCCCCGGCGCCCCCGGTCGACGACCTCGACCGGCGCCTGGTGGCCCTCCTGGAACGCGACGCCCGCGCCCCGATGACCCGGCTGGCCCGGGACCTGTGCGTCGGCGAGACCACGGCCCGCCGCCGGCTCGCCCGGCTGATGGACTCGCACATCCTCCACCTGCGGCTGCACGCCGAACCGGACGTGCTCGGCTTCCCGGTCGAGGCCCGCTTCCGGCTCACCGTCGAGCCCCGCCACCTGGACGCCGCGCTGCGGCGCCTCGCCCGCGAGCCGGAGGTCCGCCACCTCGTGGTCACCACCGGCCCCAGCAACGTCCAGGGCTACTCCAGCCACCGCTCCACCGCGGAGCTGCACGCCTTCACCGCCCGGGTCTTCGCCCAACTCGACGGCGTCACCGGCGCGGAAGCGGCCCTGCTGCTGCGGACGTACAAGCGGGCGGGGGTGGCTGCGGAGGCGGGGGC
>NZ_LLZI01000137.1 GCF_001509485.1 Streptomyces sp. NRRL F-4489
CTTCCACACCTGGGCCGCCACCCACCACGGCGCCCCCGCCCCCCTCCCCGGCGACCCCGCCGCGAGCTACGCCGCCCTGCACCGCTGGTCCACCGACCAGCTCCCCGCCTTCTGGCAGGCCGTCGCCGAATGGTTCGACGTCCGCTTCACCACCCCGTACGAGACCGTCCTCGCCGACCCCGCCATGCCCGGCGCCCGATGGTTCCCCGGCGCCACCCTCAACTACGCCGAACACGCCCTGCGCGCCGCCGAGGACCCCGCCCGCGCCGCCACCCCCGCCCTGCTCGCCGTCGACGAGCGCCAGCAGCCCACCCCCGTCACCTGGGCCGAACTCCGCGCCCAGACCGCCTCCCTGGCCGCCGCCCTCCGCCGCCTCGGCGTCCGCCCCGGCGACCGCGTCAGCGGCTACCTCCCCAACATCCCCCAGGCCGTGACCGCCCTCCTCGCCACCGCCGCGGTCGGCGCGGTCTGGACCTCCTGCGCCCCCGACTTCGGCGCCCGCAGCGTCCTGGACCGCTTCCAGCAGGTCGAACCGGTCGTCCTGTTCACCGTCGACGGCTACCGCTACGCCGGCAAGGAGCACGACCGCCGCGACACCGTCGCCGAACTCCGCGCCGAACTCCCCACCCTGCGCGCCGTCGTCCACATCCCCCTGCTCGGCACCCCCGCCCCCGAAGGCGCCCTGAACTGGTCCGACCTGATCGCCGACGACACCGAACCGGTCTACGAACAGGTCCCGTTCGACCACCCGCTGTGGGTCCTGTACTCCTCCGGCACCACCGGCCTCCCCAAGGCCCTCGTCCAGTCCCAGGGCGGCATCCTCCTCGAACACCTCAAGCAGACCGGCCTGCACTGCGACCTCGGCCCCGGCGACCGCTTCTTCTGGTACACCTCCACGGGCTGGATGATGTGGAACTTCCTCGTCGGCGGCCTCCTCGCCGGCGCCACGATCGTCCTCTACGACGGCAGCCCCGCCCACCCCGCCACCGACGCCCAGTGGCAGATCGCCGCCGCCACCCGCACCACCGTCTTCGGCACCTCCGCCGCCTACGTCATGGCCTGCCGCAAGGCCGGCCTGCACCCCGCGCGCGACCTCGACCTGTCCACCGTCACCTGTGTCGCCACCACCGGCTCCCCGCTCCCGCCGGACGGCTTCCGCTGGCTCCACGACACCTTCGCCGAGGCGGGCACCGACCTGTGGACCGCCTCCGTCAGCGGCGGCACCGACGTGTGCAGCTGCTTCGCCGGCGCCGTCCCCACCCTCCCCGTCCACATCGGCGAACTCCAGGCCCCCTGCCTGGGCACCGACCTCCAGGCATGGGACCCGTACGGCAAGCCCGTCACCGACGAGGTCGGCGAACTCGTCGTCACCAAGCCCATGCCGTCCATGCCCACCCGCTTCTGGAACGACCCGGACGGCACCCGCTACCACGACAGCTACTTCGCCATGTACCCCGGCGTCTGGCGGCACGGCGACTGGATCACCCTCACCTCCCGCGGCAGCGTCATCATCCACGGCCGCTCCGACTCCACCCTCAACCGCCAGGGCGTCCGGATGGGCTCCGCCGACATCTACGAGGCCGTCGAACGCCTCCCCGAGATCCGCGAATCCCTCGTCATCGGCCTCGAACTCCCCGACGGCGGCTACTGGATGCCCCTCTTCGTCCACCTCGCCCCCGGCGCCACCCTGGACGACGCGCTGCGCGACCGCATCAAGCGCACCCTGCGCGAACAGCTCTCCCCCCGCCACGTCCCCGACGAGATCATCGAAGCCCCCGGCGTCCCGCACACCCTCACCGGCAAGCGCATCGAGGTCCCCGTCAAACGCCTCCTGGCCGGCACCCCCCTCGAAAAGGCCGTCAACCCCGGCTCCGTCGACAACCTCGAACTCCTCCGCTTCTACGAGCGCCTGGCCGCCGACCGCGCCACCTGACGCCCCCTCCGCCCGGCGCCGGCGGCTCCCCGCCCCGGCGCCGGCCGCCACTGTCAGACCCCCCGATTACTCTCGGTGACGAACGAACTGCCGATCGCACCCACCGAGGGGGAGCCATGACACCCCCCACCCGCCCCGCCCACCCGCTCCGCCGCGACGTCCCCAGCACCGCCGCCGTCCTCGCCGACGCCCAGGACTTCGCCGCCATGCGCCGCTACCGCACCTTCCCCTACGACGACCACCGCGGCTACCTCCAACAGCTCGAACGCCTCCTGCGCACCCTCGCCGCCCAGGGCGTCCACACCACCCTCTGCCTCTTCGACCCCGCCGCCTACGCCCGCTACTGCGCCGACCACGCCCTCGACGCCGACGACCCCGGCAGCCGCGCCCGCTACACCGCCGCCCTCGCCTGCACCGGCGCCACCATCCCGTACGACGGCACCCCCCTCACCCCCCTCCTCCCGCTCCTCACCGAGGAAGCCGCCCGCCGCGCCTCCTGGGACCGCGCCACCGCCCTCCTCGCCCGCGCCGGCCGCTGCCCCACCTGCGGCGAAGACCTCGCCCACGCCGCCTTCACCCGCGCCACCACCGCCCTCCAGCAGCTCCTGACCGCCCTCGGCGAAGGCACCCATCACCTCGTCTGCACCCTCCCCGACCCCGGCGGCCCGCTCCGCGCCTACCTCCACACCACCACCCCCGCCCACGGCCCGCCCCGCCTCGGCGAAACGGACACCCTGAGCTTCTGCACGGTCCTGGCC
>NZ_LLZI01000138.1 GCF_001509485.1 Streptomyces sp. NRRL F-4489
GCCCCACCCAGAGCCCCAGCCCCAACCGCCTCACGCAAGAACCCAGCCGCACCTCCCCGCACCCCACCGCGCCAACCCCACACCGTCCCGATCCTCATCGAACCGACCCGCCCGGCCCGAACCGCACCACCATGCACAGGAACGCAGGAACGAACGAAGGAGCCGACCATGCCTCGCCGCACCTACCTCGTCACCGGAGCCGCCTCCGGGATCGGCCGCGCCACCACCACCCTCCTCCGCGACCGGGGCCATACCGTCATCACCGCCGACCTCCAAGGCCAGGACACCGACATCGCGGCAGACCTCGCCACCCTCACCGGACGAGCGCAACTAGCAGATAACGCCCGGCAGTTGACCGCCGGATGCCTCGATGCCGTGATCGCCTGCGCCGGACTCGCCCACTTCCACCCCCGTACCCTCCGCGTCAACTACTTCGGGACGGTCGCCACCCTCGAAGCACTGCGCCCCCTCCTCGCCGCCGGAACCGACCCGCGCGCGGTACTCGTCTCCTCGGCGGCCGCCATCCACCCGCCGGATCCGGCCATCGTCAACGCCGCCCTGGCCGGTGACGAGGACACCGCCGTCGCGGCCGCCCAGGCAGCCATCGACCGGGGCGAGGGCCATACCGTCTACGGTTCCTCCAAGCACGCCCTCGTCCGCTGGCTGCGCCGCACGGCCATCACCGACGACTGGGCGGGCGCCGGCATCCCGCTCAACGCCATCGGGCCCGGCACGGTCACCACACCCATGACCGCGCCGATGCTCGCCGACCCCGCGATGCGCGAGGTTGTCGACGCCAGCGTGCCGATGCCCCTCCACGGCCACGCCCGCCCCGAACAGATAGCCCCCCTCCTCGCCTGGCTGGCCTCCCCCGAGAACACCCACGTCACCGGCCAGATCCTCTTCGCCGACGGCGGCGCCGACGCCACCCTCCGCGGCGACACCGCCTGGTAATGCGCGCCTCCAACACTCCCTCAGACCTCGCCTCCGCCTAGCAACGGGCCTCAGACAGGAAGGGACGCCGCAACCGGGGCGGGGCGCCGCAACTGGGGCCTGGTGCCGCAACTCGGGCGGGTTCGGCAACCGAACCGGCACCGGAGAGGGGGCGCACCCGGCCCCGGCCCCGGCCCCGCAACCGGGGCCGGAGCCGGAGTCGGAGTCGGCCCCCAACACCCGGGCCGGAATCCACCCGACGCCGCAACCAGCGCACGATCCTGGTCCACCCCGTCACCGGAGTCGGGACACGCAGGGACCGGGACCACTCGCAGCCGCAGCCGCAGCCGCAGCCGCAGCCGAAGTCGGAGCTAGCGCAGGAGCCGGGGCCAGGGCCGGAACCACCCCGTAGCCCCAACCAACCCGACCGCCCCACGCACCGCCTCCCGACCACTACCCCCGATCAGCAGCTGCCTGACCCCGCCCCGATCCGGAGCTTGTCCGGGACCCAGACCCGGACTCGGAACCGGCGGCCCCGACCTCGACCCCGTTCCCGCTTCCATCCCCGCGCCCCGACTCCGGCCCGGACAAGCGAGCCGCCACCACCTTCAGCCCCCGCTCCGCGAACTCCCGCCGGGTCTCCTCGCTCACGCCCTCGTCCGTGATGAGGGTGTCGAAGACATCCGCGTCACCGACCCTGGCGAAACACCGGGCACCGACCTTCGACGAGTCCGCGACGACCACGGCCCGCTGGGCACGCTCGGCCATGAGGCGGTTGATCCGCGCCTCCGCCTCGTCGTGCACCGTTGCGCCCATCACCGGATCCACGCCATTGGCTCCGATGAAGGCGAGGTCGACGGAGATCTGCTGAAGCACCAACTCGCTGAACGGCCCCACCAGTTCATAGGACCGCGAATGCGCCACACCACCCGTGAGCACGATCTTGATCTGCGGCCGGACGGCCAGCTCGTTGGCGATGTTCAGCGAGTTGGTCACGATCGTCAGATGCGGCTGCGGACCCGCCTCAGCGAAATCGGGGCGCGTGGCGAGCACCCGGGCGATCGCCGTGGTCGTCGTCCCCCCGCTCAACCCGACCACATGACCGCGCTCCACCAGCCTGGCCGCCGCCTTCGCCACCGCCTCCTTCTCCGCCGAACGGTGCCCGTGCTTGTACCGGATCGGAAGGTCGTACGCCACCGAGCTGAGCACCGCCCCACCCCGGGTGCGGACCAGCAGCTGCTGCTCGGCGAGCGCATCCATGTCGCGCCGCATCGTGGCGGCCGACACCGCCAGCTCGGCCGCCGCCTCCTCGACGTCCACCCGGCCCCGGTCCCCGAGCAGCTCAAGCAGGGCGTTCATTCGTTCATGGCGCTTCATGACGCGAGCCTAATTCGTCCCACCGACAACCTCGCTCCCCACCTCATCCCACTCCTCCCCGGCCCCACCTTGAGCCGTTTCCCCACACAGCGAGCCCCCTCGGGGCTCCCCCCGGAGCCCCGGGGCTCCCACCACGGGGCTCGTTTCCAGGGCCCCCACAACAAGGCTCGTTCACAACAGGGCTCGTTCCCGGGGCTCCCTACCCGAGGGGCTCCGACGACAGGGCTCATTCCGGCGCTCCCTACCCGAGCGGCTGCGCCCAGAGGGCAGCGGCCCGGGGACTGCCGGGTGGCGGGCCCCCGGGACGGGGTACGGACCCAGGGCGGGGCTCCCGGGCACGCCCCCCTTGGGGCGCC
>NZ_LLZI01000139.1 GCF_001509485.1 Streptomyces sp. NRRL F-4489
CGGCTTGCGGTTGCTGCGCCGCGCCCGCCCGCCCGGCTTGCGGTCGCGGTCGCGATCACGGTCGCCGTCGCCGTCGTGCCGCCGTCGCCCCGTCGCCCCGCCGCTCAGGCGGCCAGCGCCGGTGCGCTCAGCCGGCGGACCAGGGCCGCCAGCGTGCGGTGGCCCTGCTGTTCGGCGCGGGTGATCCGTTCCTCCGGGAGGGCCCGCTGCCACCACTCGCCGGACGCCACCTCCACCGCCTCGCGCAGCTCGACCAGGGACCCGGCCAGCCGGTCCCGTACCCAGCCGGCCTCACGCAGCGCGTCGGCCCCGGAGAGCGCGCCCGTCCGCCCGGCCGCCAGCAGCCGGGAGGCCGCCGCCTCGGCCGCCGCGACGTGCTCCAGCGCCTGATCGATCCGGTCGGCGGCCCGGCGGTTGGTGACCAGTACGCAGCAGACCAGCCCGACCGCCGCGCCGACGACGGTGTCCAGCCACCGGTCGGCGATCAGCGTGCCCGCCGGCAGCGGCCGCCCGAACTCGGTCAGCAGCAGCGCCATCGGCGTCACGCACACCGAGCCGAGCCAGTAGTTGCGGGTGATCGTGGCCTCCGCGCCCAGCTGGAACGCCAGCGCCAGTACGACCATCGTGAGCTGCCCGGTGTGGATCAGCGGCAGCAGCACGGTGAACAGCGCCAGCCCCAGCAGATTCCCCAGCGTGCGCTGGAAGGCGCGCTGCCAGGAGAGCGTGGTGTTGGCCTGGTAGATCGACGCGGCGGTCACCACCGCCCAGTACGGATGCCCGACACCGACCGCCATCGAGGCCCAGCCCGCCAGCATGCACCCCACCGCGACCCGCGCCCCCAGGGGCAGCAGCGGCGACCCGGGCCGCAACCGCCCCACCACCGCCCGGAAACCCCGCGCCCGGCCGGGGACGGGCCGCCGCAGTCCGTGCACCGCCGGGGTGGCACGGGCGCCGGGCGCGCCTTCCGACTGGCCGATGGCCGGCACCGCTCCGTCTCCCTGGGGCGCCGCCGCGCCACCCCCGAGCACCGCTCCGGCCTTCAGCGCGACCCCGAACTCCCAGGCCACCCCGGCCAGTTCCTCGATCTCCGCGGTGGACAGCGTCACCTCGGGCAGCGGCCGCCCGCTGCGCAGCTCGCGCGCCCAGCCGCCGAGGCGCCCCGCCTCCGAGGCCGCGTCCCGCCGGACCCCGCCGAGCGCCGATTCCGCCCGTACCAGCAGCCGCTCCAGCCCCGCCCGTGCCGCGGCCTTCGCCGGCGTACGGGCCGGGACGAGGAACAGCGTGTGCCAGGCGGCGTTCACGGCGGCCGCGGTGGTATGCCGGGCGTGCGCCACCGCGGCCGGTTCGGTACCGCCGGGCGCCGCCGAGCCCGGTTCCGTGCTGCCGGGCGCCGCTGAGCCCGGTTCCGTACCGCCGGGCGCCGGCGCGGAACCGGCGGCTCCGGCCCGGGCCCGCAGCAGCCCGGCGGCCGCCTCCAGCGCCCGCGCGGTGGCGATCCGCTCCGGTCCGTGCGGCCGCACCAGCGCCGGCGCCATGCACACCAGCCACGCGAACGCCCCGGTGGCCAGCGCCAGCCCGGTGTGCGGCAGCACCTCCGCCGGCCGCTGCGGGACGAAGAAGGCAGAGGCCGCGATGAACGTCAGGATCAGATTCCCCGGCGGCCCGATCCGGGTCGCATCGCACAGCACCTTGTGCGCGGCGGCGACCAGCGAGGCCAGGACGACCAGCACCGCGGCCGAGGTGACCAGCGACGCCGCGGTCAGCGCGACGGCCAGACTCGCCACCATCCCCAGCACCACCCACGGCAGCGTCCGGGCCCGCGCCGCGTACGGCAGCCCGTGCGCGTACAGCGCGCACATCGCCCCCGCTGAGGTGTACAGGACCAGATCGAGCCGCCCCACACAGAGCAGCACGAGGTCCGGAACGCCGAGCGTCACCACGGCGCTCAGCGCCGGCTTGTGCCAGATGTCGGCCGGCCGCCGCAGCCGCACCGTGCTCCGCACCGGCAGCGGCCGGAACCGCACCGCGCTGCCACTTCCGACCTGCTCGACGTTCTTCCCCATACGAAAACGTTAGCAGGTGTTTTACAAGTAAAAGAAATGCGCGGAACCACCCCGCGAGCGCGCGACAATATCCCCGTGCCAACCGCCAAGAACCCCCACCAGCCCACGCCCGCCCCCGGCAGCACCACCCGGGAGTCCGCGGCCAACGCCACCGGGAAGACCGCTGAACGCAAGGCGGCAGCGAGCAGGACCGCGACGAGCAAGGCCGCCCCGAGCAGGACCGCGGCGAAGAAGCCCGCAACGCCCGCAGCGAAGAAGCCCACGGCCAGGAAGACCGCTGCGAAGAAGACCGCTGTGAAGAAGGCGGCTGTGAAAAAGGCGGCTGTGAAGAAGACGGTTGCGAGCAGAACCGCCGCCCCGGCCCCCGCCGCCCCGGCGGACCGCCGCCAGGAACTCCTGGACACCGCCGCCGAGGTCTTCGCGGCTCAGGGCTACAACGCGACCACCGTCCGGCAGATCGCGGACGCGGCCGGGATGCTCGCCGGCAGCCTCTACTACCACTTCGACTCCAAGGAGTCGATGGTGGACGAGATCCTCTCCGCCTTC
>NZ_LLZI01000140.1 GCF_001509485.1 Streptomyces sp. NRRL F-4489
GGGTGGGGGGTGGGATTTCGCCATGTGGGGTCGGGGGAGCGTGGGGCCCCCGGGCCCGTTGTGGCGCGGGGCCGTTGTGGCGCTGGCCGCCGTGGCGCGCTGGTCGCCTCAGAGCTCGCCCGCCGCCCGCCGCTCCGTCAGCTGCCGGTACGCGGCCAGCCCGTCCGGCGTCCACGGCCAGGTGTCCAGCCGCCGGACCAGCTCCTCCTCCGGCAGGAACGCGTACCAGTCGATCTCCGACTCCTGGGGCGCCACCGGCAGCGTGCAGCGCACCTGGTAGACCGCCGACCACCAGCTGTGCTCGGGCGTCTCGTACAGGAACCGGAACAGCGGCTCCGGACGCGCCAGTCCGCGCACCCCCAGCTCCTCCTCCGCCTCCCGCAGCGCCGCCTCGTCATAGCTCTCACCGGCCCCGACCACACCGCCCACGAACATGTCGTAGTGCGAGGGGAACACCAGCTTCCGGGGCGTCCGCCGGTGGACGAAGATCCGGTCCTCGGCGTCCCGGACCAGGATGAACGCGCACCGGGTGCGCAGCCGCCGGGCGTAACTCTCGGCCCGCGGCGCCTGCCCCACGACCCGGTCGTGCTCGTCGACGACGTCCAGGATCTCGTCGGCGTTCAGCGGCTCCTGCCCGGCGGGCGGCCGCGGCGCGCCGGGCGACGGCGGCGCCCCGGGTGACGGCTGCGCGTTGAACGAGGGCTGTCCGGTGGGCGGTTGCTGTTCGCCGCGCGGTTGCTGATCGGTCATGGGGCCATGGAACCACCAGCGGCGGCGGCCCCGTACGCCGGGGACGCCGCCGCTGGTGGCCGATCACCACGGATCGGTACGCGACCCGAACCGGTCAACCGCGACCCACACCGGTCAACTGTGTCAACCCGTGATCCGGACCGTCACTGCCCCATGACGTACTTCACCGTCGGCCCGGTGGTCCAGCCGCCGTCCACCGCCAGCTCCGCACCGGTGACGTACGAGGCGGCGTCGGACAGCAGGAAGACCACCGCCCCGGCGATCTCGTGCGCCTCGCCGACCCGGGCCATCGGGGTGTTGGGGTACTTGCCCTCGCCGACCTCGATGCCGACCTGCGCCGTCATCGGGGTGTACGTCATTCCCGGGTGCACGGAGTTCACCCGGACCCGCGCGGTACCCCACTCCACCGCGCCGATCTTCGTCAGACCGCGTACGCCCCACTTGGAAGCGCCGTAGCCGCCGGTCATCGCCAGGCCCATCAGACCGGCCGCCGAGGAGATGTTCACGATCGACCCCGCGCCGCGCTCCTTCATGGCCGGCAGCACCGTCTTCATGCCGATGAACACGCCGGTGAGGTTGACGTCGAGGACCTTGCGGAAGAAGTCCGCGGAGATCGTCTCCAGCGGCGCCCCGGTCGATATCCCGGCGTTGTTCACCAGCCCGTCGATGCCGCCGAACTCCGCCACCGCGAAGTCCGCGACCCGCTGCCACTCCTCCTCGGAGGTCACGTCGTGGGCCAGGAACCGCGCCCGCTCACCGAGCCGCGCCGCGGTCCGCTCGCCCTCCTCCCGGAGGACGTCGGTGAGGACGACCCGCGCGCCGGCGGCCACGGCCTGCTCGGCGGCCGCGGCGCCCAGGCCGCGGGCGGCGCCGGTGATGATGACGGTCTTGCCGGTCAGGTCGGCGGCCTGCGGGGCGGACTCGCGGGGGGCGTGGCCGGACGCGCTCGGGGACTCGCTCATGGGGACTCCTTCACTTGGAGGTGCGGTTCGGGGGAGTGGCGGCGGTCTGAGGGGAGGGCAGGTGCGGCTCGGGCGTGGCGGCGAGCAGGAACGCCGTCGTCGTCCCGATGAGATCGGCGAGAAACAGCTCCTCGCCCGTCAGCGGCTCGGCACCGTCCAGGTAGTGCCGGGCCCGGTCGGCCAGCGCGGCGCCGATCAGCGTCAGCGCCAGGTCCAGCCGCTCCAGCCGCACCGGCTCCGCCAGCCCGGCGGCGGCCAGCGCGTCCTCGACGCGGCAGATCAGCCGCCAGTACGCGGTCCCGGCGAGCGTCGGGTGCGGGACCCGGGTCCGTACGCCGCTCTCGTGGCTGAGCTGGGCGGAGATCCGCAGGCAGCGCCGGCCGCGTTCGGTCCGCAGCTCGGTGGCCTCCGCCGTGACCAGTACCGCGATCAGCTCCCGGAGCGCCGGCTCACCGGCCTCCGCCGCGGCCAGCAGCGGCGCCAGCGCCGCCTCCGTACGCGCCAGCCGGCCGGCCATCACGGCGTCCAGCAGCCCGGCCCGCGAGCCGAAGTGGTACTGCACCGCCGACGGATTGCTCTGGCCGGCGCGCGCGACGATGTCCCGTATCTGCGCACCGTCCACGCCTTGCGCCGCGAAGACCTGCTCGGCGGCTCGGATCAACTTCTCCCGGGTCTCGGGGCCTGATGTCCTGGGCATGCTCCGATTCTAATGCCGGACATTAATAAAAGGGGAAGGGGTGGGGCGGGGTGATTTCGCGCGTGCGGGTGGGGCGGGTGGGGTGGGCGGGGGGCCGGGGCCGGCCGGGGCGCGGGGGGGGGGGGGGAAAGGGGGCACAAGGGGCCCCGAGACCCCG
>NZ_LLZI01000141.1 GCF_001509485.1 Streptomyces sp. NRRL F-4489
CCCCGACACCACCCCCACCCCAACCACCCCGACCGCCAACACCCCAACCACCGACACTCCACCCGCCGGACACACCCCACCCGCCGACCCGACCACCGCCGCCGACCTCGCCGCCCAAGGCGCCGCCCTCAAGGCCCGCCAGAAGGCCCACAACGCCACCCCGGTCAAACTCTTCCTCCGCCGCATCGCCAACATCTTCGTCCCGCTCATCCCCGCCCTCATCGGCTGCGGCATCATCGCCGGCCTCAACGGCCTGCTCACCAACGCCGGTTGGCTCCCCGCCCTGGTCCCGGCCCTGACCGCCATCGCCTCCGGCTTCATGTCCCTGATCGCGGTCTTCGTCGGCTACCACACCGCCAAGGAATTCGGCGGCACGCCCGTGCTCGGCGGCGCGGTCGCCGCGGTCATCGTGTTCCCCGGCATCGCCAACGTCAGCGCCTTCGGCCAGAAGCTCGCACCCGGCCAGGGCGGCGTCCTCGGCGCGCTGGCCGCCGCCCTCCTCGCCGCCCAGCTGGAGAAACAGCTCCGCAGACGCGTCCCCGAGGCCCTCGACGTCCTGCTCACCCCCACGCTCACGGTCCTCCTCACCGGCCTGGTGACCGTCTTCGGCCTGATGTACGTGGCCGGCGAGGTCTCCACCGCCATCGGTACGGCCGCCACCTGGCTGCTCGCCCACGGCGGCGCCATCGCCGGGTTCCTCCTCGGCGGCCTGTTCCTGCCCCTCGTCATGCTGGGCCTCCACCAGGCCCTCATCCCCATCCACACCACCCTGATCCAGCAGCAGGGCTACACGACGCTGCTCCCGATCCTCGCCATGGCCGGCGCGGGCCAAGTGGGCGCCGCCCTCGCCGTCTACGTACGCCTCCCCCGCAACGCCTCGGTCCGTACGACGATCCGCTCCGCCCTGCCCGCCGGCTTTCTCGGCGTCGGCGAGCCGCTGATCTATGGCGTCTCGCTCCCCCTGGGCCGCCCCTTCGTCACCGCTTGCCTCGGCGGCGCGTTCGGCGGCGGCTTCGTCGGCCTGGTCAACCAACTCGGCGACGCCGTCGGCTCCACCGCCATCGGCCCCTCCGGGTGGGCCCTCTTCCCCCTGGTCAAGGGCAACCACGCGCTCGGCACCACGATCGCCGTCTACGCCCTGGGCCTCCTCATCGGCTACGCCGTCGGCTTCGTCGCCACGTACTTCTTCGGCCTCAGCCGCCAGCAGCGCACGGACCTCAATAACGCTCCGGACATCTCTGCCCCGGACCTCTCCGGTCCCGCCCCGGACGCCGCCGTTCCGGCCGGTGGCGACCCGGGCCCCGGCACCGGCACCGGCACCGACGCCGAGGCCGGCAGCCGCGTCGCCGACGCGGCTTTCCCCGGTGGAGCGCAGGGAGCCGCTGGCGCCGCGTCCAGGGCCGGGGCCGTTCTCGGCGCCACCGCAACGGGCGCCGGCGCCACGGCCGTCCCTCACCCGGTGGGCACGGCCCTGACAGCCGATGCGGCCTCCGGTGCGATCGGCTCGGCAGGCGCCGCTCCCCGTGCGGCCAGAACCGGCGCCGTCTCAACGGGCGGTGGCGGGCTCAGCGGGGCTGCCGGCGGCGCTGGCGCTTCTGCTGATACCCGGGGCCCCGCACCCGGCGGTGAGGCCCCGGACCAAGAGCCGCCGGACGCCGGGAAGGGCGCACTCGGGGGCACTGGGGAGTAGCTGCCTCCCTTGGGGCAGGCAATGGCGCGCCGCGCCTCTGGGCGCGCAGGGCGGGGCAGACGCAGCTCCGGGCGGCGGTCGGTGGGGACGCGGACCCGGGGACTCCGGGCTCGGTGGCTCGCGGCCCTGGGGTCGGAGCCCGGGACTCGGCGTTCGCGGCTCGCGGCCGGGCCGGGCCGGGCCGGGCGGAGCGTGGCTCGTGGTCGCTGTCATGGCCGTGGCTGCCTAGGGATGCTCGTGGCTGACTGGCTCTCTCCCTCCACCCGATCAGCCCGGGGCCGCAATGTCAGGGTCGACCAGCGAGCCACCGTCACGGGCGGACGCGCTCGTGACACGACCGCCAGACCCGCCAACACCACGACCGCCGGACGACGCCAGCACCACGGTCGCCAAACCCGCCAGCACCACGGTCGCTAGTCCCACCGGTACCACGGTCGCTAGTCCCACCGGTACCACGCCCGCCAGACCCGACCACGGTCGCCAGACGAGTCGGCGTCACGCCCGGAAGACCAGCGGGCGTCACACCCGGCAGAGGAACCGGCACCACGCCCGGCCGCTGAGCCGCCGTCACGCGCCAACAGCCGCCCCCAGGCCCACCGACGCGCCCGCAGCGGCCCAGGCCCACCGACGCCCCAGCGGCGGATCCCCGGCCCACCGGGACCCCAGCCCACCGCCACGCCCCAGCCCCAGCCCCGCCGCCCTCACAACCCCCCGGCCCCGCCCCCGTCGCG
>NZ_LLZI01000142.1 GCF_001509485.1 Streptomyces sp. NRRL F-4489
GCCGGTGGCCGGGTCGGTGTGGCCGAACGCGAAGCCCTTGACGAAGACCCGGTCGAACCACCCCTTGAGGATGGCGGGCATCCCGTACCACCAGAGGGGGAACTGCAGGACGAGGGTGTCGGCCCAGGCGAGTTTGCGCTGTTCGTCGGCGATGTCGGGGCTCAAGCGGCCGGTGGCGTAGGCGCGTTCGGAGGCGTCGCCGACCTGGAGGCGGTCGGACGGGTCGTGGTCGTAGTCGGCGGCGTCGACCACCGGGTTCCACTTCATGGCGTAGAGGTCGGAGAGCGTGTGCTCGTGGCCGTGCGCTTCGAGGGTGCGCAGGCCCTCCGTTCTCAGGGCGGCGTTCAGGGAGCGGGATTCGGGATGGGCGAACAGCCAGAGGACCTTCATGGCGTCCACTGTGGGGGAGGGGCGGGGGACGGACGAGTGGCCGGATGGTCATGGTGTGCAAGGATCGGGCCACGGGGCGGGCAGCGGTGGCGTACGGCGATGGCGTACGGCGAGGGTGTGCGGGGAGGCCGGTATGGCGCGGGAGTCGGGCGGGCGACGGCATCGGGTGGCGGTGCTGGTGCGGCCGGGGATGCTGCCGATCGAGGTGGGGATCGTGCACCGGATCTTCGGGGAGGCCAGGTCGGCGTCCGGGGAGTTGCTGTACGAGCTGGTGACCTGCGCGCTGGTGCCCGGGGAGGTGCGGACGGACACGGACTTCACGGTGAACGTGGCGCACGGCCCGGAGGCGCTGGAGACCGCGGACACGGTCGTACTGCCGGCGTCGTCGGTGGACTACGACCCGGGGACGGAGCAGCGGGAGGGGCGGCTGAGTCCGGCGATGGCCGCCGCGCTGGCGCGGATCCGGCCGGGGACGCGGATCGCGTCGATCTGCACCGGCGCGTTCGTCCTGGCCGCCGCGGGGCTGCTGGACGGGCGGCGGGCCACCACGCACTGGCGGTCGGTGGACGACTTCCGGCGGCTGTTCCCGCAGGTCGAGCTGGACGCCGATGTCCTGTACACCGACGAGGGGGACGTGCTGACGGCGGCCGGGGTGGCCTCGGGGGTGGACCTGTGCCTGCACATGGTGCGGTGCGACCACGGGGCGGCGGTGGCCAATGACGTGGCGCGGCGGACGGTGGTGCCGCCGCACCGGGAGGGCGGGCAGGCCCAGTACGTCCGGCGGCCGGTGCCGGAACCGCGGGTGTCGTCCACGGGGGCGGCGCGGGCCTGGGCGCTGGAGCATCTGGACCGGCCGCTGAGCCTGCGCGAGCTGGCGGCGCGGGAGGCGATGAGCGTACGGACCTTCACCCGGCGGTTCCGGGAGGAGGTGGGGATGTCGCCGGTGCAGTGGCTGACCCAGCAACGCATAGAGCGGGCACGGCAGTTGCTGGAGGAGACCGGCATGACGGTGGACCGGATCGCGGGCGTGGCGGGCTTCGGGACGGCGGCGTCGCTGCGGCAGCACTTCCAGGCGGCGCTGGGGGTGTCGCCGCGGGCGTATCGGAGCACGTTCCGGGGGCTGCGGGACGGGGGAGCGGACGCCGGCGCGGGGCCGGGGAGCGTGGATTCGCGGAGCGCGGGGTCGGTGGGCGCGGGCGCGGTCGGTTGTCAGTGGGCGGTCGTACGCTGACGGTGTGTGGCGATGTACGGGACCGCGCTGGTCGGGCGGCGGGCCGGGGGCCGGGGCCGAGGGGCGGTTCGGCCAGCGGCTCGGGTGGTACTGCGCGGAGCGGGACGCCGAGCGGGTGAGCCTGCTGCCGCCGGGGAAGGCGCTGGCCTTCGCGGCGGTCGGGGAGCGGCGGTGCCTGGGGGTGCGGCGGGCCGGGCGGTGGCTGGTGTGCCCGTACGGGGCGGTGCTGGAGAGCGAGGGGGTGGCCGATCAGTGCCCGCGGTGCGCGCGGCTGGACCGGTCGCGTTCGGTGGCGGCGGACACCATGGCCGATGACCCGCGGCCGTACGCCGTCTATCTGGCGTATTTCGGGCCCGGGCTGGTCAAGGTGGGGATCACGGCGGCGGAGCGCGGGGCGGCGCGGCTGGTGGAGCAGGGCGCGGTGGCGTACGCCTGGCTGGGGCGCGGGCCGCTGATGGCGGCGCGGCGGGCGGAGGCGGTGCTGGGGAGCGCGCTGGGGGTGCCGGACCGCTTCACCAAGGAGGCCAAGCGCGCGGCGCGTACGGCGCTGCCGCCGGTGGCGGAGCGGGCCGCGGAGCTGGCGCGGTTGCACGGTGCGGCGCGGGCGGTGGCGGGCTGGCCGGAGACGCTGGAGCCGGTGGAGTTCGCCTGGACGGACCATACGGAGCTGTTCGGGCTGGGGCGGATACCGGCGGCGGGTGGGGTGGTGGAGTCGGGCGGGTTGTCGGCGGGGGCGGAGATCGTGGGGGAGGTGG
>NZ_LLZI01000143.1 GCF_001509485.1 Streptomyces sp. NRRL F-4489
ATAGGCCCCGGTCCGCGCGAACGGCAGCGACGAGGTACCGGTCCCGGCCGCGAGATCGAGCACCCGCTCGGCGGGCCGCGCCGCGACCGCGCGGTCCACCTCCTTCCGCCCCAGCCGCGGCCCCTCGCCCGCACCCGAAGCGGCGTTCCAATCGGAGCCGCGCCGGAACCGGAACCGCGTCAAGGACCCGTCAGCGGGCCCCCGCCGTGCGTCAGGGTGGCGTCAACGGAAGCGGAGTGCTGGATTCAGCCCGGCAGGATCATGGGACGGCCGCCCCGGCCGCTCACGGTGCGCCGCGCACGGCGCGCGCTGCACCGCAGGACGCCCGGTATGTCAGAGGGGGGCATGCCGGCCGTCCCCGACCAAGTCGAGAACCGCGCGGTTGTCGGGGCACGTACGCCCGGTGCCAGGGGGCCGGGGTGGACGGTGGAGAATGGGCGGGTGACGCGAGCATCCCTGGACAAGCAGCCGAATGAAGTCGCCGCGATGTTCGACGGCGTGGCGGCGCGCTACGACCTGACCAACGAAGTGCTCTCCCTGGGCCAGGCGCGGCTCTGGCGGAAGGAAGTGGACCGCGCGGTCGCGGCGCGGCCCGCCGAGCGGGTGCTCGATCTCGCGGCCGGGACCGGTACCTCGTCGCTGCCGTTCGCGCGGACCGGGGCCTATCGTCGCTGCCGTTCGCGCGGACCGGGGCCTATGTGGTGCCGTGCGACTTCTCGGTGGGGATGCTGGGGGAGGGCAAGAAGCGGCGCCCGTGGCTGCCGTTCACGGCGGGGGACGGGATGCGGCTGCCGTTCGCGGACGGGGTGTTCGACGCCGTCACGATCTCCTTCGGGCTGCGGAACATCCAGGACACCGATGCGGCGCTGGCCGAGCTGTACAGGGTCACCAAGCCCGGTGGGCGGGTGGTGATCTGCGAGTTCAGCGAGCCGACGTGGGCACCGTTCCGGACCGTCTACACCGAGTACCTGATGCGGGCGCTGCCGCCGGTGGCCCGGGTGGTCAGCAGCAACCCCGAGGCGTATGTGTACCTCGCCGAGTCGATCCGGACCTGGCCCAACCAGCCGGAGCTGGCCGCCCGGCTCCAGGGCGCCGGCTGGACGAAGGTCGCCTGGCGGAACCTGACCGGCGGCATCGTGGCGCTCCACCGGGGCGTCAAGCCGGCCGAGGACTGACCGGCTGCCGTTAGCCGGACGCCGGGTTGAGGTGGGGGCCGGGCTGGGCTGGGGGCCGGGTTGAGCTGGAGGCCCGGGTTGAGGTGGAGGCCGGGCTGGGCCGGGAGGCCGGATCCCCGCCGGCCCACCGGCCTCCCGGCCTCCCGGCCTCCACCTCAACCCGGGCCTCCCGGTCTCCCGGCCCACCGGCCTCCCGGCGGCCCGCCGGCCCCCGGCCCAACGGCCCGTCGCCCCCCGGGGCCTCCGCCCCCTGCCGGCGCCCGCGTCGCCCGCCTCCCGGCCGCCCGTAGGCCCAGGAACGGTCCGCTTCCCCGCTGCCCGTAGGCCCGAGGATCGCCCGTCCGGGCCCCGCCCGTAGGCCCGGGAACGGCCCGCGTGTACGGGAAGAGCCCGCCCAGCCCCCGCCCCTGGGTACGGAAAGGCCCCCGCCCTGGGTACGGAAAAGGCCCGCCCCCGTCGGGTCGGACGGAGACGGGCCCTGGGGCGTGAGCGGGCCCTGCCGTGTGAGCGGCCCTGGGCCGCCGGAGCGGGGTGGCTACTTCTTGAAGGCGTAGTCCATCAGTTTTTGGGCGTCGGTGGTGCGGGCGGCGACGGACGGGGAGGCGAGGACGGTGCCGATGACGGTCTTGCCGTTGCGGGTGGCGGCGAAGACCAGGCAGTACTTGGCCTCCGGGCCCGAGCCGGTCTTCACACCGATGGTGCCCTTGTAGCTGCTGAGCAGGTTGTTGGTGTTGGTCCACGACATGTAGCGGTAGCCGCCGCTTTTCGTGGTGACCTTCTGCTTGGTGGACTTCGTTCCCACGATGGTGCGGAAGGTGGAGAACTTCATCGCGTTGCTGGCGAGCTTGGTGAGGTCGCGGGGCGTCGAGTAGTTGGCGCCGCGCCCTATTCCGTCGAACGAGTCGAAGTGGGTGTTCTTCATGCCGAGGTTCTTGGCGGTGGTGTTCATCTGGCCGATGAACGACTTCACCCGGGCGTCCCGGCTCGATCCGGTGCCGAACCGGTCGGCGAGGGCGTACGCGGCGTCGCAGCCGGACGGGAGCATCAGCCCGTACAGGAGCTGACGGACCGTCACCTTGTCGCCGACGATCAGGTGGGCGGACGAGGCCCAGTTGTTGTTGACGATGTAGTCGCTGTACGCCTTCTGGATCGTGACCTTGGAGTCCAGGTCGAGGTTCTTCTGGGCCAGCACCACCCGAGCCGTCATGATCTTGGTGGTGGAACCGGTGGACCGGCGGGTGTCCGCGGCCTTGGCGAAGAGCGCCGAACCGGTGCCGTTGTTCATCACGAAGCCGCCGGCGGCGGAGATGGCGGGCGCCGGGAGGGTGGCGGCCTGCGCCTGGGAGCCGAACGCTCCGGCGGTCAGGACGGCTCCGGTGGTGACGGCCACGGCGGACGCGCGCCGGAGGCCCCTGGCGGTCCGGATGCCCTTGGCGGCCCGGACGCCGGTGATGGTCCTGATGCCTTTGATGCCGATGTTCACAGTGGGTGCTCCAAATAGCCCTGCAGTGCGGGCACATGAGAGTGCCGCTCTCTCTTGAGACACCTGGGGCGCGGCAATGGATGCGTGAGAGGGGGGTGGGTTTTGGTCAATTGCCGGTATAGGGGAACGTCCTGGGGGGCCTGTCCCGGGGGACCCGTCCCGCGGTCGCCGGCCACGGGCCCCGGCCTCGCGGCCTCGGACCTCTGGCCACCGCCCCCGGCCACCGCCCCGGCCACCGGCCCCCCGCCGCCCGACCCCGGCCGGACGGCAGGGGACAACCCTTCAGTTTCCGATCATCGCGGTCCCCATAGAC
>NZ_LLZI01000144.1 GCF_001509485.1 Streptomyces sp. NRRL F-4489
CCCTCCGCCCCCACCACCAACCAAGCCCCCCACCTCTAGGAGCTGTCCGATAGCTCCCTCGGACTGGATCGCAGCGGGGCTTCGCAATCCCCCACTCTTGTGAGTGATTGCGCCACCTATCACCCCATCGGATGATTCATTCCACATCGCACGTACGTATCACCCGACATCCGGACGGCGGTGCATCAGGTTCCGAAAGGGGACTTCATGTCACGCCTTTCCCGTCAACTCGCCCGTGGTGGCGGTGCTTTCGGCTCACTCGGACTGGCGCTCGTACTGGCGACCGCCGCGTCGGCCGCACCCGTGAGGACCTGCACACTCCAGATCGACAGCACCTCCGGTGTCAGTTCCCGGCAGGTCACCGCTGGGCAGTGCGTCACCCCTTCCGTGCGCTTCGGCATCCGCGGCATCGCCCTGGGGAACGGCTCCGCTCAGGGCAGCCTGACCGTCTTCCGGTTCGCCAATTGCGCGGGCAGCGTCATCAGGCAGGGCCAGACCCCGATCTTCTTCACCCCGCCCGCCACCATCGGCTCGGTACGCATCGACTCGTGCCCCTGACGCGGGCGCCGTATCACCGCTCAGCTGATCCGCCGGGTGCGCGGGTGGCCGCCGGATGGACGGGGTTATCGAGATCTATAACGCCCACCTCCACTCCACCCCACCCCAGTTACCGCAACCGTCTCCCCGCTCTCGCCGCCATCCCCGTCCTGCGCCCCTGTCGCGCCACCGCCTCCGGCCCCGGCTCCCACGACATCCCCGCCCCCTGGGTCGAAGCGGTAGCCGGATCCCCACACCTCCGTCAGTACCGGCGGCGCGGACGGGTCCACCGCGAGCTTCGCCCGCAACCGGTTCACCCGGACCGCCACCGCAGCCAAATCCCCGAAGTCCCGCCCCCAAACCCGTCTCAGCAACTGCTCCCGTGAGAACACCCGCCCGGGATGCCGCATCAAAAACACCAACAGCTCGAACTCGCCGCGCTCCAGCGTCACTTCCCGCCCAGCACGCACCACGCGCCCGCTCCCGGGCTCGACGCTCAGGTCCCCGACCCGCAGCCCCCGCCCACCGCCACCGGCCGGCGCCCCGCCCGCGCCTTGCCGCAACGCCGCTCCCACCCGCGCCACAACATCCCGCTCACCACCACCCCCACGCTCTGGCCCACCCGCCAGCGGAATCACGGGAACCGCCCGGCCACCGCCGCCCCCATCACCGCCACCACCCCGCCCCAGCCGGTGCCGCAACCCCAACGCGTCGATGCCTGGCAAGGCGCCATCGAGCACAACGGCCTGCGGCCGGAATTCCGCGGCCCGTTCCAGCGCGGTGAACCCATCGGTGGCGTACGCGGCGGTGCACCCCTCACGTGCCAGCTGAGCGGTGACGGCCGCAGCGACCGCCGCATCCTCCGCGACGACCAGCACCCGGCCGCGGGCGCGCGCCAAGGGCCCGTGCGCCAAGGATCCGCGCGCCAGCGGCCCGTGCCGAGAACGCCCCGGCGCCGCTCGCCGCGGGCTCGGCGGGGGAGTGCTCACACCACCAGCGAACACCTCCGCACGCCCGCTCGCACGCCCGCCCCCGAGCCGAAACCCGCAGCCGCTCCCGCTCTCAGAGATCACCAGCGGCGCAGACCAGTCCACCCACTCAGCCATCCCCCAGCTCCCCGTCTCGTCGAAACCCCGACCGCACCGAGCAGTCGATGCGGTTGCCTTACTTCAGCAACGACCACCGACCGCGCGTTGTTCCCAAGACCTCACAGAGAGTGAACGACGAGTGGATGATGCGAGTGGGCGACGGGAGTGGGCGACAGGAGTGGGCGACGGGAAGGAGATGCGAGTGAACGACGCCCCCGTCAGCTCCCGTCCATCTGCTCCCGTACCCGGCGGGAGACCCGCAGCGTGTACAGCTCCAGCACCCCCGGCGGCTCCGCGATCCCCGGCCCACCCGCGCGTATCCACGCGGCGATATCGGCCAGCGCGTCATCGTCGTTGACCAGCCCCAGCCACACCGGCCGCCCGCCCGCGGCCCGGCCGGCCGCCGACGGCTGCACCACGACCACGTTCGCCTGATCGCAGACGTCCAGGCAGTCCGAGGCCCGGACCGGCGCCGCCCCGTCGAGCGCGGCCCGCAGCCGAGGTATCTGTCCACCGTGATCAACGCCCGGAATCTTCGCCGCGTTCCCGCAGCAGCAGCCACGGCAGACGGTGACCCGGCACTGTCGCGCGGAGGTTCCGGCCGCCCGCCCGGCCCGCTTTTCGATCATCCGGCCATGCTACGTGCCCCCACTCGAACCCCACCCCCCTGTCCAC
>NZ_LLZI01000145.1 GCF_001509485.1 Streptomyces sp. NRRL F-4489
GTCCCGGGGGTGGTGGGGCCGGCACCCGGGGTGGCGGGGGTGGCCGTGCCGGAGGGGGTGCCCGGGGTGGACGGGTCCGGGGTGGCCGGGGGCGTGCCCGTCGCGTCGCCGCCGGGTCCGGAGCCGGGGCCGGTGGTGGACGGCCCGGGGGCCGGGGTGGCCGGATCCGCCGCGTCCTGCCCGTCCGTGCCGTTGCCGCCGCCCGTACGGCCTGTGCCGTCCGCGCCGCCCGTACCATCCGCGCCGCCCGGCTTCCCGGCCGTACCGGAGGAGCCGTCCAACGGGCCGGAGGGGTCGCCCGCCGTATCGGAGTCACCGCTTCCGGTGCGGCCGCCGCTTCCGGCGCGGTCATCGGACGGGGGCGGGGTCGGGCGGCTGGTGCTGCCCGGGTCGACGCCGGGGTCGCGGCGGTCCTTGGTGAGGCCGGCGGTCACCGCGCAGCCGTGGAACGCGTCCGGGCCGCGGTCGTCGAGGATCGCCTGGGCCACGGCTATCTGCTGGGCGCGGCTGGCGAGGTCGGGCCGGGCGGCGTAGGCGGAGCCGCCGTAGTCGTCCCACATCTCCTGGGTGAGCCGGAGGCCGCCGTAGAAGCCGTTGCCGGCCGAGCTCCACACGCCGCCGCTCTCGCACTGCGCGACACGGTCCCAGGTCGCCGCGTCGGCGGCGTGCGCGCCGCTCGCGGTCAGCAGCGGCAGGGCCAGGCCCGCGCCGGTCACTCCTGCCGTGACAAAGATGGCCGGTGCTTGACGGGGGCGACGATGCCGGCCGTTCCCGGAACGCATGCGGTTGCCTTTCGCGCGGCGGTTGAGTTGTCGGACCGCCGCCGGGGCGGGGCCGGGGCCCGGCCCGCGTCCGACCGCGATCGCCGGTGGAAAGGTAACCGGGGTCACGGGCAGTCACAAGCCGGTGTAGCCGAGATCACGCGATGATTACGCAACTGACGAACCGTCAGTCACGGCCGGGTGACCGGTCACGACGGCTCGGGCGTGAACTCCACCGGGAGCGACCGCAGTCCGCGCATGATGAGCCCGCCGCGCCACCGCAAATCATCACTTTCCGCCGCAAGCCGCAGGTCCGGAAGCCGGGTCAGCAGCGTCGCCAGCGCGGTCTGGCCTTCGAGCCGGGCCAGGGGCGCGCCGAGGCAGTAATGGATGCCGTGACCGTAACCGAGGTGCGGGTTGTCACGACGGGTGAGGTCGAGCACGTCGGGGTCGGTGAACCGGGCCGGGTCGCGGTCGGCGGCGGCCAGCACCACCAGCACCGGGTCCCCCTCGGCGATCCGCTGCCCGGCCAGCGTCAGGTCGCGCGTCGCGTAGCGCCAGGTGGCCAGCTCCACCGGCCCGTCGTAGCGGAGCAGCTCCTCGACGGCGGTCCCGAGCAGCTCGCGGTCGCCGCCAGCGAGGGACTTCTGCAGCAGCTCCCGCTGGCCGGGGTGCCGAAGCAGGGCATACACGCCATTCCCGATCAAATTCACCGTCGTCTCGAACCCGGCGAACAGCAGCACGAAGCACATCGCGGCCGCCTCGTTCTCCGTGAGGTGCTCGCCGTGGTCGGAGGCCCGGATCAGCCCGGAGATCAGATCGTCGCCCGGGGCGCCGTCCTGGAGGGCCGCGCGCTTGCGGTGGATCAGCTCGGCCAGATACGCCCGCATCTTCTTCACCGACCGGGCGACGCCGCCGCGCGGCCCGCCGCCGTGCCGGATCATCATGCCCGCCCAGTCCCGGAAGTCGTCCTGGTCCTCGGAGGGGACGCCGAGCAGATCGCAGATCGCGTAGATCGGCAGCGGGAACGCGAACTCGTGGATGAGGTCCGCGCTGCCCCGCCCCGCGAACCCGTCGATCAGCCGGTCGGTCAGCTCCTGTATGCGCGGCTCGAACGCGGCGACCCGGCGCGGGGTGAACGCCTTGGAGACCAGGCGGCGCAGCCGGGTGTGGTCCGGGGGGTCGATGTTGAGCAGGTGCGTCATGAGGTTGGCGCTGCGTTCGCCCGGAATGCCGGTCTTGCCCTTGCCGGGGGCGGCCGCGGAGTGGTGCACCGGGTTCTTCGACAGCCGGGCGTCGGCGAGCGCCTGCCGGGCGTCGGCGTACCGGGTCACCAGCCACGCCTCGACCCCACTGGGCAGCCGGGTCCGGTGCACCGGCGCGTACTCGCGCAGCCAGGCGTACGCCGGGTACGGGTCGGCCGCGAACTGCCAGGAGAAGAGGGCGGGGGTGGGGGCGGGGGCGGGGGCCTG
>NZ_LLZI01000146.1 GCF_001509485.1 Streptomyces sp. NRRL F-4489
GGCGGGACGGGGGCGGGCGCGGCGGGCGGAGCCGCAGGAACCGGCGGAGCCGGGGGCACGGGCGGCACGGCCGGCGGCGCGACGGGTGCCGTGGCCGCCTGGGCCGCCGCGGGTGCCGCTTCCTCCACCGTGACGCCGAAGTCGGTGGCGATACCGGCCAGGCCGTTGGCGTACCCCTGGCCGACCGCGCGGACCTTCCAGCCGCCGCCCCGGCGGTACAGCTCCACGACCACCAGCGCGGTCTCCGGGCCCAGCCGCGGCGGGGTGAAGACGGCCAGCACGGCGCCGGTGTCCGCGTCGCGGACCGTGCCGGTCGGCTCGGTGCCGGCGAAGGTCGCGCCGGGCGCGTCCAGGCTGGCGGTGACCACGACCTTGTCGATGTCCGCGGGCACCGCGGCGGTGTCGACCGTGATGGTGTCCCCGCCGTCCGCCGTGCTGTGGCGCACTCCCGGGCCCGTGGGCTGGTTGTAGAAGACGAAGTCGTCGTCGGAGCGCACCGTGCCGCCGGCGGTCAGCAGCAGGCCCGAGACGTCCAGCCGGACGGGGGCGGTGACGGTCACCGCGGCCCGCGCGGCGGTGAGCGGGAGGTTCGAGCCAGGAGTCATTGCGGTCATGACACGCCTAACGGTCGGTGGGCGGAGGCGGTTCCCCGTACCACCCGTCCCGGTTACCGCCGGGGCGGGCCGCACGGCCGGTCAGCGGTACGGGTCAGCGGCGGGCCCTGGAGTTGCCGAAGAGCAGCCGGTAGGCGATCAGCAGGACCAGGGCGCCGGCCACCGCGGCGATCCACATCGACGGGTCGTAGAAGTCCTTCGGTATCGGGCGGTGCAGGATGCGGGTGGAGAGCCAGCCGCCGATGAACGAGCCGGCGATCCCGATCAGGGTGGTGCCGACCAGGCCGCCCGGGTCCCGCCCCGGCAGCAGGACCTTCGCGATGACGCCCGCGATCAGGCCCAGGAGGAGCCAGCTGACGATACCCATGTGCGTTACCTCGTTCCCGCGTTGTGTGGCGCGCCCGCCCCGGTGGCCGTGCCCCTTCGGGCCGGTACCGGGCGGGCGGTGTGCCCTCAAGGACGCCGTTGACCAGGGGTGGGGTTCCGTACGGCGGTGGAATGCGGGGGAACGGGCTACTTCTGCCATATGGGCGGATTGGTGCGTGCGCCAGCCGGGCGCGCCGCTCCCGTCTACCGCGCGGGCCCGCCCGCCCCGGAGTGCCGCGCCCCCGCCGTCGTCTGACTGCCCGTCAGGTGGGCGAAGGCCACCACATTCCCCAGGTACTCCTGGCGGCTCCGGCTGAAGCCGCCGCCGCAGGTGATCAGCCGGAGTTCGGGGCGGCGGGCCGGGCCGTAGACCTTCTCGTCGGGGAAGTCCCGGGCCTCGTAGACCTCCACGGCGTCCACGGTGAAGACCGCGGTGCGGCCGTCCGCGCGGGGGATCCGCACCGTGCTGCCCTTCTTCAGCGCGCCCAGCCGGTAGAAGACCGCCGGTCCGGCGCGGGTGTCGACGTGCCCGGCGACCAGCGCGGTGCCGGTGGCGCCCGGCGGGGTGCCCTCCGCGTACCAGCCGGCCAGGTTGCGGTCGCCGGGCGGCGGCGGGGCGAGGCTGCCGTCCGCGGCCAGCCCCAGCCGGGTCAGCGGGGCGTCGATGCCCAGCGACGGCACCACCACCCGCAGCGGTGCGGCGGCGGGCAGCGGCGGGACGGCCGGGGCGGCCGGGCGGCGGCCGGTGAAGCCCTGGGCCGCGGACGGCTGGGGCGGCGCGGTGTCCCGGCTGCCCTCGGCGATCAGCCATGCCCCGGCGCCGCACGCGGCGGCGCTCAGGGCCGCGACCAGCGCCCCGGCCAGCCGCGTCCGGCCGCCCCGGGGGCGCCGGGGCGCACCGGCCGGCCGGGCGCGGTCCCGGGTCAGTACCGGCCGCCGGCCCGGCGCCGGCGGACCAGCCAGACCCCGCCCACCGCCGCGGCGGCCAGCACCCCGGCGCCCGCCGCGATCTCCTTGGTGCCCAGGCCGTCCTCGCTGGTGGAGCCCTCACCGGTCTTCATACGGCCCTTGGGCGGCATGGTCGGGCCGGTGCTGCCGCCGGACATACCGGGGTGCTCCTTGCCGGGCATCGCCGGGCCGGGCTTGGCGGACGGTGACATGCCCTGGCCCGTACCGGCCCGGCCGCCGGGGCTCATGCTCGTACTCGGGCTCGCGCTCATGCCCGGACTCGCGGAGGCGCCCGCGGCCGTGACCCGGACCGTGCCGGTGATGTCCTTGCCGTCGGCGCAGTTCCCGCCGACCCCGTAATTGCCGGGCGCGGTACCGGGTTTGACGGTCAGCTTGGCCGTCAGCGCGCCCTTGGTGGCGCCCGGCACCAGGGTGACCTTGCCGCCGCCCAGGGTGCCCGCGTCGACGCTCGCCGTGCGCCCGGTGCCGCAGCCGGTGGTGGACAGGGTCACCGTGGAGCCGGGCGCGGCGGTGGCCGGGGAGACGTCGATGGCGCCGAAGTCGCCGGCGTACGCCGCGGGGGCGGACAGGCCGAGCGCGGCGGCGGACAGCACGGCACCGGTGAGCAATCGCGTGGAACGCATGGGAACAACCTCCGCGAAGCGCGGACGTGGCACAGGTGCGCCACAGGAAGTCGGTGGAGTTCCGCGCCTCCTCCCACGAGATAAGCGCCCAGGGGGCGGGCGGTCCTGCTGGCCTACGGTGAACGGGTGAGCGGGGCCGCCCCGGTAGGCCGCACGCGCCCCACGGGGACCCGCGGCCCCCGGCTCACCCCGGCCGGACGAATCCGCACTCGTACGCCGCGATCACCGCCTGGGTCCGGTCCCGCACCCCGAGCTTGGCCAGCACCCCCGCGACATGCGTCTTCACGGTGGCCGGGCCGACGCCCAGCCGCCCGGCGATCTCCGCGTTGGTCAGCCCGGCCGTCATCAGCCGCAGCACCTCGCCCTCCCGCTCCGAGAGCCGCTCCCGCAGCCGCCGCGCCGCGTCGCCGGCGGCCCGCTCCCCGGCGTACCGGGCGGCCAGCGCCCGCACCGCGGCCGGGAACAGCAGCGAATCGCTGCCCGCCACCAGTCGCACCGCCTGGACCAGTTCCTCGGCCCGGGCCCGTTTGAGCAGGAAGCCGCTGGCGCCGGCCCGCAGCGCGTCGTAGACGTAGGAGTCGTTCTCGAAGGTGGTGACGACGAGGACGCGGGGCGGGTCGGGGGTGCCGGCGAGGATCCGCTCGGTGGCCCGGATGCCGTCGATCCCGGGCATCCGGACGTCCATCAGCACCACGTCCGGGCGCAGCGCGCGGACCAGCGGCACCGCCTCCGCGCCGTCCGCCGCCTCGCCGACCACCTCCATATCGGGCTCGGCGCCCAGGATGACGCCGAGCGCGCCGCGCACCATCCGCTCGTCGTCGGCGAGCACGATCCGGATCACCGCGCGCCCCCGTCCGCGCCGGCGGCGGCCACCGGCAGGCGGGCGGTCAGCCGCCAGACGCCGTCCGCGGCGCCGGCCGAGGCCGCGCCGCCCAGCAGCCGGGCCCGTTCGGCGATCCCGCGCAGACCGCGCCCGCCGCCGGTCCGCTCCGTACGCCCGGGTCTCGCCCCGGCCACCGGATTCTCGATCCCCAACGCCAACTCCCCGTTCTCCAGCTGTACTTGTACGGTCACCGGGACCGGCCCGGCATGCCGCAGGGCGTTGCTCAGCCCCTCCTGGACGATCCGGTACGCCTCCCGGGAGACCACCGGCGGCACCGCGGCCAGGTCCCCGGAGAGTTCCGCGGTGATCCGGACGCCCGCCGCGCGGGTCCGGTCGAAGAGTGCCGCCAGGCCGTCCAGCGCCGGGGCGGGCGCGGCCGGGCCGGTCTCGTGCTCCTCGCGCAACAGGCCCAGGACGGCGTCGAGTTCGGCGACCGCCTCCCGGGTGGTGTCCTCGATGGCGGCCAGCGCCTGGCGGGCGAACTCCACATCGCGGTCCAGGACGCGGCGGGCCGCCCCGGCCTGGAGGGTGACGGCGCTGAGCGCGTGGCCCACCGCGTCGTGGAGTTCGCGGGCCAGGCGGTTGCGGGCGGCGAGTTCGGCGGCCCGGCGCTCGGCGGCGGCCAGTTTGTCGGCGGGGGTGGGGCCCAGCAGGACCGGCGCCCAGCGGGCCAGCAGCGCGCCCGCGCCCCAGGCGGTGCCCACCACCAGGGCCAGCAGCGCCGCCCCGGTGAGCGGCGCCGCGACCCCCGCGAAGGCGGCCGGCCAGGTCAGCCCGGGCGCGTCCGCGCCGAACGGCACCGCCAGCAGCAGCAGCGCGGCCGGCGGCCCGGTCAGCGTCATCCCGCTGACCACCCCGCCGGCCAGCAGATGCGCGGTGAACCACAGGGCGCTGCGGCGCCGGGCGGCCCAGGACGCGGCCGGCCCGTCCGCCAGCCGGCCGCCGGGCACCGCGCACAGCGCCCGGACCGCCGCCACCTCCAGCGGCCGCAGCAGCGGGAAGAGCAGCCCGGCCAGCGCGGCCACCGGCAGCGCGCAGCCGAACGCGGCGAACTGCCAGACCGGCACCCGCAGCGGGTCCGCGCCGTCCACCAGCATCGGCAGGGTGGCTGACGCGAGCAGGTAGAACGGCATCAACAGGGCGCCGCCCAGGATCAGATGGACCCAGCGCCGGGCCACCCGGCCCGCGGTCAGCCGCACCGGACGGCTCCGGGCGCGCCGCCGGTCCGCTCCGCGCCGCCGGTCCGCGTCATGCCGTCCGCCCGCACGGTGACCTCCCCGTATGCCGGGCCGTCCCCCCGGCCGGTGCCGTCCGCCGCCCGTACGGTGAAGAAGTGCGCCCCGGCGGCGGCCACCAGCGTCCCCACGATCATCTGCACAGCGTAGGTGAGGTTCATCAGGGCGGTGGGCAGGGACGGATCGCCCACCGGGGCCGCCAGCGCGGTCAGCAGCAGCCAGCCGCCCCAGCCGGCCAGCGCCCCGGAGCCGGTCCAGGCCGCGGCCAGCGGTACCAGCAGCGGCAGCCGCCCGCCCCGGCGCCGGGCCCCGCCGCCGTACGCCAGCAGCCCCGCACCGGCCACCGTGACCAGCGTGAACAGCGCGAACCCGGCGTCGGTCAGCCGGTCGTCCAGGGTCCGCGCGGCGATCCGCACCGCGGGCAGCCCGGCCGTCCCGCCCGCCGCCCACCACACGTACAGCGACGCGGGCAGCAGCGCCAGTACGGCCACCGCGCCCGCCGTCAGCCGGGCCGCGGACCGGGCCGGGCCGTCCGGCAGCGCGCCCAGCGGCCCGCGCCACAGGTGCCCCCAGCGCTCCCGGGCGTACCGGACGAACAGCGCGCCCAGCGCCAGGCCCTGCACGATGAAGCCGGTGTAGACGACCGTCCACACCCACGGCGCGACCAGCGCGTCCGCCCCGCCGCCGTGCGCCCCGGTCCCGGTCCCGCCGGTGAACGCCGCGCCCACCGCCTGGACGGGGAAGACCACCGCGATCGGCGCCAGCAGGCCCGTCGCGCACCACATCGGCACCGCCAGCAGCCAGCCCGGCACCCGCCGCCCCCACGGCCGGGTCAGCAGGAACGCCAGCACGATCACCGCGGCGTCCATCAGCACCGTGAGCCCGTTGAACGCCATCAGGGTGCCGCCGTCCCGGCGCAGCGGGCTGGCGGCCGGGATGCCGAGGTGGCCGCCGCCGAGCCAGACGGCCTTCAGGGCGAGGTACGGGGCGCAGGCCGCGAGGGTCACGGCCCGCAGCACGGCCGCCGGGAGGCGGGGAGTCCGGCCGGTGCGGAGTGGCGTTGTCGTCATGTCCGCCAGCCTGGCGCCGGGCCCGCCCGCCCCGCCTCCGCCCGCCCGGGGATCCCGCTCCGCCGCACGGCGGAGGCCGGCCGCCCCCGGGGACGAGGGGGCCCGCCTCTGGGGACGAGGGATGCGGCCCCGTTAGCGAGCGGCGCGGCCCCCTGGGGCCACGGCCCGGTCGGGTCAGAGCCGCCGGGTGGCCAGCGCCAGCCGGTCCCGGGCGTCGAACAGCGCGTCCTTGATGGTCTGCTCATGGGCCGGGGTGAGCCGGGCCGCCGGCACCGAGCAGCTCACCGCGTCCCGCGCCGGGGTGCGGTACGGGATCGCCACGCCGAAGCAGCGCAGCCCGAGGGTGTTCTCCTCGCGGTCCACCGCGAACCCCCGCTCGCGGACCGTCCGCAACTCCTCGATCAGGCGCTCCCGGTCGGTGTGGGTGTGCTCGGTCAGCGCGGTCAGCACCGGCGGCAGCAGCGCCCGCACCTGGTCGTCGGTGTACGTGGCCAGCAGCGCCTTGCCCAGCGCGGTGGAGTGCGCGGGCAGCCGGCGCCCGACCCGGGTGAACGGGCGGAGGTAGTGCTGCGACTGCCGGGTGGCGAGGTAGACGACGTCGACGCCGTCGAGCCGGGCGAGGTGGATGGTCTCGGCGGTGTCGTCGGAGAGCCGGTCCAGGGCCGGCCGGGCGGCGGCCACCACCTCGTCGCCGTCGAGGTACGAGGTGCCGACCAGCAGGGCGCGGACGCCGATGCCGTAGCGGGTGCCGGTGGCGTCGGTCTCCACCCAGCCCAGCTCGACCAGGGTGCGCAGCAGCATGTACAGGCTGGACTTGGGATAGCCGACGGCTTCCTGGACGGAGGCGAGGCTGTGCATCCCGGGGCTGCCCGCGAAGTATTCGAGCAACTCCACCGTCCGTACGGCGGACTTGACCTGCCCGCCCCCGCTCCCGTCAGCCGCCATCGCCCTTGACCCCTCCGATCGGACAGCCATAGAGTCCCAGGAATTCATCATCCGGGACAGCGTTCAGCATAGAGAACGGTGGCCCGTGGGCGGCAGGGTTCGCGCGGCCCCGACTCGCCCGGGAGGGACGCATGGCGACAGCGGCGGACGCGGCACCGGCGGCACCAGTCTGGAGCGCCGGGCCCGCAACGGGGAAGCACCGGGCGCCGGTTGCGGCCGAGCCCGCGGCGCGGGCGGCCCGCGGCGCCGGGACCGCGCCGTGATCCCCGCCCCGCGGGTCCGCCCCGCCACCCCCGCCGACGCCGAGCCGATCGCCGCCCTGCACACCGCCGCCCGCGCCGCCTACCTCCGCGGCCGGGTGCCGGACGCGCCGTTCGACACCGCCGCCGAGCACGCCCGCTGGCGGGACGCCTGGACCCGGCTGCTGCACGGCGACGACACCCCCGCGCTGTGCGCGGTCCGCGACGGCGGCGTCATCGGCGCCGCCGCGTACCACCGCACCGCGCCCGCCACCGTCCAGCTGCACCAGCTGCACGTCGACCCGGCCCACTGGGGCACCGGCGCCGGCCGCGCGCTGCACGCCGCCTGCCTGGGCGCCTGGCGCGCCGCCGGCTTCTCCCACGCGGTCCTCGACGTGCTCTGGCACAACCACCGCGCCCGCGCCTTCTACGCCCGGCTCGGCTGGCACCCCGACCCCGCGCGCCGCCCCGCCCCCGACGCGACCCACCTGGCGCTCACCCTGCCCCTGGACCCGCCGGCTCCCGCCGCGCCATGAACTGCACCCGCCCGGCCGTGCGCCCCTCCGGCAGCCGCACCACCCCCCGCCGCTCCCGCACCACCGCGAACCCCGCCGCCGCCACCAGCCCCCGCAGCCGCTCCGGCGGATGGTGCCGGAACACCCCGCCGTCCTCCGCCTCGAACACCCCGTACGTCCCGTACCGCGCGGCGAACCGCTCGTACCGCTCGCGGTGGCAGGCGTCGTCCTGGAGCGGCACATCGCTGAGGTACAGCACCCCGCCCGGCCGCACCACCCGCGCCAGCTCCCCGACGATCGCCTCCTGGCCGGCGTCGTCCGGGACGCAGGTCAGCACCGCGAACAGCAGCGCCGCGTCGAAGCTCCGGTCCGCGAACGGCAGCGGCAGGCCCGGCCACCGCAGCAGCGCCAGCCCCGGGTGCTCCCGCCGCCCCCGCGCGATCAGCGCCGCCGACCGGTCCACCCCGCGCACCGCGCGGTACCCCAGCCCGGCCAGCTCGGCGGTGATCCGCCCGTACCCGCAGCCGTAGTCCAGCACCCGCGCGGACCGGGGCACGAACTCCGCCAGCAGCTCCGCGTCCAGCGGATGGGTGAACGTCTTCGCGGCCCCGGTCGTCTCCCAGAACTCGCCGGTATCGGTATCGCGCGGTGATGGCGTGCCCATATCGGGACGGTACCCCCGAAATCACCCGCCCCTGAGGCAGCCCGGCCCCGCGCCGGGAATACCCGCCCCCGCCCCGCCGTTGCACCCTCCCGTCCACCCCGGCCGGCACCGCCCGGCCGCCCCCGAGGAAAGCACAGCACCCCCCATGCGCGTAGAAATCTGGGCCGATATCGCCTGCCCCTGGTGTTACATCGGAAAGGCCCGGTTCGAGGCCGGGCTGGCGGCGTTCGCGCACCGCGACGAGGTCGAGGTCGTCCACCGGTCCTTCGAGCTGGACCGGGACGCGCCGCCGGCCGCCGGCGTACCGGTCCTGGACATGCTCGCCGCGAAGTACGGGGTCAGCCGCGCGCAGGCCGAGGAGATGGAGGCCCGGGTGGCCGAGGCGGCCGCCGGCGAGGGGCTGGCCTACCGCTCCGACCGGGGCCACGGGAACACCTTCCACCTGCACCGCCTGCTCCACCTGGCCAAGGCGCACGGCGTCCAGGACGCCCTGCTCACCGCCCTGTACCGCGCCAACTTCGCCGAGGCCCGGCCGCTCGCCGACCCGGACGTGCTGGGCGCGCTCGCCGAAGGCGCCGGGGTCCCCGCCGCTGAGGCCGCACGGGTGCTGGCCGACCCGCAGGCGTACGCCGCCGAGGTCCGGGCCGATGAGCGGGCCGCCGCCGAGCTGGGCGCCACCGGCGTCCCGTTCTTCGTCATCGACCGCCGCTACGGCATCTCCGGCGCGCAGCCCGCCGACGTCTTCCGCCAGGCCCTGGAGCACGCCCGCACCGAGTCCGCCGGACCGTCCCCCGCCGCCGCGGACGCGGACACCTGCGGCGACGGGAGCTGCGCGGTCTGAACCGGCCGGGCGGCACGGATCGCCGGCCGCCCGGTCCCCAATTCCTCAGGCGCGGCACCGGTCATAGGTGAGGAAGGCCGCTCCGCCCTGGAGGACGGTGTGGTCGCTGAGCTCCCAGAGCCGGGGGTCGAAGTCCGCGGCGCGCCCGAAGAGCGGTATGCCGGCGCCGAGGGTGAGCGGGCTGAGCTTGACGACCAGGCGGTCGATCTCCCCGTACAGCGCGCCGGCCAGTTCCGCGCCCCCGACCAGCCAGATGTCCTTCCCGCCGGTCCGCTTCAGCTCCCGCACCGCGGCCACCGGGTCGCCGGCGACCAGCTCGACGCCCGGGTCCGGGCTCTCGGTCAGGGTCCGGGAGAAGACCAGGTGCCGGAGGTGGGGGAAGGCGTTGGCCACACCCGCCGCGAGGCCGGTCTCGTAGCTCTTGCGCCCCTCGACGACGGTGTCGAAGCGGGTGCCTTCGGCGGTGACGCCGAGGGCGGTCCGGGCCGGTCCGGGCAGGGTCTCGGGGTACTCCTCGACGAGGTGCCGGATGTAGCACTCCGCGGGGGACCAGAAGCCGCCGGGGCCGGTGGGGTCCGAACCGTCGGGGCCCGCGATGAAACCGTCGAGCGTGGTGGCGACGAAGTACACGAGCTTGCGCATGGAGGCCCTTCGGTGGTCGTGTCGTTGGTCGTGCGTGGGGGGGCGGGGGCGCCGGGCGGGGGCCCCGCCGGCCGGTCGCGTGGTCAGGAGGCGTCCGGCGTCGTCCACTCGACGAACTGGACCACGACTCCGCTGGGATCGGTGATCTGGAAGAGCCGCTCGCCCCACGGCTCCTCGCGCAGCGGCATGGTGATCTCCACGCCCTCGGCGCGCAGTCGCTTCTCCTCGTCCTCGATGCCGGTGGTGGTGAAGGCGAGGATCAGGCCGGAGGCGTGCCGGTCGCGCTGGTCGGACCACCATCGCCGAGATCGCCGCCTCCGCGCGGGTCGTCAAGAAGACGGTGACCAACTACTTCGCGCGCAAGGAAGACCTGGCCCTGGACCACCAGGACGCCTTCACCGCCTCCCTGGCCCGCACCGTGACCGAGCGCCGGGCGGGCGAGTCGGCCCTGGCGGCGCTGCGCCGCGCCTTCCGCGACGCGGCCGCGGCCGCCGAACCGGTCGCCGGCTTCTCCGGCCCCGACTTCGCCCGCATGGTCGCCGACAGCCCCACCCTCTCGGCCCGCCTGCGCGATCTGCACGACCTGCGCGAGGCGGCCCTGGCCGACGCCCTGGCCGAGGCCACCGGCGCGGCCCCCGGAGACATCACCCCCCGCGCCGCCGCCGCCCTGCTCGGCGCCGTGCACCGCACCGAGCCCTCGCTCGGCGACTACGCCGCGTCCTGATCCGCGCGCCGCCCGCCGCCCACGCACCGTGGACGCCGGCCGGATGATCCAGCAGAGTGGGGCCATGCACCCCCTCATGGCAGTGGGCGGCGGCGAGTTCGCGCCCGAGACGGTCTATCTGAACTCCGCCTCCGCCGGGCTGCTGCCCGCGCGCAGTGCCGCCGCGGTGCGCGACGCGCTGGCGGAGGCGGCGTCGTACGGGACGATGGGGCGCGACTACTTCGGGCCGGCGGAGCGCGCCCGGCGGGCGTTCGCGCGGCTGATGGCCGTCCCGGAGGAGCGGGTGGCGGTGGGCAGTTCGGTCGCGGTGCGGTCGGCGTTCGTCGCCGCCACGCTGCCCGGCGACGGCGAAGTCCTGGTCGCCGAGGGCGACTTCAGCTCACTGGTCAACCCGCTCGCGGCCCGGCCCGGCCGCCCGGTGCGGGCGGTGCCGCGCGAGGCGCTGGCCGACGCGGTGCGGCCCGGTACGGCGCTGGTCGCGCTGAGCGCGGTGCACGCGCTGGACGGCAAGATCGCCGATCTGGACGCCGTACGGGAGGCCGCCCGGGCGCACGGGGCGCTGACGTATGTCGACATCACGCAGGCCGCCGGGTGGCTGCCGCTGTCCCTGGACGGCTTCGACTTCGTGGTGTGCGGGGCGTTCAAATGGCTGCTGTGCCCGCGCGGGACGACGTTCACGGTCTTCGGCGGGGAGCGGCCGGGGCCGGGGTGGCCGGAGCCGGTGCACGCGGGCTGGGTCGCCGGGGAGGACCCGGGGGAGTCGAACTACGGCGTGGTGGACCGGCCGGCGGCCACCGCCCGCCGCTACGACGAGCCGCACGCCCACCTCTCCTACGTCGCCGCCGAGCGGTCCCTGGGGCTGCTCGCGGAGATCGGGGTGGACACCGTGCACGCCCATGACACGGCGCTGGCGGAGGAGTTCCGGGCCGGGCTGGTGGCCGCCGGATTCACGCCGCGGCCCGCGCCCGGCTCGGCGATCGTCTCCACGCCGGGGCTGGCGGACGCCGCACCGCGGCTGGCCCGGGCCGGGGTGCGGGTCGCGGTCCGCGGCGGACTGCTCCGCGCCGCCTTCCACCTCTACAACTCCCGGGCGGATGTGGCGCGGGCGCTGGAGCTGCTGGTCCGGTGACACGGTGATTGCCGGAGGGTTTCCGCAGGCCAGGCGGGTGCGGGCCGGAGGCGGGCGGCTGATCTAATGGCCAAAGCGCCCGCTCGTACGCCGAGTTGGCGCCCCCTGACCCCCAGCCGAGAGGCCGCCCGTGACCACCGCGTTCGACCCGATAGAACTCGCCGGCATCCCGCTCGCCAACCGCATCGTGATGGCCCCCATGACGCGGAACAGGGCGACCGAGGACGGCGTCCCCACCCCGTCCATGGTCCGCTACTACACCCAGCGCGCCTCGGCCGGCCTGATCATCACCGAGGCCACCCAGACCGAGGTGGCCGGCCGCGGCTACCCGCTCACCCCCGGTCTGCACACCGCCGCGCAGGTGGCCGGCTGGCGCCGGGTCACCGACTCGGTCCACGCCGCCGGCGGCCGGATCTTCGCCCAGCTGTGGCACGGCGGCCGGATCGGCCACCCGGTGCTGCTGCCCGACGGGCTGGTGCCGGTCGGCCCGTCCGCCGTCCGCGCGGCCGGCCAGGGCTTCACGCAGCACGGCCCGACCGACTTCGTCACCCCGCGCGAGCTGACCGGCGAGGAGATCCGCGCGACCATCGCGGGTTTCGCGGCCGCGGCCCGCAACGCCATCGAGGCCGGTTTCGACGGCGTCGAGATCCACGGCGCCAACGGCTATCTGATCCACCAGTTCCTGGCGCCCAACGCCAATCTGCGCACCGACGAGTGGGGCGGCTCCGACGCGGCCCGGGCCCGGTTCGCGATCGAGGTCGTCACCGCCGTCGCCGAGGCGGTCGGCGCGTACCGCACCGGTCTGCGGCTCTCGCCCGGCAACCCGTTCAACGACATCGCCGAGCCCGACCCGGAGGCCACCTACACCGCGCTCATCGACGCGGTCGCCCCGCTGGGCCTGGCCTATCTGCACACCTGCGACGTCCGGGACGGGGAGCTGCTGGCCCGGCTGCGCAAGCGGTTCGGCGGGACGTTCCTGCTGAACCCGGTCACCGAGGGGCGGCCCACCGGCCCGGAGGAGCTGCCGCTCGTCGAGCGCGGCGAGGCCGATCTGCTCGCGTACGGCGCGCTGTTCATCGCCAACCCCGACCTGCCCCGCCGGCTGGCGGCCGGCGGCCCGTTCAACACGCCGGACCGATCGGTCTTCTACGGGGGCGACGACCGGGGGTACGTGGACTACCCGACGCTGGACGGCAACTGACGATACGTCAGCAAAGGTCACGGAGAACACGCGGCGGCCGCCGCACAGCCCTCCCAGGGGGCCGTGCGGCGGCCGCGCGCCGTACGGGACGGTCCGCCGGCGGTCAGCGCACCGGGGCGCGCCTCACCGCACCGGGGTGAACGGGGCCCGCGCGCCGATGTACTCCGGCCGCGGGACCGGCGCCGCGAACGGCTCGACCGCGGTGTTCTCCATGCTGTTGAAGACGATGAAGACATTGCTGCGCGGGTAGGGCGTGATGTTGTCGCCGGAGCCGTGCATGGCGTTGCAGTCGAACCACGTCGCCGAGCCGGCCTTGCCGGTGAACAGCCGGATGCCGTGCGCGTCCGCCATCTTCGTCAGCGCCTCGTCCGAGGGGGTGCCGGCGTCCTGCATCTGGAGGGACTTCTTGTAGTTGTCCTTCGGGGTGGCACCCTCGCACCCGACGAAGTACCGGTGCGACCCGGGCATGATCATCAGGCCGCCGTTGGTGTCGTAGTTCTCGGTCAGCGCGATCGAGACCGAGACCGTGCGCATCCGGGGCAGCCCGTCCTCGGCGTGCCAGGTCTCGAAGTCCGAGTGCCAGTAGAAGCCGGAGGCACCGAAACCGGGCTTGACGTTGATCCGCGACTGGTGGACGTAGACGTCCGAGCCGAGGATCTGCCGGGCCCGGCCGACCACGCGCGGGTCGGAGACCAGCTTGGCGAAGACGTCGCTGATCCGGTGGATCTCGAAGACCGAGCGGATGTCCTGCGACTTCGGCTCGACGATCGAGCGCGGATCGGCGCGCATCCCCGGGTCGTTGACCAGCCGGTCCAGCTCGGCGCGGTACACCGCGACCTCGTCCGCGGTGAGCAGCTCCGGGATGGCGAAGAAGCCGTCGCGGTCGAAGTCGGTCAGCTCGGACGCGGAGAACGGACCCTCCGCGCCGGGCCGCGACCACACCACCGGGTCCTTCCGCGGGGTGATCACCTCGGCGGTCCCACGGGTCGGGTACAGGTCGGCGGTGCGCTCGGGTGCGGTGGTCATGGTGGTGCCTTCCTCTCCTCTCGTACGGAATCCCTACGGCATCGCGGTGACGCGGCGGGGCGGGGGGCCGCTCAGCCGGCCGCGGCCGGGGCGGCGCCGGCGGCGGCCTCCGGCTCGGGCTCGGTCAGCAGCGGGTAGACGCCGTTCTCGTCGTGGTCCTCGCGGCCGGTGACCGGCGGGTTGAAGACGCACAGGCAGCGGAAGTCCTCCTTGATCCGCATGGTGTGCTTCTCGTGCCCGTCGAGCAGGTACATCACACCCGGCGTGATCAGGTGCTTCTCGCCGGTCTCGTCGTTGGTCAGCTCGGCCACGCCCTCGACGCACACCACCGCCTCGATGTGGTTGGCGTACCACATGGAGGTCTCGGTGCCGGCGTAGAGGATCGTCTCGTGGAGCGAGAAGCCAACCCGCTCCTTGGCCAGCACGATGCGCTTGCTCTCCCACGTGCCGGACTTGGCCTTCACGTGGCGGTCGGTGCCTTCGATGTCCTTGAACGAGCGGACGATCATGTGCGGGGTGCCTTTCTGTGGAACGGTGAGGAAGGGGGACGCGGGGAGCGGTCAGGCCCGGTCGCGGACCGCGCGGGCCAGGATCCGCAGGCCCTCGTCCAGCTCCTCGGGGGTCGTCGTCAGCGCCGGCAGCAGCTTGACGACCTCGCTCTCCGGGCCGGAGGTCTCGATGAGCAGCCCCAGCTCGAACGCGCGCTGCGCGATCTTCCCGGCGAGCGGTTTGTCGGTGCACTCCAGGCCCCACACCAGACCGCGGCCGCGGTACTCGGCGAAGGTGCCGGGGTGCTCCTGGACGATGGCCTTCAGATGCGATTCGACGAGCTCGCCGCGGGCCAGCGTCTGCTTCTCCATCTGGCCGTCGGCCCAGTACGTGTCCAGGGCGGCGGCCGCGGTGACGAAGGCCGGGTTGTTGCCGCGGAAGGTGCCGTTGTGCTCGCCCGGCTCCCAGATGTCCAGCTCCGGCTTGAACAGGGTGAGCGCCATCGGCAGCCCGTAGCCGCTGATGGACTTGGAGACCGTGACGATGTCCGGCACGATGCCCGCCTCCTCGAAGGAGAAGAACGCGCCGGTGCGGCCGCAGCCCATCTGGATGTCGTCGACGATCAGCAGCATGTCCTGGCGCTCGCACAGGGCGGCCAGGGCGCGCAGCCACTCGGCGCGGGCGACGTTGATACCGCCCTCGCCCTGGACGGTCTCCACGATCACCGCGGCCGGCTTGTTCAGGCCCGAGCCCTGGTCCTCCAGCAGCCGCTCGAACCACAGGAAGTCCGGGACCTGGCCGTCGAAGTAGTTGTCGAACGGCATCGGGGTGCCGTGGACCAGCGGGATGCCGGCGCCGGCCCGCTTCATGGAGTTGCCGGTGACCGCGAGCGCGCCCAGCGACATGCCGTGGAAGGCGTTGGTGAAGGAGACGATCGCCTCCCGGCCCTTGACCTTGCGGGCCAGTTTCAGCGCGGCCTCGACCGAGTTGGCGCCGGTCGGGCCCGGGAACATGACCTTGTAGGGCAGGTCGCGGGGGCGCAGGATGATGTTCTGGAACGACTCCAGGAAGGCCCGCTTGGCCGTGGTGGACATGTCCAGGCCGTGCGTGATGCCGTCGCGCTCGAGGTAGTCGAGCAGGGCGCGTTTGAGCACCGGGTTGTTGTGCCCGTAGTTGAGTGATCCGGCGCCGGAGAAGAAGTCCAGGTAGGTGTGGCCGTCCTCGTCGGTGAGGCGGCTGCCCTGCGCGCGGTCGAAGACGGTGGGCCAGCCGCGGCAGTAGCTGCGCACCTCCGACTCGACGGTTTCGAAGACGCTCAGATCAGGCTGGGTGATGGTCACAGCTTGCTCCTGGGAGATGAGTGCGAGGGGGAAGTCCGGTGGACCGGGGACCGTCGGCGTGGTCCCGGTCAGCGCCCGGCGCCGGGCGGCGGCGCGAACGGGCCTATCAGGTGCAGGACCTCCGGCTCGTGGCCCTGCTCGGGGAAGAGCCCGGCGTCGAAGAGCACCTCGCGCCGGACCGGCACTCCGTGCCGTTCGGCGAAGGAGGCGAACAGCCGGTTGGAGGCGGCGTTGCCGGGCGTGATGGTGGTCTCCACGCGGCAGATGCCCAGTTCGCCGCGGGCGCGGGCGGTCAGCCCGTCCAGGAGGGCGGCGGCCAGGCCCCGTCCGCGGTGCCGCTCGTCGACGGCTATCTGCCAGACGACGAGGGTGTCCGGGCGGTCGGGGCGGACGTAGCCGGTGGCGAACGCGGCCGGTTCGCCGGCGCCGTCGCGGGCGACGGCGGAGGTGGCCGCGAAGTCGCGGCACCACAGGAGGTAGCTGTAGGAGGAGTTCAGGTCCAGCGCCTTGGAGTCGCGGGCGATCCGCCAGATCGCGGACCCGTCCTCCACCCGGGGGGTGTCGAGCTTGAATCCCTCCGGCATTTGTCTGATATCGCTTCGGGCACCTGCATGGGCTGCTTGTGCGGCGGTCATGGAAATCAAATTTACCGAGGCGAAAAGCAAATTGCATCGCGGGCAGGGGTTACGTGAGAAGCGGTTCTGTGTTATCACGCGGGGGCGCGCGAGCGCGCGAATCGGCTGCAAAGTATCCCGATTTGACCAGGAAGTTCGGGAGGAAACGGACACGCTGTGTAGTCGGTCACAGCTCGATAACGCTCTTGTGAAGGGCCTGAATTATGAGACCGGACGCTAGCGAAATCTTTGCGTTTGAGGTCCGGGAAAGCGGGCATAAGAATACGGGAAGCTGCGCTTCTGAGGAATTGGGAATTCGCGTGCGGAAGGCGACCCGAGCGGTTCCCCCGAAAACTCGCGCGAACTCCCCGGTAAGCCCCGCTAAGCGCCCCGGCGAAGATATCGGAAGCCCCGTAAGGGCATGCACCGCGCACACGCCGCCGATTCACCGGATAAACCCCGTCCCGGACGTCCTCCGGACGCCCCCGGGCACCATGGCCGGGGCCCGCGCCGCCCGCATACAGTGCGTGCATGACGTCCATGAGCGAAGGTGCGGTGCTGCACCTCAAGGGGAGGGTCCTCGTCGGACCGCACGACGTCCGCGACGAGCTGTGGGTCGTCGGCGGCCGGGTCACCTTCGAGCGCCCGGCCCTGGCACGCGATGCCACGACGGTCACCGGCTGGATCCTGCCGGGCCTGGTCGACGCCCACTGCCACGTCGGCCTCGACGCGCACGGCCCGGTGGACGCCGCCACCAGCGAGAAGCAGGCGCTCACCGACCGCGACGCCGGCACCCTGCTGATCCGGGACGCCGGCTCGCCCTCGGACACCCGCTGGATCGACGACCGCGCCGACCTGCCGCGGATCATCCGGGCCGGCCGCCATATCGCCCGCACCAGGCGCTACATCCGCAACTACGCGCACGAGATCGAGCCGGCCGACCTCGTCGCCTACGTCGCCCAGGAGGCCCGCCGCGGCGACGGCTGGGTCAAGCTCGTCGGCGACTGGATCGACCGCTCGGTCGGAGACCTGGCCGCCTGCTGGCCGCCCGGCGAGGTGGCCGCCGCGATCGCCGAGGCGCACCGGCTCGGCGCCCGGGTCACCGCCCACTGCTTCGCCGAGGAGACCCTCGCGCCGCTGGTCGAGGCCGGGATCGACTGCATCGAGCACGCCACCGGCCTGACCGAGGACACCATCCCGCTCTTCGCCGAGCGGCAGGTGGCCATCGTCCCCACGCTCGTCAACATCGCCACCTTCCCGGACCTCGCGGCCGGCGGCGAGGCGAAGTTCCCGCGCTGGGCGGACCATATGCGCCGGCTGCACGCCCGCCGCTACGACACCGTGCGGGCCGCCTACGACGCCGGCGTCCCGATCTACGCGGGCACCGACGCCGGCGGCTCGCTGCCGCACGGACTGGTCGCCGACGAGGTCGCCGAACTGATGAAGGCCGGCCTGCCCGCCGAGGCGGCGCTGTCCGCGACGACCTGGGGCGCCCGCGAATGGCTCGGCCGCCCCGGCCTCACCGAGGGCGCCCCCGCCGACCTCGTCGTCTACGAGGCCGATCCGCGCGCCGATGTCCGCGTGCTGGCGGCGCCGCGGCTGGTGGTGCTGCGGGGGCGGGTCGTGGGGTGACCTCGCGGCCCGGCCGGGTCTGCCGGGCCCGCCCCGCCCCCGTACGGACGTGGCGGAAAAACACCCCTGTGACGGACGAGCCGGAGCGATTCGAATAAAGCGCCGGAAACCACCCTTTGGAGTGAACTCACCTCGGGTGGCCGCCCGTTCACCCATTGTGCGTACACGATGTGCGGGTCGAGGCCGTCGGTCCGCGTGATGTCCCCCATTGGCGCGGCCGGCGGCTCCATCTCACCGTGGGGGTTCCACACACGTGTCCACCAGTTCCGCCGGCACCACCGGCATGACCGGACGGATCGGCGCCGCCCTGGCCGCCGCCGTCCTGACGGCCGGTCCCGCCGTCGTCCTCGCCGCCGCACCCGCCGCGTACGCCGCCGACGCCAACGACGGCCGTACGCACGGCACTTCGGGAGCGGTGGTGCTGCGCACCGCCCTGGACGTCGGCCTGCTCGACAAGACCCTGGACGTCCCCGTCCGGGCCGTCCTCAACGAGGTCCACGCCCCGGCCTCCGCGCAGAAGACCGCGCTCACCGTCCGCCTGGACGGCATCGACGGCGGACGCCCGGTCAGCCTGCTGCGCGCCGACGCCGCCACCGCCCGGGCCACCGCCGACCGGCACACCACCGAGGGCTACGCCAACCTCGTCCGGGCCACCGTCCGGCTGCCCGGCCTCCCGGGCACCCCGCTGGCCCAGGTCCAGCAGGCCACCGCCCGCGCCGTGTGCACCGCCGGGCAGCGCCCGCGCGCCGAGGCCCAGGTGCTCGGCGACGTCGTGGTGCTGGGCAAGCGCGTGGCGCTGCGCGCGGGCGGCACCACCGAGGTCAAGGTCCCCGGCGTCGGCGACGTCCGGCTCGACCTCTCGCAGCACAGCACCACCGCCACCGGCGCCGCCGCCACCGCGCTGCGCCTGCGGGTCTCGGTCAACCCGCTGAAGCTCAACGTCGCGGAGGTGCACGGCGAGGTCACCCTCGTCCAGGCCACCTGCACCGCACCGCACGGCGGCACCCCGGCCCCCGGCACGCCGAGCCCGTCGCACTCCCCGGCCCCGCCGCACCGGCCCGGCTCGGGCGGCCAGAGCGGCGGCACCCAGGTGAACGACCACGGCGGCGGCCCGCGCCCGGCCACCGACCAGCACCTGGCCGAGACCGGCGGCAGTTCCGCCACGCCGTATCTGGCCGGGGGCGCCGCCCTGCTGGTCGCCGGGGGCGCGGGGGCGCTGGGGTACGCCCGGCACCGCCGTAACGCCGCCGCGAACGGCCGCGGCTGACGGTCCGTCCTGGGGTGTGCCCGGTGCCGCTCGGCCGTACGGCACACCCCAGCCCGCCGGCCCCGGCGTACGCCCCGGGGCCGGCGGGGTCTGTCCTACGGGCCCCTAGCGTTCGCCCGCCCCCGCCAGCACCTCCGCCAGCGCGGCCGTGAAGCGGTCCGTCGTCGCCCGGTCCCGGACGGCCAGGCGGAGCCAGTCCGGGCCGAGGCCCGGGAAGGTGTCGCCGCGGCGGACCGCGAAGCCGCGGGCCCGGAGGGCGGCGCGGACCGCCGCCGCGCCGGGCAGGTGGACGAGCACGAACGGGCCCGCCGCCGGGCCGGCCACCGCCACCTCCGGGAAGGCCGCCAGCCGGGCCAGCAGATGGGCCCGGTCGGCGGCGATCTCCTCGGCCGCGGCGGCCGCCTCGGCCAGCGCCGCCGGCCCGCAGCACGCCTCCGCGGCGGCCAGCGCGGGACTGGACACCGGCCACAGCGGCTGCGCCCGCTCCAGCGCGGCCACGGTCTCCTCGCCGGCCAGTACGTAGCCGATCCGCAGCCCCGCCAGCCCCCAGGTCTTGGTGAGGCTGCGCAGCACCACCAGCCCCGGCAGCTCACCGGCCCGCCCGGCCAGCGACTCGCGCTCCCCGGGCACCGCGTCCATGAACGCCTCGTCCACCACCAGCGTGCGGCCCGGCCGCGCCAGCGCCGCCACCGCGCCCGCCGGATGCAGTACCGACGTGGGGTTGGTGGGGTTGCCGACGACCACCAGATCCGCGTCGTCCGGCACCGCCGCCGGGTCCAGCCGGAAGCCGTCCCCTTCGGTCAGCAGCACCCGCCCGACGTCGTACCCGGCGTCCCGCAGCGCCGCCTCCGGCTCGGTGAACTGCGGGTGCACCACCACCGGCCGCCGGGCCCGGACCGCCCGCGCCAGCAGCACGAACGCCTCCGCGGCGCCCGCCGTCAGCAGCACCCGCCCCTCGGGCAGCCCGTGCCGGACGGCCACCGCCCGGCGCGCCGCCCGGCCGTCCGGATACGCCGCGAGCCCGTCCAGCGACGCGGCGATCCGGGCCTTGAGCCAGGCCGGCGGCGTGCCCGTCCGGACGTTGACCGCCAGGTCCGTCAGCTCCGCCGGATCCGCGCCGCGCACCTCGGCGTCCCCGTGGTGCCGCAGATCCGGCTCCGGTACCCGCACCGTCCCCGTTCCGCTCATGCCCGCTCCCCGGCCGCCACCGGCGCCGCCACCGACCGGTAGCGCTCCCAGACCACCTCGGCCAGCTCCGGCGCCGCCCCGACCGGTTCGGCGACCCCCACCTCGGCGTCCGGGTGGGCCGCCGCCCAGCCCTCGGCCTGCATGCGCAGCCGCTCCAGCAGGTCGCCGGCGAAGAAGAAGTACGGCAGCACGACCGTCCGGGCCGGGCCGGGCGCGCCGGGCGCCGCGGCGGCCAGTATCCGGCACCGGTCCAGCCCGGCCGGTACGTCCGGCGCGGCCAGCGTCACGAACGCGGTCTCCACCGCGGCGAACCCGCGCCCCTCCCACAACAGCCGCGCCGCGCGGGCCACTTCGGCGTTGGCGTGCGGATCGGCCGCGCCCCGCCCGACCAGCAGCACGGTGGTCCGCGCCCGGTCGCCGGGCCGCCGGGCGCCGCCGCCCAGCGCCTCGTCCAGCCGCCGCTCCAGCACCGCCAGCAGCCGCGGATCGGGGCCCGGTTCGGGCGCGCAGCGCGCGGTCAGGCCCGGGTGCGCCGCGGTGGCCGCGGCCAGCGCGTCCGGCAGGGCCTCCGGCAGCGGGCCGGCCGGCGCGAGCAGCAGCGGTACGGCGACGAGGCGGTCCGCGCCGCGCGCGGCCAGTTCACCGACCGCGCCGGACAGCGGCAGCGGCGACGCCGGGGCGCCGAAGAACCCGCCGGCCACCGGCACGTCGGGGTGCCGTTCGGCGAGCCGGCGCACCAGCGCGCGCACGGCGTCCGCGGCCCCTTCGTGACGGGTGCCGTGGCCGGCGACGAGCAGTGCGGGAGGGGAGGTCACGATGTCTCCTAGGGGACCGGTGATGTCGCTGCCGGCGGCCGGGCCGCCGGTATGGGCCGCCCGCCGCCGGGCCGCGCCGGGGCGCGGCGGGCCGGGGGAGGGGACGACGATAGCGGCACCCGCCGCGGGGAGTGCGGGCGCGCCCGCCGTACCGGAGGTAAGGGCGGCGGCGTCCGGCCTGTCCGGTTCCGCCGGGGCCGCCAGCGCGCAGGTCGCCGCGCCCGGCCGCCCCGGCGGCGCGGAGACCCGCTTGCCGGCGACCAGCCGCGCGCCCGGCCCGGCGGCCAGCAGCGCGGCCGCCTCCGCGACGCTCGGGGTGCCCACCGCGGCCCGGACGGCGGCGGACGGCGCCGGGACCCGTACGGCCGCCAGCCGCCCGGCCGGGTACGCCCACAGCGGCACCCCCAACTCCCGTGCGGCGCCCAGGAGTCCGGGCTCACCGGCCTTCGCGGCGACGGTGGCCAGCCCGGCCAGCGCACCGGGCTCCGCGCCCGCCGCCGCCAGCGCCGCGGCGATCAGCTCGACCACCTCCGCCGCCGGCACCCCGCGGCGCGCGCCCACCCCCGCGACCAGCGCCGCCGGGCTCACCGGGCCGGCCGGCTCACCGGGCACCGCCCCCGGCCGGCTCCGGCCGCCGGGCCGCGCCGGCCACCAGCCGGGCCGCCGCGGACGGCTCCGCCGCCCAGTGCAGATGCAGATACGAGGCGTGCACCCCGCCGGACACGAAGCCCTCCACCCCGCGCCGGGGGTGCGTCACGCCCCACGCCGGGGACGGACCCGCGCCCGGCTCCAGCACGGTCCGGTGGAACTCGTGGCCGCGCACCCGGGTCCCGGCCGCCGCCAGCGCGTTGTCCGCCAGCGCCACCGCCTCGCGGTAGCCCAGCGTCAGCCGCTCGGTCATCCGGCCGTCGGCGGGCAGCACCCCGCACATCGGCTTCCCGTCCAGCGAACGGGACAGGTACAGCAGCCCGGCGCACTCGGCGGACACCGGCGCCCCGGACGCCGCCAGCCGGGCCACCTCGGCCCGCAGCGGCGCGTTCGCCGACAGCTCCGGCGCGTACACCTCGGGGAAACCGCCGCCGATCACCAGCCCGCGGGTCCCGGCCGGCAGCCGCTCGTCGCGCAGCGGATCGAACGGCACCACCTCGGCGCCCGCCGCGGCCAGCAGCTCGGCGTGCTCGGCGTAGGTGAAGGTGAACGCGGGCCCGCCGGCCACCGCCACCACCGGCCGCCCGCCGCCCCCGGCCGCCGGCGCCACCGCCGCGGCGGGGTCCCACGGCCGGTCCGGCAGCTCCGGCACGCTCCGGGCCAGCGCCAGCAGCGCTTCCAGATCGCACCCCTCGCGCACCCGCGCGGCCAGCGCCCGTACGGACTCCAGGGCCTCGGCGCGGCGTTCGGCGACCGGCACCAGGCCCAGGTGCCGGGACGGGGTCCGGGCCAGCTCCGTACGGCGCAGCGCGCCGAGGACCGGCACCCCGGAGGACTCCATGGCGTCCCGCAGCAGCTCCTCGTGGCGGTCCGAGCCGACCTTGTTGAGGATCACCCCGGCCAGCCGGACCTCCGGGTCCCAGGAGGCGAAGCCGTGCACCAGCGCGGCCACCGACCGGGACTGCGAGGAGGCGTCCACCACGAGCACCACCGGTGCCCGCAGCAGCTTCGCCACCTGCGCCGTGGAGGCCAGTTCGCCGCGCCCGGAGGCGCCGTCGAACAGCCCCATCACGCCCTCGACCAGCGCCAGGTCCGCGCCCGCCGCCCCGTGCAGGAACAGCGGCGCGATCCGCTCCGGACCGCACAGGAAGGCGTCCAGATTGCGGCCCGGCCGGCCGGTGGCCAGCGCGTGGTAGCCGGGGTCGATGTAGTCCGGCCCCACCTTGTGCGGCGAGACCGTAAGGCCCGCCTCGGCGAACGCCGCCATCAGGCCGGTCGCCACCGTGGTCTTCCCCGCGCCGGACGACGGCGCGGCGATCACCAGCCGGGGCACCCCACCCGTGCTCATCGCGCGCTCTTCCCGTTCACCATCCGCCGTTCACCATCCGCCGTTCACCTGCCGCCGTTCCCGCCGTTCACCACTCGATGCCCCGCTGGCCCTTCTGGCCCGCGTCCATCGGGTGCTTGACCTTCGTCATGTCCGTCACCAGGTCCGCGTAGTCCAGCAGCGGCTGCGGCGCGCCGCGCCCGGTGATGACCACGTGCTGCGCCCCGGGGCGGTCCCGCAGCACCGCGACGACCTCCTCGGCGTCCACCCAGCCCCACTTCAGCGGGTACGCGAACTCGTCCAGCACCAGCAGCTTGTACGTCTCCGCGGCCAGATCCCGCTTGACCTGCTCCCAGCCCTCCCGGGCCGCCTCCTCGTTGCTGAACTGCGAGTCGCGCTGCACCCAGGACCAGCCCTCGCCCATCTTGTGCCAGTCGACCGTGCCGCCCTCCCCGGAGGCGCCGAGCACCTTCAGCGCGCGCTCCTCGCCGACCTTCCACTTCGCCGACTTCACGAACTGGAACACCCCGACCGGCCAGCCCTGGTTCCAGGCGCGCAGCGCCAGACCGAAGGCGGCGGTCGACTTGCCCTTGCCCTCGCCGGTGTGCACCAGCACCAGCGGGCGGTTGCGGCGCTGGCGGGTGGTGAGCCCGTCGTCCGGTACGACGCTCGGCTGTCCCTGCGGCATTACGCGGCCTTCCTGTTGGAGGATCCCGGTCGGTGGGCGGCCCGCCCGGCGCCGCCGCCGGTCCCGGGCCTGCCCTGTACGGTCCGTACGAGCGCGGAGACGCGGTCCGCGCGCAGTTCGTCGAGGGTCACGGCGGTCCCGCGCAGCTCCCGGGCCAGCTCGCCGGCCAGGCCCAGGCGCACCGGGCCCGCCTCGCAGTCCACCACCACCGACGCGGTGCCCGCGGCGGCCAGCAGGGCCGCCGCCCGGTGCGCCCGGACGCGCGGCTCGGGGCCGCCGGTGGCCCGGCCGTCGGTGACGACGACCAGCAGCGGGCGGCGGGACGGGTCCCGCATCCGCTCCACCCGCAGCACCTCCTGGGCCCGCAGCAGCCCCTCCGCCAGCGGCGTCCGGCCGCCGGTCGGCAGCCGCTCCAGCCGGGCCGCGCCGGCCTCCACCGACGAGGTCGGCGGCAGTGCCAGCTCGGCGCCGGAGCCCCGGAAGGTGATCATCCCGATCTTGTCGCGCCGCTGGTACGCGTCGAGCAGCAGCGACAGCACCGCGCCCTTGACGGCGCCCATCCGCTTCCGCGCCGCCATCGACCCGGACGCGTCCACCACGAACAGCACGAGATTGCCCTCGCGCCCCTCGCGCACCGCCTCGCGCAGATCGTCCCGGCGCACCACCAGGCCGGGGCCGCGCCGCCCGCGCGCCTTCTGGTGCGGGGCCGCGGCCTGCACGGTGGCGGCCAGGTGGAGCTTGCCCAGGGCGCCCCGGGGGCGGCGGGCGCCGGTCGTCCGGCCGTGCGCGGTACGGGCCCGGGAGCGGCGGCCGTCGGCGCCCTCGCCGAGACCCGGGACGTCCAGCCGCCGGGTGCGGAACGGCTCACCGGCCGCCACCGCGGGCGCCTCGGCGGCCGCGCCGCCCTCGGGCCGGGACCCGGCCTCGTCCTTCGCGGGCGCCGACTGGGCCTCTTCCTCGCGCTGGTGCGGAACGGGCGGCTCCTGGCGGCCGTCCGCCTGGGGAGCGTCCTCCTGCGGCGGCAGCCCGCCGCCCGGACCGTCCCCGTCCGGCCCGCCGTCCGGGCCCCCGTCCGGGCCCCCGTCCGGACCGTCCGGCTCCGGATCGTCCCCGCCATCCGCCGGGCCGTCCGGCCCGTCCTGGCCCTGCTGCTCCTCCTGGCCCGCGAACTCCTCCAGCGTCCGGTCGAGCAGGTCCTCGTCCAGACCGGGGGCGTCGAACGGCGCCCGGCGGCGGCGGTGCGGCAGCGCCAGCAGCGCCGCCTGCCGCACGTCCTCCTCCCGGACCTCGGTCCGCCCGGCCCACGCGGCCAGCGCGGTGGCGGTGCGCGCCATGACGATGTCCGCGCGCATGCCGTCCACCTCGAACGCCGCGCAGACCGCCGCGATCTGCCGCAGCGCGGTGTCCCCGAGCGCCACCGCGGGCAGCAACTCCCGGGCCGCCGCGATCCGTTCGCGCAGCGCCCGTTCCTCGTCCGCCCAGCGCGCCGCGAAGCCCGCCGGATCGGCGTCGTACGCCAGCCGCCGGCGGACCACCTCGACCCGCCGCGCCGGCTCCCGGGAGGCCGCGACCTCGACCGTCAGCCCGAAGCGGTCCAGCAACTGCGGCCGCAGCTCGCCCTCTTCGGGGTTCATGGTGCCGACGAGCAGGAAGCGGGCGGCGTGCCGCACCGAGACCCCCTCGCGCTCCACGTAGGAGGCGCCCATGGCGGCGGCGTCCAGCAGGAGGTCGACCAGGTGGTCGTGGAGGAGGTTGACCTCGTCCACGTAGAGCACACCGCGGTGCGCGTCGGCCAGCAGGCCCGGCTCGAACGCCTTCACCCCCTCCGACAGCGCCCGTTCGATGTCCAGCGCGCCCACCAGGCGGTCCTCGGACGCGCCGACCGGCAGCTCCACCATCCGCGCCGGCCGCGACTCCGCGGCGGCCGCGCCGTGCGGTCCGTCCGGGCAGCCGGGGTCCGGCGCCTGGGGATCACAGGAGAACCGGCAGCCGGCGACCACGTCCACGGCCGGCATCAGCTCCGCCAGCCCGCGCACCATCGTCGACTTCGCGGTGCCCTTCTCGCCCCGCACCAGCACCCCGCCGATGGCCGGCGAGATGGCGTTCAGCAGCAGTCCCAGCCGCATGTCGTCCATGCCGACGACCGCCGTGAACGGGTACTGCCGGGTCGCGTTCCGCGTCATTGCCATGCCCTGTCGTCCTCCACCTGTCCGGCCGGCTCCTGTCGTCTCCCGCGCCGTGCTCACGGCGCTCCCGGAGGCACGAACGGCAGCCCCTCCGGCACCCCCTTCTCGATCAGCCGCAGCAGCCCGTCCGTGTCCGCGTGTTCCTCGATCAGATCGCCCAGCCGGTCCAGCTGCTCCTCGCGCAGCGCGCCGAAGCGGGTGTCCGGCGCCGGTACGAAGCGGCGCCCGGCCGCCCGCGCCACCTCGCGCAGGAACGCCCGCCGGAACCCGTCGCTCTCCAGCGACCCGTGCCAGTGCGTGCCCCACACGGCGCCCACCCGGCAGCCGTCCAGGAACTCCTCGTCCCCGCCCGCCACTTCGGCGACGCCGTGGTGGATCTCGTACCCCTCCACCGGCTCGCCGAGCGCCGTACCGGACGGCCGGGCGAGGGTCTTCTCCACCGCGAACCGCACCCGGACCGGCAGCAGGCCCAGCCCCTCGACCGTGCCGGCGCGCGACTCGACCTCGTCCTCGATCCGTTCGCCGAGCATCTGGAAGCCGCCGCAGATGCCGAGCACCGGGCGGCCCTCGGCGGCCCGCCGGGCCACCGCGTCCGCCAGGCCGCGCGCCCGCAGCCACTCCAGGGCCCGGACCGTGCCCCGGGTGCCCGGCAGCACGACGAGATCCGCGTCGGCCAGCTCCTCGGGCCGGTCCACGAACCGCACCACCACGCCCGGTTCGGCGGCCAGCGCGTCCACGTCGGTGAAGTTGGACATCAGCGGGACGGCGCAGACCGCGACCCGGAGGATGTCCTCGCCGGCCGGCGGCGCCACCACCGACTCGCGGACCGCCCCGCGCAGCGACACGTTCAGCCCGTCCTCCTCGTCGATGCCCAGCCCGTGGGCGTACGGCAGCACGCCGAAGGTCTGCCGCCCGGTGAGCGAGCGCAGCATCTCCAGACCGGGCTCCAGCAGCGTGACATCGCCGCGGAACTTGTTGACGAGGTACCCGGCGAGCAGGCCCTGGTCCTCGGCGGACAGCAGCGCGGTGGTCCCGAAGAACGACGCGAAGACGCCGCCGCGGTCGATGTCGCCGACCACCACGACCGGGAGGCGGGCGGCCCGGGCCAGGCCCATGTTGACGATGTCGGTGCGGCGCAGATTGATCTCGGCGGGGGAGCCGGCGCCCTCGCAGATCACCGCGTCATGGGTGCGCCGCAGCTCCGCCAGGCAGTCGGTGACGGTGCCGAGCAACTGCTCCTGCCGCCCCTGGTGGTAGCCGCGCGCACTCAGCTCGCCCACCGGCTTGCCGAGCAGCACCACCTGGCTGGAGCGGTCGCTGCCCGGCTTGAGCAGGACCGGGTTCATCAGCGCGGTCGGCTCGATCCGGGCCGCGGCGGCCTGCATCGCCTGCGCCCGGCCGATCTCCGCGCCCTCCCGGGTCACGAAGGAGTTCAGCGACATGTTCTGCGCCTTGAACGGCGCCACCGAGACGCCCTGGCGCACCAGCCAGCGGCAGATGCCGGCGGTCACCACGCTCTTGCCGGCGTCGGACGTCGTCCCGGCGACCAGCAGCCCGCCGCCCTGGGGTCCGCCGCCCACTTGGCCGTTCACCTGTTGCCCGTTCACCGGGGTGTCCTCCCGCTCTCGCTCCCGCGCCGCAGCGCGCCCGCCGCCAGCCGTCCGGCGACCGTGGCCCCGAGGGCCAGCAGCCCCACCCGCCGGGAGAGCCGCACCGCCCGCTCGATGTCGGGCACCGCCGGCGGCCGCGCCCCGCCGTTGAGCACCGGCCGGTGCTCCACCCGCCCGCCGTACGCCAGCGTGCCGCCCAGCCGGACGCCCAGCGCCCCGGCGAACGACGCCTCCACCGGGCCCGCGTTCGGGCTCGGGTGGGACGGGCCGTCCGCCCGCCAGGCCCGCAGCGCACCGCGCCGGTCCGGGCCCGCCAGTACGGTCAGCGCCGCGGTCAGCCGGGAGCCGGGCCAGCCGGCGACATCGTCCAGGCGGGCCGCCGCCCAGCCGAACCGCCGGTAGCGCGGCGACTTGTGACCGACCATCGCGTCCAGGGTGTTCACCGCGCGGAACGCCACCAGGCCGGGCACGCCGCCCAGCGCGCCCCACACCAGGGCGCCGACCACCGCGTCGGAGGTGTTCTCGGCGACCGACTCCACCACCGCGCGGGCCATCTGCGGCCCGTCCAGCGCCTGCGGATCGCGGCCGCACAGATGCGGCAGGCGGGCCCGCGCCGCCGCCAGGTCGTCCGCGGCCAGTGCCGCGCCCACGGTCCGGGCCTCCCGGCCCAGCGAGGTGCCGCCCAGGACCGCCCAGACCGCCGCCGCGGTCAGCGCCGTGCGGGCGCCCGGCCGGTGGCGTACGGCGCGCTCCAGCGCCCAGGCGCCGGCGGCCGCGCCGCCCGCGCACAGCGCCGTGTGGAGGGCACCACAGCCGCGGTGGTCGCGCCACAGGCGGCGTTCGGCGGCGGCCGCGGCCCGGCCGAACGCGGCCACCGGATGGCCGCGCCGGGGGTCCGCCGCGATCAGGTCACCGAGGAAGCCGAGGGCCGCGCCGCACGCATATCCCGCGTGTTCGCCGCGCATCGGTCAGGCCGCCGTCCGCCCCCGAAGGGACCCTGCGGCAGCGGGCAGTGGGGCTCTCGACGGGCAGCCGGGCATGGTGGTATGTCCTCACTCAGGGTCCGCGCCCTGGCTCGACGTGACGGCGACCAGAGTCTCCTGGCTCCCGGATCGGCGCCGCCCCCTGGCCTTCCCGCCCGTAGCGCGTACGGGCCGTGGCCCTCTTTCGGAGGGGCGCTCCCCGGTGACAGTGGCGGGACCGCGCCGGATTCGCACCGGACTTCCTCTGCTGTCGCCGATTGGCCCCGGCAGTCCACCACGGTCCGCGAAGGCCCGTCAACTCGCCCTTGACCTGCGACGCTGCCCCGCCGCCCGCCCTGTGTCCGACACCACAGGCCGCCGCTGCGCGGACGGGGCGCCCGGGGGAGCGGCCGCAGCCGCGCCCACCGGACGCCCCGTCCGCCGCCGGATCCGCCGGCGCGGGTGCTCAGGTGGCGACGATGAGGTAGATCCCGTACGCCACCGCCGCCGCGCAGAGCGCGAAGGCCACCAGGGCCCCGGCGCGCGCCCCGGCGCCCGGCGCCGTCGTGGCCGCCGCCTCGCCGTCCGCGGCCGGCTTGCGGGAGGTGCCGACGATGCCGACGGTGAACAGGCCCACGATCCCGACCGTCACCGCGAGGCTGACGCCGAAGACCTGGCCGAGAGCTGCCCAGTCGATGTGCATGAAGGAGTCCTTGGGGTCCGTGGAAGGGGTGGCCGGGCCGTCAGGGGGCGGTGGCCGGAGCGGGCCGGGCGGCGGCCGCCACGGCGTCGGAGGCGGTCAGCGCGTCGGAAGCGGACGGGGTGTCCACGGCCCGTACGGCCGCGGCGACCGGGCCGGCCGGGGGCGGGGAGACGGTCTGCAGCGCGGTGGTGACGACACCGGCCGGCTCGGCCGCCGGGCCCTCGTTGACGTTGGTGTGGTCCACCGGCTTGCGCCGGGACGCCGCCCAGATGCCGCCGCAGACCGCCAGGGCCAGGACGGCGACCGCCGCCACGCCCCAGGTGCCCTGGTCGGCGAGGAACGCCGCGCCGGCCGAGACCAGACCGGCGGCCGGCAGCGTCAGCCCCCAGGCCGCGACCATCCGCCCGGCCGTGGACCAGCGCACCACCCCGCCCTTGCGGCCCAGGCCCGAGCCCATCACCGAGCCGGAGCAGACCTGGGTGGTGGAGAGCGCGAAGCCGAGGTGCGAGGAGGCCAGGATGGTGGCCGCGGCGCCGGTCTGGGCGGCGAAGCCCTGCGGCGGCTGGATGTCGGTGATGCCCTTGCCCATGGTGCGGATGATCCGCCAGCCGCCGAGGTACGTGCCGAGCGCGATGGCCAGGCCCGCGGAGGCGATCACCCACATCGGCGGGTCGGAGTGCGGGGCGATGACCCCGCCGGTGATCAGCGCGAGGGTGATCACGCCCATCGTCTTCTGCGCGTCGTTGGTGCCGTGGGCCAGCGAGACCAGCGCGGCCGAGGCGATCTGCCCGGCACGGTAGCCCTTGGCGGTGTCGGCCTCGGCCCGGCCGCGCGCCAGCCGGTAGGTGAGGCGGGTCGCCGCCATCGCGGCCAGACCGGCCACGAACGGCGCGGCCACCGCGGGGATGAGGACCTTCATCACGACGGCCTCGCCGTGCACGCCGCCGGTGCCCACGGACACCAGCGTCGCGCCGATCAGACCACCGAAGAGGGCGTGGGAGGAGCTGGAGGGGAGGCCGGCGAGCCAGGTCAGGAGGTTCCACACGATGGCCCCGACCAGGCCGGCGAAGATCACTTCGGGCCGGATGCCGGCGCTTTCGTCGATGATGCCGCCGGAGATGGTCTTGGCCACCTCAACGGAGAGGAACGCCCCGACGAGATTGAGTCCCGCCGACATCGCCACCGCGGCCTTGGGTCGCAGAGCCCCGGTGGAGATGGTGGTGGCCATTGCGTTGGCCGTGTCGTGGAAGCCGTTCGTAAAGTCGAACACCAAGGCCGTGACGATCACGATCCCGATGAGAAGCGTGATGTGTTCCATTCACCCAGGCAATCCGTTCGATGGTCAGTGTCGTCGGGACCGTACGGACGGCGGGTGAACGGGAGGTGAACTGGGCCGGGCGCCGCGGTGACACCCCCGCAGGGTTCACGCGGAGGTGCCTCAGCCGTCACTTCCGCCTCATCCGTTGGCGAACTTCCTGAGCTGCGCCGGGGTCCCGTTCCAGCGGTCCTGATCACCGGGCAGCGGCCCGCGGGCGGCGTACTGCCGGATGCTCGCCACTCTCCAGCCGGCCGGCGGCCGCGCGGCGCCGGTGTAGTCCGCCAGCCACAGCGGATGGGTCGCGCCGAAGGCCCGGCTGCCGCCGGTGCAGCGGTTCCACCAGGGGGCGGTCGTGTAGATCACCGGACGCCGGCCGGTGGCGCGCCGCACCTCGTCGCTGAACGCCCGTATCCAGCGCACCAGCGCCGCCCGGCCGAGCCCGTAGCAGGGCTTCCCGGCGCGGTACGGGTTGCGCTCGATGTCCAGGGCCGGCGGCAGCGTCCAGCCGTCCCGCTTCCAGTGGCCGCCGTGGGCCAGGAAGAACCGGGCCTGCCGGGTGCCGGACGAGGCGCTGGGCACCGCGAAGTGGTAGGCGCCGCGCAGCAGTCCGGCCGCCCGCGCGCCGCGGGACTGCGCGGCGAAGGACGGGCTGCGGTAGCTGTGCGACTCGGTGGCCTTGATGTAGACGAACCGCGCGCCCTTGGCGCGCGCCGCCCGCCAGTCGATGTGCTTCTGGTGCGCGGAGATGTCGTGCCCCAGGGGCCGGGCGTCGGCCCGCGCGGGCTGTGCGGTGAGTGCGGTACCGGCCAGGGACGCCGCGGCTATCGCGGCCGCCAGTCCGGCCCGGGAGGTGGAGAGGTCACACGTCATGGATTCCCCCTTGGCGAGGACATGTGGGGGGTGGCCGTTCACTCGACGTTAACGGATGATCGACGCAAGGTGGTCGATCTCCGGCCAATCGCCCGTAGCGTGCTAGCTCTCCCCATATGGCGGATACCGGACAGGTGGTGCCGTGGCGTACCGTGCCCCGGCCCGCTCGTACGGTGTCGTGCACCGCCCTCGTGCGTATCCAGCACGCCCGCCGCACCGCACCGGAGGACCCATGCAGGACCACCCCGAATCCCTCGCCGACGCCTGGGCCGAGCTCGTCGCCACCGCCCGCCGCACCGCCGCCGACGGCCTCGTCGCCGGCACCTCCGGCAACGTCTCGGTCCGCGTCCGGGACACCGTCCTCGTCACGCCCAGCGGCGTCCCCTACGACCGGCTCCGCCCCTCCGACGCCACCGCGGTCGACCTCGACGGCCGCCAGGTCATCGGCCGGCTCCGCCCGACCAGCGAACTCCCGCTCCACCTGGCCGTCTACCGCGCCACCACGGCCACCGCCGTGGTGCACACCCACGCCCCGCACGCCACCGCCGTCTCCACCCTCGTCGACGAACTCCCGGCCATCCACTACATGGCCGGCGCGCTCGGCGGCCCGGTCCGCGTCGCCCCCTACGCGCTCTACGGCAGCGACGAGCTGGCCGCCCACGCGCTCACCGCCCTGCGCGACCGCAGCGGCGTCCTGCTGCGCAACCACGGCACCCTCACCCACGGCACCGGCCTCGCCCAGGCCCTGGACCGCACCGCCCAGCTGGAGTGGATGTGCCGGGTCTGGCTCCTGGCCCGTTCGGTGCCCGGTCTCACCCCGACCCTGCTCTCCGACGCCGAGCTGGCCGAGGCCACCGAACGGCTGCGCGGCTACGGCCAGCCCGCCGACGGCCCCGCCTGAGCGGCCGCACCGCCTCCGGCCGTCCCCACGCGCCGTACAACGCCGCTGGTCCGGGCCCCGGTACCGACGCCCGGTGGCCGGGACCGGCGGGTCATGCGCACACTGGAGGGGTGCGACTGGGGACCGTGGCGGCGGCGACCGCCACCACCGTGATCGGTGCCGGCGCGGCCGCCGTGGCGGCCGGCCGGTACGCCGGAGCGATTGCCCTGAAACCATCGCCCGGCCATCCGCTGCCCGGCGACTCCCGCCTCACCGTGCACTCCGCCGCCGGCGACCACATCGTCCTCACCCGCAGCCTCGCGTCCCTCCGGCCCGGTACGTACGGCCTGGCCGGCGCCGGCTGCCACGCCGTCGTCGGACCCGTCGTGCACGGCACCCCGCACCCCCCCGACACCGTCGTCCGCCGCCTGGAACGGGTCACCCGCGGCGCCCTGCGGCCCGGCGCGCGGATGCGGCTGACCCCGCAGGTGCACGTCGGCGGCCCCCGCGAGGCGTTCGGCATCGACCACACCGACGTCGCCGTCCCCGGCGAACTGGGCGACCTGCCCGCGTGGTTCGTCCCCGGCGACCGCGACACCTGGGTCATCGCCGTCCACGGCCTGGGCACCACCCGCGAACACCCCCTGGTCGTCCTGCCGTTCCTGCACCGCCAGCGCTTCCCCGTCCTGGGCCTCGGCTACCGCAACGACCCCGGCGCCCCGCGCACCGGCGACGGCCTGCACCACCTCGGCGACACCGAATGGCGCGATGTGGACGCCGCCCTCCGCTTCGCCGCCGGCCACGGTGCCCGCGCGGTCGTCCTGCACGGCTGGTCCACCGGCGCCACCATGGCGCTGCGCACCGCCACCCGGTCCGCCCTGCGCGACCGGATCTCCGGCCTGGTCCTGGACTCCCCGGTCCTGGACCGGCACACCACGGTCCGCGCGCTGGCCACCGCCCGGCACGTCCCGCGCGCCCTGCTCCCGCTGGCCGTCCGCGCCGCCGAGGGCCACACCGGACTCCCCGTCGACCGCCCCGAGGACGCCGTCGACCCCGGCGAACTGACCGTGCCCGTCCTCCTCTTCCACGGCTCGGAGGACACCCTCGCGCCCTGGGCGGCCTCCCGCCGCTTCGCCTCCCGCCGCCCCGAGCTGATCACCCTTCAGACCGTCCCGCAGGCCCCGCACGCCGCCATGTGGAACGCCGACCCGGGCCGCTACGAGGAGACCCTGCGCCGCTTCCTCATCCCGCTGATGTGACGCCCCCGGCCCGGCGGCGCGGGGCCGGCCCGGGACCGGAGCGCCGGGGTCCGCCGTCCGATTGGGCTTTCGGGCCGTCAGCGGCAAGACTGCTCCTGTGACGTCCCGTACACCGCGCGACTCCCGGCTCCGACTCGTCCCCCGACAACCGATTGCGGCCGCCCGCCGGGCGGTGAGCACCCGGGCCGCCCGCCCGGCGCCCCGGCCCCCCGAGGGCACCCCGCCGCCCGCGGAACTGGCCCGCCAGGCCCGCGCCGTCCTGGCCGGCGCGGCCCGCCTGGCGCGCTGGGCCGACCGGACCGGCAGCCTGCGCGCCGGCCCCCGCGGAGCGCTCCCCGAGGACGCCGTGGCCGGCGCCGCCGGCGCCCTGGGCCTGACGCCCCACCAGGTCCGCGCCGACTGGGACCGGGCCCGGCTCGCCGGCCTCATCGAGCTCCACGACGGCCTGGCCCGCCCCGGCTGGCGGCTGCGCGCCTGGGACCGCGACGACACCGCCGTACTGCGCGGCTGGGTCGCGCTCTTCGACGCCTGGTCGCTGGCGCTGCCCGCCCCGGCGGACGCCGGCCCCACCCTCGTCGCCGAGGTCGTCGAGGCGGTGCCGCAACTGCTGTCCCTGCTGCACCTGTCCGCCGGCCCGGTCCGGCTCCCGGTCCTCCTCGACATGCTCGAACAGCGCGTCGCGGAGCTGCGCACCGAGCGCTGCGAGGTGCCCTACGGACCGGACCCCGACCCGGACGGCGCCGCCGCCGACGGGCCGGCCTGCGACGCCGCGGGGGCGCCGCTGGCCGGTCTGCTGGCCTGGGCGCTGGACGCCCTGCGCGCGGTCGGCGCCCTGATGCCGGCCCCGGAGCACGGCACCGGACCGGCCGACGAGGCCCAGCTCACGCCGCTCGGCAACTGGTCGGTGTGGGTCAAGCTGGAGCAGATCTGCGTCGCCGCGCAGAGCCCGGCCGGCCATATCGAGCAGTCCGCGGAGGCCATGCTGCGCGGCTGCGCCCGGCTGACCCCGGGCCCGGCCCGCGCCGAGTACCGCGCCTGGCTCGCCGCCCGGTCCGTCGGCGCGGCCGTCGAGGAGCTGCTGGCCGCCGCCCGCGGCGAGGACGCGCTGCTGCGCGGACTGGCCTTCGAGGCGCTGCGGGCGGTCGGCGCCCCCGCCGAGCCCGCCGTCCGGGCCGCCGCCGCCGAACAGGTCCTGCGCCCGTACGCCCTGCTGTGGCTCTTCGAGCACGAGGGCGGCGACCCGGAGACCGCGGCGGACGTGCTGACCCGCGAGGAGTCGACGTGGCTGTGGGTGGACACCGCCGCGGCCGTCGCCGACCACGGCGAGACCCAGCTCCTGGTCCGCCACCTGGACTCCGCCGTGCAGGGCTCGGTGCCCCGGCTGCTGGCGGAGGTCCGCGCGGTCGGCCACCCCCGCACCGTGCAGGTGCTGGTGGCGCTGGCCGCCGCCCACCCCGACCCGGCGCTCGCCAAGGCCGTCCGCCGGGCGGCCTTCCAGGTGCACACCGGCGGCGCGTAACGGCCCTCCGGACCGCCCCGGGCGGCGCGGCCCACCGGCCCGCCGCCCGGCGCGAGTTGGGCGTACGGCACCCCGCCGGGCCGCCCCCGCGCGCCCGTTGTGGCCTGCCTCACAGTCCCGCGGCGGGCTCCCCTCGCGCCGGAAATCGACTTGCACCGGCCCGTTAGACTGCCTGCATGGCAGTTCTCCTCTGGGTTCATTAGACGGCGCAGACCGCTTCGGACCGTCCCACCCGCCGTCTTCCTGCCCTGGAGTTTTTCCGTGATCACCGCTTCCGGCCTCGAGCTGCGCGCCGGCGCCCGCGTCCTCATCGAGTCCGCCTCCTTCCGCATCGCCCGCGGCGACCGCATCGGCCTGGTCGGCCGCAACGGCGCCGGCAAGACCACCCTCACCAAGGTCCTGGCCGGCGAGGGCATGCCGGCCAGCGGCCAGGTCGCCCGCTCCGGCGAGGTCGGCTATCTGCCCCAGGACCCGCGCACCGGCGACCTCGACGTACTGGCCCGCGACCGCATCCTCTCCGCCCGCGGTCTGGACACCGTCCTGCGCCGCATGCGCGAGAACGAGGACCGGATGGCGAACGGCAAGGGCGCCACCCGCGAGAAGGCCATGAAGAAGTACGAGCGGCTGGAGACGGAGTTCCTCACCAAGGGCGGGTACGCCGCCGAGGCCGAGGCCGCCACCATCGCCGCCAGCCTGGGCCTGCCCGACCGCATCCTCGCCCAGCCGCTGCACACCCTCTCCGGCGGCCAGCGGCGCCGCGTGGAGCTCGCCCGGATCCTCTTCTCGGACGCCGACATCCTGCTCCTGGACGAGCCCACCAACCACCTCGACGCCGACTCCATCGCGTGGCTGCGCGACTACCTCAAGACCTACCGCGGCGGCTTCATCGTCATCTCCCACGACGTCGACCTGGTCGAGACGGTCGTCAACAAGGTCTTCTACCTCGACGCCAACCGCGCCCAGATCGACGTCTACAACATGGGCTGGAAGCTCTACCAGCAGCAGCGCGAGGCCGACGAGAAGCGCCGCCGCCGCGAGCGGGCCAACGCCGAGAAGAAGGCCGCCGCCCTGCACTCCCAGGCCGACAAGATGCGCGCCAAGGCCACCAAGACCGTCGCCGCCCAGAACATGGCCAAGCGCGCCGACAAGCTGCTGGCCGGCCTGGAGGCGGTGCGGGTCTCCGACAAGGTCGCCAAGCTGCGCTTCCCGGAGCCGGCCCCGTGCGGCAAGACCCCGCTCACCGCCGAGGGCCTGTCGAAGTCCTACGGCTCCCTGGAGATCTTCACCGACGTCAGCCTCGCCATCGACAAGGGCTCCCGGGTCGTCATCCTGGGCCTGAACGGCGCCGGCAAGACCACCCTGCTGCGCCTGCTGGCCGGCGTCGAGACCCCCGACACCGGCGAGGTCCGCCCCGGCCACGGCCTCAAGCTCGGCTACTACGCCCAGGAGCACGAGACGCTGGACCCGGACCGCACGGTCCTGGAGAACATGCGCTCCGCCGCCCCCGACATGGATCTGGTCGAGGTCCGCAAGGTGCTCGGCTCGTTCCTCTTCTCCGGCGACGACGTCGACAAGCCCGCCGGGGTGCTCTCCGGCGGCGAGAAGACCCGGCTCGCGCTGGCGACCCTGGTCGTCTCCTCCGCCAACGTCCTCCTCCTCGACGAGCCCACCAACAACCTCGACCCGGCCAGCCGCGAGGAGATCCTCGGCGCGCTGCGCACCTTCACCGGCGCGGTGGTCCTGGTGACCCACGACGAGGGCGCCGTGGACGCGCTCGCCCCGGAGCGGATCATCCTGCTGCCGGACGGCGTCGAGGACCTGTGGGGCCAGGACTACGCGGACCTGGTCGCGCTGGCCTGACCGCGGCCGTACCGGTCCGGCGGTACCGCTCCCGCCGGATGGATCACGCCGGATGGATCATTCGGCCCATGGGTGATCCATCATCTGAGTGAGAACGGCTGGTACCCCGGCGAGCCTGCCGGACCCGGCAGGCTCGCGCGGACCCGTCCGCCCTGTGACTCACGGCACACCCCCTGACCTGGCACTTCTCCCGGAACGGGACGTACCCGGCGGCCGCCGGGCGCTCGGAAGCGGGCATTCCGGCCGCCCCGGACACCCCCGGCACGGCAAAGGATGTGCCACGTACCTCGCGGAATGGGTGGCCAGGAAGCCGGGGAGGGGTGATCATGAGAGTCCAGAGCGCACTTCCCACGAGGAGGCACGGGTGGCCGAGACTCTGAAGAAGGGCAGCCGGGTGACCGGCGCCGCGCGCGAGAAGCTCGCGGCAGACCTGAAGAAGAAGTACGACTCCGGAGCGAGCATCCGGGCGCTGGCCGAGGAAACGGGCCGCTCCTATGGATTCGTGCACCGGATGCTCACCGAATCCGGAGTGGTCCTGCGCGGCCGCGGCGGAGCCACGAGGGGCAAGAAGGCCGCCTCGGTCTAGAGGGCATCCGGCTCCGGGTGCCGCGGTACCCCCGGCCGTCCGAGCCGTCGGCCGGGAGGTTACCGTTCAGTCACTTACGCACGCAGGTGCGGTGGCTGACTCGGAGGCGCCCTCATGACTCTGCTCGACAGGCACGGAGTACGGCTCACCGTGGACGACGCGATCGCCACGGTGACCCTCGCCAACGCGGCAAAGCGCAATGCGCAGTCCCCCGCCATGTGGCGGGCGCTCGCCGAGGCGGGCTCGCTGCTGCCGGGGAACGTCCGGATCGTGGTGCTCCGCGGGGAGGGCGTGTCCTTCTCCGCGGGGCTGGACCGGCAGGCGTTCACGCCCGAAGGGTTCGACGGCGAGCCGTCGTTCCTCGATCTGGCGCGCGGTTCGGACGAGGCGCTGGACGCCACCATCGCCGAGTACCAAGAGGCGTTCACCTGGTGGCGGCGGAACGACCTGGTCTCCATCGCCGCCGTCCAGGGCCACGCCATCGGCGCGGGCTTCCAGCTCGCCCTCGCCTGCGATCTGCGGGTCGCCGCCGAGGACGTCCAGTTCGCCATGCGCGAGACCAGCCTGGGCCTGGTGCCCGACCTCGCCGGCACCCACCCCCTGGTGGGCCTCGTCGGCTACGCCCGCGCGCTGGAGATCTGCGCCACCGGCCGCTTCGTACGGGCCGAGGAGGCCGAGCGGATCGGCCTGGTGAACCTCGTCGTCCCCGGTGGCGAACTGGACGCCGCGACCGCCGATCTGGCCGCCGCCCTCACCGCCGCGCCCCGGGACGCCGTCATCGAGACCAAGGCCCTGCTGGCCGGCGCCGCGGGCCGCACGTACGAGGAGCAGCGCCGCGCCGAACGGGCCGCCCAGGCGCGGCGGCTGCGCGATCTGGCGGGGGTGGGGGACTGAGGCCGGACGGGGGCTGAGGGGCCGGGCGGGGCTGAGGGGCTGCCCCGTCAGGCGGCGTCCACCGCTGTGACCAGGACCGCGGCCGTGACCAGGGCTGTGTCCGGTCCAGTGGTCGTGTCCGGCGCAGCGGTCGTGTCCGGTCCAGTGATCGCGTCCGGCCCCGGCGCGGGTGCGGTGAGGGCCGAGCGGACGGCGCGGGCCACGTCCAGCGGGCGGTAGCCGGGCGCGGTCGCCAGCTGGACCAGCGCATGGCCGCCGGACCGGGCCACGCCCCGCGAGCGCCCGGCGGTGGCCGGCGCGAGCCGGGCCACTCCCGGCACGGCCAGCACCCGCGCGGCCAGCTCGTCCGCGCCGCCCGGGGCCGGGCTCGCGCCACCGCCGCGCGGGGGCTCGGCCACGGTTTCGTAAGGGGACGCCGTCGTACCGGCGGACGAGGTGCCGGGGGCGGGGACCGGGCCCGGCGGCGCGTCCAGCAGTCCTGTGACGCGGAGGTCCGCCGCGTCCACCACCAGGCCCAGGGCGTCCTCCGCCGCCGTCAGCAGCGCGGTCCGCAGGGCGCCGGTGAGCGCGGGCAGCGGGCGGCCGGGCGGGGCGGTGACGTCCGCGGTGAGGCGCAGCGGGCCCGGCGGCAGGGCGCCCGGCGGCGCCGGGACGGCCGGTGCGGGGGTGCCGTCCGGATCGGCGAGCGAGAGGCGCAGCGCGTCCAGGCGTACGCCGGGCGGGAGGCCGGGGGCGCGCAGCAGCGCCGCGCGGGCCGCCCGTTCGGTGATCCACGCCCCGTCCGCCGGCCCGCCGAGCGGCAGGATCCGGCCGGCCCCGACCTGCTCCCGTACGGTGCGTGCCAGCTCGTCCGCGGCCACCGCGCCACCCCTTTCCCATCCGTCCCGGTGCACGTCCCCAGCCTGCCCCAGGCGGCCCGCCGGGGCAGGTCGCGGCACTCCGCTGCCACGTTCCCGGAGCGCGTCCCGGCATCCGCCCCTACCGTGGATCGGGGCGAAAGGAGCATTTCGCCCGTAATCGAACGGTCGGCGGTCGCAGCCGGCCGCCGTACGGCGTCACCGGCAGCAGGCGGAGAAGGGACGGACGGCCATGACGACCCCTGGTCAGCAGAGCGCGGACGTGGCGGAACCGCTGGTGCGGCGGGGCGGCGGCGACCCCGCGATACGCGGCCGGACCACCATCGCGGTCGGCGTGGTGGAGAAGATCGCCGGGCTCGCGGCCCGCGAGGTGCCGGGCGTCCACGCCATGGGCAGCGGCTTCGCCCGCACGCTCGGCGCGGTGCGCGAACGGGTGCCCGGCGGCCGGGCCGGCACCGCCACGCGCGGGGTGAAGGCCGAGGTCGGCGAGGTGCAGACCGCGCTCGACCTGGGCATCGTGGTCGAGTACGGCGTCCCCATCGCCGACCTGGCCCGGGACGTGCGGGAGAACGTGATCTCCGCCGTGGAGCGGATGACCGGCCTGGAAGTCGTCGAGGTCAACATCGCGGTGAGCGATGTGAAGCTGCCCGACGAGCCCGACGAGGAAGCGGAACCGGCGCCGCGGATCCAGTGACCGGGCCCGGCCGGAGCGGTTGAGCGAAGGAGCGCAGGATGAGCATGACCGTGGTCGGCCTCGTGGCCGGGATGGCGCTGGGCTTCGCCGGGTACTTCGGCGGATTCGGGGCGTTCATCCTGGTGGCGGCGCTGGGCGCCATCGGGTTCGTGGCCGGGCGGTTCCTGGACGGGGACGTGGCGGCCTGGGAGTTCCTCCGCGCCCGTACCGGCGACCGCGACGACCGGCGGCGGTGAGCCGGGATGGCGACGGCGACCCCGCCGGCCACCGGCGGCGGCGTACCGGAGGGTGAGCGCGGCGCGACCCGGATCGCCGACCGGGTGGTCGCCAAGATCGCCGCGCGGGCGGCCCGCGAGGCGCTGCGCACCGCGTCGCCCGGCGCCCGCACCGACGCCCATGCGACGGTGACGGTGGCCCGCCGCGAGGTCCGCCCGCCCTTCGGCGAGGCCCGGCTGCGGGTCGCGGTGGAACTGCCCTACCCCGCCCCCATCGGCGCGCACTGCGGCCTGGTACGCCGTCAAGTGACCGACCGAGTCAAGGCGTTGGCGGGTATGACGGTGGCCGAGGTGGCGGTGCAGGTGGAGCGGCTGACCTCGCCGCTGCTCGCCGAGCGGAGCCGGGAGCGGGTGCGGTGAGCGGGCCGGGGAGCGGGCAGGCGAGCGCGCCGGAGCCGGCGGGGCGGGACACCACCGACGCCCTGGACACTGCCGGCCCCGAGGCGGCGTCCCCCGACGCCCCCGGCAGCGGGGAGCGGCAGCCGGGCGGAGGCGGGCGGACCGGCCGGTTCTGGTCGGCGCGCCGGGTGCCGGCCGCGGTGGTCGCCCTGGTGCTGCTGGGCTGCACCGGCCTGCTGCTCTACGACGTGGCCGCGGTGCGGGCCGGCCGCCCGGCGATGGCCTGGCGCCGGTGGCTGGCGGACGAACTGGCCACCCGGCACCTGGACGACGTGTGGGTGCTGGGCGCCGCGGCGCTCGCGGTGGCCCTCGGGATCTGGCTGCTCGTACTGGCCGCCACGCCCGGACTGCGGGCGGTGCTGCCGATGCGGCGCACGGCCGGGGTCCGGGCCGGACTGGACCGGCCGGCCGCCGCGCTGGTGCTGCGCGACCGCGCCATGGAGGTCTCCGGGGTGCAGTCCGTACGGGTCGCGGTCGGCCGCCGCCGGGCGCGGGCGCGGGCGGTGGCGCACTTCCGGGAGCTGGACGCGGTCCGCGGCGACCTCACCACGGCGCTCGGCGAGGGCCTGCGCGAGCTGCACCTGACGCACCCGCCGCGGCTGCGCGTCGACGTCCGGCGCCCGAAGAGGAGGTGAGCGCGCGATGCGCGGCGTCCGCACGGCGGTCAACCGGGTGCTGCTCGGGCTGACCGGCCTGCTGCTGCTCGGCACCGGCGGCACGGTCCTGCTGGGCGGTCTGGACCTGCCCGCCCGGTGGGGGCTCGACCTGCCGTCCGGCTGGCCGTGGACCGGCCCGGACGGGGTGCTGCTGACCGCGGCGGACCGCACCCGCTTCACCGGCCGCGGCTGGTGGTGGCCGGCGGTGATCGCCGCCCTGGCCGTGCTGGCGGCGCTGCTGCTGTGGTGGCTGCTGGCGCAGCTGCGGCGGCGCCGGCTCGGCACGGTGCTGGTCGACAGCGGCGACGGGACGGGCGCGACGGTCCGCGGCCGGGCGCTGGAGGAGGCGCTGGCGGCCGAGGCGGAGGCGGTGCCCGGGGTGGACCGGGCGGGCGTGGTGCTCACCGGCCGCCGCACCGCCCCCCGGCTGCGCGCCCTGCTCCGGCTGGCCCCGCACGCCGACCCCGGGACGGTGCTGCGGCGGCTGTCCGAGGGGGCGGTGGCGCACGCCCGGACCTCGGCGGGCCTGGACGAGCTGCCCGCCGAGGTCCGGCTCCGCGCCGTCCGCCACCGCGCGGAGCGGGTCAGCTAACGGGCGGAGCGGGTCGGCCAGCCGTCCGCACCCGCAGACCCCGAGCCGTACGCACCGTCAGCCCCCCGCCGTACGTACCGTCAGAACCCCCGCCGCGCCCCGCCGTCCACCGGGAGCATCACGCCCGTCAGATACGAGGCGGCGGGGGAGAGCAGGAAGGCGGCGGTGCGGCCGAACTCCGCCGGGTCGCCGTAGCGGCGCAGCGGGATCGCGGCGGTGTTGCGGGCCCGGGAGCCTTCCGGGTCGCCGGAGGCGGCGTCCAGCTGGGTCATCCGGTCGGTGGCGATCCGGCCGGGCAGCAGACCGACGACGCGGACGCCGCGCGGGCCCAGTTCGTCGGCGAGGGATTTGGCGAAGCCGGCCAGGCCCGGGCGGAGGCCGTTGGAGACGGAGAGGCCGGGGATCGGCTCGTGCACGGAGCCGGAGAGCACGAAGCCGATGACGCCGCCCGTGCCCAGCTCCTCCGCGGCGGCGCGGGCCAGCCGGACCGCGCCGAGGAAGACCGTCTCGAAGCCGGTCCGCCACTGGTCGTCGGTGGTGTCGGCGGCGCCGCCGGGCGGTGGGCCGCCCACGCTGATCAGGATGCCGTCGAAGCCGCCGAAGCGCTCCCGGGCGGCCGCCACCAGGCGGGCCGGGGCCTGTGGGTCGGCGTTGTCCGCGGCCACGCCCAGGGCCCGTTCGCCCAGGGCGGCGGCGGCCTTCGCGGCGGTCTCCTCGGTGCGTCCGGTGAGCACCACATTGGCGCCGTCGTCGATCAGCGCGCGGGCGGCGGCGTGGCCCAGGCCCCGGGTGGCGCCGGTGACGAGATACGTCCGGTCGGTGAGTCCAAGATCCATGGCCCTAGTCTGCCCCCGGCCCGCCGTCCAGCGCGAAGGCGGTCCCGACCAGGCCGATATGGCTGAACGCCTGCGGGAAGTTGCCCCACTGGCGCCGGGTGGCCGGATCGTACTCCTCGGAGAGCAGGCCGACGTCGTTCCGCAGCGCCAGCAGCCGTTCGAACAGCTCCCGGGCCTCCCGGCGCCGGCCGGTCAGCAGCAGCGCGTCCGCCAGCCAGAACGAGCAGACCACGAACGTGCCCTCGCCGCCCGGCAGCCCGTCCACCGACGCGCCCTCGGTGCTGTACCGGCGCACCAGGCCGTCGTGGGTCAGCTCCCGGCGCACCGCGTCCACGGTGGAGACCACCCGCGGGTCGTCGCCGGGCAGGAAGCCGACCCGGGGGATGAGCAGGGTCGCGGCGTCCAGTTCGGACGAGCCGTAGAACTGGGTGAAGGTGCCCCGCCCGGCGTCGTAGCCGCGCGCGCAGACCTCGCGGTGCACCTCGTCGCGCATCGCCCGCCACCGGGCGAGGTCGCCGCTCAGCCGCGGCTGCCGCTCCAGCGCCTTGACCGCGCGGTCGGCCGCGACCCAGGCCATGACCTTGGAGTGCACGAAGTGCCGGCGCGGCCCGCGGATCTCCCAGATGCCCTCGTCGGGGTCGCGCCAGGCGGACTCCAGGTAGTCCACCAGCGTCCGCTGGATGCTCCAGGCGTGCGGTTCGGCGGGCAGCCCGGCGGCGCGGGCGACGTGGAACGAGTCGATCACCTCGCCGTAGACGTCGAGCTGGCGCTGTTCGACGGCGGCGTTGCCGATCCGGACCGGCTGCGCCCCGCCGTACCCCGACAGCCAGGGCACCTCGGACTCCGGCAGCCGCCGCTCCCCGCCCAGCCCGTACATGATCTGCAGGTCCTCGGGCGCGCCGGCCACCGCGCGCAGCAGCCAGTCCCGCCAGGCGCCGGCCTCCTCCAGATAGCCGGCCCGGATCAGGGAGTTCAGGGTGAGCGTGGCGTCGCGCAGCCAGCAGTAGCGGTAGTCCCAGTTGCGGACGCCGCCGGGGTCCTCGGGCAGCGAGGTGGTGGGGGCCGCGACGATGCCGCCGGTCGGCGCGTAGGTGAGCGCCTTGAGCGTGATCAGCGAACGGACCACCGCGTCGCGGTACGGGCCGTCGTAGCGGCAGCGGGCGGACCAGGCGTGCCAGTCCTCGGTGGTGTCCGCCAGCGCCCGGAACGGGTCGATCGGCTCGGGCCGGGGCTCGTGCGAGGGGTGCCAGGTCAGCACGAAGGCGGTGCGCTCGCCGGCGCCGACGGTGAAGTCCGAGCGGGTGCTGAGGTCCTTGCCGTACGTGGTGGCCTGGGACGGGGTGCGCAGCCACACCGAGTCCGGGCCGGCGACCGCGACCCGGCAGCCCTCGGCGGCCCGCACCCACGGCACCACCCGCCCGTAGTCGAACCGCAGCCGCAGCACCCCCCGCATCTCCACCCGGCCGCGCAGCCCCTCGACGATCCGGACCACATCGGGCACCCGGTCGCGCTGCGGCATGAAGTCGGTGACCCGGACGGCGCCCTCGGGCGTCCGCCAGACCGTGTCGAGGATCAGCGAGTCCCCGCGGTACGCCCGGCTGGCGCGGGCCTCGGGGGAGCGCGGCGCGAGCGTCCAGTGGCCGTTGTCCCGCCCGCCGACGAGCGCGGCGAAGCACGCCGGGGAGTCGAAGCGGGGCAGGCACAGCCAGTCGATCGAACCGTCCCGGCCGACGAGCGCGGCGGTCTGCAGATCGCCGATCAGCGCGTAGTCCTCGATACGTGGGTGCACGCCGCGCCTCCTTCCCGGCGGGCGGGCGGGCTACGCGGGGGTGCGGCCGTCCGGACTAGGAAGCGGTGGTGGCGCCCGCGGCCGCCTTGGGTCCGTCGCCACCGGCCCCGGCCTCGTCCCCGTCCGATCCGTCCGTCCCGCCGTCCCCGTCCGGTCCGGCACCGCCGGAGCCCCCGGCGTCCCCGTCCCCGGCGGCCGCCGCCAGCCGGTCGCGGCGCTCCCGGCGGACCAGGACCACCCAGCCCACCGGCACCGCCGCCGCGAACAGCCACCACTGGATCGCGTACGCCATATGCGGCCCGATGGAGTCGTGGTCCGGTTCGGGCACCTGCTCCGGGCCGCCCGGCTGGTGCGGCGCGGTCTGCTCGATGTAGCCGCCGAGCATCGGCCGGCCGGTGCGCTCGGCCTGCTGGCGGCTGTTGATCAGCATGACCTGGCGGGGCGGCAGGCCCTTGGTGTTCTTGATGCCGCTGGCCGCGGTGGTCTCGTCGGCCATCAGCCGGCCGGTGACCGTGACGGTGCCCTTCGGGGCGGCCGGCACCGTCGGGAACTTGGTCAGGTCGTCGCCGGCCGGGATCCAGCCGCGGTTGACCAGCACGGCCTTGCCGTCCGCCAGCACCAGCGGCGTGACGACGTAGTAGCCGATGGTCTGCTCGTCGGCGGCGGTCCGCTGGCGGACCACGACCTCGTGCGCGGTGTCGAAGCTTCCGGTGGCGGTGACCCGGCGCCACATCTCGTCGTGCGGCAGCGTCCGGCCGACCTCGGCCAGTTGGGAGACCGGCACCGGGGTCGCGGCCAGATTGCGGGCGATCAGGGCGTTCTGCGCCACCTTGTGCTCATGGCGGTGGAGCTGCCAGAACCCCAGCTTGATCATGACCGGGATCAGGACGAGGCCCACGAGGGTGAGGATCACCCACTGCCGGGACAACAGGAAGCGGTACACGGCTGCGACGGTACCTCGCGTCCCCTCCGGCGCCCGGTCCGGGGTCCCCCGCCGGGGCACCGGGGCGCGCGCCGGTCCGGGCGTCAGACCCGGTCGACGATGCCGACCTTCCCGGCCGAGCGGGCGCAGTGCGCACCGCAGTACCACTTCCCGTCCGCCTCCACGCCCTGGCCGATGATCTGCACCCGGCAGTGCTCGCAGATCGGCGCCATGCGGTGGATCGCGCAGGAGAAGCAGTCGAAGACGTGCACCGCGCCCTGCGCGTGCACCTCGAACGTCATGCCGTAGTCGTTTCCGCAGACCTCACAACGTGCCATGCGCCACAGCGTGCGGGCGGGGCGGCCGCCGGGCGCGCTGCCGGCGGGTGTGTTGGCCGCGCTTCACCCGGACGCAGGCGCCGGCCGCACGTCCTGGAGCAGCTGCATGAACGCCGCCTCGTCGATCACCGCCGTGCCGTACGCGGCGGCCTTGACGGTCTTGGACGTGCGGGCGTCCGGGTCGTTGGTCACCAGCAGGCTCGTCAGCCGCGACACGCTCGACGCGACGTGCAGCCCGGCCTCGGTCGCCCGGTCCTCCAGCAGCTCGCGGTCCACCGAGGTGTCGCCGGAGAACGCCACCCGCATGCCCTGGACGAGCGGGCCGCCGGGCTCGTAGCGCCCCGGATTGGGATACGGGCAGGCCGGGCGCTTCCGGGACGGCCGCCACGCCGACGGGCGGTAGGCGCCGCCGCCGCCGGCGCGCGGGCGGGGCGCCGGGGCGTCCGACCACTCCGTCAGCGGCTGGCAGGTCAGCAGCGGCAGCCGCAGGCGCTCCCGCGCGGCCCGGTGCAGGCTCGGGCGGAACGCCTCGGCCAGCACCCGGGCGTCGTCCAGCGCGTGGTGGGCGCGCTCCTGTATGACGCCGAAGTGGGCCGCCAGCGACTCCAGCTTGTGGTTGGGCAGCGGCAGGCCCAGCTCCTTGGAGAGCGCGATCGTGCACAGCCGCCGGCGCACCGGGGGGAGGGCCGCGGCGCGGGCGTACTCCCGGGCCAGCATCGACCAGTCGAACATCGCGTTGTGCGCCACCAGCACGCGGCCGTCGAGGCGCGCGGACAGCTCCGGGACGATCTCCTGGAAGAGCGGCGCGCCCTCCAGCACCTCGCTCGTCAGACCGTGGATCCACACGGGGCCGGGGTCGCGCTGCGGGTTGACGAGGGTGTACCAGGAGTCCTGGAACTCGCCGCGGGCACCGAGCTGATACACGGCGGCGGAGATGATCCGGTCGTCGCGGGCCAGGCCGGTGGTCTCCACGTCGACCACCGCGTATCCCTCGGGATAGCCGTCCGGCCAGTCGGCCGGCGGCGTCTGCGGGCCCGGCTGCCGGCCGATCGTCGGCGCGATCCGGTGAGCGGCTGCGCCGCGGTCTTCGAGCATGGTCACTGAGGATACGGGCCGCCACTGACAGCCACCGCGGGGTGGTCGCCGCCCGGCGCCCGCGCGGTCCGGCCCGGCCGGGGGCTACCGCCGGTACCCACCGGGCGCCACCGCCGGTACCGACCCGGGGCTACCGCCGGTACACCGCTGACACCCCGTCTCACATACTTCTCGGTAACTCCCCCTAGCGGGACGCCCGTCGGCCCACTTATCGTGCGGGGCATGCCGCACCTGCCCGATGTCGTGTTGTGGTCCGTGCCCGCCTTCGTCCTGCTCACCGTCGTGGAAATGGTGAGCTACCGCCTGCACCCCGACGAGGACGCCGCCGGCTACGCGGCCAAGGACGCGGCCACCAGCGTCACCATGGGCCTGGGCAGCCTGGTCTTCGACGCGCTGTGGAAGATCCCGATCGTGGCGATCTACTCCGCCGTCTACGCGCTCACCCCGCTGCGCGTCCCCGTCCTGTGGTGGACGCTGCCGCTGATGCTGCTCGCCCAGGACTTCTTCTACTACTGGTCGCACCGCGGCCACCACGTCATCCGCGTCCTGTGGGCCTGCCACGTCGTCCACCACTCCAGCGAGAAGTTCAACCTCACCACCGCGCTGCGGCAGCCGTGGACCACCTGGACGGTCTGGCCCTTCTACGTCCCGATGGTCGCGCTGGGCGTCCACCCGGCCGCGATCGCCTTCACCTCCGGCGCCAACCTCGTCTACCAGTTCTGGGTCCACACCGAGCGGATCGGGAAGCTGCCGCGCCCCGTCGAGTTCGTCTTCAACACCCCCTCCCACCACCGCGTCCACCACGCCTCGCAAGGCGGCTACCTGGACCGCAACTTCGGCGGGATCCTCATCATCTGGGACCGGCTCTTCGGCTCGTTCGTCCCCGAGACCGAACGCCCCGTCTACGGCCTCACCAAGAACATCAAGACCTTCAACCCCCTCCGGGTCGCCACCCACGAGTACGCCGCCATCGCCCGCGACCTCCGCGCCGCCCCCACCTGGTCCGAACGCGCCGGCCGCCTCTTCCGCGGCCCCGGCTGGCAACCGGCCCGCCTCCGCCAGGCGCCGCCCGCCAACTCCCCGGTACCGCCGGCCAGTTCACCGTCCGGCGAGGCCCCCGCCCCCGCCGCACGGGAGACCGCCGCGTGAGCAGCCCCCTCACGCCCCGCCCGAGCCCGCTGAGGCCCCGGCTCAGAGGGTTCACGCCCCACCCCCGCGCCGCCCGCGCCCTCCTCCTCGCCTTCGCCGCCCTGGCCGCCGTCCACCTCACGGGCCTGGCCGCGTACGCCGCCGCCCCCACCGGCAGCGCCCCGGCGGCCCTCGCCGACACCGCCGTCCACCTCACCAAACCGGCCCTCATGCCGCTGCTCGCCGCCCACACCCTGGCCCGCGGCGGCCCGCCGCTGCTGGCCGCGGCGCTGCTCTTCGGCTGCGGCGGCGACACCTTCCTCCAGATCGGCGGCTCCGCCTTCCTGGTGGGCATGGCCTCCTTCGCCGCCGGCCACCTCTGCTACCTCCGCCTCTTCGCCCGGCACGGCACCCCGCTCACCACCCGGCTCGGCGGCCGCCGCCCCCGCGCCGCCGCCGTCACCGCCCTCTACGCCGCCGCCCTGACCGCCACCGTCCTCCTCCTGTGGCCCGGCCTCCCCACCGGCCTGCGCCTCCCGGTCGCCGGCTACAGCCTGCTGCTCACCGCCATGGCCTTCACCGCCCTCCGCACCGGCCCCCGCGCCGCCGCCGGCGGCCTCCTCTTCCTCCTCTCCGACACCCTCATCGCCACCGGCCTCGCCCACTGGCCCCAGCCCCCCGCCCCCCAACTCTGGATCATGCTCACCTACACGGCGGCCCAATTCGCGCTGGCGATGGGCGTACTGGCGGCCGCGACGCCACCGGCCGTCCCGGTGCGCCCCCGGTCGCGCGCGGCGGCCGCCTAGGGGCCCCGCCCCCGTAACGGGACCCCCGCGCCGCTGCTCCGCCCCTACTCCACCGCCTTCAGCGCGTTGACGATGCCGTAGCCGAAGTGGCTGTTGAGCTGGGGGGTGCCGGTGCAGGTGCGGTCGGTGGCGGGGCAGCCGGGGTTGTCGGCCTGCTGCTTGAGGAGCCACTGGATCTCCTGCGGGCCGGCCTTGGGGTGCGCGCTCTTCAGGAGCGCGGCGACGCCCGCGACGTGAGGGGAGGCCATCGACGTACCGGCGTAGAACGCCCAGTCGCCACCGGGGATGGTGGAGAGGATGTTGCCGTTCTTGGCGGGGAGGTCGGGCAGCTGCTTGGAGTCGCCGCCCGGCGCGGCCACGTCGATCTGGTTCAGGCCGTAGTTGGAGTAGCCGGACTTCAGGCGGTGCGAGCCGGTCGCCGCGACCGTCACCGTGCCCGGCAGCTGGGTGGGCACGTCCCAGCAGGTCTTGGGGCTCAGGGTGCGGGTGACCGGAGTGGAGTCGTTGGGGCTGCCGGTGTCGGTGAGCTTGTCGGCCGCCAGGTCGGCGTTGGCGTTGCCCGCCGCGGCGACGTTGACCACGCCCTTGTCCTGCGCGTACTTCGCCGCCCGGCCCACCGCGTCAACGATGGCCGCCTGGTCGGCGTCGTCCTTGCAGTTGAACATCCACGGGTCCACGTAATAGCTGTTGTTGGTGACCTGGACGCCGTGGTCGGCCGCGAAGACGAACGCGCACACCACGCTCTCCGCGTAGAAGAGGCTGGTCTTCGGCTCGCTGACCTTGATGGCGGAGACCTTCACGCCCGGGGCCACACCGGCCACCCCGACGCCGTTGCGGGCCGCGGCGATGGTGCCCGCCACGTGGGTGCCGTGGGCGTCCTCCACCGGGTCGTAGGGGCGCCAGGCGCCGGGGGAGGTGTCGGGGACGCCGCCGACGCAGTTGGCGGACTGGCGGGCCGAGAAGTTCGGCTTGAGGTCCGGGTGGGTGTCGTCCACGCCGGTGTCGATGACCGCGACGGTCACCTTGCGGCTGCCGGGGTTCACCTTCGCGGCCTGGTCGGCCTTGATGGCGGGCAGGTCCCACTGGAGCGGCTCCAGCGGCTCCCCGCCCTTGGCCTTGGCGGTCCGCTCCGCCGCGGCGAGCTGGGCCGCGGTGATCCGCTGGGGCTTGCCGACGTCGTCGGTGCCGGTCTGCTTCAGCGGCGCGGTACGGGTCGCGCCCGCCGACTGCACGCCGGGGGTCGTCCGCAGGGTGGCGGCGAAACGGGGGTTGGCCGAGTGGGCGACGATCACGCCTATCCGCTCATGGGCGGTGATCACCTTCCCGCCGGCCCGGTCTATCGCCCGCTCGACCGCGCCGACCGTGGCGTGGTCGGGGACGGTGTTCACGACGTACGACAGCAGCGGGCCGCTGTCCGCCGGCGCGGCGGCGCCGGCCGCGCCCGGGAGGAAGCCCAGGGACGCGGTCAGCGCCAGCCCGACCGGTACGGCCAGGGCCCGCAGACGTCTCTTCCGGGGATGTGCAAGGGGACGTGCCATGGGAACTCCACCTCATCCGTCGGACCGCCCGTACGCGGTGCGCGCCCGGGCGGATACATGACAGGGGAAGCTATCGGCGATCACCGGTGCGCGGCAATGGTGTCCCGGAGTCCCCTGTGGGGGATGGTGAAGTGACGGTCCGTCAGGTATCGGTGGTGTCAGTCCCTGCGGCCGGCCTCGTCCCGGCTCCCCGCCTCGTCGCGGCGGCGCAGGGTGCCCATGCTCAGGGGCGGCAGGGGGATGCGCGGGCCGTACCAGCGCCGGGCGTCGGCCCCGGGGCGCGGGCGGGCGGGGGCGGCGGCGACCGGCGCGGGCAGCCGGACGCTGCCGTACGGGCGCCGGCGCGGGGCGTACGGCGGCGGGTCCTGCTGGGGCGGCGGCGTCATGACCGGCTCAACGAAGCGCCGCGCGCGCGGTGGCGGCCGGTGCGCCCATTCCCCCGTTTTCTTCAGGAATTCAACCATCCACCGTCTGTCGCCCCGCGTCCGGCGCCTCTACGATGCGTGATCCATGTCACTTATCCGGGTCTTATCGCGGGCCCGGCCACCAGCTCGCCGAGTGTCAGGAGACTTCGTGACCACCGCACCGTCCGCCGACCCGGGACCGCACGACCCGCCCGACTACCGCCAGGTGCAGGCGAGCGCCGAGTTCGCCGAACTCCGGCGCGCGCACCGCTCGTTCGCCTTCCCGCTCACCGCCGCCTTCGTCCTCTGGTACCTGGGCTACGTCCTGCTGTCCAGTTACGCCGGCGGGTTCATGGCCACCAAGGTGGCGGGCCACCTCAACGTCGCCCTGGTGCTCGGCACCGCCCAGTTCGCCACCACGTTCCTGATCGCCTGGTGGTACTCCCGGCACGCCGCGACCCGGCTCGACGCCCGCGCCGAGGCCCTCAAGGCCCGGCTGGAGGCCCCGACCGCCGTCCCGCGGGCCGCCGTCCCGCACCCCGGCACCCCGGAGGAAGGCCCCGAACCGACCGGAGTCCAGGAGGCCGGCGCATGAACCTCACCCACCACCTCGCCGCCGGCGCCGCCGGCGAGCACCGCACCCTGATCATCACCCTCTTCGCGGTCTTCGTCGCCGCCACCCTCGGCATCACCGTCTGGGCCGGCCGGCAGACCAGGGGAGCGGACGACTTCTACGCCGGCGGACGGCAGTTCAGCGGCTTCCAGAACGGCCTGGCCATCTCCGGCGACTACATGTCCGCCGCGTCCTTCCTCGGCATCGCCGGCGCCATCGCCCTCTTCGGCTACGACGGCTTCCTGTACTCCATCGGCTTCCTCGTCGCCTGGCTCGTCGCACTGCTCCTCGTCGCCGAACCGCTGCGCAACTCCGGCCGCTTCACCATGGGCGACGTGCTCGCCTACCGGATGCGGCAGCGGCCGGTCCGCACCGCCGCCGGCACCTCCACCATCGTCGTCTCGATCTTCTACCTGCTCGCCCAGATGGCCGGCGCCGGCGCCCTGGTGACCCTCCTCCTGGGCATCACCAGCGAGGCCGGCAAGATCCTCGTCGTCGTCCTCGTCGGCATCGTGATGATCCTCTACGTCACCATCGGCGGCATGAAGGGCACCACCTGGGTGCAGATGGTCAAGGCCGTGCTGCTGATCGCCGGCACCCTGCTGATCACCTTCCTGGTGGCCTGGCGGTTCCACTTCAACCTCTCCGCGCTGCTCGGCGCCGCCGCCGAGAACAGCGGCAAGGGCTCCGCCTTCCTGGAGCCGGGCCTGAAGTACGGCGCCACCGCCACCTCGAAGATCGACTTCATCTCGCTGGGCCTGGCCCTCGTCCTGGGCACCGCCGGCCTCCCGCACATCCTCATCCGCTTCTACACCGTCCCCACCGCCAAGGCCGCCCGGACGTCGGTGAACTGGGCGATCGGCATCATCGGCGTCTTCTACCTGATGACCCTCGCCCTCGGCTTCGGCGCCGCGGCCCTGCTCAAGCCCGGCGTGATCACCCACGACAACAAGGCGGGCAACACCGCGGCCCCCCTGCTCGCCCAGGAGATCGGCGGCGGCGCGGGCTCCACCGGGGGCGCGGTCCTGCTCGCCGTGATCTCCGCGGTCGCCTTCGCCACCATCCTCGCGGTGGTCGCCGGCCTCACCCTGGCCTCGTCCTCCTCGTTCGCCCACGACATCTACGTCAACGTGCTGCGCAAGGGCCGGGCCACCGAGCAGGAGGAGGTCCGCGCGGCCCGCTGGGCGACCGTCGGCATCGGCGCGGCCGCCATCGTCCTCGGCGTCTTCGCCCGCGGCCTGAACGTCGCCGGTCTGGTGGCGCTCGCCTTCGCCGTCGCCGCCTCCGCCAACCTCCCCACCCTCCTCTACAGCCTCTTCTGGAAGCGCTTCACCACCGGGGGCGCCCTCTGGTCCATCTACGGCGGGCTGGCCTCCTCGGTCCTCCTCGTCCTCTTCTCGCCGGTCGTCTCCGGCAAGGAGAGCTCGATGTTCCCCGGCGCCGACTTCGCCGTCTTCCCGCTGGAGAACCCGGGCCTGATCTCCATCCCGCTCGGCTTCCTCCTCGGCTGGCTCGGCTCGCTGCTCTCCCGCGAGCAGCCCGACGCCGCCAAGTACGCCGAACTGGAGGTGCGCTCCCTGACCGGCACCGGAGCGCACTGAGCCATCTCTACAGGGCCGGGGCGGGGTGGCGTCGTAGATCCGTACGAGGCCACCCCGCCCACCTCGTGCTTCTCACGCCTCCTCACTGTCGGACCCATCGCGTAGTCTCGAAGACGTACTGATCGAGACGATCCACACCTTCGGGGAGGGGGCCCAGTGCTCATCGACACCTACGGCCGCGTGGCCACCGACCTGCGGGTCTCACTGACCGACCGGTGCAATCTGCGGTGCACGTACTGCATGCCCGAAGAGGGCCTGCAGTGGCTCGCCAAGCCCGATCTGCTCACCGACGACGAGATCGTCCGCCTGATCGGCATAGCCGTGCGCGACCTCGGCATCGAGGAGGTCCGCTTCACCGGCGGCGAGCCGCTGCTCCGCCCCGGCCTGCCCGGCATCGTCGAGCGCGTCGCCGCGCTCACCCCCCGCCCCCGGATGTCGCTGACCACCAACGGCATCGGCCTGGAGCGCACCGCCGCCGCCCTGCGCGACGCCGGCCTGGACCGCGTCAACGTCTCCCTCGACACCCTCCGGCCCGAGGTCTTCCAGGCCCTGACCCGCCGCAAGCGCCACGCCGACGTGCTGCGCGGCCTCGAAGCCGCCCGCGCCGCCGGCCTCACCCCCGTCAAGGTCAACACCGTCCTGATGCCGGGGCTCAACGACGACGAGGCCCCCGACCTCCTCGCCTGGGCGGTGGAGAACGACTACGAGCTCCGCTTCATCGAGCAGATGCCGCTGGACGCCCAGCACGGCTGGAAGCGCGACGGCATGATCACCGCCGGTGACATCCTCGCCTCGCTCCGCACCCGCTTCACCCTCACCCCCGAGGGCCAGGACGAGCGCGGCTCCGCCCCCGCCGAGCGCTGGATCGTCGACGGCGGCCCGCACCGCGTCGGCGTGATCGCCTCGGTCACCCGCCCGTTCTGCGGCGCCTGCGACCGCACCCGGCTCACCGCCGACGGGCAGGTCCGCACCTGCCTGTTCGCCACCGAGGAGACGGATCTGCGCGCCGCGCTGCGCTCCGGCGCCCCCGACACCGAGATAGCCGGGATCTGGAAGACCGCCATGTGGGGCAAGAAGGCCGGCTCCGGGCTCGACGACCCCGCCTTCCTCCAGCCGGCCCGCCCGATGTCAGCCATCGGAGGCTGACGGCCGCCGCTCCCAGTCCTCCAGCGCCACCACGTCCTTGAGGAAACCGCGCACGGCCAGGAATTGGGAGAGGTGCTCCCGGTGCGCGTCGCACGCCAGCCAGGTCTTCCGCCGCTCCGGCGTGTGCAGCTTGGGGTTGTTCCAGGCCAGCACCCACACCGCGGCGGTACGGCAGCCCTTGGCCGAGCAGATGGGGGCGCTCTCGCCGGTGGCGTTCTCGGAAGCGCGGGAATCGTTCGGGGAGTTCACGCCTCAACCCTACGTCCCGCGGATCATCACCCGGCTCGCGCGGACATGGCGACGCCGGGCAGCCACGGGGGGAGCCGCCCGGCGTCGGTCCGTCGCTCCGACGGGGGATGCGGAGCGCGTACGCAGTATGTCATGGGGGATGGTGTGCGGTGCACCGGAACCGCGGGATTGATCTGAGCTTTTCTTGAGCTTTGCTGAGCGACCGCCCGCGCCGGACGCCTCAGCCGCCGTCCCCGGAAGTCTCCGACGCCTTCGCCGCCGGCCGTTCCGGAACGGATTCCGGTGCGCCCGAGGTCAGCATGGGCCGCACGGGCTTGATGAACGTCGACGGCAGCGAAGGGGCGTTCTCCCGGCCCGCGTTGGCGATCACCACCGCGATGTACGGCAGCCCGATCCCGAGCACGAGCGTTGCGATGGCAACGGGCCGCTCGATGTTCCACAGCACGGCCGTGAGCACCACGGCCACGCTCCGCACCGCCATCGAGATCACATACCGCCGCTGGCGCCCCCGCACGTCCTCGGTGAGCCCCTGCCGCGCTCCCGTGATCCGGAAGGTCTCGGCCTCACTGTGCTTCCGCATCCCGTTCCACCACCCGCTCCCTAGCGCCGGACTCACCCCGCAATCCGGTCCCCTTCCACGGTACGCCGCCTCCGACCGGCCGACGAGACCGGGTCATGTCACTGGCGTAGGCAAGGCCCCGCCGGGCGCCGTAGTCGTAGCCGTTGCAAAGCGTGCGGGGCGGGGCGGCCAACGCAGCCGACTGCCCCGCCCCGCACCTGCGCCCGAGGGCGATGCGCTACCGCCCGGTGATCTGGGCGAGCTTGCGGCCCGCCTTGAGGTACGCCGCGCCCCCGTCCGCCGGGAGCCGCTCCGCCAGGACCTCCGCCAGCGGGCGGATCGCGTCGGACTCGGCGAGCACCACCGCGGACTGGCCGGACGCGCCCTCGACGACCAGCCGCAGCGCGTTCTGCTTCGCCAGCCGCCGGGCCGCGGAGGCGCTGGGCGTGAACTCCAGGACCGACGTCAGCACCGCGGCCACCGTCAGCTCCCCGTGCTCGCCGGCGTCCACCACCGGCAGCGACGCCACGTCCGCGAACGACTTCTTGGAGAACTGCGCCACGAAGCCGGCCCGCGCGGCCATCGCCGCGTCCAGCCCGTACAGCGCCGCCACGACCTCGCCCGCGAGGATCTTCTTGAGGTCCATCGGGTGCAGCGAGCGGTCCGCGACCCGGCCCAGGACGAGGGCGATCTCCGCGTCGGTCCACTCCGTCCACGCCTTGAGGTACGGCTCCATCAGCCGGTCCGGGACCGACATGATCTTGCCGAAGACGTCGTCGGCGGGCGCGCTCAGACCGACGTAATTCCCCTTGGACTTCGACATCTTGGCGCCCGTGCCGTCCGTGCCCTCGATGAGCGGCATGGTCACCACCAGCTGCGGCCGCTGCCCGCGCAGCTCCATCAGCTTGCGGCCCATCTGGAGGTTGAGCAGCTGATCGGCGCCGCCCAGCTCGACGTCGCAGGCCAGCGCCACCGAGTCCAGGCCCTGGGCGATCGGGTACAGCAGCTCCGTCATCGTCAGGCCCGCACCGGCCGCGAGGCGGTTGCGGAAGTCCTCGCGCTGGAGCAGCTGGGAGACCGGCACCTGGGCGAGCAGCGACAGCAGCTCGGGGAAGGTGTACGGCGCCAGCCACTCGCTGTTCTGCCGGAAGCTGACCTTCTCGAAGTCGAAGAACGGGCGCACCTGTTCGCGGTACGAGGCGAGGTTGTGCGCGATGTCCTCGTCGGTCAGCGGCGGGCGCTCGGCCGTCCGGCCCGACGGGTCGCCGATCTTGGCGGTGAAGTCGCCGATGATCAGCGTGACGTCGTGGCCGAGGCGCTGGAAGCGGCTGAGGATGATCAGTGGCACCGCGTGGCCGAGGTGGACATCGGTCGCCGTCGGGTCGATGCCCAGCTTGACGTGCAGGCCCTGGCCGGCCGCCTGCCGCTCCTCGATGCGCTCGGCCAGCTTCTCGACGCCCGGCAGCACCTCGACCGTACGGGACGCGATCAGCTCGGCCTGCTCCTTGGCCGGCAGGTCCGTCAGGTCGAGATAGCGCCGCGCACCGGTCTCCTGGAGCAGCTCCCGGACCGTGGCGTCCGAGGAGAGGTCGGCGGAGAGCAGCGTGCTGGCGCGGGCGACGGATTCGCCGAGGCGTGTCATGGCGTTCCTGATCGATCGTGGTTCCCGAACGGGAGGACAGGGCGACAGTCTATTAGGCCGGTCACGGCCGCTCGCCCGGATATCTGTGGGGACCCGACAGCGACCGGGGCGCGCCCCTGTGCGGGCTCGATTCCCCGTACGGGCCCCCCGACCGCTAGTTTCGTACCGAACACAAGACGGACAGGACACGGAAAGGGTGATCTCTTGAGCCGCTCGGTTCTGGTCACCGGAGGCAACCGCGGCATCGGCCTCGCCATTGCCCGCGCCTTCGCCGAGGCAGGCGACAAGGTCGCCATCACCTACCGCTCGGGCGAGCCCCCGGCGGGCTTTTTGGCCGTGAAGTGCGACATCACGGACCCCGAGCAGGTCGAGCAGGCGTACAAGGAGATCGAGGAGAAGCAGGGCGCGGTCGAGGTGCTGGTGGCCAACGCCGGCATCACCCGCGACCAGCTGCTGATGCGGATGTCGGAGGAGGACTTCAGCGCCGTCCTCGACACCAACCTGACCGGCACGTTCCGGGTGGTCAAGCGCGCCAACCGGGCGATGCTGCGGGCCCGCAAGGGCCGGATCGTCCTGATCTCGTCGGTGGTCGGCCTCATGGGCGCCGCGGGCCAGGCGAACTACGCCGCCTCCAAGGCCGCCCTGGTCGGCTTCGCCCGTTCGCTCGCCCGCGAGCTGGGCAGCCGCAACATCACCGTCAACGTCGTCGCCCCCGGCTTCGTCGACACCGACATGACCCGCGTGCTCAGCGACGAGCAGCGGGAAGGCATCGTGAAGCAGGTGCCGCTGGCGCGTTACGCGCAGCCCGAGGAAGTCGCCGCCTCGGTCCGCTTCCTGGCCTCCGACGAGGCCGCGTACATCACCGGAGCCGTCATTCCCGTCGACGGCGGATTGGGCATGGGTCACTGAACAGCATGAGTGGAATCCTCGCCGGCAAGCGCATCCTGATCACGGGTGTGCTGATGGAGTCCTCGATCGCCTTCCACGCGGCCAAGGTCGCGCAGGAGCAGGGCGCCGAGGTCATCCTGACCGCGTACCCGCGGCCCACCCTGACCGAGCGCATCGCCAAGAAGCTGCCGAAGCCCGCCAAGGTCATCGAGCTGGACGTGACCGACCAGGAGCACCTGGACCGCCTGGAGGGCCTGGTACGCGAGGAGCTCGGCGGGCTGGACGGCATCGTCCACTCCATCGGCTTCGCCCCGCAGGACGCCCTGGGCGGCAACTTCCTCAACACGCCCTTCGAGTCGGTCGCCACGGCCATGCACGTCTCGGCGTTCTCGCTGAAGTCGCTGACCATGGCCTGCCTGCCGCTGATGCCGGAGGAGGGCGGCGCGGTGGTCGGCCTGACCTTCGACGCGCAGTTCGCCTGGCCGCAGTACGACTGGATGGGCCCGGCCAAGGCCGCCCTGGAGGCCACCAGCCGCTATCTGGCGCGCGACCTCGGCAAGCGGAACGTCCGCTGCAACCTCGTCTCGGCGGGCCCGATCGGCTCGATGGCCGCCAAGTCCATCCCGGGCTTCTCGGACCTGGCCGAGGTGTGGAACACCCGCTCCCCGCTGGAGTGGGACATGGCCGACCCCGAGCCCGCGGGCCGCGGTGTCGTCGCCCTGCTGTCGGACTTCTTCCCGAAGACCACCGGGGAGATCGTGCACGTCGACGGCGGCGTGCACATGATGGGCGCCTGACGCCTGCCGCGCTCTCCGTACCGCCCGTCCCGGTCCGCCCGGGGCGGGCGGTACGCGTATCCGGCCCCCGTGGGCGCGCGGGTCAGCCGCGCTCCAGAAGGGCGCGCAGGTCAGCCGCTCTCCAGGAGGGGGCCGCGGCAGCCGAAGGAGTGGGCGCCGGCCTCGGCCGCGGCCCGTTCACCGTCGCCGGCGCGGATCGCCTCCACCAGGCGCGAGTGGTCCATATGCGCCTCCGGGCGCAGCACGGTGCCGACATCGGCCCGCAGGAAGTCGCGCACCACACCGCCGAGATCGGCGTAGACCGCGGCCAGTACGTCGTTGTGGGAGGCCGCCACCACGGCCATGTGCAGCGTCGTGTCGGCCGCCACGAACGCCTCGGCGGACCCGGACCGCCAGGCCCCCTCGCGGCGCTCCAGCAGCGCGTCCAGCTGCCGCAGATCGGCCTCCGTACGGCGCCGCGCGGCGAGCCGGGCGGCCGCGGCCTCCAGGGCGGAGCGCAGCTCGGCGACGTGCCCGGGGTCGGCGTCGGCGAACCGGCGGTTCATCACCCCGGCCAGCTCGCTGGTGGCCGCGACGTACGTGCCCGAGCCCTGCCGGATGTCCAGCAGGCCGTTGTGCGCCAGCGCCCGTACGGCCTCGCGGACGGTGTTGCGGGCCACCCCGAGCTGTTCGACCAGCTCCGGTTCGGTCGGGATGCGGGAGCCCACCGGCCAGTCGCCGGACGTGATCTGGGCGCGCAGCTGCGCGATCACCTGGTCCGCCAGCGCGGAGCGGCGGGGCGAGGTCAGGGGCATGGCGGGGCTCCGGGGTGCGGCGGCCGGTGGGCCGGACGGACGGCGGCGGCGCGGACGCGGGCGGGGTATGGGAGCCCGTGGCGCCGGGGTGGTGCCCCGAGGCTACCGAGACGGCGCGTGCCGGGGACTGGACACCTATTCATCCCATGATTCTATGATGGCCCCTATGGCAGACGAAGACCTCGCGACCCTCGGCCCGGCCGCCGAGCCCCTGCAAACCTCCGACCGGCCCGCCGAAGGCGCCGCTCCGGCGCGCCCCGAAGCCGGACGGGGCGCGGAACCCGGGCGGGGCCGGGGCGCCGCGCCGGCCGCCGCCCGCTGGCTGCCGGGGGTCGTGATCGCCGGTCTCGTCCTCGCCGCGCTCAACCTCCGCCCCGCCATCACCAGCCTCGGCGCGCTCATGGAGGAGGTCCGCGAGGGGCTCGGCATGAGCGGCACCGTCGCCGGCCTGCTGACCTCCGTACCGGCGCTGTGCTTCGCCGTCTTCGGGATCGCCGCGCCGCGGCTGGCCCGGCGCTTCGGGCCCGGCGCCATCGTGTGCGCGGGGATGGCGGCGATCGCGGTGGGCGTGGCGGTCCGCCCGTACGCCGGAGGGACGGCCGGGTTCCTGGCCGGCAGCGGGCTGGCGCTGGCCGGTATCGCGGTCAGCAACGTCCTGCTCCCGGTGGTCATCAAGACGTGGTTCCCCGACCGGGTCGGCCCGATGACCGGGCTCTACTCCATGGCGCTGGCCCTGGGCACCTCCCTCGCCGCGGCGCTCACCGTGCCCATGACCGGTGCGCTGGGCGGCGATTGGCACACCGGGCTGACGGTGTGGGCGCTGCTCGCGGTGTTCGCGGTGCTGCCGTGGCTGGTGGTGCTGCGGCGCCGTCCGGCATCGGAAGCGGCGGCACCGGAAAGCGGTACGCCGGAATCCGCCGCACCCCCCATACGGATCACCTCCTCGCCGACCGCCTGGGCGCTGGCGGTCTTCTTCGGCCTCCAGGCGACCGCCGCGTACATCACCATGGGCTGGATGCCGCAGATCTACCGCGACGCCGGGGTCTCGGCGGGCACCGCGGGCGTACTGCTGGCGGTCACCATGGCGGTCGGCGTGCCGCTCTCCTTCGTCCTGCCGCGGCTGGCGGCGCGGATGCGGCACCAGGGGCCGCTGGTGGTCGTCCTGGGGGTCTGCGGACTGGCCGGCTATACGGGGCTGTGGCTGGCGCCGGCCGCCGGGTCGTGGTGCTGGGCGCTGCTGATGGGCATCTCCAACTGCGCGTTCCCGCTGGCCCTGACGATGATCGGGATGCGTTCGTCCAGCCCGGCCGGCGTGGTCAAGCTCTCCGCCTTCGCGCAGAGCGTCGGCTATCTGATCTCCATCCCCGGGCCGCTGCTGGTCGGCACGCTCTACCAGCACAGCGGGGGCTGGGGGCTGCCGATCGCGCTGATGGTGGGGCTGATGGTGCCGCAGATCGCGGTGGGCTTCCTGGCGGGGCGGAACCGGCGGATCGAGGACGAGCGCTGACGGGCGCTTTCGGGCGCCGGGTCGCGGACTGCCGGCCCACCGGGCCGGGGACGGTCCGCTCGCGGGGCCGGGGCGTCCCGCTCGCCGGACCGGACGGCAGCCCTCCCGGGGCGCGGTGGCGGCGCGCCGGGAGCCGGGCGCGCGCCCTGGCCGGGGGCGCGCCGGGGGCGGGTGCGACACTGGGCGCATGCCAGTGCTCGAACCGAATCCGCAGGGCAGCCAGAAGAAGCTGCTGCTCGTCCTCGGCCTGATGCTCGGCGTGACCGCCGTCGTCGCGATCATCGCGAGCATCGCCGCGCCATGACGCCGTGACGGCCCGCACCTGGCGCCCGCGGTACGCGGGCCGGGCGGGTCCGTGCCGAACCCCTGGGGATCCCCTAGGGGATAGGTGTCAGGGATCTCTGGGGGGTTTCCCGGATGGGAACGGCCGGCGGGAGTCCGTAGCGTCGGAGACACACCGCCGGAAGGGCGGTGGGCGCGCCGCCGGCCGGTGGTGCGCCGTCCCCGCGACCCGTCCAGGAGCCCGCCATGTCCACCGCGTTCCGCCGCCCGTCCGCCCTGCCGGCCTCCCGCGGGCGGAGCGCGCTGCCGTGGTGGGCGCTGGCGCTGCCGGCCGTCTCCTTCATAGCCCTGCTGGTGCTGCTGGCCCATCCCGCGCAGGCGGGCGCGGCCGGTGCGGCGCACTCCCCGGAGGGCCTTCGGCCGGTGCTGGAATTCCTCGCCGGAGTGATCCCGTCCGGCCGCTGAGCGGGCCCGCTCCAGCGGCCTCTCCCGGCGCCGGGAGAGGGCCGTTCACCCGGCCGGGCGGAGGTGTCAACACCCCGCGCCGGGTCACGGCTTTCATGGGAAGCTGGGACGCATGAGCGTCGATACACCCCGCCGGATTGTCCTGCTCCGACACGCCAAGGCCGAATGGTCCGACGGCAGCGACCACGACCGCCCGCTCGCCGACCGCGGCCGCAAGGACGCCCCGGTCGCCGGCCGCTGGCTGGCCGGTGCCGGCATCACCCCCGACCTGACCCTCTGCTCGACGGCCGTGCGGACGCGCGAGACCTGGAAGCTCGTCGTCTCCGAGCTTCCGCAGCGGCCCAAGACGGTCTACGAGGAGCGGCTGTACGAAGCCTCCCTCGGCGAGCTGATCGCCCTGCTCAACGAGGTCTCCGACGAGGTGGACGACCTCCTGGTCGTCGGGCACAACCCCGGCATGCACGCGCTGGCCGACGCCCTCGCGGGCGAGGCCGAGGGGGATCTGCTGGCGCGGATGAACCGCAGCGGTTTCCCGACGTCGGCGATGGCCGTGCTGTCCTTCAGCGGTTCCTGGAAGTCGGTCGAGCACGGCGTCGGCCGGCTCATCGGCTTCTGGTCGCCGCACGCCTGAGCCGCGGCCGCGGGCGCTCACCCGCGCCCGCGAGCCCGGCAGAGCCCGGCCGCACCCCACCGGCCGGGACGCCACCGGACCGGGACGCCACGGACAACGGCCCGGCCCCGGCGCACCTCCCGCGCGCCGGGGCCGGGCCGTTCCCGAGTCCGGGAAGCGGGGGCCGGGGGCCGGGGGCGGATGGCCGGGCGCCGGGGCGCTCACCAGGCCCTGGGCCCGCGCCCACAAGCCCCCCGTCCCTCACTCCACGTGCGTCTCCGCCGCCTCGACCTCTTCGCGGGTGACGCCCAGCAGATAGAGCACGGTGTCCAGGAACGGCACGTTGACGGCCGTGTGCGCGGCCTGGCGCACCACCGGCTTGGCGTTGAAGGCGACCCCCAGCCCCGCCGTGTTGAGCATGTCCAGGTCGTTGGCGCCGTCGCCGATCGCGACGGTCTGCGCCAGCGGCACCCCGGCCTCCTGCGCGAACCGCCGCAGCAGCCGCGCCTTCCCGGCCCGGTCCACGATCTCCCCGGTGACCCGCCCGGTCAGCCTGCCGTCGATGATCTCCAGGGTGTTGGCGGAGGCGAAGTCCAGCCCCAGCTCCTCCTGGAGCGCGTCGGTGACCTGCGTGAACCCGCCGGAGACCACGCCGACTTGGTAGCCGAGCCGCTTCAGCGTCCGCACCAGCGTCCGGGCCCCCGGCGTCAGCCGCACCTCCTTGCGGACGAGGTCCACCACCGAGGCGTCCAGCCCGCGCAGCAACGCCACCCGGGCGTGCAGCGACTGCTCGAAGTCCAGTTCCCCGCGCATCGCCGCCGCGGTCACCTCGGCCACCTCCGCCTCGCACCCGGCGTGCGCCGCGAACAGCTCGATGACCTCGTCCTGGATGAGCGTGGAGTCCACGTCCATCACCACCAGCCGCTGCGCCCGGCGCTGGAGCCCGGCCGCGACCACCGCGACGTCCACGCCCAGCCGCGCCGCCTCCGGCGCCAGCACACTGCGCAGCGCGTCGGTCGCCGCCCCGGAGACCGCGAACTCCACGGCCGTCACCGGATACTTGGCGAGCCGGAAGATCCGGTCGATATTGCCCCCCGTGCCCGTTATGGCGGCGGCGATGGCGGCGGCCGACTCCGCGGTGAGCGGATGCCCCAGCACGGTGACGTGGGACCGGCCCGTACCGCGCGGGCGGTTGTCGCCGCGGCCGGAGATGATCTCGGCCTGGAGGTTCAGGGACTCGGCCCAGCTGTGCACGGTGGCCCGCAGGTCGCCCTCCGAGGCCCCGTCGCCGCCCCCGCCCGCGGGCGTGGTGACCAGTGCGCACAGCGTGATGCGGCCCCGGGTCACCACCTGCTCGATGTCCACGACATCGACGGCGTAGGCGGCGAGGGTGTCGAAGAGCCCGGCGGTGATACCGGGCCGGTCCTTCCCGAAGATCTTGACCAGCAGGGTCGGGACGTCGTCGCCTGGTACGGCGGTGGCCGGCGGGGTCTGCGATGCGCTCATGGTGCTTTTACGGTAACCGGCGGACGACCGGAGCCGTACGGGTGTCCGGGGTTCGGACCCGGTGACGGAGCGCTGCCGCCCCGCCACCGGACGGACCCGTTACCGCCACCGGACGGCCCCGGTCGCCGCCACCGGAGGGGCCCGTCCGCCGTTCCCGGGGGCCCCGGTCCCGTACCCTCCCGGGGCCCGCCGGTGATCGTTATGGACTCGTGTCCGCGCCGCCCGGTTGCACCGCCCCGGGTGACCGGGCTGGCGCCCCAACTCCCGCTCTGATATGGAGGCTTCGCCCCCGGCGGCGCCGCGCAGCACCGCCCCGCCGCCCGGAATCCCCCGCATTGCGACGTACACGGCATTCCCGGCACAAGCGGCGCTTCCGGCTCACCGGGAGGGTTCGCCGGATGCCGCCGGAAGCGCCCCGCATCCCGCTCCCGTCCCGGTTTCCGGTCGGCGGGCCGAGCCTGAAATAGTTCCCCACGATGTTCGCCATCCCTGGACTTCCCGTACAGGGCGTCACTCGGGGGACTATGTAATGGGGCATGGAGTGCCTGAACTCGTACTGGAACTGAACGGAAGGACCTGGACGCTCGATCCGTCCAGGTCCTACAGCGTGGGCCGTGATCCGCAGGGCGACTTGGTGCTCGACGACGCCAGGGTCTCCTGGCGGCACGCCACCCTCCGGTGGTCCGGCCGCGGCTGGCTGATCGAAGACCACGGCAGCACCAACGGCACCTACGTCCAGGGCCGGCGCGTCCAGCAGCTGGAGGTCGGCCCCGGCACCGCCGTCCACCTGGGCAACGCCACCGACGGCCCCCGGCTGACCCTGTCCGCCGCCGCGGCGCCCGCCGACGCCTTCAGCGCGCCGCCCGCCGCGGCCGCCCCGCACCAGGGCCAGGCGCAGCCGCCCGCCCAGCAGGGCTGGCAGGCCCCGCCCCAGGGCGGCCACCCGCACGTCCCGCCCCACGGCGGCCAGCCCTACGTACCGCCGCAGCAGGCCCAGCAGCCGCACCAGGCCCAGCAGCCCCACCAGGCCGCGGCCCCCCACCAGGCCGCGCAGCCCCAGGCCGCCCGCCCCCAGGCCGGCGCCGACCGCAGCCCGACCACCTTCCACCGCCTGGACAGCGGCCGGGTGATGCGGATCGGCCGTGCGCTCGACAACGAGCTGGTCGTCTCCGACCTCCAGGTCTCCCGGCACCACGCGGAATTCCGCGCCACCCCGGACGGCCGGTTCGAGATCCGCGACCTGGGCAGCCACAACGGCACCTACGTCAACGGCCAGCCGATCCCCAAGTCCGGCAGCGCCCCGGTCGGCCCGAACGACACCGTCGGCGTCGGCCACTCCACGTTCCGGCTGGTCGGCGACCGGCTGGAGGAGTTCGTCGACACCGGCGAGGTCTCCTTCTCGGCCCGCCACCTCACCGTCACCGTCGACGGCGGCAAGCAGATCCTCAAGGACGTCTCCTTCGGCGTCCCCGAGAAGTCGCTGATCGCCGTCATCGGCCCGTCCGGATCCGGCAAGTCCACCCTGCTCAAGGCGCTGACCGGCTACCGCCCGGCCAACCAGGGCGAGGTCCTCTACGACCACCGGAACCTCTACAAGCACTTCGCCGAGCTGCGCCAGCGCATCGGCCTGGTCCCGCAGGACGACATCCTCCACAAGGAGCTGACCGTCCAGAAGGCCCTGCGCTACGCCGCCAAGCTGCGCTTCCCCGGCGACACCGCGGAGTCCGAGCGCGAGGCCCGGATCGGCGAGGTGCTGCGCGAGCTCAAGCTCGACGTCCACAAGGACAAGAAGGTCACCTCGCTCTCCGGCGGCCAGCGCAAGCGCGTCTCGGTCGCCCTGGAGCTGCTGACCAAGCCGTCGCTGATCTTCCTGGACGAGCCCACCTCCGGCCTCGACCCGGGCATGGACCGCGATGTGATGCAGCTGCTGCGCGGGCTGGCCGACGACGGCCGCACGGTCCTGGTCGTCACCCACTCGGTGGCCGAACTCGCCCTGTGCGACCGGCTGCTGGTGATGGCGCCGGGCGGTTCGGTGGCCTACTTCGGCCCGCCCGCCGAGGCGCTGAACTTCTTCCAGTACGAGTCCTGGGCCGATGTCTTCTCGGCGTTCGAGAACTACCGCGACTACGACTGGGCCGGCCGCTGGCGCGGCTCCCCGCACTACCAGATGTACGCCGCGGACCTGGACGCCGCGCCGCCGCAGTCGGTCAGCGTCCAGGCCCCGCCGGCCCGGATACAGAAGTCGCAGAGCTGGGGCTCCCAGCTGTGGACCCTGATGCGCCGGTACGTTTCCGTGCTCGCCTCCGACCGCGGCTTCCTGGCCCTGATGCTGATCCTGCCGGCCGTCCTCGGCGTGGTCTCCCTGCTGATCCCCAGCGACTACGGCCTCGGTTACGGCCCGACCGCGAAGCACCAGACCAACCGCGACGCCAGCACCATCTCGCTGATCCTCGCGGTCGGCATGTGCTTCTCCGGCGCCGCCAACTCGGTCCGCGAGCTGATCAAGGAACGGGTGATCTACGAGCGCGAACGGGCCACCGGCCTGTCGCGGTCGGCGTACCTGATGTCCAAGATCATCGTGCTGGGCGTGGCCACCGCCCTCCAGGGCGTGATCATCGCGGCCATCGGCTTCTCCACCCGGCCGATGCCGGCCCAGGGCCTGATCGTCGCCAAGGCCCCGGCCATCGAGATGACCGTGGCGATCATCGCGCTCGGCTTCACCTCGATGATGGTCGGCCTGATCATCTCCTCGCTGGTCAAGACCGCCGAGAAGACCATGCCGCTGCTGGTCATGTTCGCCATCGTCCAGGTCGTCTTCACCGGCGTCCTCTTCCAGCTCTTCGACACCGTCGGCGTCTCCCAGGTCTCCTGGCTGATGCCGTCCCGCTGGGCGGTCGCCGCGCTGGGCGCCACCGAGGACATGAACACCCTGCTCCCCTGGGAGCCCGGCAACCCCGACCCGCTGTGGAAGCACCAGACCGGCGTCTACGTCATGGATGTGATCATCCTGGTCGCCCTGGGCGTCGGGCTCGCCTTCGTCGTCGCGCGGCTGCTGCGCCGCCACGAGCCGGAGGTCATGCGCAAGTAGCGCAGGCGCTCCCCGCCCAGGCACGCCCGAGGGGCGGCACCCGGTCCATGGGTGCCGCCCCTCGGGCGTTGCGCGTCGGTACGGAACTCCCGGCTCAGTAGGCCGAGTTGACGTTGTCCATCGAGCCGTAGCGGGCGGCCGCGTAGTTGCAGGCCGCGGTGATGTTGGCGACCGGGTCGTAGATGTTCCAGGAGGTACCGGGGACGTGGTACTGGCGGAACGTCGGGTCGATCACCTGGAGCAGGCCCTTGGAGGGGATGCCCGCCTGGGCGTTGGAGTCCCAGAGGTTGATCGCGTTGGGGTTGCCGGACGACTCGCGCATCAGGTTGCGGTAGATGCCGTTGTAGCTGCCCGGGATGTTGTGCTTGGCCATGATGTCCAGCGACTCGCGGATCCAGCCGTCGAGGTTGTTCGGGTAGACCTTGACCGGCTTGGCGGCGGCCGGGACGGCCTGGCGGACCGCGGCGCGGCTGACCGCCTGCTTCACCCGGCGCTCCTGCTCGGCCTTCGCCTTCGCCTTGGCCTTGGCCTGGGCGGCGGCCTGCTCGGCCTGCTTCTTCGCGGCCTCGGCCTCGGCCTTGCCCTGCGCGGCGGAGGCGTCGGCCTGCTGCGCGATGGTGGCCTGCTGGGCGCGGGCGGCGGTGTCGACGGCGCTGAACGCGACCGGCTGGATGTTGAGGTTGGCGGGGGCCGCGGCGGCCTTGCTCTGGCCGGCGTCGGCGCCGGGGACGGCGGTGAGCACCAGCGCGGCGGCGCCGGCGGCGGCGACACCGGCGGCGACCAGCTTGTGCGTCCGGGTCAGGTTCAGAGCGGAGACGGGGTGCTTGGGCATGGCGGGGCGACCTCTTCCGATGGCGGACATCGCCCGGGCCGTTGAGCGGGCTGAACGCCGATTTCTGATCACGGCGCCGAGCGACGGGAGCCATTCTTAGCGGCCGAAAATTAGCCCGGCAATGATGTGACGTACGACCCCGGTTAGTGGGAACGGGGCGGGGCCGAAGCCGCCCGCCCCGTGGAAACCCCAGCTCAGAGTGGGTGTCCCGGTCCACTAAGCAGGTTCGTAAGTGAGCTGCGCCCTATGCGCGGGGTCACATCGGCCAGAGGTTTATCTCGCCCTTAGTAGTTGCAATCGCACATTGCGTGCGGGGGCTGCGGGCAGGTCCGCGGACGGGGTTCCGGGCGGCCCGGTGGAGGAGCCCGCGAGCGGCCCCGCGCTCAGACCTCGACCAGCACCTGGTCGAGCGATTTGCGCACCAGATCCGGCACCCGGCAGTCCCGCGCCGGATACCCGACCGGGATCACCGCGAACGCCTTCTCGTTCGCCGGCCGCCCCAGCACCTCCTGGAGGAACCGCATCGGACTCGGCGTGTGCACCAGCGCCGCCAGCCCCGACAGATGCAGCGCGGACAGCAGCATCCCGACCGCGATCCCCACCGACTCGTCCACGTAGTAGTGCTTGCGCTTGGCGCCGTCCGGGCCCAGCCAGTGCCGCTGCTGGAAGACCACGATCAGGTGCGGCGCGTCGGTCAGATGCGGTTTGACCTCGTCGGTGCCCAGCGGCCGCAGCGCCGCCAGCCACTCCTCGCCCAGCCGCCCCTCGTACGAACGCCGCTCCTCGGCCTCCGCTGCCGCCCGGATCCGGCGGCGCACCTCGGGGTCCTTGACCAGTACGAACGTCCAGGGCTGCTGATGCGCCCCGGACGGCGCGGTGGCCGCGCAGGCGATCGCGTCCCGGACGACCTGCTCCGGGACCGGGTCGGCGGCGAACCGCCGCACCGTCCGCCGCCGGTCCATCCGCTCCCGCAGCTCGGCCGCGCGGGCCAGCGACTCGGCCGCGGGCATCCGCTCGGGCCGGTACGGCACCGGCCGGTAGGGCTCCCCGTGGGTCGGCGTCCAGCGCTGCGCCGGACCTGTCGTCGTCTCCGTCGGCGCGGTGGGCGCCTCGTGGGGTGAAGGTGAAGAGGACATGCCCAGAGTCTGGGCCCGCTCCCCGGGCCCCCGCCCCGTATCCGCCCGGATCGGCGCGAACTGATCGGCGCTGACGGCCCTTGCGCGGGCACCCGGCCCGTACGTTCCATCGCGCCTGATGCCGTAGCTAGCCACGTATCAACCGTTTTCGCCCTATATAAGGGGACAAGCCGCCCTATAGAGGTGCTGTCCCTATATAGGGGGTGAGGTGCGGGCCAGACCCTCACCCCGCCCTAGGTCCCCAGCCCTAGGCACCAGGCGTACCCCCAGCGCGTCGGCGGACCGATACGGCCCGCCCGACCCGCCGGTACGGTGAAGCCATGACCAACGGACCGGGTGCCGGAATCCCCGCGGTGAGCACCGCGATCCTGGCCATGAGCAGGCATCTGGAGGTGCGCGACGTCCTCAAGACGATCGTCGCCTCGGCCCGCGAGCTGCTGGACGCCGAGTACGCCGCGCTCGGCGTCCCGGACGACCACGGCGGCTTCGCCCAGTTCGTGGTGGACGGCGTCAGCGCCGAGCAGTGGAAGGCCATCGGCCCGCTGCCCCGCCAGCACGGCATCCTCGCCGCGATGCTGCACAGCGCCACCCCCGAGCGGCTCGCCGACGTCCGCGAGGACCCCCGCTTCGGCGGCTGGCCCGACGCCCACCCGGACATCTCCGACTTCCTCGGCCACCCCATCGCCGACGGCGACGAGATCCTCGGCGCCCTCTTCCTGGCCAACAAGCGCTGCCCCGAACCCCGCCCCGCCCGCCCGCACGGCTGCCGCTTCACCGAGGACGACGAGCGCCTGCTCGGCATACTCGCCCAGCACGCCGCCATCGCCCTCACCAACGCCCGCCTCTACGAGCGCAGCCGCGAGCTGACCATCGCCGGCGAGCGCGCCCGGCTCGCCCACGAGCTGCACGACGCGGTCTCCCAGAAGCTCTTCTCGCTCCGCCTCACCGCCCAGGCCGCCACCGCCCTGGTCGACCGCGACCCGGCCCGCGCCAAGGACGAGCTGCACCAGGTCACCGCGCTGGCCGCGGAGGCCGCCGACGAGCTGCGCGCCGCCGTCATCGAGCTGCGCCCGGCCGCCCTGGACGAGGACGGGCTGGTCGCCACCCTGCGCTCCCAGGTCCAGGTCCTCGACCGGGCGCACTCCGCCCGCGTCACCTTCGCCGCCCAGGGCGTACGGGCACTGCCCTCCGCCCAGGAGGAGGCGATGCTCCGGGTCGCCCAGGAGGCGCTGCACAACGCCCTGCGCCACTCCGGCGCCACCCGGGTCGAGGTCACCCTCGGCCGGGCCGGCCAGGGCGCCCGGCTGCGGGTCGCCGACGACGGCCGGGGCTTCGACACCGGCGCGGTCCGCCGGGCCGGCCGCCATCTGGGCCTGGTCTCCATGCACGACCGGGCCGGCGGCGTCGGCGGCACGCTCACCGTGGAATCGGAGCCCGGCAAGGGCACCGCAGTCGAGATGGAGGTGCCCGGTGGCTGAGCGCACCCGGAGTGGTACGGAACGGACCACGGGCGAGGGGCGTGCGATCCGCGTCCTGCTCGTCGACGACCACCAGGTCGTCCGCCGCGGCCTGCGGACGTTCCTGGAGGTGCAGGACGACATCGAGGTGGTGGGCGAGGCGTCGGACGGCGCGGAGGGCATCGCCGCCACCGAGGAGCTGCGCCCGGACGTCGTCCTGATGGACATCAAGATGCCCGGCACGGACGGCATCGAGGCGCTCCGCCGGCTGCGCGAGCTGGACAACCCCGCCCGCGTCCTGGTCGTCACCAGCTTCACCGAGCAGCGCACCGTCGTCCCGGCCCTGCGCGCCGGCGCGGCCGGCTACGTCTACAAGGACATCGACCCGGACGCGCTGGCCGGCGCGATCCGCTCGGTGCACGCCGGGCACGTCCTGCTCCAGCCCGAGGTGGCCGGCGCGCTGCTCTCCCAGGAGGAGGGCAACGGCGGCCAGGGGCGCGGCGGTTCGCTGACCGACCGGGAGCGCGAGGTGCTGGCCCTGATCGCGGACGGCCGCTCCAACCGCGAGATCGCCCGCGCGCTGGTGCTGTCGGAGAAGACCGTCAAGACGCACGTCTCCAACATCCTGATGAAGCTCGACCTCGCCGACCGCACCCAGGCCGCGCTGTGGGCCGTCCGCCACGGCATCGGCGCCTGAATTCCGGGGCGCGGCGGGGGAGGGGCCCCGCCGCGGGCGGCGGCGGAACGATAAACCGAACGTCGCCTCGCGGATCCTAGATTCATACTGTCGTGTATACGTAGCCCATTCGGCGTATCCCCGCTCCCGGCCGGGCCGTTTCCAGTGCAGTCGTGGCGGCTGGCCACGGCATCGGTAACGAGGAGCTGAACGAAGTGAAGAACATCAAGCGGGTTGCGGCCATCACGATCGCGGGTGCCGGTCTGGCCCTGGCGGGCGCCGGCGTCGCGTCGGCGCACGACGGCCCGCAGGCGCAGGGCGCCGCGCTCCAGTCCCCCGGCGTCGTCTCGGGCAACGTCGCCCAGGTGCCGGTGCACATCCCCGTGAACGTCTGCGGCAACACCGTCTCCGTGATCGGCCTGCTCAACCCGGCCTTCGGCAACACCTGCCTGAACCGCTGACCCAGGGAGCCTCGCCGCTCCGGTCAGCCGACCCCGCGCCGGGCCGCCACACCGGCCCGCCGGGTCGTTTCCGGACCGGCCCCGCCCAGCCCTGGCCGTGCGGCCGGTCCGCTCTCCACATACACCGTCATTTCCGGCCCAGTGCCGCCATGTGAGGATCACGTCACCATGAACACCGTCAAAAAGGCCGCCCTTGTCCTCGCCACCACCGGTCTCGCCGTCGGCGCCGGCGCCGGTGCGGCGTTCGCCCAGGGCGGCGCGCACGCCGACGGCAAGGCCCTGAACTCCCCGGGCGTCGGCTCGGGCAACCTCGTCCAGGCGCCGGTGCACGTCCCGGTGAACGTCACCGGCAACAGCGTCAACGTCGTCGGCGTGCTGAACTCCGCCTTCGGCAACCCGGCCGTCAACAACTGACGCCCCGCCGGCCCGGGACCACCTCCCGGACCGCACCGGGCCGTTGAGGCCCACACCTCCCCGGAAGCCCCGCCGGCCGCCGTCACGGCCGGCGGGGCTCTCCCGTCTCGCCTCTCACCCCCCGCCCCGGCTCACCCCCTGCCGCGCTCCCGCTCCTCCACCGCGGAGTTGTACGCCGCCACCTGCGCCCGCCGCGCCGTCCGCTCCACCGGCCGCAGCGCCTCCGCGCGAGCCGCGATCTGCGACGAGCTGACCGCCGCCCCGTGCTCCCGGCCGTCCCCGCCCGCCCCCTGGGCGATGCCGATCAGCGCGCCGACCCGCTGCGCCAGCTCCAGCACCCGCACCGCCCGCGGCGGATAGCCCGGCGCCAGCAGCCGCCGCCCGGCCTCCGCCCGCGCCCGATACGCCGCCAGCGCCGCCTCCGCCACCGGTCCCGAACCGGCCACGTCCAGCCGGGAGAGGACTTCCGTCGCCTCCCGCAGCGCCTCCGCCAGCTCCCGCTCGGCCTCGCCCAGCGACGGCACGTCGGCCGGCGGCGCCTCGCGCACCGGCAGGCAGTGCCAGACCACCTCGACATGCACATCCGGGGCGGCCCCGCCCTCGGGACCCGCCTCGAACACCTCCGGGACGAGGCCCAGCCCGGCGCCCTGGGCGAGCACCGCCTCCCCGGCCTGGAGCGCCCGCGCGTTGAACTCCGGCGGGCCGCTCAGCCCCAGCGGATGGCCCGGCACCGGCAGGGCCACCCGCAGGCCGGCCGCGCCGAGCGCCCGCAGCCGGCCCAGCGCCAGCGTCAGGCCGACCGGGGCGTCCTCCCCGGGCAGCCCCGAGACGCGGTGCACCGCGTCGTCCTCCGCGATCCGGTGCGCGGCGTCATCAGGTGAGACAAGTCCGGCCAAAAGGGCATTTCCCCATGCCGCCAGCCGTCCTGAACGAGGTTCATCGAGCATGCTCCCCAGCCTAGGGAACGGCACTGACATCGAGTGGCGTAGGTTTGCAGGGGGGCTGCGCCTACAGGCGCACACGACGACCGAGAAGCAATGGGAGACAGTGCGCTCATGAGCGATGTGCTGGAGCTGGTGGACGTATCCGTGGTCCGCGAAGGACGGGCTCTGGTGGACCAGGTCTCGTGGTCGGTGAAGGAGGGGGAGCGCTGGGTGATCCTCGGCCCCAACGGCGCCGGCAAGACCACGCTGCTGAACGTCGCCTCCAGCTACCTCTTCCCGAGCACCGGCACCGCCCGGATCCTGGGCGAGCAGCTGGGCCGGGTCGACGTCTTCGACCTGCGCCCGCGCATCGGCATCGCCGGCATCGCGCTCGCCGACAAGCTGCCGCGCCGGCAGACCGTCCTCCAGACCGTCCTCACCGCCGCCTACGGCATGACCGCCACCTGGCGCGAGGACTACGACGAGATCGACGAGCAGCGCGCCCGCGCCTTCCTCGACCGCCTCGGCATGAACTCCCACCTGGACCGGAAGTTCGGCACCCTCTCCGAGGGCGAGCGCAAGCGCACCCTGATCGCCCGCGCCATGATGACCGACCCCGAGCTGCTGCTCCTGGACGAGCCCGCCGCCGGCCTCGACCTCGGCGGCCGCGAGGACCTGGTCCGCCGCCTGGGCCGGCTCGCCCGCGACCCGTACGCGCCCTCGATGATCATGGTCACCCACCACGTCGAGGAGATCCCGCCGGGCTTCACCCACGTCCTGATGATCCGTCAGGGCAAGGTGCTGGCCGCCGGCCCGCTCGACCTGGAGCTGACCTCCAGCAACCTCTCGCACTGCTTCGGCCTCCCGCTCGTCGTCGAGCGCCAGGCCGGCGACCGCTGGACCGCCCAGGGCCTGCCCCTCACGTAGGGGCATCCGCCCAACGGCCCGGCGGCCGCCCGCCGCTGACCGATCGCGCCCTGTCCCCGGACCGCCCGCCCGACCTACCATGACCCCGTGGATCCTTGGGTGTGGTGGCTGATCGCCGCCGTGGGGCTGGGCATTCCGCTCGTCATGACCGCGATGCCCGAATTCGGGATGTTCGCGGTCGGTGCCGTCGCCGGAGCCGTGACCGCGGCGCTCGGCGGCGGCACCGTCGCGCAAGTCCTCGTCTTCGTCGCGGTGTCGGTCGCGCTGATCGCCGTCGTCCGGCCGATCGCCAACCGCCACCGCGGCCAGAGCCCCGAGCTCGCCTCCGGTGTCGACGCCCTCAAGGGCCGCACCGCCACCGTCCTGACCCGCGTCGACGCCGGCGACGGCGGCCGCATCAAGCTCGGCGGGGAGGTCTGGTCGGCCCGCGCCCTCGACGGCGAGCGGGTCTACGAGGCCGGCCAGCAGGTCGACGTGGTCGAGATCGAAGGCGCCACCGCCCTGGTCATCTGACCGGAACGGTGTGCACGACGCCCCGCACCTCTGAAAGACTGATCAGCGCAGAGCCGGCCGCGGCCGGGACGACCAGCAACGAAGGGCACGGGAGCCGCTGTGGAACCGATCATCATCGTCCTGATCATCCTGGTGGTGCTCGTGTTCATCGCACTCATCAAAACGATCCAGGTCATCCCCCAGGCCAGCGCCGCCATCGTCGAGCGCTTCGGCCGCTACACCCGCACCCTCAACGCCGGCCTGAACATCGTCGTTCCGTTCATCGACACCATCCGCAACCGCATCGACCTCCGCGAACAGGTCGTGCCGTTCCCGCCCCAGCCGGTGATCACCCAGGACAACCTCGTCGTCAACATCGACACGGTCATCTACTACCAGGTCACCGACGCCCGCGCCGCCACCTACGAAGTCGCCAGCTACATCCAGGCGATCGAGCAGCTCACCGTCACCACCCTCCGCAACATCATCGGCGGCATGGACCTCGAGCGGACCCTGACCTCCCGCGAGGAGATCAACGCGGCGCTGCGCGGCGTCCTCGACGAGGCCACCGGCAAGTGGGGCATCCGCGTCAACCGCGTCGAGCTCAAGGCCATCGAACCGCCCACCTCCATCCAGGACTCGATGGAGAAGCAGATGCGCGCCGACCGCGACAAGCGCGCCGCGATCCTCCAGGCCGAGGGCGTCCGGCAGTCCGAGATCCTCACCGCCGAGGGCCAGAAGCAGTCCGCGATCCTGCGCGCCGAGGGTGAGGCCAAGGCCGCCGCGCTGCGCGCCGAGGGCGAGGCCCAGGCGATCCGGGTGGTCTTCGAGTCCATCCACGCCGGCGACCCGGACCAGAAGCTGCTGTCGTACCAGTACCTCCAGATGCTCCCGAAGATCGCCGAGGGCGACGCCAACAAGCTCTGGATCGTCCCCAGCGAGATCGGCGACGCCCTCAAGGGCCTCGGCGGCGCCATCGGCAACTTCAACCCCGCCGGCGGCGGCAGCATCCCCAAGCCCAGCGCCCCGGAGCGCCAGGCGCCCCCCATCGACTGAACGGCGCGCACCGTGCATGATCAGGGTTGCCCCTCGACCTCAAGGGCGGGGAGGCGACCCTGACCCATGTAAGGAGATGGCCTTGTCCATCTGGGAAGCAATCGCGGTCTTCGCGGCCGGCCTGGGCGCCGGCACCATCAACACCATCGTCGGTTCCGGCACCCTCATCACCTTCCCCGTGCTGCTCGCCGTCGGCCTCCCGCCGGTGACCGCCAACGTCTCCAACTCCCTTGGCCTGGTACCCGGTTCGATCAGCGGCGCGATAGGGTACCGCCGCGAACTGGCCGGCCAGGGCCGCCGGGTGCTCCGCTTCTCGGCCGCCGCCGTCCTCGGCGGGCTGGCCGGCGCGGTCCTGCTGCTCGCGCTGCCGGCCGGCGCCTTCAAGGCGGTGGTGCCCGCCCTGATCGCCGTCGCCCTGGTGCTCGTCGTCATCCAGCCCCGGCTGGCCGCCGCGGTCCGCGCCCGCCACGAGCGCCGCGGTACCACCGCCCGCCGCGACGGCGGCATCCTCCTCTTCACCGGCCTGCTGCTGGCCAGCGCCTACGGCGGCTACTTCGGCGCCGCCCAGGGCATCATCTACCTCTCCCTGATGGGCGTCCTGCTCAACGACGACTTCCAGCGCCTCAACGCCCTGAAGAACGTCCTCGCCGCCCTGGTCAACGGCGTCGCGGTGCTCTTCTTCCTCTTCGTCGCCCGCTTCGACTGGACGGCCGTGGTCCTGATCGCGGTCGGCTCCGCCATCGGCGGCCAACTCGGCGCCAAGGTCGGCCGCCGCCTGCCGCCCACCGCCCTGCGCGCCGTGATCGTCGTCGTAGGACTGGCGGCCATCGCCCAACTCCTCCTGAAATAACGGGAGTCGGCGACGGCCGCCGTACGGCCCCGGCGCCGCCGGGCCTACGCGGGCAGCGCCCCCAGCCAGTCCGGCAGCTCCTCCCGCACGGACACCCCGAGCGCCGAGACCAGCGCGTCCGCCGGCGTGGGCACGAACGGCCGCCGGAGCAGCCGCATCCCCGCCTGCTCCGGCGTCCGGTCGGCCTTGCGGTGGTTGTCCTCCGCACAGGAAGCGACGGTATTCAGCCAGGTGTCCCCGCCGCCGTGCGACCGCGGCACCACGTGGTCCACGGTCGTCGCCCGCTTCCCGCAGTACGCGCACCGGTGCTGGTCACGCACCAGCACCCCGCGCCGCGACCACGGCGCCTGTCTTCGGAACGGCACCCGGACGTACCGGCTCAGCCTGATCACCCGCGGCACCGGCACGTCCACCGACGCCGCCCGGATCCGCAGGCCCGGGTGGGCGTGTTCGACGACCGCCTTGTCCTGCATGACCAGCACCACCGCGCGCCGCAGCGACACCGTCGCCAGCGGCTCGAAGCTCGCATTCAGCACCAGCGTCTCGCGCATCCCGTCCACCTCCCGGACCCCGATCGCCCTCGTGGCGAAGTGGCTCCACTGTGCAGGGGCAGGTATTCCCCGGACAACGCAATTTCCTTGTGCCGCAAGGGAGATGGCGGGTGAACAGAGCATGAACGAGGGATGGCGCGGACCGCGGGCGGACGCCCGCCGCGCGCGGACGGAAAGGGTGCGCTCCGGGTCCCGGCCCCCGTGACACGGAACCCGGAGCGAACGGCGGCCGGCGCGGACGCCCCGTGCGTACGGGCTCCGGCGAGCGCGGGCGCACACACCAGCGCCCCGGCGCTCCCGCCACGCGGTACCGGCCGCCCGCCACCTCGCGGAGGCGGCGGTACGACCACCACTGTGCGTGCCGGAAACACCGGGGCGCAACGCATTTCCCCGGCCGCGGCGAACGGCCGGGCCGGGCCGCTAGCCGGCGGCCACCTCGTACTCACCGATCAGCTGCGCCCGCCCGAGCGTGTGGAAGCGCAGGTTGAAGCCGACCACCGCGGGTGAGGCGTCCGCGTCCGGCCCGAGCTTCTCCTGGTCCACCGCGTACACGGTGAAGACGTAGCGGTGCGGACCGTCCCCGGGCGGCGGCGCCGCGCCCCCGAAGTCCCGCGTCCCGTAGTCGTTGCGGACGTGCACGACCCCCTCCGGCAGCCCCTTCATCTCACCGCTGCCCGCACCCGCCGGCAGCTCGGTCACCGACGCCGGGATATCGAACACCACCCAGTGCCAGAAGCCGCTGCCGGTCGGCGCGTCCGGATCGAAGCAGGTGACGGCGTAGCTCCTGGTCCCCTCCGGAGCGCCCTCCCAGCGCAGCTGCGGGGAGCGGTTCCCCTCGGCGTACACCTGCTCGGGCCGCAGCGTCCCGCCGGGCTCCACCTCCTCGCTGACCACCGTGAACTCCGGTACCGGCGGGTGGAAATCGTGGGGGAGCGGCCGCCGCTTCAGCTCGGACACCTGAAGACCTCCTGGTCGTTTGCCGACACTTCGTCCGGCCAGGTTAGAGCCAGTTCCGCCGCCCGCCGACCTCGGCCAGCCACTGGTTCAGATACGCCGCCCAGTCGGTCCCCTCGAAGTCGTACAACCCCACCGTGAACGACCGGTAGGTGTCCGACCCCTCGCTGAACAGCCCCGGCTTCTTGTCCATCTCCAGTACGACGTCCATCTCCCGCTCGTCCGCCACGAACGACAGCTCCACCTGGCTCAGCCCCCGGTACTGCGGCGGCGCGGCGAACTCGATCTCCTGGTAGAACGGCAGCCGCTGCCGCGTCCCGTGGATCCGCCCCTGCTCCAGATCGGCCGACAGGAAGCGGAACCCCAGCCGCCCGAACGCGTCCAGGACCGCCTGCTGCGCCGGCAGCGGGTGGACGTGCACCGGATCGAGATCACCGGAGTCCACCGCCCGCGCGATCGCCAGCTCCGTCGCCACCCCCACGTCCATCCCGTGCAGCGGCTGCCCCATGAAGGTGGTCACCGGCGTCTCCCACGGGATCTCCAGCCCGAACGGCACCGTGTGCACCGCCCCGGCCTGCACCTCGAACGCCCCGCCCAGCCGCACCCGGGTGAACTCGACGTCCCGCACGACCTCCCCGTCCCCGTGCTCGGCCTCCACCCGCGCCTGCAGCCCGACCGACAGCCCCTGGATCGCCTGCGGCACCGACCCGCCCTGGATCCGCACCTCCCCCTGCACCACGCCCCCGGGGACCACGTTCTCCTCGAAGAGCACCGTCTCCACGGTCGCGCCCCCGGCCCCCAGACTCGCCAGCAGCTTCTTGAACCCCATGTCGTCCTCCCCGGGCGCGCCCCGCGCACCCCTACAGCCGGCCGAACCGATCACCGCCCGATCCTGGCGCACCCGAAGCGATCACCCCAACACCGCCCCCGCACCCACGGAAACCGGCCGCCCGGACCACCGTCCCCCCTCCACTACGCTCGGAACGCATGACTGACGGACCGGACCGCACCCCCCTCCCGCGCGACTTCTTCGACCGCCCCGTCCTGGAGGTCGCCCCGGACCTGCTCGGCCGCACCCTGGTACGCCACAGCCCCGACGGCCCCATCGAGCTCCGCCTCACCGAGGTCGAGGCGTACGCCGGCGAGATCGACCCCGGCTCCCACGCCTACCGCGGCCGCACCGCCCGCAACGCCACGATGTTCGGCCCGCCCGGCCACGCGTACGTCTACTTCATCTACGGCATGTGGTTCAGCATCAACCTGGTGTGCGGCCCCGAGGGCATGGCCAGCGCGGTGCTGCTGCGCGCCGGCGAGGTCCTCACCGGTACGCCGCTGGCCGCCGCCCGCCGCCCCAAGGCCCGCTCCACCAACGAGCTGGCCAAGGGCCCGGCCCGGCTGGCCACCGCCCTGGACATCGACCGCTCCCTGGACGGCATCGACGTCTGCGCCCGGAACGGCAGCCCGATCACGATCCTGCACGGCACCCCGGCCCCCGGCGCCCAGGTGCGCAACGGCCCCCGCACCGGCGTCGGCGGCGACGGCGCCGACCACCCCTGGCGCTACTGGATCGACGGCGACCCCACCGTCAGCCCCTACCGCCCCCACGTGCCCAGGCGCCGCTCCACCCCGAGTTCTTGACTCCGGCCCGCCGAGCGTCTAACGTAGCCCGAGCCGCTGGACAGAGGCAGCGCTATCTGCGTTGCCTGAAGCGGTACATCCACTACTTCGCACGACTCCCTGACGGGTCTCCTTCGGCATTGCCGAAATCCGACCCGGTCCGGCTCGATTATGAGCCGCCAGGAAAAGCCGCTAAAGTAGTGACCACGCCGAAAGGCGAAAACCTCCGACGAAAATCGGAACCGAATTCGAACCACCCGCGGCTCACCGAGCGGCGGACCGGGAACGAAAAAGGATCTGATAAAGTCGGAACCGCGAGAAA
>NZ_LLZI01000147.1 GCF_001509485.1 Streptomyces sp. NRRL F-4489
GGGCGGAGCCGGGCCGGGCCGGCCGAGGCGTAACAGGCCGAACGGGCAGCCGAGGCGGAATGGAGCAGAGGGCGGGGCAGAGGGTGGCGCAGAAGGCGGGACCGAGGGACAGGGCGGGTCAGCAGGAACTAGCCGAGGTTTGGGGGTGGTTGGGGCCGGCGCGGCCAAGATAGCTTTTTTGGCATGACGTGCCAAGGTGCTTGTTGGTGACAAGATGTGGGGAGGGGAGGCCCGGGGCAGGGACCACGGGAATGAGCCAACAGGGATGAACCGCAGGTCGCGGGGACGAGGAGAGCGGACGGACGTGGCCGGTACGGGTAGGGAGCGGCGGTCCGGGGAGAGGGGAGTGGAGCGGCGGATGGCGGTGGTGCGGGGGCGGCCCTCGTTGACCGAGCGGCGGCGGCTGGAGACGCGGATGGAGATCGCGGAGGCCGCGGCGGCGCTGTTCTCCGAGCGGGGGTACGAGGCGACGACCGTGGAGGACATCGCGGCGGCGGCCGGGATTTCGCTGCGCACGTTCTACCGGTACTGCGCGGCGAAGGAGGACGCGCTGACTCCCGTTCTGACGTCCAGCGTCGGCGTGCTCGTCGAGGAGCTTGCGCGGCGGCCCGTTGACGAGCCGCTGACGGGTGCGGTGCGGGCCGCGTTCGAGGGTTCGGCGTCGGCCCGGCGGCTGGCCGACGCGGACAAGGCGCGCCGGCTGGTCCGGGTCATGGGCAGTGTGCCGGCGGTCCGGATGCGCTGGCTGGCGGCGGGGCGGGACATGCAGGACCAGCTCGTACCGGTGCTCGCGGCGCGCACCGGGGCGTCCGCGGACAGTATGGAGGTGCGGCTGCTGGCCTGTGCGCTGATCGACGCGCTCTCCGTAGCGATGGAGCACTGGGCGTGGCAGGAGGAGCCGGACGACGTGGCGGAGCTGACACGGCGGGCGCTGGCGTTTCTGCGGGTGGACGAGCTCCAGGCGGCCGCCCGGGGCTGAAGTCCGCGGGGTGGGTGTGGAGAATGGGTGGGGAGCCGGCGAAGGCGGCGGCGAGGTGAGAAGCGGGACCGCGAGGGAAACGGGAGCGTGCGTGCCGGGTCGGGTGTCCGTTCGGTGGCCGGATGAGGGCCGCGGGTCGGGCGGGCGGCGGAGCGGCGGGCGCACGGCGGACGGGGGAAAGCTGATGCGGAAGATCATGTCGATAGCGCTGGCGGGTGTGGTGTGCGGCGCTTCGTTGACGCTGGCGACGGCGGCGGACGCGGCGGCGGCCGGCCAGGTGCCACGGTGCGTGAAGGTCCAGAAGTATTTCAGCCAGGGCGGGCAGCGGTACGTCCGGCTGACGAATCTGTGCGCGCAGCGGCCCGCCTGCTACACCATCGTCATCCCGCACGCGGCGGATCCGCGCGGCCGGCTGCCCAAGGGGGCCACGAAGGACGTGCGCTACGGGACGACGGCGGGGTCGCGCGCGCTGTATGTGAAGAACGTGGCCTGCTGAGCGCGTAGCACCACACACGGAGCGTCGCGGGGCGCGCACCCGCCCGGCCGGGGCCGGAGGGCGGCCAGGCGGTCAGGCCGGGTGGGCGATGCCGTCCAGGACCATGGCGAGGTACTGGCGGGCGATCTCCTCGGGGGTGTGCCGGCCCTGCGGGCGATACCAGCTCGCGGCGACCCACACCGTGTCGCGCAGGAAGCGGTAGGCCAGCCGGAGGTCGAGGTCGGCGCGGAAGACGCCCTCGGCGACTCCGCGTTCCAGGGTGCCGAGCCAGACCTCCTCGAACTTCCGGCGGGAGTCGGTGAGGTAGTCGAAGCGCGGCTGGGTGGCGAGGTGCCGGGCCTCCTTCTGGTAGATCGCGACCGCCGAGCGGTGCCGGTCGATCTCCCGGAACGATTCGGTGACCAGCGCCTCGATGGTCTCCCGGGGCCCGAGGCCGGCCGCCAGCACCGCGTCGTAGCCGGCCCACAGCTCGTCCAGGAAGGCGGAGAGGATCTCGTCCACCATCGACTCCTTGGAGTCGAAGTGGTAGTAGAGGCTGCCGGCG
>NZ_LLZI01000148.1 GCF_001509485.1 Streptomyces sp. NRRL F-4489
CACCCACCCCACCCCCCCCCCCGCCCCGACCCCCGCCCCAGGAGGCATCCGTGTCTGACCCGCACGCCCCCGCACCCGGCAACGGCCCCGACGACATCTGGCTCGGCCTCGACCTCGGCACCCAGAGCGCCCGCTGCCTCGCCGTCGACGGCACCGGCACCCTCCTGGCCACCGCCGCCCGCCCCCTCACCAGCCACCGCACCGGCAACCGCCACGAACAGGACCCCGCCACCTGGTGGCCCGCGCTCGCCGACGCCTGCCGCGAAGCCCTCACCGGCCTCGACCCCCACCGCATCCGCGGCCTCGCCATCGACGGCACCTCCGGCACCATCCTCCTCACCGACACCCACGGCACCCCCCGCACGCCCGCCCTCATGTACGACGACGGCCGCGCCACCGACCAGGCCGACACCGTCAACGCCGCCGGCGCCCACCTCTGGCAGCGCCTCGGCTACCGCACCATGCCGCCCTCCTGGGCCCTGCCCAAACTCCGCTGGCTCCTCGACCACGACCCCGCCCTCGCCACCGGCACCCGCCTCCTCCACCAGCCCGACCTCATCACCTGGCACCTCGCCGGCCGCCAACTCCCCACCGACACCAGCCACGCCCTCAAAACCGGCTACCACCTCCTCGACGACCGCTGGCCCCACGACGTCCTCGACACCCTCGCCGTCCCCACCGCCCTCCTCCCCGACGTCGTCCGCCCCGGCACCGTCCTCGGCACCGTCGCCCCCGACGCCGCCGACGCCACCGGCATCCCCGCCGGCACCGCCATCGTCGCCGGCATGACCGACGGCTGCGCCGCCCAGATCGGCGCCGGCGCCCTCACCCCCGGCGCCTGGAACGCCGTCCTCGGCACCACCCTCGTCCTCAAAGGCACCAGCGACCACCTCGTCCACGACCCCGCCGGCATCGTCTACTGCCACCGCGGACCCGCCGGCACCTGGCTGCCCGGCGGCGCCTCCAGCAGCGGCGCCGGCGTCATCTCCCAGTACTTCCACGGCGAGAACCTCGACGTCCTCACCGAACAGGCCGCCGCCCAGGACCCCGACGCCGTCGCCTACCCCCTCGTCTCCACCGGCGGCGAACGCTTCCCCTTCCGCGCCCCCGAAGCCGAACCCTTCATCCTCGGCGACACCCCCACCCGCGCCGCCGAATTCCACGCCTACCTCCTCGGCGTCGCCTGCCTCGAACGCCTCTGCTTCGACTACCTCGACCACCTCGGCGCCCCCACCGGCGGCCCCCTCACCTACACCGGCGGCGGCGCCCGCAACACCTACTGGTGCCGGCTGCGCGCCGACGTCCTCGGCCGCACCGTCCACATCCCCGAACACGCCGACAGCGCCCTCGGCATGGCCGTCCTCGCCGCCACCTCCGCCGGTACGAGCCTCGCCGCCACCGCCGCCGCCATGGTCCGCCCCGGCACCGAACTCCGCCCCGCCCCCGACCGCACCGCCCGCCACCTCCCCGCCTACCACCGCTTCGTCACCGAACTCACCCACCGCGGCTGGCTCGACCCCGCCATCGCCGACCACGCCCTCAGGAGGGCCGCCCAGTGACCGACTTCCTCCTCGTCCGCCACGGCGAGACCGTCTGGCACGCGGAGAACCGCTACGCCGGCCGCACCGACGTCCCCCTCACCGACCGCGGCCGCGAACAGGCCCGCACCCTCGCCCACTGGGCCGCCACCGCCCACCTCACCGCCATCCGCACCTCACCCCTGACCCGCGCCCGGCTCACCGCCGCCCCCGCCGCCGACGCCTGCGGCCTCACCCCGCACACCGACCCCCGCCTCACCGAACTCGACTTCGGCCAGGGCGAGGGCCTCACCCGCGACGAGATGCGCCGCCGCTTCCCCCAGCAGCTCGCCGCCTTCCTCACCGACCCCGCCGACCACCACCTCCCCGGCGGCGTGGCGGGGGGGTTCGCCGCCGGGGGGGGGGTGGTCGGCGGGGTCGGGGAGGAAGGCGGGGGGCTGCTGGGGGGAGCGGCGGGGCCTCTCGTCGGGG
>NZ_LLZI01000149.1 GCF_001509485.1 Streptomyces sp. NRRL F-4489
GCCCAGCACCCCGCCCCCGCCACCCCCGGCGACTCCCCCGCCCCCGCCCGCTCCGGCCCCCAGGCGGCGGGGCCCCCCATGCCCCGCCTCTTCGTCCTGGTCGACGACTTCGACGCACTGGTCTCGCCGGCCCTGGGCAGTACGGGCCGCCCCGCCGCCGGCTCCGTGGTGCGCGCGCTGGAGGCAGTGGCCCGGGACGGCGTGGCGCTGGGCGTCCACCTGATAGCCGCCACCGGCCACCCGGACCGCACGGAAGCCACCGCGACCGCTGAACGCGCCACCCTGCGCGTCCAGTTGGGCGCCGGACAGCCAACCGCCGGGCAGTCAATCGCGGGCCCGGTGGGCGCCGGGCCGCTGGGCGCCGGCCCGCTGGGCGCCGGTCCGGTGGGCGCCGGTCCGGTGGGCGCGGGTCCGGTGGGCGCCGGTCCAGCCGCTCAAGCGGACGCCAGCTCTCGGGGCGCCGGTTCGCTGGATGCCGGGCCGCTGGGCGTCGACGCGACGAGCCCCGCGGCGGCGAGCGGGGGCACGGGCGCGGCGACGCCCGGCGCCACGGCCGTCGCGCCGGGCGTCGCCTCCGCCGCCGCACCGGGCACCGCGACCCCGCCCGCCCCGCCGGCCGCCCCGGTGCCGGCCGGCTCGGAGCCGGTGCCGCCCGGGCGCGGGCGGCTGCACCGCGCGGCGGACGGCGCGACCACGCCGTTCCAGGCGGGCCGGGTGACCGGGCGGATACCTCGTACGTCGACGCTGCGGCCGACCGTGGTGCCTCTGGAGTGGGCGCGGATGGGCGACCCGCCGGCCCGACGCCCGCTCCGGGAGCTGGGCAATGGACCAACGGACCTGGCGCTGCTGGCCAGCGCGTTGCAGCGGGCCGCCCAGTCGTCAGGTGCGCCGGCGGGGCCACCGCTGGCTTGAGGGTCGGTGGTGGCCCCGGCTGACCCGGGGGTCGGCCGGGGCCACCACCGTTGGCCCGAGGGTCGGCCGGGGCCATGGCTGTTGGCCAAGGCGGCGGGGCAGGGCGGACTTCCGGGGCTCGTGGGTTGTGGCTGGTTCGGGTTGGTTGTGGCTGGTTCGGGTGGGGTGGTGGGGGCGTAACAGGGGGATCACAAAGGGGAGTTGTGGGGGATTGCAGTGTTGCGGAGCCGGTAGCGGGGGCGTAGGACTGTCGCACGTGGGGTGACCCATGGGGTGAGCCCTGAGCCCACCGGGCGGGGTTCGGGGCGTGGCGCGGAGCTGGGCGTTGCCTCGGGCAGTCGGGCAGGTCGGTGGCCTCGGGGAGGTCGGTGGCCCCCGGAGGCGCGGCGCGGCGCCGGGCGGTTTGGCGGCGCGGCCGACCACCGCTGAGCACCACCGCGTACAGGCACCACCGGACGATGACAGCAGCCGGGCGGCACGAGCACCACGGACGCACGGACGAGAGCAGGACCGCCGGACGACGGCAGCACGGCCGGCGGCAAGAGCACCACCGGGCAGCACCAGCACCACACAGGTCCACCGGGCAGCACCAGCACCACACAGGCACTCACGGCACGACAGCGCAGCAGCCGCGCAGGCGCACCACAGGCACAGCACCGCACCACCGCACCGCCGCACCACCGCAAGCGGGCAATCGCAGGATCAGTGCACGGCGCCAGGCGGGCCCGGAGGGGTGGGCGCGCCCGGTTTGGGACGACGGATGACGCGTGACGAGCCAGGGAGGGTTACGGGATGCGTAGACGGGGCGTTCGCAAGGAGATCGGCGGCGGGAGCATCGGCGAGACCTGCACCGGGAGCACCGGCAAGGTCAGCGGCGGGAGCACCGGCGAGACCGGCAGCGGGAGCACCGGCAAGGTTGGCGAGACCGGTGGCCGGAGTGTCGGCAGTCGGGGGGACGCCTTCGGCGGCAGGGGCTCCGTGGGCGTCGGCAGGAGCAGCCGGGGGGCGAGGGGTGGCGTTCGGGCGGTGGCTGTGGGGGTTGTGCTGGCGGTGGGGG
>NZ_LLZI01000151.1 GCF_001509485.1 Streptomyces sp. NRRL F-4489
GGGTGGCTGGTCGTTGCTTGAGAACTGCACAGTGGACGCGAGCATCTGTGGCCAAGTTTTTAAGGGCGCACGGTGGATGCCTTGGCACCAGGAACCGATGAAGGACGTGGGAGGCCGCGATAGGCCCCGGGGAGCTGTCAACCGAGCTTTGATCCGGGGGTGTCCGAATGGGGAAACCCGGCAGTCGTCATGGGCTGTCACCCGCTGCTGAACACATAGGCAGTGTGGAGGGAACGCGGGGAAGTGAAACATCTCAGTACCCGCAGGAAGAGAAAACAACCGTGATTCCGGGAGTAGTGGCGAGCGAAACTGGATGAGGCCAAACCGTATTGGTGTGATACCCGGCAGGGGTTGCCAGTGCGGGGTTGTGGGAGTGAGCTTCAGTCGTCTGCCGGCGGCTGGGCGAGTCAGAAACCGTTGATGTAGGCGAAGGACATGCGAAAGGTCCGGCGTAGAGGGTAAGACCCCCGTAGCTGAAACATTAGCGGCTTGCTTGCTCATTTCCCAAGTAGCACGGGGCCCGTGAAATCCCGTGTGAATCTGGCGGGACCACCCGCTAAGCCTAAATATTCCCTGGTGACCGATAGCGGATAGTACCGTGAGGGAATGGTGAAAAGTACCGCGGGAGCGGAGTGAAATAGTACCTGAAACCGTGTGCCTACAAGCCGTGGGAGCGTCGCCGTGACTGCGTGCCTTTTGAAGAATGAGCCTGCGAGTTAGCGGTGTGTAGCGAGGTTAACCCGTGTGGGGAAGCCGTAGCGAAAGCGAGTCCGAATAGGGCGTTTGAGTTGCACGCTCTAGACCCGAAGCGGAGTGATCTAGCCATGGGCAGGTTGAAGCGGAGGTAAGACTTCGTGGAGGACCGAACCCACCAGGGTTGAAAACCTGGGGGATGACCTGTGGTTAGGGGTGAAAGGCCAATCAAACTCCGTGATAGCTGGTTCTCCCCGAAATGCATTTAGGTGCAGCGTCGTGTGTTTCTTGCCGGAGGTAGAGCACTGGATAGGCGATGGGCCCTACCGGGTTACTGACCTTAGCCAAACTCCGAATGCCGGTAAGTGAGAGCGCGGCAGTGAGACTGTGGGGGATAAGCTCCATGGTCGAGAGGGAAACAGCCCAGAGCATCGACTAAGGCCCCTAAGCGTGTGCTAAGTGGGAAAGGATGTGGAGTCGCAGAGACAACCAGGAGGTTGGCTTAGAAGCAGCCATCCTTGAAAGAGTGCGTAATAGCTCACTGGTCAAGTGATTCCGCGCCGACAATGTAGCGGGGCTCAAGTACACCGCCGAAGTCGTGTCATTGCAGCATGGGTAGGGGAGCGTCGTGTGCCGGGTGAAGCAGCCGCGGAAGCGAGTTGTGGATGGTTCACGAGTGAGAATGCAGGCATGAGTAGCGATACAAGAGTGGGAAACTCTTGCGCCGATTGACTAAGGGTTCCTGGGTCAAGCTGATCTGCCCAGGGTAAGTCGGGACCTAAGGCGAGGCCGACAGGCGTAGTCGATGGACAACCGGTTGATATTCCGGTACCCGCTTTGAAGCGCCCAATATCGAATCAGGCGATGCTAAGTCCGTGAAGCCGTCCTGGATCCTTCGGGTGAAGGGGAGTGGTGGAGCCGACGAACCAGACTTGTAGTAGGTAAGCGATGGGGTGACGCAGGAAGGTAGTCCAGCCCGGGCGGTGGTTGTCCCGGGGTAAGGGTGTAGGCCGTGTGGTAGGCAAATCCGTCACACGTTAAGGCTGAGACCTGATGCCGAGCCGATTGTGGTGAAGTGGATGATCCTATGCTGTCGAGAAAAGCCTCTAGTGAGTTTCAAGGCGGCCCGTACCCTAAACCGACTCAGGTGGTCAGGTAGAGAATACCGAGGCGTTCGGGTGAACTATGGTTAAGGAACTCGGCAAAATGCCCCCGTAACTTCGGGAGAAGGGGGGCCATTTCCGGTGATAGCACTTGCTGCTTGAGCTGGGGGTGGCCGCAGAGACCAGCGAGAAGCGACTGTTTACTAAAAACACAGGTCCGTGCGAAGCCGTAAGGCGATGTATACGGACTGACGCCTGCCCGGTGCTGGAACGTTAAGGGGACCGGTTAGCTCTGTTTCGACAGGGCGAAGCTGAGAACTTAAGCGCCAGTAAACGGCGGTGGTAACTATAACCATCCTAAGGTAGCGAAATTCCTTGTCGGGTAAGTTCCGACCTGCACGAATGGCGTAACGACTTCTCGACTGTCTCAACCATAGGCCCGGTGAAATTGCATTACGAGTAAAGATGCTCGTTTCGCGCAGCAGGACGGAAAGACCCCGGGACCTTTACTATAGCTTGATATTGGTGTTCGGTTCGGCTTGTGTAGGATAGGTGGGAGACTGTGAAGCGCCAACGCCAGTTGGTGTGGAGTCGTTGTTGAAATACCACTCTGGTCGTGCTGGATGTCTAACCTGGGTCCGTGATCCGGATCAGGGACAGTGTCTGGTGGGTAGTTTAACTGGGGCGGTTGCCTCCTAAAGGGTAACGGAGGCGCCCAAAGGTTCCCTCAGCCTGGTTGGTAATCAGGTGTTGAGTGTAAGTGCACAAGGGAGCTTGACTGTGAGACTGACGGGTCGAGCAGGTACGAAAGTAGGGACTAGTGATCCGGCGGTGGCTTGTGGAAGCGCCGTCGCTCAACGGATAAAAGGTACCCCGGGGATAACAGGCTGATCTTCCCCAAGAGTCCATATCGACGGGATGGTTTGGCACCTCGATGTCGGCTCGTCGCATCCTGGGGCTGGAGTCGGTCCCAAGGGTTGGGCTGTTCGCCCATTAAAGCGGTACGCGAGCTGGGTTTAGAACGTCGTGAGACAGTTCGGTCCCTATCCGCTGCGCGCGTAGGAGTCTTGAGAAGGGCTGTCCCTAGTACGAGAGGACCGGGACGGACGGACCTCTGGTGTGCCAGTTGTTCTGCCAAGGGCATGGCTGGTTGGCTACGTTCGGAAAGGATAACCGCTGAAAGCATCTAAGCGGGAAGCCTGCTTCGAGATGAGGGCTCCCACCCACTTGATGGGGTAAGGCTCCCAGTAGATGACTGGGTTGATAGGCCAGATATGGAAGCATCGTAAGGTGTGGAGTTGACTGGTACTAATAGGCCGAGGGCTTGTCCTCAGTTGCTCGCGTCCACTGTGT
>NZ_LLZI01000152.1 GCF_001509485.1 Streptomyces sp. NRRL F-4489
TCAGCCCTTGAGGTCGTATCCGGAGAGGCGCTCGACGCCGCGGAGGAGGGCGGAGTGGTCCAGGCCGCCGTCGCCCTGCGCCCGCAGCGAGGCCACCAGGTTGGCGACCACCGAGCCGACCGGCAGGGCGGCGCCGACGGTGCGGGCGGCGTCGGTGACGATGCCCATGTCCTTGTGGTGCAGGTCGATCCGGAACCCGGGCTTGAAGTCCCGGTTCTTGAAGTTGTCCTTCTTCCGCGCCAGCACCGTCGAGCCGGCCAGGCCGCCGTTGAGGACGTCCAGCGCGGCGGCGAGGTCGACGCCGGACTTCTCCAGGAAGACCACGGCCTCGGCGCACGCCTGGATGTTGACCGCGACGATCAGCTGGTTGGCGGCTTTGACCGTCTGCCCCGAGCCGTGCGGACCGCACAGCACGATGGTCTTGCCCAGCGCCTCGAAGATCGGCTTGGCGGTCTCGAAGTCGGCCTGGTCGCCGCCGACCATGATCGACAGGACGGCCTCGATGGCGCCGGCCTCGCCACCGGAGACCGGGGCATCGAGGACCCGGATGCCCTTGGCGGCGGCGTTCTTGGCCAGGTCGATGGAGGTCTGCGGGGTGATCGAGGACATGTCGATCAGCAGCGCGCCGGACTTGGCGTTCTCCAGGATGCCCTCGGGGCCGTAGGCGATGGCCTCGACCTGCGGGGACGCCGGGACCATGGTGACGATGACGTCGGCGTCGGCGACCGCTTCGGCGATGGAGGCGGCGGCGGTGCCGCCGGCGTCGGCCAGGCGCTGGAGCTTGTCGGCCTCCAGGGTGAAGCCGGTCACCGCGTAACCGGCCTTGAGCAGGTTCTCGGCCATGGGCGAACCCATGATGCCCAGCCCGATCCATGCGATCTTCGGCAGGTTGCTCATCGAAAAGCCTCTTTCACACTCAAAACAAAAGGGGGGGACGGCGTCAGCGGACACCGCACATCACCTGTGCCGGTGCCGCTGCCGAAAGCTTCAGCGCGCCGCGCGCAGCGGGGCCGGCAGCCAGGCGAACGAGGCGGCGCTCGGGGCGTCGCCGGGCTTGTACTCCAGGCCGACGTAGCCGTCGTAGCCGTTCTTCTTCAGCCGGTCCAGCAGCGCGGAGAAGTCCAGCGAACCGGTGCCCGGGGCGCCGCGGCCGGGGTTGTCGGCGATCTGCACATGCGCGGTCTTGGCCGTGTAGCGGTCGATGACCGCCTCCAGGTCTTCGCCGTTCATGGACAGGTGGTACAGGTCCATCAGGAAGCGGGCGTTGTCCAGGCCGGTGGCGGCGTTGACCGCGTCGACGACCTCGATCGCCTTCGGCGCCGAGACGATCGGGCACTTCGGCGACTCCGGCGCATTCAGCGCCTCGATCAGCAGCGTCCCGTCCACCTCACCCACCGCACGGGCGGCGAAGACGAGGTTCTCCAGCGCCAGCGCGTCCTGCTCCTCCGGCGTGGCGCCCTCGACGCGGTTGCCGTACAGGGCGTTGAACGTCGTGCACCCCAGCGAGGTCGCGAACTCGATCGCCACCGGCACGTTCGCGCGGAACTTCTCCGACTCCTCGCCCGGGACCGACAGGGCGCCCCGGTCCGGGCCCGGCAGCTGCCCGGCGTAGAAGTTCAGGCCCGTCAGCCGCGTGCCCGCATCGCGCAGGGCGTCGCGCAGCGCGTCCAGCTCCGCCCGCTCCGGGGTGGGGGCGTCCACCCACGGCCACCACAGCTCCACCGCCGTGAAACCCGCCGCCTTCGCGGCCGCCGGCCGCTCCAGCAACGGAAGCTCGGTGAACAGGATCGACAGGTTGACGTTGAAGCGCGTGTCCGTGAAACCCATAGGG
>NZ_LLZI01000153.1 GCF_001509485.1 Streptomyces sp. NRRL F-4489
CCCCCGCCCCTCCGTCCTCCCCCTCCGCCACCCCGCCGCCCCCTCACCCCCCGGCCCTCCGCGCCCGCGGTCTGGCGCGGTCCTTCGGGCGGGGCCGCACCGCCCTGGCCGCGCTCGGACCGGTGGACGTCGAGATCGCCGCCGGCGAGTTCGTCTGCGTGGTCGGGCCCTCCGGCTGCGGCAAATCGACCCTGCTGCGGATCGCGGCGGGCCTGCTGCGGCCCAGCGCCGGCGAGCTGGAACTGCGGACCGGCGCCGGCCGCCCGATCGCCATGATCTTCCAGGACTACGGCATCTACGACTGGAAGACCGTCCTGGCCAACGTCCGCTTCGGCCTCGACATCCAGCGCGTCCCCCGCAAGGAGGCCGACCGGCGGGCCCGGTCCTGGCTCGCCCGGATGGGGCTCGCCGACTTCGCCGGCGCCTATCCGGCCGCGCTCTCCGGCGGGATGCGGCAGCGCGTCGCCATCGCCCGCGCGCTCGCCGTCGAGCCCGGCGTCCTGCTCATGGACGAGCCGTTCGCCGCCCTCGACGCCCAGCTGCGGACCATCCTCCAGGACGAACTCCTCGCCCTCACCCAGACCACCCGCACCACCACCCTCTTCATCACCCACAGCCTCGAAGAGGCCCTGGTCCTCGGCGACCGGGTGCTGGTGATGTCCGCCCGGCCCGGCCGGATCCTCGCCGAACGCCGCCCGCCGTTCCCCCGCCCGCGCACCGGAGCGGTCCGCGCCGCCCCCGCATTCGCCGCGCTCAAGGCCGAGTTGTGGGAGCTGCTGCGCGGCGAGGTGGCCGGCCGGGACACCACCGACCCCGAGGGGGCCGCGCCCGCATGACCACCACCGCCCCTACGGACAGACCCGGACCCGACCGCCTCCTGGTCCGCCGGCCCGGCCCCCGGGAGCTGCGCCCGGACCGCGCCCACCGCCGCCGGCGCGCCCTCGAACTCACCCTCGCCGCCGCCGTCCCGCTGCTGCTCGTCCTCCTGTGGCAGCTGGCCGCGGCCCGCTCCTGGATCGACGCCCGGGTGTACCCCGCGCCCACCACGATCCTCGCCGACGGCTGGCACCGCGCACTGGCCGGCGAGCTGTGGCCGGACGTCCGCGCCACCCTCCAGCGGGTACTGGCCGGCTACGCCGCCGGGACCGTCAGCGGCTATCTGCTGGGCCTGCTGATGGGCTCTCTGTCCCTCGTCCGGGCCGCCCTGGAGCCGCTGCTCGACGCGCTCTACGTCGTCCCCAAACTGGCCCTGCTGCCGGTCTTCCTCAACATGTTCGGGCTCGGCGAGGGCCCCCAGATCGCCCTGGTGGCGGCCACCGTCTTCTTCTTCGTGTGGATCTCCACGATGGCCGCGGTGCTCGCGGTACCGGCCGGCCACCGGGACGCCGGCCGGGTCTTCGGCGCGAACCGGTGGCAGATGTTCCGGCACGTCCTGCTGCCCGCGTCGCTGCCCGCCGTCCTGGTGGGCGCGCGGATCGCCGCGGGGGTCGCCGTCCTGGTGATCGTCGCCTCGGAGCAGATCGCCGCCGCCGACGGGCTCGGCCACCTGATCTTCGACTCCCGGGCGCTGTTCCAGAACGACGTGATGTTCACCGGCATCGTCTGCGTCGCCGTCCTCGGAGTCGTCTTCTCCGAACTGGTCCGGCTGGCCGGGCGCTTCCTCACCCCCTGGGCCCCGCGCGACCGCGGCCGCCCCCAGAGCTGACGCCCCCTGCTCCCGTACGCCGCCCCGGGCACCCCCAGGCCCCCGC
>NZ_LLZI01000154.1 GCF_001509485.1 Streptomyces sp. NRRL F-4489
CCTCCGCCCCACCCGCTCCGTGCCCCTGACGCCCGCCACCCAGCCACCGAAGCGCAGCCCCGGGCGCCGAGCCCCCGGCCATGACAAGCACCACGAACAACGCAGACAACCCCAGCAACCCAAACAATCCGAACAACACGGCCATCGCAAACACCGTCATGAACTGCCAACCCGCCTCTCACGCGTCGCACAACCGCCCAAACCGAGGAGCCGATGGGGAACCCGGCAAGGGACCTGGCTAGAACCAGCCGAGGACCAGCCGAGGAACAGCCAAGGAACAGCCAAGGAACAGCCACAGCGGGAGGGATGGAGCGCACCGGACCGGGGCAGAAAGAGACGGGAGCAGGCCGCCGGGCCTCGAAGGACGACCGGAGCCGGAACCGCTCGTCGGCGCTCGCCGGCCGCGCATCGACCGGGCGCACTGCCGCGCGGGGTGCGGGAAGGGGCGGCGCGGACCCCGTGGAGCCGTACGGTTCCCGTGCGGCCGTACAGCGGACGTTCAGCGTTCGTTGATCGCTGATCTCCATGCTGGAGCGCATGTTGCGCCGTGTGACTTCAGAGCATGCAGATGACCTCCGGGGAACGCAAGAGCCCGATGCGTCGCAGATCGCCCTCACCTGGAGCGGGGAACCGGGCCGCCTGGAGGAGCTGACGCACGGCATGCTCCTGCAACAGGCCGAGCGGGCGGCGGCCGCCTTCGCCCGCTACGGCGTGCGGGCCGGCGACCGGGTCGCGGTACACCTGCCACTGGTTCCAGAATCGGTGATCGCCACGCTGGCCTGCGGCCGGCTGGACGCGATACGCACCACCCTGCCGGTCTCCCTCACCGTCCCCGAACTCGCCGCGCGCATCCGGGAGTCGGGGACCCGGGTGCTGATCACGGCGGACGCGGCGTTCTGGGACGGTTCCGTACGACCGGTGAAGCCGCTGCTGGACCACGCCCTGGCGCGCGCCGCCGCGACCGACACGAACGGCCTGCCGCGCACCGTCCTGGTCGTGAACCGCTGCTCCCGCCCGGTCTCCTGGAAGCCCGGCCGCGACAAGTGGTGGCACGAGGCCCTCACCACCGACTAACCGCCGCCGGCCACCGGCTACGGACCCAGACGCGCGGGGTTACGCCGTCCGCCCACGGCCCCCGGCCACCGGCCACGGCTCCGCGACGCGCGGGGCTACGACGCCGGCCCACCGCCCCCAGCCCATGGCCCACGCATCAAGCGGCCCAGCGCCCCACGGCCAACATGCCCATGGACTCCGGGTGCCACGGCCACGGACGGCTCCACGGACCACGGCGCCCCCGGCTTGCAGCCCTGACGTACGGACCAGACAGCTCGCGCCTCACGCCCCGGCATACGCACCAAGCGGCCCCGCACCAGGCGGCCCACGGCGTACGGACCAGGCTGCCCTGGACGTATAGACCGGACCCCTTGGGCGTACGGACCGGACCCCTTGGGCGTACGGACCGGGCCCCCTGGGCGTACGGACCGGACCCCCTGGGCGCACGACCAAGCGGCTCGCGGCCCCGGCGCACGGAGCACACAGCTCATGGGCCTCGAACCATGGGCCGAGACCCACATCGCCTGGAGCACCGGCCTACGGGGCTTCAACACCGCCCGCGCATGGCACGGCGCTCTGAGGGCGCGTTCAAGACCCCAACCGCTCAACCTCACCCGGGGGCCCCGCCCTCCCCCCCCGGGCCC
>NZ_LLZI01000155.1 GCF_001509485.1 Streptomyces sp. NRRL F-4489
CCACCACCCTGGCCCCCAACTCCCTCCCACCCGGCCGCAGTTGGCGTACCGTCACCGCAACCGGGCCCCGCCCCCCACCGCCCGCTCGCCGAACGCCTGCCCAGCACCCGCGTCATGGCCGCCGCGGCCGGCCTGATCCTCGGCATCGGCCTCATCGGCGGCGCCGCGGCCGGCAGCTGGCTCACCGACGCCCCCGCCCACGGCGCCCCCGCGCCCGAAGCCGTCTTCGCCAAGGGCCGGGACGCCTGGCGCAACACCCCCGCCGACACCCTCTTCCCGCGCACCGTCCAGGGCCTGGCCGCCGGCCCCGGCGGCGCCGACCGCACCTGGACCCGGATCGCCGTCGCCCCCGACACCGACTGCTCCACCACCTACGAGGGCCCGCTCGCCCGGGAACTCGCCCCGGCCGGCTGCGCCCGCCTGCTGCGCGCCACCTACGTCGACGCCACCCGCACCGCCGTGATCACCGTCGGCGCGCAGACCACCACGGCCGACCACACGGGGATGATGAACCTCAACGCCCGCTTCAGCACCAAGGACCTGGGCACCCGCAAGGACCTGATGCCGCTGCCGCTGGCCGCCAAGGGCACCCCGGCCGAGAACTTCGGCCCGGACCAGCGCGCCAGCTGGACGGTGCGGGTCCTCACCGAGATACCGGTCGTGGTCTACGCCGTCTCCGGCTTCGCGGACGGCCGTACGGTCACCGACCCGCAGCCCGCCGACGCCGCGGTCCAGCCCGGCACCACCACCGCCCCCGCCGAGTCCGGGCTCGGCCACGACGCCAAGGGCCTCGCCGACAAGATCAGCGCGACCTTCCGCACCGCCTCCGGCCTCCCCGCGCAGCCCACCGAGGAAGCACCGTGACCAAGAGCGCCGTGATCAAGCACGTCCTCCGGGCGGCGTCCGTCGCACTGGCCTCCGCCGCGCTCGCCGTCCTGCCCTCCGTCCCCGCCCGGGCGGACGCCATCCGCGCCCAGGAATGGGGCCTGGCGGCCATCCATGCCCAGGACGCCTGGCAGACCACCAAGGGCGCCGGCGTCACCGTCGCCGTCCTCGACACCGGCGTCGACGCCGACCACCCCGACCTCCAGGGCCAGGTCCTGCCCGGCCAGGACCTGATCGGCTTCGGCGCCCGCCCCGGCGACGACAGCTGGGCCCAGCACGGCACCGGTATGGCCAGCGTCATCGCCGGACACGGCCACGGCGCCGGCCGCTCCGACGGCGTCCTCGGGGTCGCGCCCGAGGCCAAGATCCTTCCGGTCCGGGTGATCCTGGAGGACCGCGACCCGGAGCGGCGCCGCGCCCGCGACCAGAAGTCCGGCGCGCTCGCCGACGGCATCCGCTGGGCCGCCGACCACGGCGCCGACGTGATCAACATGTCGCTGGGCGACGACAGCGAGACCGCCCACCCCGACCCCCGCGAGGACGCCGCGATCCAGTACGCCCTCGGCAAGGGCATCCCGGTCGTCGCCTCGGCCGGCAACGGCGGCGAGAAGGGCAACCACGTCTCGTACCCCGCCGCGTACCCCGGCGTCATCGCCGCCACCGCCGTCACCCACCTGGACGACCGCGCCCCCTTCTCCACCCGCCAC
>NZ_LLZI01000156.1 GCF_001509485.1 Streptomyces sp. NRRL F-4489
CCCCAGCACACCCCGGACAGCACGCCCCAGCACACCCCGAGCCAGAACCACACCGACCAGGTCAGCACCCAGCCGGCCCCGGACCACTCCGCGCCGTCCCCGCACAACTCCCCCACCCCCGACGCCCCGTCCCACACCGACCAGGGCTCGTCCCCCCAGCCGCCCCCGCACCAGGCGCCGTCCCACGACACCGGCTCCAGCAGCGGAAACGGCACCGGGAACGGCGACTCCTCCGGCTCCACCGGTACGGGCGGCGGCCGCCCCTCCATGCCGCATGTGAGCGTGCCGTCCCAGGGCGCGCCCGTTCAGCACTCCGCCGGCCAGCCGTCCGCCCAGCACCGTGACCCCGCGGCGGGCGACCCGATGCCGCACGTCGGCGACGACCACGACACCACCGTCCGGACCCAGTCCGCCGACACCCTGACGGCGCCCCCGCCCACCCAGCACAGCGCCACCGACTCGTCCTCCGGCGGCGCCAACTCCCCGTCGGCCGCCGGTACTTCGCAGCACTCCCCGCAGGGCTCGCCCGCCGTCGGCAGCCCCATGGCGGGCATGCCCACCGCCGCGCCCACCGGGCACGCCGGCGGCGCCCCGGCAGCGGGCGGCGCCCCCAGCGCCTCGTCCGCCCGCCCCACGGCCGACGCCTCCGGCCCGGGCTCCAACCGCCGCCCTGACGGTTCCCAGATAGTCCGCGACGTCACCCAGCAGCGGACGCCGGACCGCCCGGCGTACAACCCGCGCCTGGACGGCCCGCGCCCCAACGCCCCGGCCCCGGGCCCCAACCTCCGCCCCGACGGCACCCAGGCCGTCCACGACGTCACCGACCGCCGCCGCCCCGAGCCCACCACCACCCCGAACCCGAACACCGGCACGGGGGCAGGCACCGGTACGGGCTCGGGCTCCCACCAGCCGCACCCGGACACCACCCACCCGAACGCCACCCACCCGGACACCCCGCGCCCGGAGGGCACCCAGCCGCGCCCGGAGTCCCCGCGCCCTGACCAGTCCCACCCCACCGGCTCCGACACCACCCACCCGGACGGCACCCAGCGACGCCCCGAGGCCACGCACCCCGAGTCCCCGCACCCGGACGGTCAGCACCCGGCCCGCCCCGAGCAGTCCAACCCGTCCCACCCGGACCAGCAGCACCAGCAGTCGCCGCAGCAGCACCCCGAGCGCCCGGACGCCACCCGCCCGGACGCCGGCCACCCGCGCCCGGCCCAGGACCACCAGCCGGACCCCACCCACGCCAACCAGCCCCCGCACCCGGACGCGAACCACCCCACCACCCCGCACACCGACCACCCGGACGCCACCACCCACCCCAAGGACGACCGCCCCCAGGCGGACCGTCCCCAGGGCGACCACCCGGACCAGCGGCGGCCGCAGGGTGACCAGCACCGTCCCGACGGGTCCGAGCCGCGCCCCGACACCCAGCACCCGGATTCCTCGCGTCCCGCGCCCGACCGCCCCGGCTCCGCGCACCCGGGCACCACCCCGACCCCCCACCACCCGCACCAGCCCGGCCCGCAGCAGCACCCCCAGCAGCCGCACCAGCC
>NZ_LLZI01000157.1 GCF_001509485.1 Streptomyces sp. NRRL F-4489
CCCCCCAACCCCCCTTCACCAGCTACGTGGAGACCCTCCTCACCGCCCTCTCCCACGACCCCACCCGCACCGCCCTCACCACCGCCGACGGCGACGACGTCACCGCCGGCGCCCTGCACGACACCGTCCACCGCATGGCCGCCGTCCTCGGCGCCCACGGCGTCGGCCGCGGCCGTACCGTCGCCCTCCTCAGCCGCAACCGCCCCGAGGTGCTCGCCGCCCGCTACGCCGCCAACCTCCTGGGCGCGCGGGTCGTCCTCCTCTACGACGGGATGGCCGCCGAGACGCTCTCCCTGGTGGCCGAGAGCGCCGACACCGCCCTCCTGGTGGCCGACCCCGACCTCCACGACACCGCCCGCGCCCTCCTGGACGGCTTCACCGGCCCCCGCCCGGAGGCCATGACCCTGGGCCCGCTCCCGGAGGGCGCCGCACCCCTCGGCCCCGACCTGGCGGCCGCCTCCGCCGCCCTCCCCGCTACCCCCGCCGTCGGGAGCGCGGCCCGCCCGGAGGACGACTGGTGCATCCGCCACACCGGCGGAACGACCGGTGTCCCCAAGGGAGTCCGGATGACCCACGGCTCCTTCGCCGCGATGCTCGCGCACGTCACCCTGGAGGGCGCGGGGGACCCGCCCCGCTTCCTGGCCTGCACCTCGCTCGCCCACCTGGCGGGCATCGTGGCCGACCTCACCTTCGTGGCCGGCGGCAGCGTCGTCCTCCACCGGGGTTTCGACCCCTCCGCCGTCCTGGCCACCGTGGCCCGCGCCCGCATCACCCACCTCTGGCTGCTGCCGCCCCTCCTCTACCGCCTCCTGGACGACCCGAACCTCCCCACCACCGACCTCACCTCCCTCACCCGCATCACCTACGGGGGCTGCGCCGCCTCCGCGCCCCGGATGCGCCAGGCGGCCGAGGCGTTCGGGCCGGTCCTCTACGGCTGGTACGGGCAGTCCGAGGCGATGTCCATCACGGAAGCCGGCCCCGCCGACCACGCCGACATCCCCACCGACCGCCCGATGACCGTGGGCCGCCCCTTGCCCGGCGTCACCCTCGCCATCCGCGACCCCGAAGGCCGCGACCTGCCCCCGGGCGAGCCCGGCGAGGTCCACGTCCGCTCCGCCGGCGCCATGCGCGGCTACTGGAAGCGCCCCGACCTCACCGCCGAAGTCCTCCGCGACGGCTGGGTCCGCACCGGCGACGTCGGCTACCTGGACACCGACGGCCGCCTCTACCTCGTCGACCGCCTCAAGGACGTCATCATCGTCGTCGGCGGCCACGTCCACCCCGCCGAACTGGAGGACTTCCTCCACACCCACCCGGCCATCGCCCACGCCGCCGTCTATGGAGTCCGCACCCCGGACGAGACCGAAGAGGTCCACCTCGCCCTCGTCCCCGCCCGCCGCCCC
>NZ_LLZI01000158.1 GCF_001509485.1 Streptomyces sp. NRRL F-4489
CTCCAGGGGCGGCGGGGCTTCCAGGGGCGGCAGGGTCTCCAGGGGCTGCGGGGTCTTCGGGCGCTGCGGGGGCGCCGGGATCCGTTGGGGCCTGGGGCTCGACAGTGGTCTGGGGCTCGATGGTGACCTGGGGGGCGGCGGTGACCTGGGAGTTGGTCGTGGCCTGCGGGCCCGCAGCGCCCCCGTGAACGGCTCCTGGGTGAGCGGCACCCAGACGAGCGGCCCCCTGTTGAGCGGCCCCCGCCAGCACGCCGTCCAGCGGCAGCGACTGCGTGTGGCCCGGCAGTTCGCCCGCGCGTACCGCACCGGCCCCCGCGACCGGCCCCCCGGCCACCGGCCCGGCCCCCGGCCCGATCCCCACATCGGCTCCGCCCCCCGCCGCCCCCAAGGCGCCGGCCGTCGCCGCCGGGTGGGAGGGCAGGAGGACGGCGGCCGTGCACGCGGCGCCGAGGCAGGTCGCGAGGAAGGGGCGCATGGGAAATCCTGGACACGGGGCGGGGCGGCGCGCCATCGCTGGTCTGACGGGCCATCGGCCGATCCGGTGGCCGCCCGGGGCGTACCGGAGGCGTACCGCGGGCCTTCCGGACTGACCGCCGGCGGCCGGCGCGCGTACCCTGGCGGCGATGAACGCCACCGATCGCACCCCCGCCGACCTGCTGGGTTCCGCGCTCGCCGCGGACCCGGCCCGCCCGCTGGTGACCTTCTACGACGACGCCACCGGCGAACGGGTCGAACTCTCCGTCGCGACCTTCGCCAATTGGGTGGCGAAGACCGCCAACTACCTCCAGGGCGATCTGGCCGCCGAGCCGGGCGACCGGCTGGCGCTGCTGCTGCCGGCCCACTGGCAGACCGCCGTGTGGCTGCTGGCGTGCGCGTCGGTGGGCGTGGTCGCGGACGTCGGGGGCGATCCGGCGGCGGCCGATCTGGTCGTCAGCGGTCCGGACGCGCTCGACGCGGCGCGGGCCTGCTCCGGGGAGCGGGTGGCGCTGGCGCTGCGTCCGCTGGGCGGCCGGTTCCCGCAGCCGCCGGCGGGTTTCGCGGACTACGCGGTGGAGGTGCCGGGCCAGGGCGACCGTTTCGCGCCGTTCGTCCCGGTGGATCCGTCGGCGCCGGCGCTGGTGGCCGGCGGTGTCGAGCTGACCGGCGCGGAGATCGGGGCGCGGGCGCTGGCGGACGCGGCGGCGTCCGGGATGCCGCCGGCGCCGCGGGTGCTGTCGGGCCTGCCGTACGACTCCTGGCAGGGCCTGTCGTACGGGCTGTACGCGCCGCTGGCGGCGGGCGGCTCGGTGGTGCTGTGCCGGCACGTGGAGCGGCTGGACGAGGCGGCGCTGGCGGAGCGTACGGCGGCGGAGAAGGTGACGTTCACCGCGCCGCGCGCCTGAGCCCGGCGGCAGCACCGGCGCACGGGCCACGGCCCGGCCCGCGAAGCGGCCGCCGCCCCACCGCACGCCCGACCGGGACCGCCCCGGCCCCCGAAGCAGACCTCACCCCCACACCCCTTCCCCGAGGCTCCCCTCCCCCATCCAGCCGACCCCCCTTCCCTCCGGGCGGGCCGCCCGGCCCCGTTGGCGCCATGCTCGGTGTACAGGCCCGATGGGCGCGGGCATCCCCGGTGGGGGCCGTCGGTCCGCCGTCCGGTGGTGGCCGGCGCGGGGCCGCCGGCTCCGTGAGGAGGGACGCAGGTGACCGAGAGCCCCGAGAACCCGCCACCGCCCGGCCGCCGGCGTTCCGGGAAGCCGGCGCGGTTCCAGGGGTGGCCGGAGCGGCCGGCGGGGGTGCTGCGGACGGACCGGCCGGGGCCGCCGAGGACGCCGCCGGCCCGGCACCGGCGGTGGCTGCGGGCCGGGGCGCTGGCGCTGGCCGTGGCGGTGCCGGCGTCGGGGGCGCTGGGCTGGGCGATCTGGACGCGGCTGAACGGCAACATCCGCTCGGACAGCGCCACCGAACGGGAGCTGGAGAAGTACGAGTCGGAGCGGCCGCCGGCGGGCCCGCCGAACGCGCAGAACATCCTGCTGATCGGCTCGGACAACCGGTCCGGCGCCAACCGGGAGTACGGGACGGACACCGGGACGCAGCGGTCGGACACCACGATCCTGCTGCATCTGGCGGCGGACCGGCGCAGCGCGACGGCGGTGAGCATCCCGCGGGACCTGATGGTGGCGGTGCCGCACTGCAAGCGGGCGGACGGGCAGGAGTCGGCGGCCCGGACGGCGGAGTTCAACTGGGCGTTCGCGTACGGCGGGGCGGCGTGCGCGATCCGTACGGTGGAGCGGATGACGCGGATCCGCGTCGACCACCACATCATCGTGGACTTCACCGGGTTCAAGAACATGGTGGACGCGGTGCACGGCGTGCAGCTGTGCCTGGCGCGGCCGATCCGGGACGAGGAGGCCCATCTGTCGCTGCCGGCCGGGCGGCAGACGCTGGACGGGGAGGCGGCGCTGGGGTTCGTCCGGGCGCGCAAGTCGCTGGGGGACGGCAGCGACACCCAGCGGATGGCCCGGCAGCAGCAGTTCCTCGGGGCGCTGGTGAAGAAAGTGCAGAGCAATGGTGTGCTGCTGAATCCGATGCGGCTGTATCCGGTGATGGACGCGGCGACGAGTTCGCTGACGACCGACGCGGGTCTGGCGTCGCTGCGCGGGCTGTACGAATTGGTGCGCGGTATGCGCTCCATTCCCACCGCGCAGGTGCGGTTCCTGACCGTGCCGCGTACCGAGTACCGCTACGACCCCAATCGCGATGAGCTGGTGCAGCCGGACGCGGAGCGGCTCTTCTCGCGGCTGCGGAAGGATCAGCCGGTCGCGGTGGCGCCGCGGCGGGCGGGCGACGGGAAGCCGCGCGGGGCGGGGCGGGCGGCGCGGCCGGCGCCCGCCGGGAGTGCGGTGCCGGTCTTTCCGGGGAGCACCGCGGAACACGCGGCCTGCGAATAAAGACGCCGCAAAGGGTTCCGGGGAACGGCGAAGAAAATGGGCGGATTGCCCGGTTGTAGGGAAGTGGAATGTGTCACGGGCGTCGCTCGACGCTGAAGTGGGCGGATAGTGTGAGCGATCCGGTCGGCCCGACCAGCCGGCCGCCGACCGCTGCCCGGGCGGCCCGGCGCCACCGGAATCGGCGACCGCGCAGCGACCGGAACAGCAACCGAAACAGCAACCGCAACCACCCGACACACGATCGACCGACCGACCGAGCGCCTTGAGGGGATGGCGCCGCGTGGTACCGACGGAGGACTCAAGGCACCGTGGACGCGCAAGGCCGTGGGCAGGCGGACGACAACAACGTCGACCCCGCCGATCAGTGGGTGTTCGATCCGGACACCGGCAACTACGAGCTGCGGACCGACCCGTCGGGTCGGCCCCCGGCCCGGCCCGACGACCGGCCGGCGCGCGGGAGATGCGGGGCCGCGGGCGGTGCGGGCGGCGAGGACACCGACACCCGGCCGCTGCCGGTGCAGCGCGGCCGCCGCAAGGGCGCTGACGCCGGGGCCGGTGAAGCGGCGGGCGGCCGGGCGGCGCGCCGGGCCGCGGCCCGCAGCGGGTCCGGGCCGGCGGGCCGGGGCGCGGCGAGCCGCCGCAAGCCGAAGCGGGCGTCGGGCCGGCGGAAGGCGCTGTACTGGACGGCCGGGGTCGTGGGCTTCGTGCTCGTCGCCGGCTGCGGCACGGCGTTCGTGATCTACCAGCAGCTCGACGGCAACATCAAGAAGGTCGATGTCGGCGAGGAGAACGCGGCGGTCACCGACGGGCCGGTGAACCTCCTGGTCATCGGCACGGACGCGCGGACCGGCAAGGGCGACACCGGCTACGGCGACTCCGGCAGCGTCGGGCACGCGGACACCACGATCCTGATGCACATCTCCAAGGACCGGACGAACGCCACCGCGCTGAGCATCCCCCGGGACCTGATCACCGACATCCCGGACTGCCCGACGAAGCAGCCGGACGGCACGACGAAGGTGATCCCCGGTCAGCGGCAGGTGCGGTTCAACACCAGCCTGGGCCAGGAGGGCCGGGATCCGGGCTGCACGTGGCGGACGGTGGAGAAGCTGACCGGCCTGAAGATCAACCACTTCATGATGGCGGACTTCAACGCGGTCAAGGACCTGTCGAACGCGGTGGACGGCGTGGAGGTGTGCGCCGCGAAGGACATCAACGACCCCAAGTCGCATCTGCGGCTGTCGGCGGGCCGGCACGTCGTCAAGGGCGAGCAGGCGCTGGCGTTCGTCCGGACCCGGCACTCGGTGGGGACCGGCAGCGATCTGAGCCGGATCCAGCTGCAGCAGCAGTTCCTGGGGTCGCTGATCCGGAAGCTGAAGTCGAGCGCGTTCAGCAGCCCGGGGAAGCTGCTGGACGTGGCGCAGGCGGCGACGAAGGCGCTGACGGTGGACACCGGTATCGGCACCGCGTCGAAGCTGATGGACTTCGGGACCGATCTGAAGCGGGTCGACCTCAACAAGATCACCTTTGCTACCGTTCCGGTGCTGGACAACCCGCGGGACAAGGCGACCGTCGTGCTGGACACGGCGAAGGCCGAGCCGCTGTTCCGGATGGTGCAGCAGGACCACGCGCTGGCGAAGGGCGCCGGGAAGGGCAAGGGCGGCAAGGAGGCGCCGGTGAAGAAGGCGCCGGCGGAGCTGGTGCGGGTCGATGTGACCAATGGCGGCGGGCCGTTCGGCGCGGCGCAGGAGACCGTGGACTGGCTGCAGAACGACAAGGGCGCCCGGCTGTCGACCAACGCCGGCAACGCGCCGGAGAAGCTGTCGGCGACGCGGCTGGAGTACGCCCCCAACCAGGCGGACCAGGCGGCGACGCTGGCGGAGTGGATGGGCCTGCCGAAGAGCGCGCTGAAGCAGACGGCGCGGGACGCCGGTCCGCGGGTGCCGATGAAGCTGGTGCTCGGCAAGGACTTCACCGCGCCGGGCACGCCGATCGAGGCGCCGACCGAAACCCCGGCGGGGGTTCAGCACGTCAATGCGGATGACAAGAACATCTGCGCGAAGTAATCCGGCCGGCCACTGAGCCGGGGCCACCGAGCGCACCGGAACGGAACAACGGGGAGAGAGCGAATGCCGCAGAGCGGTGTGCGCGGTGACGGGCAGCGGCGGGGGCGCCGGGCGAAACCGGAACCGCTGGGCTGGGCCGACAGCGGCTTCCGCGACCAGGGGCTGCCCCCGGACGCGCCCGGCTGGAGCCCGGACGGGGCGGCGCCGGGAGCGTCCGGGCCGTCCGGTCCTTCCGGCCCTTCCGGTCCGTCCGGCGGCCCGGCCGCGGGCATACCGGTCCCCGGGATACCGGGCGGTGACGGGCCATCCCCTGACGGCCCGCCCGCTGACAGCCCGCCCGCTGACAGCCCGTCCACTGACGGACCGTCCGGTGACGGCCCGTCCGGCACCGACGCCAAGGGCGCGGACGGAAAAGCCGGCCGGCCGCGCCGCAAAGGCCGCCGGGTGCTGCGCTGGACGGCGCTGGGCCTGGGCCTGCTGCTGGTGGCCGGCGCCGGCGGCGGCTACCTCTACTACCAGCACCTGAACGCCAACCTCCGCAAGGAGGCCCTGGACCTCGGCCCGGGCGGGATCCAGAAGCCCGAGCCGAACGCGTTCGGGCAGACGCCGATGAACATCCTGCTGCTGGGGTCGGACGGCCGGAACACCGAGAAGAACATCGAGCTGGGCGGCGCCCGCCAGGACGCCGACCGCAAACCGCTCGCGGACGTCCAGATGCTGCTGCACGTCAGCGCGGACCGCAGCAACATGTCGGTGATCTCCATCCCGCGCGACACCCGGGTGCTGATCCCGCAGTGCACCGACCCCAAGGACGGGCACGTCTACCCGCAGACCACCGGGGCCATCAACGAGTCGCTGCAGCACGGCGGTCCGGGCTGCACCGTCGCCACCTGGAAGGCGCTGACCGGCATCTACATCGACCACTTCATGATGGTCGACTTCGCCGGGGTGGTGGACATGGCCGACGCGGTCGGCGGCGTGCCGGTCTGCGTGGACCGGAACGTCTACTCGCACGACAGCAGGGGCCACGGCAGCGGCCTGAAGCTGACCAAGGGCACCCACTCCGTCAAGGGCGTCCAGGCGCTCCAGTGGCTGCGGACCCGCTACGGCTTCGAGGACAACACCGACATCGGCCGGGCCAAGGCCCAGCACATGTATCTGAACTCGATGATCCGCCAGCTCAAGCAGGGCACCAAGCTCACCGACCCGGTGCAGCTGCGGAACCTCGCGGAGGCGGCGACCAGCGCGCTGACCGTCGATGAGGACCTGGGCTCGGTCAAGCGCCTGTACGACCTGGGCGGCGACCTCCAGCGGGTGCCGACCAAGCGCGTCACGATGGTCACCATGCCCTGGCAGTACGGGCCCGGGGAGCGGTACGTCGTCCCGAAGCCGGGCGAGGCGGAGGCCACGTTCGCGATGCTGCGCAACGACGTCGCGCTGGACGGCCAGGACGCCAAGGGCGCGAAGAAGAAGCCCGAACCGGACCCGGAGCCGTCGGTGCCCAAGGGGAAGCTGGCGGTCGTGGTGCAGAACGGCACCGGCAGCACCGTCCGCGGCCCGGTGGGCGGCCGCGCCGGCCAGATCCGCGACCACCTCGCGGGGCTCGGCTACACCGGCGCGACCCAGGACTCCGAGCTGATCAGCCAGGCCGACACCACCCTGGTCTACCGGGACGCGGGGCAGCGGGGCGACGCGCTGGCGCTGGCCAAGGCGCTGGGGCTGCCGAAGAGCGCGGTGCGCCAGTCGTCGGCGGCGTCCGGGCTGCGGCTGGTGGTCGGCAACGACTGGCGGAGCGGGACGGACTACGCGGCGGCGTCCGGCGCGCCGGGCAGCTCCGGCGGGGCGCCGGCCGACAAGGCCCCCAAGAGCGCCGACCCGCTGAACGCGGAGAAGGACTCCTCGGCCTGTATGACCGTCAATCCTCAGTACTCGTTCTGAGCAGTCCGCAGTACTCGTTCCGAGCGACACGTCTCTGAACGACACGTCTCCGGGCGGCCGGCCGGCGGCGGGGTGCGGCCCGGGGGCGCGCACCCCGGGCGGCTACTTCCCGGCCGGTGCGGCGGCGGTCCGCACGGCGGGCCGCCGGCTGGCGATGACCTTGCGGGCCAGCGAGCGCGGGCTGGTGAGGAAGCCGGTGCCCCAGGACATGTGCATGGTGACCAGGGCGACCGGGATCTGCGCGCGGGCCTTGAGCGGAAGGCCCTTGCCGGCCGGCAGCGAACCCGCGGTGATCGCCGCGAGGTAGCCGGCCGGGACGGCGAAGCCCCAGGGGGTGACGGCGGCGCCGACGACGAGCCCGGCGGCGATCGCGCACACCGCGGCCGGCGGGGCGAGGTAGCGGAGGTTGATCGACCCGGAGTGGTAGCGGGCGACGACGTGCCGCCACTTGCCGTAGTCCTTGTACTGCTTGGCCAGCGCGCGGACGCTGGGCCGCGGCCGGTACTGGACCTTCAGCTCCGGGGAGAACCAGATCAGGCCGCCGGCCTCGCGGATGCGGAAGTTCAGCTCCCAGTCCTGGGCGCGGATGAACTCCTCGTTGTAGCCGCCCTGCGCTTCGAGGACCTCGCGGCGGAAGACGCCGAGGTAGACGGTCTCGGCGGGGCCGGCCGCGCCGCCGGTGTGGAAGGCGGCGTTGCCCACGCCGATCCGGGAGGTCATGGCGGCGGCCACCGCCTGCTCCCAGGCGTTCTCGCCCTCGGCGTGCATGATGCCGCCGACGTTGGCGGCGCCGGTCTCCTCCAGCAGGCGGACGGCGGTGGCGATGTAGTTCGGCGAGAGCATGCCGTGGCCGTCGACGCGGACGACGACGGGGTGCCGGGACGCCTTGATCGCGGCGTTCAGGGCGGCGGGGGTGCGGCCGGTGGGGTTGGGGACGGTGTGCACGCGGGGGTCCTCGCGGACCAGTTCGGCGGCGATCTCGTCGGTGCGGTCCGTGGAGGGGCCGAGGGCGATCACCACCTCCATCTCGCCGGCGTACTCCTGCTCCAGGATGTGCCGGACCGCGTTGCGCAGGTGACGTTCCTCGTCGAGTACCGGCATGATCACGGAGACGGCCGGGAGCTGCTGCTGGGGCATGGTTCCTCGGGGGTACGGCCCGCTGGCGAGCCGCCGTGGGGCGGCAGCGCCCGCCGGGAGACTGCGGATTTCCGCCTCACGGTACCGCGAACGGGGGACGCGGTCGGACGGCAACCGGGTGGCCGCGCCCCGCCCGCCCGGTGTGTGGCGTTTTGCAGGAGATCGTATCGGCTTACGGTGTCCCGGTCCGCTCCGTACCGCACCGTTCCGCGCCCGCGCGGGCCGCCCGCGCCGGCCCGCAGCCCCCCGTCCCCGTCCACCGCGGAGGTGGCCCGTGACCGCGCCGTCCCCCTCCTCCCGCACCGTTCCGGGCCGGCGCCCGCGGCGGTCCCGGCGGCGTGCGCGCCCCCGGCGCCCCCAGGGGCCGCGCTGGGGCCTGCGGATCAGCACCGCGGCGGCCGCGCTGCTGCTGTCGGCGGGCGGCGTCGGGCACGCCATGGTCACCGGCGTGGAGACCGGCATCGGGCGGGTGGACGCCTTCCAGGGGATCAGCGACCGGCCCGGCGGCGGCGCCGGCCTGACGTTCCTGGTGGTCGGCACGGACGGCCGGGACAAGCTCACCGACGCCGAGAAGGAGAAGTTCCACCTCGGCGGCGCGCCCTGCCACTGCACCGACACCCTGATGCTGGTGCACCTGTCCGCCGACCGCAGCCGCGCCAGCGTCGTCAGCCTGCCCCGCGACTCCTACGCCGAGGTGCCCGCCCACCAGGACGCCGACGGCCGCCGCCACCCCCGGCACGCGCTGAAGCTGAACGCCGCCTACGCCGAGGGCGGCCCCAACCTCACCGTGCGGACCGTCGAGCACATGACGGGCGTGCACATCGACCACTACCTGGAGGTCGACTTCACCAGCTTCATGCGGACCGTGGACGCGGTCGGCGGGGTGGAGATCTGCACCGTGCGGCCGCTGCGGGACCGCTACTCGGGGCTGGACCTGCCGGCCGGCACGTCCCGGCTGGGCGGCGGGCAGGCGCTCCAGTACGTCCGCTCCCGGCACGTGGACGCCTCCGCCGACCTGGGCCGGATGCAGCGCCAGCAGCGCTTCCTGGCGGCGCTGGTGGACCGGATCACCTCGACCGGGGTGCTGGTCAACCCGGTGCGGCTGAAGGAGGTCGCCGACGCCGTGCTGCAGTCGGTGCGGGCCGACGCCGGCTTCGGGGCGGCCGATCTGACCGATCTGGCGCAGGCGATGCGCGGCTTCGGGCCGGCGTCGTCGGAGTTCGCGTCGGTGCCGCTGCGCGGCGCGGCGGAGAACGTGCCGGGGCTGGGCTCGACGGTGCGCTGGGACCCGGTGGAGGCGCCGAAGCTGTTCAGGGCGCTGCGCGAGGACCGGCCGTTCGCGCCCCGCCCGGAGCGCGCCGGGCCGTCCGCCGCGGTGGTGGACGTCCCGCCCGGCCGGGTGCAGGTACGGGTGGAGAACGGCACCGGGCGGCCCGGGCTGGCCGCGCGCGTCACCCGCGAGCTGCACGCCGCGGGCTTCGCCACCACCGGCGCCCCCGGGGACGCGGCCTCCGGCCCGGTGGCGCGCACGGTGATCTCGTACGACCCGCGCTGGGACCGTTCGGCCCGCTCGCTGGCGGCCGCGCTGCCGGGCGCGGAGCTGCGGCCGGCGGCCGGGCAGGGGCCGGTGATGCGGGTGACGGCGGGGGCGGACTTCCGGGCGGTGCGGCCGGTGCGGGCCGAGGAGCCGACGCCGGCGCCCGGCACCCTCGCGGCGATCACCGGTGACCAGGCGGTGTGCCGATGACCGTGCCAGCGCCCCGCCGGACCGCGCCGGGGCCGTCCCCGGCCGGCCCGGACCGGCGCCGCCGGGCGGCCCGGGTGGCCGCCGCCGGGGCGGTGCTGGGGCTGGTGCTGGCCGCGGCGGCGGCCGCGCCGGCGGCCCCGGACGCCCCGACCGGCTGCGGCGACCTGGTGCGCGGCCGGCTGTGCCTGCGCGGCCCGGTCGGCACCACCGGCGTCTACACGGCCGTCTACCGGCGGGACGACCCGGCGGCCGGGGAGCTGACCGTGCGGCTCGGCTACCAGCGGAAGAACTCCCGGATCACCGCGTTCCCCGGCTGGTTCGGCACCGGGCGGACCCGGGGCGGCGCGGTGCGGCTGAGCGGGCGGGTGGAGATGCTGCCCGACGAGTGCGTCCGGGGCGTCATGGAGTACGTCCGGACGGTGTTCGTGACCAAGTGGAGCTGCGGCTGACGCCGGGCGCCGCCCGGTGTCCGACACACGCGGAGGCGAACCATGTGGCAGGTCGTGCTGGCCGTCACCCCGGCCACGGTGGCGCTGTTCCTGGCCGCCGCGCTGGCGCTGGCGCTGGCCCTGGCGGCGTGGGCGGCCCGGACGCCGTACGGGCGCGGGCCGCGGGGCGCGGCGCGGGCGCTGCTGGCGGGCTGGCTGCTGCTGATGCTGGTGGTGACGCTGGCGCCGCTGCAGCCGCTCGGGTCGGCGGACGCGACGTTCTGGTGGCGGCCCGGGGAGGGCCTGTTCGAGCTGGGCGCGCGGCTGGAGCCGGCGCAGGTGGCGCTGCTGGTGCGGCGGCAGGCGGCCGGGGCGGCGCTGTTCGTGCCGGTGCCGCTGCTGCTGCGGTTCGCCGCGCCGCGCTGGTCGGCGGCCGGGGCGTTCCTGCTGGGCGTGGGGCTGAGCGCCGCCATCGAGACCGGGCAGCTGCTGATGCGGGCGGGCCGGGTCGCCGACATCGACGACGTGCTGTGCGCGGCGGCCGGGACGGCGACCGGCGCGGCCCTGGCGCTGGCGGCGAAGCTGGCGGTCGCCCTCGTCCACCGCCGGACGCTGCCGCGGCGCCCGGTACGGACCGCGCCGGCACCGGCACCCGAGGAGGCGTGAGGCGCCGGGCCGCGGCTGCGTACGGTCGCGGGGCGGCGCAGCAGCCCCGTGCCCGACCTGTCAGGCGTCGTCCGGCCGGTCAGGCGTCGTCCAGCCCCTCGGCCGCCCGCCGCTCCCGCAGCTCCTTGATGGCCCGGCGCCGCGCCAGCCGGTGCGTCCGCCGGATCTGGGCCTCCTGATAGCGCCGCTTGTCCCGCTCGGTCTCCGGGATGACCGGCGGCACCGGCCGCGGCTTCCCGTGCTCGTCAACGGCCGCGAAGACCAGATACGCCGAACCGACCTGCTGGGCCGGCGTGGACTCGTTCCACCGCTCGGCCAGCACCCGGACGCCGACCTCCATGGACGACCGCCCCGTCCAGTTGACCTGCGCCTTCACATGCACGAGGTCGCCGACCCTGACCGGCTCCAGGAACACCATCTCGTCCATCGACGCCGTCACCGCCGGCCCGCCGGAGTGCCGGCCGGCGACCGCGCCCGCCGCGTCGTCGACCAGTTTCATGATCACTCCGCCGTGCACGGTGCCGAGGAGGTTGGTGTCGGCCGCGGTCATGATGTGCGACAGCGTGGTGCGGGAAACGGAGGTCGGCTTGCCCGCGAGGGCGTCCTCCGCGGAGTCGGTGACGAGATCGGTCATGCAGACCAGCGTAAGCGGCTGCCGTACGCGACCGTACGGCAGCGGTGGCGAACGCGGCCCCTGGCGGGCCGACGCGGCCGGGGCGGGCGGCCGCGCCCCGGCCGCACAACGTCCGGCCGACCCGTGACCGAGGTCTCGACCCACCCCTCCCCTCCGTGACATCCGTCTCCCCTCCCCCGCCGGAAACCATCCGGAATGAAGCCTTCCGGAGGCCCCGCCGGAATCGTCGCCCCCTTCTCCATATGGGCCGTTACCGCTCCCCCGCTTTGCATCAGCTCTGCAACAGCCCTGGCCCGATCCCGCACCCGCCCTATGGAGCGGCCCCCCGCGGCGTGCACACTTCCCCGTATGAATGAGTGGCCCCAAGGACGGTCCGGCGACCCGGCCGGCAACCGGTACGGACGCGGCAGCGGCAGCGCCGAGCCGGAGGGCGCGCGCGCCATGCCGCACGTACGGCGCGACGCGGCCCCCGGTTACCGGCGGAACGAGCCCCCGCTCCCGCCCTCGCTCTCCCCGCGCCGCGGCGCGGGCGTCCCGCCGCAGCAGTCCGGGGGCCACGACGACGGCTACAACACCGGCCAGGTCTACGGCGCCGGCGGTGGCGGCGGCGCGGGCGGACGCTCCGCCCGGCCGCGCCCGAACTGGGGCCGCCGCATCAAGTGGACGGTGCTCACCCTGGTCGTCGTGGTGCTCGCCACCTCGATCGGCACGTACTTCTGGGCGGACGGCAAGCTGCGCCGCGAGATCGACCTGAGCAAGGTCATCGACCGCCCGGCCACCGGCGACGGCACCAACTACCTCATCGTCGGCACGGACAGCCGCGAGGGCATGACCGACGACATGAAGCAGAAGCTGCACACCGGCGGCCCCAAGGACGGCGGCCGCACCGACTCGATGCTGATCCTGCACGACGGCAGCAACGGCCCCACCCTCATATCCCTGCCCCGCGACTCCAACGTCGAGATCCCGTCGTACGTCGGCTCGACCTCCGGCAAGAAGTACCCGGCGACCGGCCGGCACACCAAGCTGAACGCCACCTACGCCGAGGACGGCCCGGCACTGCTGGTCCGCACCGTGGAGTACAACACCCACCTGCACATCGACCACTACGTGGAGATCGGCTTCGCCGGCTTCGCCAACATCGTCGACGCGCTGGGCGGGGTGGAGATGGACATCCCCAAGGGCTTCAAGGACAAGGACTCCGGCGCCGACTTCAAGGCCGGCACCCAGACCCTCAACGGCGCCCAGGCCCTCGCCTTCGTCCGGACCCGGCACGCGTTCGCCAGCCAGGACCTGGAGCGCACCAAGAACCAGCAGAAGTTCCTGGCCGCCATCGCCCACCAGGCCGCCACCCCCGGCACCGTCCTGAACCCCTTCAAGCTCTACCCGACGCTCGGCGCCGGCCTGGACACCCTGAAGGTCGACAAGGACATGAGCCTGTGGGACCTGGGCCAGATGTTCTTCGCCATGAAGGGCGTCACCAACGGCGACGGCAAGTCCATGAACATGCCCATCTCCGGCAGCGTCGGCGGCAACCTCGTCTGGGACCAGGCCAAACTCAAGCAACTCGTCCAGCAACTCAACAACGACGAACCGGTCACGGTCACCGGCAACTGACGGCGGACGATGACGACGAGGGGCCCCGGCCGATTGCGGCCGGGGCCCCTCTCCTCGTCTCGCCGTGAGCGCTGGACCTCGACCCCGGACAGCTTCGACAGCTTCAGCAACCGCGGATTGCTGCGGCGGTGCAGGGACGACAGGACACGGAGCACCTCGCGGCCCATGGGGTGGATCCTGACCATCTGCGGCGCCACGTCCCAGGCGGCACAGAGATCCCCAAGGGCCCCGTCCCGGTCACCGATGTCGAGCCGGGCCCGCGCCATGTTGATCCGGGTGGGCGCGATCCGTGTGGGCGGCAGGCCCGCCAGGACGGCCTCGATGTTCTCGGCGGCACGCAGGGCGTCACGCGGTTTCCCCAGGTCCAGCCGCGTGGCCAGTACGTGGGTGGCGGTGTTCCGCGGCCCGAAGATCAGTCCTTCAGCCGCCCGGCGAGGGTCATGCCCCGGAGGTTCAGCACACCGACCGCGAAGGCCCGCTGCTGACCCGAGAGGCTCGTCTGCGCCTGCGCGACAGCCCGGTCGACGATGGTCAGCCCGCCCTCGAAGTCCCCGCCGTTCAGATAGGCCCCGGCGCGGTCACGCGCGGCGATGGCGTCCCCCAGCGGATTGGCCCGCTGTTCGACGGCCCAGCGCTGACGCGTCACCGCCAGCTCCGCCATGTCCATCCACCTGTGCCGCGCGGCCAGCCAGTAGACGGTGCTGTAGACATCGGCGAGAGACGCCCACGCCTCCACCGTGTCCGCCGCATGGGCGTGCGTCGTGGCGTCCCTGAGCAGCCTCGGCAGCATCCTCAGCAGGCCGGGCCACCTCCACGTCGTCGCGGAGCCGTCCGGCAGCCGCCAGGGCGGCCCCTACCGACTCCTCGTGGACCTCCTGGCGTCCAGGCAGGTCGTAGTCCCGGACAGCGGAGCGAAGCGCCGACAGCTTCTGCTCTCCGTCCCGGGCGACAGCCGCCTTGCCCATGACCTCCGCCATGCTCAGCCCCAGCGGCTTGCCTACGGCGGCGGCCACGGCGGGCGTCAGCGTCCGGTCTCCCACCTCGATCTTGGAGAGCAGGGAGACGCTGATGTTCGCCCGCCGCGCCAACTGCGTCTGGGAGAGCCCGCGTTCCTTCCGGAGCGCGGCCAGGTTCGCGCCCGGTGCCAGTTCGGTGGTCGTGCTCATGCGATCAGCCCTACCTCCTGCCAGGGAGCCATCTGCCCGAGCCATCGTGCCCGTACCGGCAGGTACCCGCACGACGTTCCCCCGCCCCTGCCCCCGTTGGCCGCCACTTGTGCAAGCCGTGTGCAAGTCCCATGGCACGCAAGAAAGTTGACTGGGGTGCAGCAGTCAGCAACCGACGACAGCGAAGGGACCACCGATGGCGACAGCAGTGCATACGCGCGACCCCCGGACGTCTGGGAGCGCGTGGTACGGCTCATCATGCGCGACCACGGGACGGGCCGGGAGCTCGCGGGGCGCACCTTCGGCCAGAGGCCACCGCGCAGGAAGGGAATCGAGATGGAAGCGGTCACCGCGGCATGGGAACGGTACGCGGCCGGCAGGACGCCGAGGAGAGCCCGGAACGCCGCCGGGGCCGCCACGTGGCTGAACTGGACCCAGTACCCCGACCACGGGCCCGACGAGTCCCTGCTCGGCCCGGTGCGCGGGCGCCGGGTGCTGGAGCTCGGGTGCGGCACCGGCTGCAACCTCGCTCACCTCGCGACGCTGGGCGCGGTGTGCGTCGGCATCGACATCGCCCCTACGCAACGGGCAAAGGCGGAGGCCCGCTGGGGACGGGTCCCCCACCTCACGTTCCGGACGGCGGAGGTGACGGAGTTCCTGGCCGCCGCCCGCCCCGAGAGCTTCGACGTGGTGCTGTCGATCTTCGGGCCGGTGTGGTTCACGGCCCCGGCGACGCTCCTGCCGCTGGTGCGGCGGAGCCTGGCCCCGGGGGGTGTGTTCGCGTTCTCGCACAGGCCGCCCGAGCACGGCGAGGAGCCGGGAGGGCCGCTGCGGGACGCGCGGGCGGTGGCGCGGTGGGACCACTCGGCTCGGGAATGGGCGGGGCTGCTGGCGTCGGCCGGCTTCAGCGGCGCCACGGCAGAGGTCATCGATCCCCCGGTGGGCGAATCCGTGGGGACGCTGGTGGTGCGCGCCGAGGCGTGAGGGCTGGGCACCGCCCGAGCAGCGAAGGGGCCCCGGCCACTGCGGCCGGGGCCCCTCTCGTCGTCGCGCAGGGCGGGCCCTACGGCAGGTTGCGGGCCATCACGATCCGCTGGACCTGGTTGGTGCCCTCGTAGATCTGCGTGATCTTGGCATCGCGCATCATGCGCTCGAGCGGGTAGTCGCGGGTGTAGCCGTAGCCGCCGAGGAGCTGGACGGCGTCGGTGGTGATCTCCATGGCGGCGTCGGAGGCGTAGCACTTGGCGGCGGCGCCGAAGAAGGTGAGGTCCTCGTCCTTGCCGCCGGCCGAGACGCGCTCGGAGCGGGCCGCGGCGGCGTAGGTGAGCTGGCGGGCCGCCTCCAGCTTCATCGCCATGTCGGCCAGCATGAACTGCACGCCCTGGAAGTCGCCGATCGGCTTGCCGAACTGCTTGCGCTCCTGGACGTAGCCCTTGGCGTAGTCGAGGGCGCCCTGGGCGATGCCGAGGGCCTGCGCGGCGATGGTGATGCGGGTGTGGTCCAGGGTCTTCATGGCGGTGGCGAAGCCGGTGCCCTCCGCGCCGATCATGCGGTCGGCGGGGATCCGGACGTTGTCGAGGTAGACCTCGCGGGTCGGCGAGCCCTTGATGCCGAGCTTCTTCTCCGGGGCGCCGAAGGAGACGCCCTCGTCGCCCTTCTCGACGACGAACGCCGATATGCCCTTGGAGCGCTTCTCCGGGTCGGTGACGGCCATGACGGTGTAGAACTCCGACACCCCGGCGTTGGTGATCCACCGCTTGACGCCGTTGAGCACCCAGTGGTCGCCGTCCCGGACGGCCTTGGTCTTCATGCCCGCCGCGTCCGAACCGGCGTCCGGCTCGCTCAGGCAGTACGAGAACATCGCGTCGCCCTTGGCGAGCGGCCCGAGGTACTTCGCCTTCAGCTCCTCGCTGCCGGAGAGGATCACCGGGAGGGAGCCGAGCTTGTTGACGGCCGGGATCAGGGACGAGGACGCGCAGACCCGCGCCACCTCCTCGATCACGATGACCGTGGCCAGCGCGTCCGCCCCGGCACCGCCGTAGGACTCCGGGACGTGAACGGCGTGCAGGTCGTTGGCGACCAGCGCGTCCAGCGCCTCCTGGGGGAAGCGGGCCTCCTCGTCCACCGCGGCGGCGAACGGCGCGATCTTCGCCTCGGCGAGCGAGCGCACCGACTCGCGGAGCATGGCGTGCTCCTCCGACGGCCGGTACAGATCGAAATCAGCGGCCGCGTTCTTTCCCACTCGCGCCAAGGTGTCTCACTCCCCTGTGAGGTGTGGCAGCGCTAACTACCGTTAAGTAACCCTTACTGGAAAGGGATTCTAGGGCCGATGCCGGGCCGCGGATAGGTGAGGTTGCCGACAGTCCCCCCAGCGCGCGTACGCGTTCGGGAAGGGTGCGTTCCGTGCCCGACTATGCTCGGTCAGCACCGTCTTCCCGGAGAACGTCTGGAGCCCCGCATGGCCCTCAAGATCACCGTGATCGGCACCGGCTACCTCGGTGCCACCCACGCCGCCGCGATGGCGGAGCTGGGTTTCGAGGTGCTGGGCCTGGACGTCGCCCCCGAGAAGATCGAGATGCTGCGGCGGGGCGAGGTCCCGATGTACGAGCCCGGTCTGGAGGAGCTGCTGCGCCGCCACGTCGCCGGGATCGAGGGCTCCAGCGGGCGGCTGCGGTTCACCACCTCCTACGCCGAGGCCGGCGAGTTCGGCGACGTCCACTTCATCTGCGTCAACACTCCCCAGAAGCACGGCGAGTACGCCTGCGACATGTCGTACGTCGACGCCGCATTCGACGCGCTCGCGCCGCATCTGCACCGGGCCGCGCTGGTCGTCGGCAAGTCCACCGTGCCGGTGGGCAGCGCGGCCCGGCTCGCCGAGCGGCTGGCCGCCGCCGCGCCGGCCGGCGCCGACGTCGAGCTGGCCTGGAACCCGGAGTTCCTGCGCGAGGGCTACGCCGTCAAGGACACCCTCCACCCCGACCGGATCGTGGTCGGCACCGCCGGCCCCGAGCACCTGCCCGAGGGCAGCGGCGGGCGGGCCGAGGCGCTGCTGCGCGAGGTCTACGCCACGCCGATCGCCGAGGGCTCACCGTTCGTCGTGATGGACTTCCCCACCGCCGAGCTGGTCAAGACCGCCGCCAACTCCTTCCTGGCCACCAAGATCTCGTTCATCAACGCCATGGCCGAGGTCTGCGAGGCGGCCGGCGGCGACGTGGTCAAGCTCGCCGAGGCGATCGGCTACGACGAGCGGATCGGCAGCAAGTTCCTGCGGGCCGGTATCGGCTTCGGCGGCGGCTGCCTGCCCAAGGACATCCGCGCCTTCATGGCCCGGGCCGGCGAACTGGGCGCCGACCAGGCGCTGACCTTCCTCCGCGAGGTCGACTCGATCAACATGCGGCGCCGCTCCCACATGGTGGAGATGGCCCGCGAGGCGGTCGGCGGCAGCTTCCTCGGCAAGCGGGTCGCGGTCCTCGGCGCCACGTTCAAGCCCGACTCCGACGATGTGCGGGACTCCCCCGCGCTCAACGTCGCGGGGCAGATCCACCTCCAGGGCGGCCAGGTCACCATCTACGACCCCAAGGGCATGGCCAACGCCGAGCGGCTGTTCCCGACGCTGGGCTACGCCGAGAACGCGCGCGAGGCGGTGCGCGGCGCGCATGTCGTACTGCACCTGACCGAGTGGCGGGAGTTCCGCGAGCTGGATCCGGCGGAGCTGGCGGAGGTGGCGGGCGAGCGGAGCGTTCTGGATGGGCGCAATGCGTTGGACGCGGAGCTGTGGCGTAAGGCCGGGTGGGTTTATCGGGCGCTCGGTCGCCCTAATGCCTGATCTCTTGCGCCTTCGGCGCCTGTGCGCGTAGCGGGTCGCCGGCCGCGGTGTCGGCGTTCCCGCCGTGGGGGTGCTGTCTTTCGCGCCTGCGGCGCGGGGTATCCGCTGCGCGGGGCTGGTCGGCCGCGGTGCCGGGGTGGGTAGAAATCCGGTGCGTGGGGGTACGCGTGGGAGGGATGGTGCGGGTGAGCCGACGGAGGTAACGCCATGAGCCTGATCAGCCCGGGAGTCGTCGCGGTGGATTGTTCGGATCCGCGGGGGCTGGCGCAGTTCTATGCGGACGTGCTCGGCTGGGAGGTCGTGGACGACGGGCGGGACGACTGGGTGGAGGTCGCCGGGCCGCGGGGGCGGGCGCTGGCGTTTCAGCTGGTGGAGGACTACCGGCCGCCGCGGTGGCCGGGTCAGGACGTGCCGCAGCAGTTGCATCTGGACTTCGATGTGCGGCCGGAGGACATGGACGAGGCCGAGCGGAAGGTGGTCGCGCTGGGTGCCCGGCTGGTCCAGCACGACGAGGGGAAGCGGGACTTCCGGGTCTATCTGGATCCGGCCGGGCACCCGTTCTGCCTGTGCTTCCCGAAGGAGCGGTGACCTCAGGTCAGGACGGCGTTGGAGGGGGCGCGGCGGGACTGTTCGGCGCGGGCCGCGTCCTCGGCGGCGCGGAGGACCCGGACGGCGTTCTGCCAGGTCAGTTTGGCCAGGTCGGCGGGTGACCACTTGCGGTCGAGGAGTTCGGCGATCAGCGTGGGGTAGCTCGCGACGTCGGCGAGGTCCGCGGGGGTGAAGGCGGTGCCGTCGAAGTCGCCGCCGATGCCGATGTGGTCGATGCCGGCGACCTCGCGCATGTGGTCGAGGTGGTCGGCGACGGTCGCGGCGGTGGCCACCGGGCGCGGGTTGGCGGCCTCGAAGGCGCGCTGGACGGCCATGCCGCGCTCGGTGGTGTCGAGGTGGTGCAGGCCGTGGGCGCGCATGTTCTCGTCGGCGCGCAGGGTCCACTCGACGGCCGCGGGCAGCACGAACTTCGGGACGAAGGTGGCCATGGCGATGCCGCCGTTGGCGGGGAGTTGGGCCAGGACGTCGTCGGGGATGTTGCGCGGGTGGTCGCAGACCGCGCGGGCGGAGGAGTGCGAGAAGATCACCGGGGCGGTGGTGACGCGGAGCGCGTCCCGCATGGTGTCCGGGGAGACGTGCGAGAGGTCGACGAGCATCCCGCAGCGGTTCATCTCGCGGACGACCTCTTCGCCGAACGGCGACAGGCCGTGGTGGCGGGGCTCGTCGGTCGCCGAGTCCGCCCAGTCGTTGTTGTCGTTGTGGGTGAGCGTCATATAGCGGACGCCCAGGGCGTGGAAGGCCCGCAGGGTGGCCAGCGAGTTGTTGATCGAGTGGCCGCCCTCGGCGCCCATGAGGGAGGCGATGCGGCCCTCGGCGCGGGCCGCTTCCATGTCGTCGGCGGTCCTTGCCAGGCGCAGGTCGGACGCGTAGCGGTCGGTCAGCTGGTGGACGGCGTCGATCTGCTCCAGGGTCGCGCTGACGGCGTGGTCGCCGGCGTAGTCGGAGCGGACGTACACCGACCAGAACTGCGCGCCGACGCCGCCGGCCCGCAGCCGGGGCAGGTCGGTGTGGAGGGCGGCGCTCTGGTCGGTGGCCAGGTCGCGGCGGGCGAGGTCGTAGCGGACCTGTTCGCGCAGCGCCCAGGGGAGGTCGTTGTGGCCGTCGACGACGGGCCAGGCGGCGAGGAGTGCGCGGGCGGTGTCCAGGGCGGCGGTCACTTGCCGCCCCCGAAGCCGAAGCCGGCCGTGCCCGCGACCTTGGTGCGCAGCCGCTTGCCCTTCTCGGTGGCCTGGTCGTTCAGCTCCTGCTGGAACTCCCGCATCCGGGCGAGGAGTTCGGGGTCGTGGGCGGCGAGCATCCGGGCGGCGAGCAGGCCGGCGTTGCGGGCGCCGCCGACGGAGACGGTGGCGACGGGCACGCCGGCGGGCATCTGGACGATGGACAGGAGGGAGTCCATGCCGTCGAGGTACTTCAGCGGGACGGGGACGCCGATGACGGGCAGGGGGGTGACGGAGGCGAGCATGCCGGGGAGGTGGGCGGCCCCGCCCGCGCCGGCGATGATCGCCTTCAGGCCGCGGCCGGCCGCCTGCTCGCCGTACGCGATCATCTCGTGCGGCATGCGGTGGGCGGAGACGACATCGACCTCGTAGCCGATCTCGAACTCGTCCAGGGCCTGGGCGGCGGCCTCCATGACCGGCCAGTCCGAGTCGGAGCCCATGACGATGCCGATGAGGGGGGTGGTGCGGGGGGCGGGGCTGGCCGTCATTCGGTGATCGTTCCTCGCAGGTAGCCGGCGGCGTGCGCGGCGCGCTCGCGCACCTCCGCCAGGTCGTCGCCGTAGGTGTTGACGTGCCCGACCTTGCGGCCCGGCTTCACGTCCTTGCCGTACATGTGAATCTTCAACCGCGGGTCGCGTGCCATGCAATGGAGGTACGCGCCGTACATGTCGGGGTAGTCGCCGCCGAGGACGTTGGCCATCACCGTCCAGCGGGCGCGCGGGCGGGGGTCGCCGAGCGGGAGGTCGAGGACGGCGCGGACGTGGTTGGCGAACTGCGAGGTGATCGCGCCGTCCTGGGTCCAGTGCCCGGAGTTGTGCGGGCGCATGGCGAGTTCGTTGATCAGTACGGCGGGGGTGCCGTCGGCGTCGCGGACCTCGAACAGCTCGACGGCGAGGTGGCCGACGACGCCGAGCTCGTCGGCGATGCGCAGGGCGAGCTGCTGGGCGTGGGTGGACAGCTCGTCGGAGATACCGGGGGCCGGGGCGATCACGGTGTCGCAGACGCCGTCGACCTGGATGGACTCCACGACGGGGTAGGCGACGGCCTGGCCGTGCGGGGAGCGGACGACGTTGGCGGCCAGCTCGCGGACGAAGGGGACCTTCTCCTCGGCCAGGACGGGCACGCCGGCGCGGAACGGCTCGGCCGCCTCCTCGGAGGATCGTACGAGCCAGACGCCCTTGCCGTCGTAGCCGCCTCGGACGGTCTTGAGGATCACCGGGAAGCCGTCGCCCTCGGCCGCGAAGCGCGCGACGTCCTCGGGGTCGGCGACGATGCGGTGGCGGGGGCAGGGGGCGCCGATGGCGGACAGCTTGGCCCGCATGACGCCCTTGTCCTGGGCGTGCCGCAGGGCCTCCGGGCCGGGGCGGATGACGATGCCGTCGGCCTCCAGCGCGCGCAGGTGCTCGGTCGGCACGTGCTCGTGGTCGAAGGTGAGGACATCGCAGCCGCGGGCGAAGGCGCGCAGGGTCTCCAGGTCGCGGTAGTCGCCGATGACGACGTCGCTGACCACCTGGGCCGCCGAGTCCTGCGGGGTGTCGCTGAGGAGCTTGAACTTGATGCCGAGGGGGATACCCGCCTCGTGGGTCATACGGGCGAGCTGACCGCCGCCGACCATGCCGACTACCGGGAACGTCACGCCCCCAGGGTAGCCGCCCGGTGGTGGTGCGCCCGACCCCGGGTTGGAGGTTCCTCCGAGCGCAGGCGTTCGGGGAATTCCTTCGAAGGTCCAGATCCGCGGTGGGTTCCGGACCGGCCGGTACGTCCTCCGGCCGGGTCCGGCGATGAGGGGGAGGCCGCATGGAGAGCGGCGATATAGCCAGGCGTTCCCGGGCGCTGGTGACCGCGGTCGCCGTCACCGCCCTGCTGATCGCCCTGTACACGGTGGTCAGCCGGCTGTCCGGGCCGGAGGTCTACGGGCCGGACGACAGCGAGATCGCGGTCGCGGCCGGCGGCCGCTTCACCGTCGAGGTGCCCGACGACCCCGGCGGCGGCTTCCACTGGATCGTCGCCGCGCCCCGGCCGGATCCGGCCGTTCTGCGCCCGGCCGGCGAGCGGGTCCCGGACGGCGGCGGCACCCGGTGGCTGGACTTCCGGGCCGTCCGCCCCGGCCGCACCGACCTGCGGCTGCTGCGCTGCCACCGGTGCGCGACCGGGGCCGCCTACGAGCCGGGCGCGCGGGCCCTCAACTTCCGTGTCACGGTGGGATGACCGGGGCCCGGCCGGCCGCCCGCCGGCGGTGGCGCGGGGCAGCCGCCCGCGCACCGCCCCCTGTGAGGGCCGTGGTTAGCATGGGGGCCCACCGGGCCGCCGGCCCGGCCCACCGCCCACGACGGGGAGCTGAACGATCACATGAGTGAACGGAGCGCGCTGCGGTCGCGGCTGGAGGCGCTCACCCGGGAGATCGTGAAGTTCGGCGCCGTCGGCGGCGCCGGGGTCGTGGTGAACTTCGCGGTCTTCAACCTCGTCCGGCACCTGACCGAGCTGCCCGTCGTCCGGGCCAGCGTCGTGGCGACGGTGGTGGCCACCGGCACCAACTACGTCGGCTACCGCTACTTCGCGTACCGGGACCGCGACAAGCGCGGCCGCACCCGGGAGCTGACCCTCTTCCTGCTGTTCAGCGTGGTCGGCCTGGTCATCGAGAACGGCATCCTCTACGCGGCGACGTACGGCTTCGGCTGGGACACCCCGCTGCAGAGCAATGTGTTCAAGTTCCTCGGCATCGGCCTCGCCACCCTCTTCCGCTTCTGGTCGTACCGCACCTGGGTCTTCCGGGCGCTGCCGGCCCGGGAGGCGGTGGAGACGGCGGAGGCGTTCCTGGCGGACGGGTCGCGGCTGCCGAGCGGCGCCGGCCGGAAGTAGCGGCCGGCCCCCCTGTCACTCCTCGGCCTGCTCGCCCTCCCGCGCCAGGAACAGCGCGAAGACCGGCGGGTGCTGCTGGAGCAGCTCCAGGCGGCCGCCGTCCGCCTCGGCGAGGTCGCGGGCGACGGCGAGGCCGAGGCCGGTGGAGTTCCGGCCGGAGACGGTCCGCTCGAAGACCCGGGAGCCGAGGTCCGGCGGGACGCCGGGGCCGGCGTCGGTGACCTCCACGACGGCCTGATTGCCGGTGACGCGGGTGCGCAGCGCGACCGTCCCGGCACCGTGCATGAGGGAGTTCTCGATCAGGGTGGCCAGCACCTGGGCGACCGCGCCGGGGGTGCCGACGGCCCGCAGGCCCTTCTTGCCGGAGCGGACGATGGCCCGCCCGGCGCTGCGGTAGGCCGGCCGCCACTCCTCGATCTGCTGCTTGACGACCTCGTCGAGGTCGAAGGCGACCGCCGAGCCGGTGCGCGGGTCCCGGGAATTCGTGAGCAGCCGCTGCACCACGTCCGTCAGCCGCTCCACCTGGGCCAGCGCGATGGTGGCCTCTTCCTTCACGGTGTCCGGGTCGTCGGTGAGGGTGATCTCCTCCAGGCGCATGGACAGCGCGGTCAGCGGGGTGCGGAGCTGGTGGGAGGCGTCGGCGGCGAGGCGGCGCTCGGCGGTGAGCATCCGGGCGATCCGCTCGGCGCTGGCGTCGAGGACGTCGGCGACGCGGTCCAGCTCCTGGACGCCGTAGCGGCGGTGGCGGGGGCGGGGGTCGCCGGAGCCGAGCCGTTCGGCGGTCTCGGCGAGGTCGGTGAGCGGGGCGGTCAGGCGGCGGGCCTGCCGGATGGCGAGGACCACGGCCGCCAGGATGGCCAGCAGGGCGACGGCCAGGATGACCAGGAGGGTGCGGCCGATCTCGGCGCTGACCGTGGAGCGGGACTCCTGGACGGTGACCGCCTCGCCGCGGTCCCCGTGCACCGTGGACTCGATCACGTCGCCGGCCGGGCGCCGGCCGATCTCGATACGGGGCTTGCCGGGGACCTTGATCACGGCGTAGCGGTGGGCGGTGATCTGCTCGGAGAGGACCTCCGGGGTGATCTTCTCGCCGCTGCCCAGCCGGCTCTCGACTATCCCGACCAGCCGGACCGCCTCGGACGCCACGCTCTCCTGCGCGCCGGCCTGGATCGTACGGGTCTCGACGATCACCAGGGAGACACCGAAGACGGCGATGACGACGAGCACCACGGCGAGCGTGGAGTTGATCAGGCGGCGGCGCACGGGCCGCTAGCTCTTCTCGAAGCGGAAGCCGACGCCGCGGACGGTGGCGATGTAGCGGGGGTTGGCGGCGTCGTCCCCGAGCTTCTTGCGCAGCCACGAGATGTGCATGTCCAGGGTCTTGGTGGACGACCACCAGGTGGTGTCCCAGACCTCGCGCATCAGCTGGTCGCGGGTGACGACCCGGCCGGCGTCCCGCACCAGGACCCGCAGCAGGTCGAACTCCTTGGCGGTGAGCTGGAGTTCCTCGTCGCCCATCCAGGCGCGGTGCGATTCGACGTCGATCCGGACGCCGTGCGTGGCGGGCGGCTGCTGGGGCTCGGCGGTGGAGCCGCGGCGCAGCAGGGCCCGGACCCGGGCGAGCAGCTCGGCGAGGCGGAAGGGCTTGGTGACGTAGTCGTCGGCGCCGGCGTCGAGGCCCACGACGGTGTCCACCTCGTCGGCGCGGGCGGTCAGCACCAGGATGGGGAAGGAGTGGCCTTCGTTGCGCAGCCGGCGGCAGACCTCCAGTCCGTCCATACCGGGCAGCCCCAGATCCAGCACCACGAGGTCGATATTGCCCTGGATACCGGCGTCGAGCGCCGTCGGGCCGTCCTCACGCACCTCGACGTCGTAACCCTCGCGGCGCAGGGCGCGGGCGAGCGGCTCCGAGATGGACGCGTCATCCTCGGCGAGCAGTACACGGGTCATGGGCCGATGGTAGTCCGATGTACCGACAGCGAGGGGCGGACCAGCACGGATGGGCGACAGCGGGCCGATTCGCGCGCCGGGCTCGCACGCCCGGGGCGCGGGCGCACGGGTGCGGACGTGGTCGCAAAGAGCGGACCGGATGGTTCCGCAAGTGAGTGTGAGCGTTCTCTCACCACTCCCAACGGCGCGCCGACCGGACGTATGGTGGCCGGAACGTCCAACGCACAACCAATGGGACCCATGGCGCGGAACCGCTGTCATGGCCCTTGTTGTGTGCGGGGCCGGTACCCCCGGTCCCTTGCACAGTGAAAGACCTGTCGACCGGGTCCGCCGGCCGCGCCGTCGCGGCACGGGGGCGTGGATCCCGGTGTACGGCCTCCCGTCGGCCTCCCTGTGTGGGGGCCGAACCTCCCGGACGTGAGGGCGGGCAGGGCGGCGCCGGTGCCGGTCATCCCCCACCCGGGCGCTTACCGAGTCCCTCGGACGCGTCCCGAGAAGCAAGGAACCACCATGGCGTCCAGCCTGACGAAGGACGCGGCCCAGCAGGGAACCCCTGTCAACGGCGGCAAGACCTTCTTCGGCCACCCCCGCGGCCTGGCCACTCTCTTCATGACCGAGATGTGGGAGCGCTTCAGCTTCTACGGCATGCGCGCCCTGCTCGTCCTGTACCTGATCTCCGGTGGTCCGGACGCCAAGATCGGCTCGCAGGGCGGCGGTCTGGCCATGACGGCGGCGTCCGCCACGGCGATCTACGCCGTCTACATGGCCCTGGTGTACCTGCTCGCCATGCCCGGCGGCTGGTTCGGCGACCGGGTCTGGGGCCCGCGCAAGACGGTGATCGTCGGCTCGTGCGTGGTCATCGCCGGCCACATCGTGCTGGCCGTCCCCGGCCAGACGTTCTTCATCGGCCTGGCGATGGTGGCGTGCGGCTCCGGCCTGCTGAAGTCCAACATCTCCACGATGGTGGGCCACCTCTACGACGGCCCGCAGGACCCGCGCCGGGACGGCGGTTTCACCGTCTTCTACATGAGCATCAACCTCGGCTCGATGGCCGCGCCGATCATCGTCGGCGGCATCGGCCAGGGCCTCAACTGGCACCTGGGCTTCGCGACGGCGGCGCTGGGCATGGCGCTGGGCCTGATCCAGTTCCTGGTCGGCACCCGGAACCTCAACCCCAAGAGCAGCCAGGTCCCGACCCCGCTGCCCGCCGAGGAGCGCGCCGGCTGGCTGCGCAAGGGCCTGATCTGGGCCGTCGTCGCCGCGGTCTTCTACGGCATCGTGGTGGGCACCGGCCACTTCACCCTCAACTGGGCGCTGGTCCCGCTGGCCGTCATCGGCATCTGCGTGCCGTGCTTCGTACTGCTGCGCATCAAGCGGGACAAGGAGCTGTCCTCGGCCGAGCAGGCCAAGGTGAGCGGCTACCTGTGGTTCTTCGTCGCCGCCGCGGTCTTCTGGATGATCTTCGACCAGGCCGGTTCGACGCTGAGCGTGTTCGCCGAGAAGAACACCGCCGAGTCGGTCTTCGGCCTGGGCTTCCCGTCCTCGTGGATGCAGTCGGTCAACCCGGTGTGGGTGCTGGCGCTGGCCCCGGTCTTCGCGTCGATGTGGCTGGCGCTGGCCCGCCGCAACCGCGAGCCCAGCACGCCGGTGAAGTTCGCCATGGCGATGGTGCTGATCGGCGCCTCGTACTTCTTCTTCCTGGTGCCGATCGCGATGTCCTCGGACGGCTCCAAGGTCAGCCCGATGTGGCTGATCACCGTCTACGGCCTGCAGACGATGGGCGAGCTGTGCCTGTCCCCGGTCGGCCTGTCGGTGACCACCAAGCTGGCGCCGCAGAAGTACGCCAGCCAGATGATGGGCGTCTGGTTCCTCGCCGTCACCGCGGGCGACAGCGTCATCTCCCTGGTGTCCATCTCCGGCGCGGACCTCAGCGGTACGGGGGTGCTGGTCACCGAGGCGGTCCTCGCCGCCCTGGCCGGTGTCGCGGTCTTCCTGTACCGGAAGAAGATCAGTCCGCTGATGGGCGACGTGCACTAGGTCCGGCACCGGTCCTGGCATCTGCCCTGGGGCCCGGCGCGCTGTTGGCGCGCCGGGCCCTGTCGGCTTTTCCGGGGCTTTCGTACGGTGCCGGGGCTTTCCGTACGGTGCCGGGCCGGGCCGGGGTCAGCGGCGGAGGCGGCGCGGGGTGAAGGTGAGGAGCGCGCCGCCGAGCAGGGCGACGGTGCCGGCCAGGACGGCGAGGGCGGTCAGCGTGCCGTGGTCGGCGGCGCCGGTCGCGGCCAGGCCGCCGGAGGTGTTGCCGCCGCTGCCGGACGTTCCGGAGGTGCCCGAGGTGCTGGTGGAGCCCGTGGTGCCGGAGGTGCCCGACGTGCCGCCCGTGGTGCCGCCGCCGGACGACGAACCGCCCGTGGTGCCGCCGGGCTGGGCCGCGGTGTCCAGGGTGAGCGAGGCACCGGGGTCCTTCTCCGGGGTGCAGGTGGTGGTCGTACCGAGCGCGTTGACGGTGAGCACGCCCGGGGTGAGGGTGGCCCGGCCGGTGGCACCGGGGCGGTAGGTGCCCTTGAGGTCCGGGATCTCGATCGGCTGGCCGGACTTGATGGGCTGGTCGTTGGCGGGTCCCTCGACCCGCACCGCGCCCTTGTCGGCGCCGCCCACCTTCACGTCCATCGACGGTTTCACCGAGCCCTTGGGGATGTCCGCCGGGCTGTCCATCACCGACTTGGCGAAGTGCACCGTCAGGTCGTAACCGCCGCCCTTCTTCACCCCGTTGATCTGCACCGGCGAGGTGGCCTTCTTGTCCCCGATGGGCGTCTTGCAGGCGTACGGGACCTCCACCTCCTTGCCCTTGTAGGCGGTGCCGTCGGGGTCGCCCCCGGAGCCGCCGGTGGTCGTCCCGCCCTGGGTACCGGCGGTGGTGCCGGACGTTCCTCCGGACGTCCCTCCGGACGTGCTGCTGCCGCCGCTGGTCGTACCGCCGGACGTACTGGAACCGCCCGAGGTCGTACCGCCGGTGCCCGGGTCGCCCCCGGTGGAGCCGCCGCCGTCCGTCACCTTGATGGTGACCGCCGGGGGCACCGTCTCCTTGGGGGTGCACTTGGTGTCCGTGGAGATCGGCTTGCTGACGTTGATGGTGTACGCCCCGGGGGTCAGGGTGACCTCCCCGGGGGCGGTGAGCTTCAGCGTGCCCTTCATGGCGGACAGCTTCATGGGGCTGTTCTTCGGGATCGGCGGGTTCTGGCGCGGGCCCTGCACCGTGAGGTCCCCGCTCTGCGCCCCGCCGACCTTGAGCGTGCCGGTCGGCTGGACGGTGTCCTGGGCCAGGTCCAGGATGCCCGGGTTCGGCGAGGCCGCCTGGAGGGTCGTCACGACGACCTGGACCGCGTCGCCGACCTTGGCGGTGGCGGGCGCGGTCACCTCCACCTTGGTGGTGCCCTCGACGGGCGGCAGCCCCGAGATCGGCGGCGGCTGGCACTCCGTCCGGTACGCCACCGCGGCGGCCTGGGCGCTACCGGCGGCGGTGAGTACGCCCGCCCCGGCGAGGGCCAGCGCGGCCGCCGCGGCCACGCCCGTTCTGCTGCGCCGCCCGGCCGGCCTGGGCGGCCCGATCGGCCTTGTCGGCCTCATCAACGTCATCACGCGGAACCTTTCGACGGGGGTCGTGGGGTTGCTGTGGTGGACGGTGCGGTGTCCGGGGTGAACCACGGCAGGCCGGCGGCGCCCGGGGGCGGCCCGCCGGCGGGGGCGTGGTCGGGGTGGGGGTCGGTGGCCTGGAGGTCGGTGGCCTCGGTATCGGTGGCCTGACCGGTGGCCAGGGGGTCGGTGGCGTGGCCGGTGGCCAGGGGGTCGGTGGCGTGGCCGGTGGCCAGGGGGATGGTGGCGTGGCCGGTGGCCAGGGGGTCGGTGGTGTCGGCGGGACGGCGCCATAGGGGGCGCCGGACGCGCGTGGCGGTACCGGGGCGCGGGGCGGTACCGGGGCGCGGGGCGGTCTCCGGGTGCGCGGGGGCGCCGGAGCGCCGGGCCCCGGCTCGTACGGGCGCGGGGCGGTGCGGCCGCACCCGGTCGACGACCGCTATGCCGATCCGGAAGACCGCCGCCGGGACGACCACGCACAGCAGCACCCAGAACAGCGTCACGCCCCACGGCCGGCCCACCCGCCACGGCTGCTCGACCAGCAGCCGGCCGCCGTACCGCAGCGAGACCACGTAGTCGCCGTGCGCGCCGGCGGCCAGCTCCACCGGGAGCCGGACCTCGGCCCGTCGCCCGGCGGGGACGGTGCCGCGCCACCGCTGGTCCTCCCACTTCGGCGGGTAGACGCCGTGCCCGGTGCCGACCTGGAAGACCGGGTCGCGGGCCGGCGCGGAGCCGAGGTTGCCGACCGTGACGACCAGCTCGCGCTGCGGCGGGGCGCCGAACCACGTGAGCAGCCCGCTGCTGCCGGTCAGCCGGGGCCGGTCCAGTACGGCCAGCCGGCCGCCGCTGACGTCCTGGGGCAGCGGCGCCACCGGGTGCCCGGCCACCTTGAACGCGGCGTCCGCGGCGGCCGCCGGGCCGGTCACCGCCGCCACGTGCACGACGCAGGGGCAGGGCTTGGGCGGTTCGGCGACCGGGAGGACCCGGCGGAAGGCGCCGCGATCGTCGGTGGTGACGGTCCGGCCGTCGCCGTTGGCGCAGGAGTTGGTGCCGCCGATCATGTTCTGCCCGCAGATCAGCAGCGTGAGCAGGGTGTGCGGGCGCCAGCCGCGCCCGGTGACGGTGACGCTCCCGCCTGCCCCGGCCTCCTTCTCGGAAACGGCCACGGACGGCGCCCCGCCGTCCTCCGCGGCCCGGGCCTGCGCCGCTTGGGCCGCCGCCACGGGCACTACGGGCCCGACGGTCAGCAGGGCCAGCACGAGCGACCCGAGCAACGCCATGAGCCCCACCGCACCGCCGCGCCCCATAGGCCCGGTCCCACCGGTCCCACCCATCCCACCCATCCCGCCGTTCACCCGCGCACCCCTGATCCCGTCCTCGTCCTCGGTTCCGTCTGCGGTTCGGCCTGCGGTTCCGTCCGCGGTTCGGTCCTCGTGGCGCCGCCCATATGCCGCGTACGTCCCGTACGCCGCGTACGTCGTGCAAGCCCCACGCGCCGTCTCCGCAGCACCGCCCAGCCGCCGCCCCCGCCCGCCGCCGCGGCGAGCAGGGCGCCCCCGGAGGCCCAGGGGACGGCCGTGTAGCGGGTGGTGGCGGTGTCGCGGGCGCCGTCCTCGGCGGTGGCGGTGAGGGTGACCCGCACCGCGTCCAGGGCGGGCGGATCGGGCCAGGTCTCGGTGCGTTCGGCGCGGCCGCCGGGCGGCAGGGCGGCCGGCAGGGCGCGGGCGGGCCGGCGCAGCAGCGGGCCGAAGAGGCCGTCCGCGCGGACCGCCAGCCGGGGGCGGAGCGCGGTGGTCCCGCGGTTGACGAGGGTGTAGCGGATCTCGGCGTTGCCGCCGGCCCGGCGCACCGCCAGGTGCTCGACGGTCAGCGCGGCGAGCGCGGCCCCGGTGACCCGCAGCCGCACCGGAATCCGGGCCCGCGCACCGGACCCGCTCCCGGTGACGGTGAGGGTGCCGGTACGGCTCCCGGGGGCGGCGTCGCGCGGCACCGTCACGGTGAACGGGACCCGCGCCCGGGTCCGCGCCGGAACGGTCACCTCCGCCGTGCCGAAGGCCAGCCACGCCCCCGTACCGCCGTCTCCGGAAGGCCGTACCGTGACCGGCCGCCCCGTAGGGTTGCGCACCTCCAGCCGGTCCGTGAGGACCGTGCCGGGCGCGCCCTCCAGGTAGAACGCCGCCCGGTCGGGCCCGTCCGGAACCGCCGACCAGCCCGCCGCGCGCCCGTCCGCCACCGGCCGGACCGCAGCCGCCACCGGCCGCACCGGACCAGCGACCGCCACCGGACTCACCCGATCCGCGACCGCCACCGGGCTCACCGGACGAGCGTCCGCCACCGGACTCCCCCCTCCCCCGGCCGCCACGAAGGCCGCCACGAAGAGCCCCGCGACGGCCGCCACCCAGGGACGGAACGGCATCGCCGCCTCCTCCCCGTACGCGTCAGGCCCGCTGCTGACGGCGGGTCAGCCAGAGCACACCGGCCGCGCCCGCCAGCAGGACCGTGCCGCCGAGGGTGCCCAGGGCGAGGGCGGAGTCCGCCGGTCCGGTCTGCGGCAGCTGCCCGCCGCCGGACCCGCCGGCCGCCCCCGAGGCGCCGCCGCTCCCGCCGCTCGCGCCCCCGCCGCCCTTGACGTCCAGCGTCAGCGACGGCTTGGGGTGGTTGGCCGGGGTGCAGGTCGTGGTGGTGCCCAGCGCCTTGATGGTGAGCGTGGACGCCGTGAGGGTGACCTTGCCGCTCGCCTTCGGGGTGTACGTACCGCTCAAGTCGCTGATCTTGATAGGGGTGTTGGCCGGTATCGCCTGGTCGTTGGGCGGGCCGGTGACCGCCACCGTGCCGCTCTCGGCGCCGCCCAGCTGGATCAGCGCGCTGGGGTTCATCGCGCCCTTGCCCAGTTCGACGGGGCTGGACGAGACGCCCTTCTGGAAGGACATCACCAGCTTGTACGAACCGCCGCTGGGCGTCCCCTTGATGTCGATGGGCGAGACCGCCCCCTTGTTGCCGATCGGCGTCTTGCACTGGTAGTTGACGTCGACGACCTCGGCGTACGCGGCGGGCGCGGTGAACAGCACCGCCGTCCCGGCCGCCGTCGCCGCGGCCGCGGCCAGCCCGGCCGCCCGCCGCGGCCGCCTGCCGTGCTGTGCGTGGAAGCGGGCCACCTCGACTTCCCCTCTCCGGTCGGCGCGCCGCCGAAGGTTACTGACGGCACATCAGATTGGGCGTCAAGGTACGCCCGGGAGGGTGCCGAGGGAAGGCACAGGGCGGCCCCGATACGGGACGGGGCCCATATACGACACGGCGCGGGCCCCGGGGCCCGCGCGCGCAACGGTCTCGTGCCCGCCGCCCCTTCAGGACGGCGCGGCCAGCTCCGCCCAGACGGTCTTGCCGGCGCCGTCGGCGTTGCGCACCACGCCCCAGTCCAGGCAGAGCCGCTGCACGATGAACATGCCGTGGCCGCCGGGGCGCCCGGGGCGGTGCGGGCTGCGCGGCGCCGGGGAGCCCGCGCCCAGGTCGCTGACCTCCAGGCGGAGCACCTTGGCCACACGGCGCAGCCGGAGCTCCTCGGGGCCCTCGGCGTGCAGGCAGGCGTTGGTGACCAGCTCGGAGACGACGAGCAGCACGTCCTCGGCCGCGGCCCGCTGGTCGGCGGTGGCCGCCGGCAGCCAGCCCCAGTCCTGGAGCGCCTCGCGGGCGAAGTCCCGGGCCCGGGCGACGGTGCCCCGGGTCCCCGCCAGGCGCAGCCGGCGGATCTGACCTGCCGGTACGGCGGCGGAAGCACCGGCGCCGACCGGCTCCGGGCCGAGATCGCCCGGCGGGTACGGCCGGGTGGTGCTCATCAGCGCTTCACCTCACCGATTCGCCTGTTCACGGACAACAGTTAACTGATTGATTCAACGGATCCAGGTGTCTCCTGCCCGAGCGGACCGTGAGAACACCCACTTGTTGGGTACGGGAGCTGTGATACCGGCTACCTGCCCGGAAGGCATCCTTCCGGACGGCCGCGCGGATCAGTCGGCCAGGGCCGCTTCGAGCGAGTCGTGCACCGTGAAAACGGCGTCCGCGCCGGTGATCTCGAACACCCGGGCCACCACCGGCTGCATCCCGGCCAGGTGGACGCCGCCCCCCGCGGCCTCCGCCTTCAGGCGGGCGCCCAGCAGGACGTTCAGCCCGGTGGAGTCCATGAAATCGAGGCGTGAGCAGTCCACCACGAGGCGTGCGTAGCCGTCGTCGACGCAGCCTTCCAGTGATTCCCGCAACAGATCCGCGGTGTGGTGATCCAGCTCACCGGCGACGGTCACGACCGCGCTGGCGCCGTGCTGGCGGATCTCGACGTGAAGCCGGCCCCGGCTTGCACTGCCGACCGTCCCGCGGTCCATGCGAGCGCACCCCTCTTGCTGCCTAGACGACTGTTTTGGTGACGACATTGCTTACGACTGCGCGTGTCGAACCCTACGCCTTCCTGACGCGCGCCGGTAGCCGAAGAAAGGGCATAGCCGATCAATACGGACAGCGGCCACTTGCCTTCTTGCGGCGAAGACAGGTAGGCGTAGAAGGACACATTCGAAACGGCCGGCTTTGGAGGCGCCGCACACCGCAGCTTCACGCAGAGGCTTCGGCAGCCATATGCCGAGAACGATGGAGGAGACACATGTCACCCCGGCTCGACGAATTGCGCACCGACGACCCCCGGAAGACCGCATCGTCGACACCCCTGCCCGATACCACCGGGCTTATCCCTTCCCCGTCGCACGCCCCGGACGCCGAGTCCCCGAGCGTGCCCGATATCGACGGTCTGCCCGAGATCCCACCCTTTGACGAAGTGGGTCCGGTAGATGCCAGGGCGCTGTCGAAAACCCTCTTCGAGCGCCTGGAATCGCTGGAAGAAGGCACCCACGAATTCGCGTACGTGCGCAACACGCTGGTCGAACTGAACCTCGCGCTGGTGAAGTTCGCGGCCTCCCGGTTCCGCTCCCGCAGCGAGCCCATGGAGGACATCGTCCAGGTCGGCACCATCGGGCTGATCAAGGCGATCGACCGCTTCGAGCTCGGCCGCGGCGTGGAGTTCCCGACCTTCGCGATGCCGACCATCGTCGGCGAGATAAAGCGCTTCTTCCGCGACACCAGCTGGTCGGTGCGGGTCCCGCGCCGGCTCCAGGAACTCCGCCTGGACCTGGCCAAGGCCGGTGACGAGCTGGCCCAGCAGCTCGACCGCGCCCCCACCGTCGGCGAGCTGGCCGAACGCCTCGGCATCACCAAGGACGAGGTCGTCGAGGGCATGGCCGCGAGCAACGCCTACACGGCGAGCTCGCTGGACGCCCAGCCGGAGGAGGACGACACCGAGGGCGCGCTGGCCGACCGGATCGGCTACGAGGACCACGGCCTCGAGGGCATCGAGTACGTCGAGTCGCTGAAGCCGCTGATCGCCGAACTCCCGCAGCGGGACCGGAAGATCCTCTCCCTGCGGTTCGTCGCCAATATGACGCAGTCCGAGATCGGCGAGGAGCTGGGCATCTCCCAGATGCACGTCTCCCGGCTGCTCTCCCGCACCCTGGCCCGGCTCCGCAAGGGCCTGATGATCGAGGAGTAGCCCGCGGTCGCGCCGGCCCGCCGCGGCCGGCGGGCGCACCCGCGCAGACGAGGGCCCGCCCCGGCAGTGTCCGGGACGGGCCCTCGGTGCGTCCGGGGCCGCCGGCGCCCGGCAGCGGGCCTACAGGCGCGCGCCCTTGTGCCACACGTCCGTCACCAGGGGGACGCCCGGCCGGTAGGCGAGGTGGACGTGCGAGGGCGCGTCCAGCAGGAGCAGGTCGGCGCGGGCGCCGGGGGCGATCCGGCCGACGTCGTCGCGGCGCAGCGCCCGGGCGCCGCCGGCGGTCGCCGACCACACCGCCTCGTCGGGCGTCATCCCCATGTCGCGGACGGCCAGCGCGATGCAGAACGGCATCGAACTGGTGAAGGACGAGCCGGGGTTGCAGTCCGTGGAGAGCGCCACGGTGGCGCCCGCGTCGAGCAGCGGGCGGGCGTCGGGCCACTGCGCGCGGGTGGAGAACTCGGCGCCCGGCAGGAGCGTGGCGACGGTGTCCGACTGGGCCAGCGCGTCGATGTCGGCGGCGGTGAGGTGGGTGCAGTGGTCGGCGGAGGCGGCGCCCAGTTCGACGGCGAGCTGGACGCCGGGTCCGTGGCCGAGCTGGTTGGCGTGCACCCGGGGGACGAGGCCCTTGGCCTTTCCGGCGGTCAGGACGGCGCGCGCCTGGTCGCCGTCGAAGGCGCCGCGTTCGCAGAAGACGTCGACCCAGCGGGCGTGCGGGGCGCAGGCGTCCAGCATCGGGCCGGTGACCAGGTCGACGTAGCCGGCCGGGTCGTCGGCGTAGTCCGGGGAGACGATGTGCGCGCCGAGGAAGGTGACCTCGTCGGTGTGCGCGGCGGCGATCCGCACCGCGCGGGCCTCGTCCTCGACGGTCAGGCCGTAGCCGGACTTGACCTCCTGGGTGGTGGTGCCCTGGCGCAGGCCCTCGGCGAGGTAGCGGGCGACGTTGGCGTGCAGGGCGGCGTCGTCGGCGGCGCGGGTGGCGGCGACGGTGGTGCGGATGCCGCCGGCGGAGTACGGGCGGCCGGACATCCGGGCGTTGAACTCCTCGGTGCGATCGCCGGCGAAGACCAGGTGGGAGTGGGAGTCGACGAAGCCGGGCAGGCCCGCGCGGCCGGCGGCGTCGACGGCGTTGTCAGTGGCGGGTGCTTTGCTTGAGGGACCGACCCAGGCGATGCGGTCGCCGTCGATGACGACCGCGGCGTCCTGGATCAGACCGAGGGGGCCTTCACCGAGGGAGGGGTCGTTGGTGACGAGCTGGGCGATGTGGGTGATGGCGGTGGTCGGCGCGGAGGTCGTCGTCATCGCGGGGGTGCTCTCCTTCGTCCGCGGGCCGGGCGGCCCGGGCTTCGGGCGGGTGGGGGTCAGCCGCGTACGGCGGCGATGGCGTCTGCGAGCGCTCCGGCCACGTCGGGCACGCGGATGTGCGCACCGTCCCGGACGATCTGCCGCCCGGCCACGATGGTGTGCCGGACATCGGCCGCCGTGGCGGCGAATACGGCCGTCTCGGCGCCCAGGCGCGGCGGCGGTCCGGCGGTGCGTACGGAGTCCAGCCGGATCGTGGTGAGGTCGGCGAGCGCGCCGGGCGCGAGCGTGCCGGCGTCGTCCCAGCCGAGCGCCGCGTGCCCGTCGGCGGTGGCGGCGCGCAGCAGGGCGGCGGCGGTCCAGTGGCCCCGGGTGCGGGTGCGCAGCCGCTCGTCCAGCTCCATGGCGCGGGCCTCTTCGAGCAGGTCGATGACGGCGTGGCTGTCGCTGCCCAGGGAGAGCGGGCTGCCCTGCCGCTGGAGGGCGGCGGCCGGGCCGATGCCGTCGGCGAGGTCCCGTTCGGTGGTCGGGCACATGCACACGCCGGTGGTGGAGCCGCCGAGCAGGGCGATGTCGCCGTCGGTGAGGTGGGTGGCGTGCACGGCCGTGGTGCGCGGGCCCAGGACGCCGTGTTCGGCGAGCAGTTCGGTGGGGGTGCGGCCGTGGGCGGCGCGGCAGGCGTCGTTCTCGGCGGTCTGCTCGGAGAGGTGGACGTGCAGCGGTGCCCGCCGCTGCCGGGCCCACTCCGCGACGGTGCCCAGCTCCCCGGCCGGGACGGCCCGTACGGAGTGCACGGCGGCGCCGATCCGGGCGTGCCCGGCGTCCTTGAGGGCGTCGGCGCGCTCCGCCCAGGCGTCCGCGGTGCCGTCCGAGAAGCGCAGCTGGTGGCGGTTGGGCGGGTCGCCGAAGCCGGCGGAGAGGTAAGCGGTGTCGAGCAGGGTGATCCGGATACCGGCCTCGTCGGCCGCGGCGATCAGGGCCTCGCCCATCGCGTTGGGGTCGGCGTAGCGGGTGCCGCCGGGCGCGTGGTGGAGGTAGTGGAACTCCCCGACGCAGGTGATGCCGGCCAGCGCCATCTCGGCGTAGGCGGCGCGGGCGAGCGCGTGGTAGCTCTCCGGCGTCAGCCGGTCCGCGACGCCGTACATGACCTCCCGCCAGGTCCAGAAGGTCCCGGACCCGACCTGCACGCTGCCGCGCAGGGCGCGGTGGAAGGCGTGGCTGTGGGCGTTGCTCAGGCCCGGCAGGGTCAGGCCGCGCAGCGCCTCCGCGCCGGGCGGCGGGGCGGCGACGCCGGTGCGGACGGCGGTGATCCGGCCGTCCGCGGTGTCCAGGGCGACGCCCGGCTCGACGCGGTCGCCGAGCCAGGCGTGTTCGAGCCAGTATGTGACCGGTGCCGTCGGCGGTGTCATCGGCACGCCAGCCCCTCCAGTACGTCGGCGAGTGCGGTGACCCCGGCGGTGCAGTCGTCCTCGGTGGCCGTTTCGGCGGGCGAGTGCGAGACACCGGTGGGGTTGCGGACGAACAGCATCGCGGTCGGGACGGTCGCGGACAAAATACCCGCGTCGTGTCCAGCCCCGGTGCCCAGGACCGGCACCGGCCGGTCGCTCCCCTTGCCGAGGATGGCGCCGAGTTCGTCCCGCAGCGCGTGCCCGAATTCCACGATCGGGGTGAAGGATTCGCGGACGATGTCGAGGTCGACGCCGTCGCGGGCGGCCCGCTCGGCGGCGGCCCGCTCGATCCCGGCGATCACGGTGTCCAGGGTGTCCTGGGCGGCGGCGCGGGCGTCGAGCCAGCCGCGGACGAGCGAGGGGATGGCGTTGACGCCGTTCGGCTCGACGCTGACCTTCCCGAAGGTGGCCAGGGCGCCGGCCAGCCGGGCCTGCTCGCGGGCGGCGAGCACGGTCGCGGCGTAGGAGAGCATCGGGTCGCGGCGGTCCTCCAGGCGGGTGGTGCCGGCGTGGTTGGCCTCGCCGCGGAAGTCGAACCGCCAGCGGCCGTGCGGCCAGATGGCGGAGGCGATGCCGACCGGCGCGCCGGCGCCCTCGTCGTGCAGCGCCAGCGCGCGGCCCTGCTCGACGTGGAGTTCGACGAACGCGCCGAGGGTGGCGAGCCGTTCGGGGTCCGGGCCGATGGCCTCGGGGTCGTGGCCGGCGCGCTCCATGGCCTGCGGGAGGGTGGTGCCGTCGCCGTCGCGCAGCCGGTGCGCGGCCTCGCGGGTCAGCGCCCCGGTGGCCAGCCGGGAGCCGACGCAGGCGAGCCCGAAGCGGGCGCCCTCCTCGTCGCCGAAGTTGACGATGGCCAGGGGTTTGGTGAACTGCGCGCCGCGGCCCCGCAGTTCGTCCAGCGCGGCGAAGGAGGACACCACGCCCAGCGGGCCGTCGAAGGCGCCGCCGTCCGGGACGGAGTCCAGGTGCGAGCCGGTGGCGACGGCCCCGCCGGGGGCCACGTCGCGGTAGCTCGTGGCGCCGAGCCAGGCCCACTGGTTGCCGTTGCGGTCGAGCTCGTAGGCCAGCCCGCGGGCCTCGGCCTGGGCGCGGAACCACGCGCGGCAGTCCGCGTCGGCGCCGGTCCAGGCGAAGCGGCGGTAGCCCCCGGAGGAGGAGTCGCGGCCGAGCGGCCGCAGCTCCTCCCACATCTCGTGGAACGACGAGGTCACGCGCCCTCGCCCTCGCGCATCGGGATCCGGACGCCGCGCTCGGCGGCGACCTCGTCGGCGCGCTCGTAGCCGGCGTCGACGTGCCGGATGACGCCCATACCGGGGTCGTTGGTGAGCACCCGGCGGATCTTCTCGCCGGCCAGCGCGGTGCCGTCGGCGACGGTGACCTGCCCGGCGTGGATCGAGCGGCCCATGCCGACGCCGCCGCCGTGGTGCAGGGAGACCCAGGAGGCGCCGGAGGCGACGTTGACCATGGCGTTGAGCAGCGGCCAGTCGGCGATCGCGTCCGAGCCGTCCTTCATGGCCTCGGTCTCGCGGTAGGGGGAGGCGACCGAGCCGCAGTCGAGGTGGTCGCGGCCGATGGCCAGCGGCGCCTGGAGCGTGCCGTCGGCGACCATCTCGTTGAACCGCTCGCCGGCCTTGTCGCGCTCGCCGTAGCCGAGCCAGCAGATCCGGGCGGGCAGGCCCTGGAAGTGGACGCGTTCGCCGGCCATCTTGATCCAGCGGGCCAGGGAGGTGTTCTCGGGGAAGAGGTCGAGGATCGCCTTGTCGGTGGCCGCGATGTCCTTGGGGTCGCCGGAGAGCGCCGCCCAGCGGAACGGGCCCTTGCCCTCGGCGAAGAGCGGCCGGATGTAGGCGGGGACGAAGCCGGGGAAGGCGAACGCCCGCTGGTACCCGGCGAGTTGGGCCTCGCCGCGGATGGAGTTGCCGTAGTCGAAGACCTCGGCGCCGGCGTCCATGAAGCCGACCATGGCCTCGACGTGCCGGGCCATCGACTCCCGGGCGCGGGCGGTGAAGCCGGCCGGGTCCTTGGCCGCGTACTCCTTCATCTCGGCGAAGTCGACGCCGGTGGGGAGGTAGGACAGCGGGTCGTGGGCGCTGGTCTGGTCGGTGACGATGTCGATCGGGGCGCCGTCGGCGAGCATCCGCGGCAGGAGGTCGGCGGCGTTGCCGAGCAGGCCGATGGAGAGCGGTTTGCGCTGGTCACGGGCCTCGACGGCGAGCTGGAGGGCGTGCTGGAGGCTGTCGGCCCGCACGTCGAGGTAGCGGTGCTCGATACGGCGCTCGATGGCGCGCGGGTCGCAGTCGATGCAGATCGCGACGCCGTCGTTCATGGTGACGGCGAGCGGCTGGGCGCCGCCCATGCCGCCGAGGCCGGCGGTGAGGGTGATGGTGCCGGCCAGCGTCCCGCCGAACTTCTTCGCGGCGACCGCCGCGAACGTCTCGTAGGTGCCCTGGAGGATGCCCTGGGTGCCGATGTAGATCCACGAACCGGCCGTCATCTGGCCGTACATGGTCAGGCCGAGGGCCTCCAGGCGGCGGAACTCCTCCCAGTTGGCCCAGTCGCCGACGAGGTTGGAGTTGGCGATCAGGACGCGCGGCGCCCACTCGTGGGTCTGCATCACGCCGACCGGCTTGCCGGACTGGACGAGCATCGTCTCGTCCTGCTTCAGCGTGGTCAGGGTGCGGACCATCGCGTCGAACGAGCGCCAGTCGCGGGCGGCCTTGCCGGTGCCGCCGTAGACGACGAGCTGGTCCGGATGCTCGGCGACCTCCGGGTCGAGGTTGTTCTGGAGCATGCGGAGTGCGGCTTCCTGCTGCCATCCGCGCGCGCTCAGCTCCGTACCGCGCGGTGCCCGCACGGGTCGCGGTCCCGACATGGGCCCTGCCTCCCTGACCTTGATGGATTGACCTATTCACAGTCTTGCGCGCCTGAATACGACTAGTCAACAGGCGCCGGGGTGCCGGTGGCGGGTTTTCCCCAGGCCGCCGATTTCGACTTGCCGGGCGGGAAAGCCGGTGTTAGCTTTCCGAGTGGGAAAGTTGGAGCGGGGCGCCGGCAGCGGCGGCCCCGCCCGCCCGGACCGTCCGGGCCGCGCGCGGGCACGCCATCCGCGCCGCGGACCGGGAGGCGTCCGGGACGTCTACGGGGAGGCGAACGGGACATGACCACACCGGTGGATGCCGAGCGGGCCTGGCAGGATCTCCAGCGGATCCGCGTCCCGCAGGAGCGGGTGTACGACGAGGTCGAGCGGTGCGCGCGCGGCGACCGGCGGGCGACGTACGTCACCGCCGCCCTGATGTGGCTCTTCCTCGCCTCCTCCGGGCTGGACCTGCCGCGCTGGGCCTCGTTCCTCGTGCTCGCCGCCTACGTCGGCGGTCTGGCCGCCCTGGGCGTGATCTACAGCCGCCGGACGCGGGTGCGGCTGCACCGCTCGCGGTACACCTGGCGCACCTTCGCCACCTTCCTCGCCGGCGCGGCCGTCGGCGGCGGCACGATCCTGCTCACCGGCTACCTGGCCGAGCGGCTGGCGCTGCCCTACGGGAGCGTGATCCAGGCGACCGTCTCCGCCGGCGCCTTCGCGCTCTTCGTCGGCCCCGCCAACCGCTGGGCGGTCAGCCCGCTCCGCGGCCGCGCCCTGGGCGCACCGCCCGCGAGACCGATCCCCGAGGAGGCCGGCCGATGAGCACCCCATCGGGCTTCGACGAACTCATCCATCCCGCCACCCGGCTGTCCGTGGTGGCCATGCTCGCCGCGACCGAATGGGCCGACTTCGCCTTCGTCCGCGACGGCCTCTCGCTCAGCGACTCCGCGCTCTCCAAGCAGCTGCACACGCTGGAGGAGGCCGGATATCTGGAGATCCGCAAGGAGGGCGGCGGCCGGAAGCGGCGCACCAAGGTGCGGCTGACGGCCCGCGGCCGCGCCGCCTTCGACGGCCATGTCGCCGCGCTCCGCGCCATCGTCGAGGGCGCGGGCCCGGGGGCCGCCCGGTCCGCACCGCAGCAGCCGGCCGACGCCGGCCGATGACCACACACCACGGGGGGAAGCAGCGATGACCACCACACCCACCGGCCCGGCCGGCACCGCGCCGGTCGTACGGGCCCGCGGCCTGCGCATGGCGTACGGCGGCACCGATGTCCTGCACGGCGTCGACCTCGACATCCGGCGCGGCGAGGTCTTCGCCCTGCTGGGGCCGAACGGCGCCGGCAAGACCACCACCGTCGAGATCCTGGAGGGCTTCCGGCAGCGTTCCGCCGGCGAGGTCGAGGTGCTCGGCGCGGATCCGGCGCGGGCCGGCGACGCCTGGCGGGGCCGGATCGGCCTCGTCCTGCAGTCCTGGCGCGACCACCGCCGCTGGCAGGTCGCCGAGCTGCTGACGCACTTCGCCGGGTACTACCCCGAGCCCCGGGATCCCGACGAGCTGCTGGCGGTGGTCGGCCTGACCGGCCAGGCGGGGCAGCGCGTCGACCGGCTCTCCGGCGGCCAGCGCCGCCGCCTGGACGTGGCACTCGGCATCGTCGGCCGCCCGGAGCTGCTGTTCCTGGACGAGCCCACGACCGGCTTCGACCCCGAGGCCCGCCGCGGCTTCCACGACCTGGTGGAGCGCCTGGCCCGCGAGGAGGGCGTCACGGTCCTGTTGACGACCCACGATCTGGCCGAGGCGGAGCGGCTCGCCGACCGGATAGCGATGCTGGTCGACGGACGGATCCGGGCCTGCGGCACACCGGCCGAGCTGGCCGCGCGGGCCGCGGCGCGGGCCGAGGTCCGCTGGACGGCACCGGACGGCGAGCGGCGCCGCGAGCACACCGCCGATCCGTCCCGCCTGGTCTGGGAGCTCCACCAGGCCCTCGGCGGCCCGATCGCCGACCTGGAGGTGCGCCGCCCGACGCTGGAGGACACGTACCTCCACATGCTCCACGGCCGGCCCGGGACCGAGGGGGGCCACGGCACCACCGGCCCCGCCGACTCCGGCTCCGGGGCCGACTCCGGCTCGGGCTCCGGCGAGGGCGCCGACGCCGACGCGGATCGGGCTCGCGCGGCATGACCACCGGGCGCCCGCCCGGCGTACGGGAAACGGCACACGGCACGGCAGACAGCAGCACCACCACGACGGGGGAACGGACATGACCATGACGTCACCGACAGCGGCCGGCGGGCCGGGCCTCGCGGCCCCGGGCCGGCGCGGCGGCCACGGAGGACTGCGGCCCTGGCGGGCCGGGATCCGGCGCGGCGTGATCGAACTGCGCCATCTGCTGGGCAACAAAAAGGAGTTGGCCGGCCACGTCTCCAACATCGTCGTCGGCCTGCTCATCACCTCGTTCATCCACGGAAACGTCCCCGGGACGCACATCCCGATGGCGCATCTGACGCTGTCCGGGTTCGCCGGGTACCTCCTCTTCCAGATCGGGCTGCTCAACCTCCCGCAGATCCTGGTGACCGAGCGGGAGGAGGGCACCCTGCTGCGGCTGCGCGCCACCCCCGGCGGCATACCGGCCTACCTCATCGCCAAGTCCCTGCTGATCGTGGTCCTCGCGCTGGGCACCCTCGCGGTGCTGCTGGGCGCCGCCGCCGCCCTGGTGGACGGGCCGCTGCCGCACAGCGCCGGCGGCTGGCTGACGCTGCTGTGGGTGACCGCCCTCGGCCTGCTCGCGGTCGTCCCGCTGGGCGCGGCCATCGGGGCCGTCCTGCCCAACCCCCGGGAGGCGCTGGCGCTGATCATGCTGCCGTCGATGGCCCTGCTGATCACCTCCGGCGCGATGTTCCCGCTGTCCCGGATGCCGGCGGTGGTCCAGGACATCGCCTCGGTCTTCCCGCTCCGCTGGATGGCCCAGGGCCTGCGCTCGGCCCTGCTCCCGGACGCCGCCCGGGCCGCCGAGGCCGCCGGCTCCTGGCAACTCCCCACCGTCGCCCTGGTCCTGGGGGCCTGGGCCGTCCTCGGCTTCCTGCTCGCCGTCCCCCTCCTCCGCCGCGCCACCCGCCGCGAATCCGGCTCCCGCCTCACCGCCCGCCAGGCCATAGCCAAGGCGAACGGCGTCCCGGGGGCGTAGGGGGTGTCCGCCTAGGGCGCGGGGGCCTGGCGCGGGCCGGCCCGGCCGCTCCGGCCGGGCCGGGCCGGAGCGGTCTCACCCGGGCAACACGCCCAAGCGGGGGCAGACCCGGATCGGTCCGTGCCAAGGCCGCGCTGGCGTGGCGCGGCGGGGTGGCCGGATGATGAAGTGGGCGCATGACCTTCACGGACCGAGACCGTGCCGTTCAGGCAGCCATCACTCAGGGGCTGGTCGGCTCCGGGCAGCCCGTGGCGGGGCTGCTCGACATCGCCGGCATCCGCCGGTCCGCGGCCGAACTCCGCGCCGCCTTCGCGGAGTTCACCGCTCCGGGCACCCCGGTCCTGCACGCGTTCGCGGTGAAGGCCGCCGCCCTCGTCCCCGTACTGCGGCTGCTGGCGCAGGAAGGCATCGGCTGCGAGGTGGCCAGCCCCGGCGAGCTGGCCGTGGCCCGGGCCGCCGGGATCCCGGCCCGTGACACCGTCCTGGACTCCCCCGCCAAGACCCGTTCCGAGCTCCGCGAGGCGCTCGCCCTCGGCATCGCCGTCAACGTCGACAACCACGAGGAACTGGCCCGTATCGACCGGATGATGGCCTCCGCGCCGTCCACCGCCCCGATAGGGCTGCGGGTCAATCCGCAGATCGGCGGCGGCAGCATCGGCGCGATGAGCACCGCCACCGACACCTCCAAGTTCGGCATCCCGCTGCGCGACTCAGGGGCCCGCGACTGGGTCGTCCGGGCCTGCCTCGACCGGCCGTGGCTGACCCGCCTGCACGCCCACGTCGGCTCCCAGGGCATGCCGCTGGAGCGGATGGCCGAGGGCGTCCGGGCGCTCTACGACCTCGCCGAGGAGATCAACGAACAGGCCGGCGGCCGCCGGATCACCACCCTCGACATCGGCGGCGGCCTGCCCGTCAACTTCGCCTCCGACACCGTCACCCCCACCTACCGCGAGTACGCGGCAGTGCTGCACGCGGCGGTCCCCGGACTGTTCTCCGGGCGGTACGGGCTGGTCACCGAGTTCGGCCGGTCGCTGCTGGCCAAGCACGGGATGGTGCTGGCCCGCGTCGAGTACGCGAAGTGGGCCGGCGGCCGCCCGATCGCGGTCACCCACGCCGGCGCCCAGGTCGCCACCCGCACGGTCTTCGCGCCCGCGGCCTGGCCGATCCGGGTGGCGGCGTACGACGCGGCCGGCCGGCCGAAGACCGGGGCGCCGGTCCCGCAGGACATCGCCGGCCCCTGCTGCTTCGCCGGCGACCTGGTCGCCGAGAACCGCCCGCTGCCGCTGCTGGAGGCCGGCGACCACACCGCCCTCCTGGACACCGGCGCGTACTACTTCTCCACCCACTTCGCCTACAACTCGCTGCCCCGGCCCGGTGTGTACGGCTACGCGGCCGGGCCGGACGGCACGGTGCGGTTCGCCACCGTCCGGACCCCGCAGACCCTGGAGGAGCTCACCGCCGAGAGCGGCGCCGCGCACGCCGACGACCTGCGCGACCTCGCCCTGGGCTGAGCGCGGGCGCGCGCCGGCCGGGGCGCGCGCCGGCCGGGGCGCCCGCCGGGGCCCGCCCCGCGCCCCCGGCGCCTCACTCCACGAACAGCCCCCGCTCCGCCGCCTTGGTGTCGAACTCCTCCAGGCGGGCCTGGGCGTCGGGCAGCCCGTCGCACATCGCCTCCAGCAGCACCCGCCCCAGCAGCATCGGGGCGCACGCGGTGTCGAAGGCCAGACCGGTGCCGACCGGGGCCGGCAGCAGCAGATCGCTGTGGTGCGCCACCGGCGCGAACGCGCTGTCGGCGACGGTGACGACGGTCAGCCCGGCGGCGCGGGCGCACTCCAGGGCCTCGATGACCTCGCGCGGGTGGCGGGGCAGCGCGAAGCACAGCAGCACGGTGGCCCCGGCGCGTACCGCCGCGTCGATGCGGTCGGTGAGCATGGTGCCGCCCTCGTCCAGCAGCCGGACGTCGGGGTGGACCTTCCGTGCGAAGTACGCGAAACCGGCGGCCTGCGCGGTGGCCGCGCGCAGGCCGAGGACCGGCAGCGGCCGGGAGCGGGCGAGCAGGCGCCCGGCCTCGGTCACCGGCCCGGTGTCGGCGAGCGCGTCGGCCAGGTGCCGGAGGTTCTCGATCTCGGCCTGGACGGCCTGCTGGTACTCGTTCAGCGCACCGGCGCCGCCGGGCTTCCCGGCGGGGGCCACGTCCCGGAGGTGGCGGCGGAGCGCCGGGTAGCCGTCGAAGCCGAGCGCCACCGCGAAGCGGGTGACGGACGGCTGGCTGACCCCGGCGAGTTCGGCCAGCTCGACGCTGGAGAGGAACGGCGCGTCGGCGGCCCGCCGCACCATGCAGTGGGCGATCCGGCGCTGGGTCGGCGTCAGCCGGTGCCCCTCGAAGAGCCGCTGGAGGCGGGCCGCGCCGCCGGCGCCCGGCCCGTCGGCGGCCCGGCCCGCCGCCGCCCGCCCGGCCGCGCCGGTCCCCCGCGCCCGCGTGCCGCCCGCGCGGACGCCGCCGTCCACGTCACCGCCCACGCCGTTGTCCCCGTCCCCGCTCATCGCCTCTTCCTCCCGGCCCGCTCCGGGCCTTGTCGTCTGCCGACCGACTGTACGGAATTCCCGGCCGCGCCGGTCCGGGGTACGGGCGGAAGCGGCCCGTCCGGCCGCCCGGCGCCCGCCCCTCCCCGCCACCACCAATCCAGTCCCGCCTATTGACCTCCCATTCATTCACACCGATCCTGCATGAATCCATACACGCAGCGCACCCGGAGCGCGCCCGAAGCGCAACCGGGGCGCATTCGGCCACCCCGGACAAGGCAAAGAGCACGTACGCACGGCACACCCAGCACCCCAGCACCCCGAAAGAGGCGGGCACCATGGCAGGAGTGATCGAGCAGCGCTCGATCGACGTCGTCCCGGACGACGAGCGGCACGGCAGCGCGGTCAGCCAGTTCACCCTCTGGCTCGGCGCCAACCTCCAGGTCACCGCCGTGGTCACCGGCGCGCTGGCCGTCGTCTTCGGCGCCAACGCCTGCTGGGCGGTGATCGGCCTGCTGCTCGGCAACCTCGCGGGCGGCGCCGTGATGGCGCTGCACTCCGCCCAGGGCCCGCGCCTCGGACTGCCGCAGATGATCACCTCGCGGGCGCAGTTCGGCGTGCGCGGCGCGGTGGTGCCGCTGGCGCTGGTGATCGTCATGTACATCGGCTTCTTCGCCAGCGGCAGCGTGCTCGCCGGGCAGGCGGTGGGCGAGCTGACGCACCTGGGCGGCACGGCCGGCATCGTGCTCTTCGCCGCGGTCACCGCCGTCGCCGCGGCCGTCGGCTACCGCCTGATCCACCTCCTCGGCAAGATCGCCGGCCTGGTCTGCGCGCTGGCCTTCGTCTACCTCGGCGTCCACCTGCTCCAGCGCGCCGACCTCGCCGCGCTGCTGCACGACCGCGGTTTCGCGCTGCCGGTCTTCCTGCTCGCGGTCTCGCTCTCGGCGTCCTGGCAGCTGGCGTTCGGCCCGTACGTGGCGGACTACTCCCGCTATCTGCCGCGCCACACCTCCACCCGCGCCACGTTCTGGTGGACGCTCTCCGGGTCGGTGCTGGGCGCGCAGTGGTCGATGACGTTCGGGGCGCTGGCGGCCGCGGCGGCCCCGGCCGCGTTCACCGGCAACGAGGTCGGCTATCTCGTCGGACTCGGCGGTACGGGGCTGATCGCCTCGTTCCTCTACTTCGTCATCGCGCTCGGCAAGCTCACCATCAACATCCTCAACACCTACGGCGGCTTCATGTCGCTGGTCACCAGCGTCAGCGGCTTCCGCGGCCAGCGCACCCTCTCCGCGCGCGGCCGGGCGGCGTACATCGCCGGGATCATGGTGGCCGGGACCGCCGTCGCGCTGCTCGGCAAGGACTCCTTCCTCACCTCCTTCAAGGACTTCCTGCTCTTCCTGCTGACGTTCTTCACGCCCTGGTCGGCGATCAACCTCACCGACTACTACCTGATCTCCAAGGAGCGCTACGACATCCCGGCGCTCACCGACCCCGGCGGCCGCTACGGCGCCTGGAACGTCCGCGCGCTGGCGGTCTACGCCTTCGGGGTGCTGGCCCAACTCCCGTTCCTGGCCACGCAGTTCTACACCGGCCCGCTGGTCGCCCCGCTCGGCGGCGCCGATATCTCCTGGCTGGTCGGCCTGGCCGTGCCCGCCGTCCTGTACCGGCTCACCGCCCGCCGCGACGCCCACCGCCCCGGCGCCCCGGACGCCCCGGAGGGGCACCACCTGCCGGCCGGTCTCGGGGGCTAGCCCTACCGCGCGGGCCCCCTCCCTGTCCCTACGCTCGGCGTATGGCGACACACGACCCCGCATCCCGGTCCTCCACCCCGCGGTCCCCCGACTCCGACCTGCGCACCGACCTCGACGCCGCGCTCCGGACCCGTGCCGAGCTGGGCCCCGAGTACGAGGCGGAGCTGGTCGAATCCTTCCTGGAGAAGCTCGACCGGAACGTCGAACGGCGGGTGCGCCGGCAGGTGGCCGAGCAGCAGGTGCAAGTGGCGCGCGGGCACCGGCCGCCGGGTGCCGGGTCCGGCCGGTCGGAGTTCTGGGAGCGGTTCGCGGTCGCCGTGGTCTCGCTGGTGCTGGCCGTCCCGCTGACCGCGATCGCCGTGGTCAACGCCGGGCTGGTCGGCCTGGTGGTCTGCTGGGCCGGCGTCGTCGGCGTCAACGCCGTCCACGGCCTGGCGCCGGGCACGCGGCGGCGGACCCGCGCGGACCGCCCCGACGAGGAGTGGCGCGACGAGAAGTGGGGCTGACCGCAGCACCGGGACCGGACCGGAGCCAGGGGGGTTTTCGCGGGGACCGCCGCACCCCGGCCGGAGCCGGGGGCGGGACGACGGCGGTCCCCGCCCGGGACGCGATCCGGGTCAGGGCCGGCCCTCGCATCCTGGCGATCGTGGAGGTCCGGGAGCCGCTCCGGAGGTCCGTATCGCCTGACACCACTGTGGCGCAGAAGTGTTAACCCCGTGCTGCGCCCACGTGACGCCTACGCGCCCCTAGCGGCGCCGGCCCTTTTCCTGACGGAAACCTGACACGCGACCCGGCACCGCACAACGGGCCGGGCCCACGACCGGGCCCACGGGCCGGGCCACGGGCGCGGGCACCAGCCGCCCGCCCGGACGCCCGCGCCCCCGCCCGCCGGAAGACCTCCGCCCCTACTTCCCGGCCCCCCGCGCCAGATAAGCCAGCAGGTCCTGCCGGCTGACCACGCCCTTCGGCTTGCCCTCGACCAGCACGATCGCCGCGTCGGCGGTCTCCAGCACCGCCATCAGGTCGGCGACCGGCTCGCCCGAGCCGACCTGCGGCAGCGGCGGGCACATGTGCTTCTCCAGCGGGTCGGAGAGCGAGGCCCGCTGGGTGAACAGCGCGTCCAGCAGCTCCCGTTCGACGACCGACCCGACGACCTCGGCGGCCATCACGTCCGGGTGCCCGGCGCCCGGCTTGACGATCGGCATCTGCGAGACGCCGTACTCCCGCAGCACCTCGATCGCCTCGCCGACCGTCTCCTCCGGGTGCATGTGGACGAGCGAGGGCAGCGCGCCCGCCTTGTGCTGGAGGACCTCGCCGACCCGGGCGGCGGTGCCGCTCTCCTCCAGGAAGCCGTAGTCGGCCATCCACTCGTCGTTGAAGATCTTGGAGAGGTAGCCGCGGCCGCTGTCCGGCAGCAGGATGACCATCACATCGTCCGGGCCGAGCCGCTCGGCGACCCGCAGACCGGCCACCACGGCCATCCCGCAGGAGCCGCCGACCAGCAGGCCCTCCTCCTTGGCCAGCCGCCGGGTCATCTGGAAGGCGTCCTTGTCGGACACCGCCACGATCTCGTCGGCGACATCGCGGTCGTAGGCGGTCGGCCAGAAGTCCTCACCGACGCCCTCGATGAGGTACGGCCGGCCGGAGCCGCCGCTGTAGACGGAGCCCTCCGGGTCGGCGCCGATGACCTTCACCCGGCCCTCGCTGGCGTCCTTCAGATAGCGGCCGGTGCCGCTGATCGTGCCGCCGGTGCCGACGCCCGCCACGAAGTGCGTGATCCGCCCGTCGGTCTGCTCCCACAGCTCCGGCCCGGTGGTCTCGTAGTGCGAGCGCGGGTTGTTGGGGTTGCTGTACTGGTCCGGCTTCCAGGCGCCGGGCGTCTCGCGCACCAGCCGGTCCGAGACGTTGTAGTACGAGTCCGGGTGCTCGGGGTCCACCGCGGTGGGGCAGACCACCACCTCGGCGCCGTACGCCCGCAGCACGTTGATCTTGTCCGTGGACACCTTGTCCGGGCAGACGAAGATGCACTTGTAGCCCTTCTGCTGGGCCACGATCGCGAGCCCGACGCCGGTGTTCCCGGACGTCGGCTCCACGATCGTGCCGCCCGGGCGCAACTCGCCGGACTCCTCGGCGGCCTCGATCATCCGCAGCGCGATCCGGTCCTTGACCGATCCGCCCGGGTTGAAGTACTCGACCTTCACCAGGACGGTTGCCTGGATCCCCTGAGTGACGCTGTTGAGCCGGACGAGCGGGGTGTTGCCGACGAGCTCAATCATCGAATCGTAAAACTGCACGGTGGTCTCCGCGGTCGGGGGCACGCTCTCCTGCGCCCGTGCCGCCAGCCTATTGCCCTGGTGGGCCGGGGGCCCCCGGGTCCGTCCGCACGGCTCCATCGGGGGCCCGGAGCGGTGCGGCGCGTTGCGGCGGGGTCCGGAACGGGCATCTGACAGATGACGGAGTTCTGCCCTTTCACGTGCGCGTCCGGCCCTGCCGCGGCGCGCCCGCGCTGCACGGGGAGGTGCCGGCCGATGGCGATGACGAGGTCCAGGGCGAGGGTCGCGCGGCGGATCGCGACCGCGGCGGCGTTCGGCGGCGGCGGCGCCGGGCTGCTGGGCGTGGCCGCGGTCGGGCTGCTGCTGACCGAGGTGCGGCTGGCCCGCCGCACGGTCGGCGGCTCCAGCGACATCCCGCCCTGCGCCGACGGCCGCTACGGCGCCGCCTTCGGCCACCGCACCGACCGTCCGCCGCTGCGGCTGGGCTTCCTCGGCGACTCCACGGCGGCGGGCCAGGGCGTCCACCGGGCCTCCCAGACGCCCGGCGCGCTGCTCGCCAGGGGCCTGGCCGCGCTCGCCGAACTCCCCGTCGACCTCCGCAACGTGGCCCTGCCCGGCGCCCGGTCCGACGACCTGCCGCGCCAGGTGCAGCTGATCCTGGACGGCGGCGAGGAGGTCCCGGACCTCTGCGTGATCATGATCGGCGCCAATGACGTCACCCGCCGGCTGCCGCCCGCGGAGTCGGTGCGCCATCTGTCGGCGGCGGTGCGGACGCTGCGCGCGGCCGGCTGCGAGGTCGTCGTCGGCACCTGCCCCGACCTGGGCACCATCGAGCCGGTCTACCAGCCGCTGCGGTGGGTGGCCCGCCGGCTGTCCCGCCAGCTGGCCGCCGCGCAGACCATCGGCGTGGTCGAGAACGGCGGCCGGACGGTCTCGCTCGGCGCGCTGCTCGGCCCGGAGTTCGAGGCCCGGCCCCGGGAGCTGTTCGGCCCGGACAACTACCACCCCTCGGCCGAGGGCTACGCCACCGCCGCGATGGCGGTGTTCCCCACGGTGTGCGCGGCGCTCGGCCTGTGGCCGGAGGAGGAGCGTCCGGAGCCCGCCCGGCGCGAGGACATCCTGCCGGTCGAGCAGGCCGCGGCCCGGGCCGCCTCCGAGGGCGGTACGGAGGTCACCGCCTCCCGCGCGCCGTGGGCCCTGCTCAAGCACCGCCGGCGCCGCCGCCTGCCGGACCCGGAGGAGGGTGAACGGGACGGGACGGCGGTGACGGGGTGAGGGGCGCGCAGGGGCGTACGCGGAACGGACGCTGCCCGCCGGGGCCCGACCGCACGGGGATACCCGCCCGCCCCGTTCCGGGAATACCGGCCCGCCCCGCCCCGTTCCCATAAGCGCCCGCTTAGAAAAGAGGCCCGCATCACAGCGCGCAGCGCGTGACCTCTCGCCGTACGTACGGGTAACTTCCCAGACGGTCCACCCTGTTCGCGGCCCGCCGCCCGGGGCGCCGCCGCGCGACGAGGCACCGGACGCCGCACCTACTCACTCCTGGAGCCGTGATGCCCGAAGCCGTGATCGTCTCAGCCGCCCGCTCCCCGATCGGCCGCGCCTTCAAGGGCTCCCTGAAGGACCTGCGCCCCGACGACCTCACCGCGACGATCATCCAGGCCGCGCTCGCCAAGGTGCCCGAGCTGGACCCGGCCGATATCGACGACCTGATGCTGGGCTGCGGTCTGCCCGGCGGCGAGCAGGGCCACAACCTCGGCCGGATCGTGGCCGTCCAGATGGGGATGGACCACCTCCCGGGCTGCACGATCACCCGCTACTGCTCCTCCTCGCTCCAGACCAGCCGGATGGCGCTGCACGCGATCAAGGCCGGCGAGGGCGACGTCTTCATCTCGGCGGGCGTCGAGATGGTCTCGCGCAGCGTCAAGGGCACCTCCGACGGCATGCCCGACACCCACAACCCGCTCTTCGCGGACGCCGAGGCCCGTACGGCGGCCCGCGCCGAGCAGGAGGGCGCCGACTGGCAGGACCCGCGCGCGGACGGCCTGCTCCCCGACCCGTACATCGCGATGGGCCAGACCGCGGAGAATCTGGCCCGTTTCAAGGGCATCACCCGCCAGGAGATGGACGAGTTCGGCGTCCGCTCGCAGAACCTCGCCGAGCAGGCGATCAAGAACGGCTTCTGGGAGCGGGAGATCACGCCGGTCACGCTGCCGGACGGCACGGTCGTCGCCAAGGACGACGGTCCGCGCGCCGGCGTCACGCTGGAGGGCGTGCAGGGCCTGAAGCCGGTGTTCCGCCCGGACGGCCTGGTCACCGCGGGCAACTGCTGCCCGCTCAACGACGGCGCCGCCGCGCTGGTGATCATGTCCGACACCAAGGCGCGCGAGCTGGGCCTGACCCCGCTGGCCCGGATCGTCTCCACCGGCGTCTCCGGCCTCTCCCCCGAGATCATGGGCTACGGCCCGGTGGAGGCCAGCAAGCAGGCGCTCCGGCGCGCCGGGCTGTCGATCGGGGACATCGACCTGGTCGAGATCAACGAGGCGTTCGCCGCGCAGGTCATCCCCTCGTACCGCGACCTCGGCATCGACCTGGACCGGCTGAACGTCAACGGCGGCGCGATCGCCGTCGGCCACCCCTTCGGCATGACCGGCGCCCGGATCACCACCACGCTGGTCAACTCCCTCCAGTGGCACGACAAGCAGTTCGGCCTGGAGACGATGTGCGTGGGCGGCGGCCAGGGCATGGCCATGGTGATCGAGCGGCTCAGCTAGTCCAGCTCGGACCGATGGGTGCGTGGAAAACGGGTCAACTCCCGTTTCCCGCGCACCCTTCGCGTTCGTACGGGCACCTGGGGCGACGCGGAGTGACGCGCGCCACTCGGTGACAAGATCGCGACCCAATCGCTCCCAGGATTGTGACCAACATCCCGGGGAAGCAGCGTCCTTGCAGCTCAGCCGGGGCCCGCCGGACCGCAGGACCCCCCAAGGGCACCCCATTTCGGGACATAGCACCCCGCTCACGGTCGCCGACACCGGCCCGGCTGTTGTAGGAAGTCGGAGAACAATCTGCTATCGGGAGTACGCCGGTGACCGGTCCGCGACAGTGTGTGCGTATGCCCGGGAGTGAGCGAACACCGAAAGGTGCGCGCCTCGCGAGTGCGAGGCTCAAGCGAAGCGAGGTTTCGGCATGACTGTCACCACCCTCGTCCTGCTGCTGGCCGCGGCGGTCGCCGTGGTGCTGGGCGCCGCCGCCCTGGGCAGCGCCCGGGCGCTGCGCCGCCAGATCGCCGCGCTGCACGCCGAACTCGTCGCCGCCCGCGCGGAGGCCGCCGCCCGCGCCGGTGCCGGGTGCCCGGCGGCCGCGGCGGTCCCGGCGGCCCGCGGGGTGCCGGCCGGCGAGACCCCGCTCGCGGACATACGCGCCGCCGTCGCGGACGCGCTCGCCGAGGAGCGGGAGCGGGAGCTGGCCGAGGCGCGCGCCTTCTGGGCCGCGCAGGAGGCCCGGGACGCCGCGGACGCCCCGTCGCTGTCCGGCCCGCTGGCCGGTCTGGGCGACGAGCTGCCGTTCGACGGCCGCGAGGGGCGCCGGGAGGCGGACGGGCGGCTGGAGCTGGACCGCTTCGACGGCCACCCGTTCGTACCGCGCCAGGCGGACCTGGCCGGGCTGGAGTCACTGCTCGGCCCGGACGCCCTGGAGCCGCTGCCGGCGCTGGAGTCCGTCGAGGCGCTGGAATCGGTGGAGGCCCTGGAGTCCGTCGAGGCCCTTGAGACGGTTGAGGCGCTGGAGTCCGTCGAGGCACTGGACGCGCTGGACGCGCCGGAGTTCGAGCCGGCCGAGCCCACCGAGTCCGCCGAGCTGGCCGCGGCCCGCCGCCGCCACCCCTCGCACCCGGACTTCTCGCCGATGCCGGCCGCCGCCGACCACGAGCGGACGGTGGCGCGCCTGGCGGAGCTGGCCCGGGACGCCACCCCGCTCGCCGACGTCCGCCCCGGCCCGCTGGGCACCCTGGACGTATACGTCTTCGCGGACGGCACCACGCTCTGTCTGACGCCGGGGCACCGCGAGACCGCCGAGAGCGTGGCCGGCGCGCTGCGCGAGGGCCACACCCCCGTCCTGCTCGGCGGCTCGGGGATCGCCGGCGCCTACACCCTGACGTTCTCCTGGGGCGAGCGCCGCGAGGAGAACGCCTACATCCTCGCCGACCGGGTGATCGCCTCGCTCTGAGCGGTCTCCTCCACCCGGCGCACGGCCTCCGCCAGCTGCTCGGCGGGGGCCGCTTTCGCGTCAGCTTTCACGCCAGCTTCCGCGCCGGCTTCCGCGTCGCCCGGAACGGCCGCGGCGGCGCCCCGCAGCGCCTCGATCAGGTCGTGCCCGGCCACCGCGAGCTGGTCGCCGGCGGCGAAGATCCCGGCGTCGGGGAGTTCCCTGGGCTCCTGCCCGGGGCGCTCGATCCGCTGCGCGCGGGCCGCCAACTCCCGGGCCAGCGCCAGCCCTTCGGCCGCGGCGCCGCGCCGCAGGGCGCTCTGCGGCAGCGCCCGGAGGCGGTCGGCGAGGGCGTCCACGGCGGTCTGCAAAGGCGTCACGTCAAGCACGCGGCGAGCCTATGCGCAACGTACGGGTGGTTGCCAACGGCGGAAGCCTGGGGCACGGTGAGCGGAAGAACCAGCATCGACCGCGTCCGGAGGCGCCGATGTCTCAGTCCATCTCCGAAGAAACCCACCGGAACCTCCTCTCCCGGATCCCGCACTGCACGGGCCGGGAAATCTCCGAATGGCTCCGCACCGTCGACGAAGGCCCCGCCCTCTTCCGCTTCGACGAGAAGGTCAGCTGGCTGCGCGGCGCGCACAACCTCTCCTACGGCCACGCCAAGGCGATCGTCCATGAACACGATCTCCGGCGCGCCGCCCGGAAGTTCTGAGAGCACCGGGCCCGTACCGCACCACCGGTCCGGGAACGCGCGAGGGGCCCGCGGGCGCAGTGCCCGCGGGCCCCTCGTGCCGCCTGCGGCGGTCAGTCGCGCAGGATCGAGATCAGCCGCAGCATCTCCCAGTAGATCCACACCAGCGTCAGGGTCAGGCCGAACGCGGCCAGCCAGGACTCCTCGCGCGGCGCGCCGTAGGCGATACCGTCCTCGACCTGCTTGAAGTCCATGGCGAGGAACGCCGCGCCGAGCACGATGCCGACGACGCCGAAGAGGATGCCCAGGCCGCCGCTGCGGAAGCCGAGGCCGTCACCGCCGCCGAAGACCATGAACAGCACGTTGACCAGCGACAGCAGGACGAAGCCCAGCGCCGCGATCAGCACGAAGCGGGTGAACCGCTCGGTGACCCGGATGATCCGCGTCTTGTAGGCGATCAGCACGGCGGCGAACACCGCCATCGTGCCCAGCACCGCCTGCATGGGCGCGCCGCTCAGCTTCGGCAGGCTGTTGAGGTAGCCGCTGAGCGCGCCCAGGAAGACGCCCTCCAGCGCGGCGTAGCCCAGGATCAGCGCCGGGACCGGCTTGCGCAGGAAGGACTGGATGAAGCCGAGGACCGTCGCGGCCAGGCCGGCGCCGATCGCGAAGGCGAGCTGCCCGGTCAGGAAGAGCCAGCCGGCGGTGGCGCCGGCGACGACCGTCCCGAGCGTCAGGCCCGTGCGCGTGACGACGTCGTCCATCGTCATGGGCCGGGTCTGCGGGGTGTGCTGCGGTGCGTACGGGGGCGTCTGGGTGGCGTACGGGTTCGTCCCGGCGTACGGGTTGGCTCCGGCGTAGGGGCCGGCGGCGGGGCCCCCGGCCTGCGCCGGCGCATCGAAGCCCGCGTAGCCGGTGCCGCGGCTGAATCCCCGCCGCGAGAAGACCGGGTTGCTGCTCCTCATCTCACTCCTCCATGGCCGCCCTGCGCGGCCTTGTCGCAAGCGTAATGGCTTGGCAAAGACACGTCTCTCGTCCTTGGGCAGGATCTTCCCCTGATACGCGGACGACACGTCCTCTCCATGGAGGACGTCCGGGGCGGCCCGGAGGTGCCCGCCGCGGCGGACCGGTTGCCGGCCGCGGTGCCCGCGCCGCCGCCGACGCTGTGTCATATGCCACTTCATCCCCCGGACGCCGGCCGGGGCGGCCCGTCAGATAGTCCGGACAAAATCCGGGTAATCGATCTTTTCCCGTCGCGGTCGAACGCGCTTTTACCCGCTTCGTCAACTCCGGGAGCCCGGGGTCACCGGCATGATCCGAATCCGATAAATGTCTGATCTCCGCACTCGGGCGCAACCGATTGACCAGAGCCGTCGTCATACCTGCTGGCCGGAGCCTGCCCTTCACCGGGCGGCATCCGTCACCTCGTGTAGCGATCCGGGTGCGGGTGGTCGTAAAGCCCGTGAGTCGATGGGGCTATTCTGGCCCGGAAACAGCAGCGAAAGAGGGTTGAGGTGCCTGTGCCTGACGTCTCAGTAGTCGTCATTGTCTACAACGACGCCGACCGGTTGCCGACCGCGGTCCAGTCCGTACTGGATCAGACACTCCGGGACGTCGAGGTGGTGATCGTCGACGATTGCAGCACCGACCGTTCTTTCGAGGTCGCGCAGCAGCTCGCGGCCACCCATCCCGAGCGGGTCAGAGCCTTCCAGCTGCCGGAGAACAGCGGGGCCGGCGGGGAGCCGCGGAACCTCGGCATTCAGCACACCCGGGGACAGTACGTCATGTTCCTGGACAGCGATGACGTCCTGGAGCAGAACGCCTGCCGCAATTTGCTGGAGGCCGCCGAGGAAACCCGCGCGGACATCGTCTCCGGTCTGTGCGTCCGGATCCACAAGGACACCCGGAACCAGAAGCGCGACGAGTGGTACTCCTGGCTCTATTCCACGACCCGGACGCTTGAGTCCGTCACGGAATTGCCGGACCTTTTCGTGTGGGACACCCTCTCCACCAACAAGTGCTACCGGCGTGAATTCCTCATCGAGCACGACCTGCGCTTCCCCAAGGGGATGTTCTACGAGGACCTGATGTTTATCGCCGACGCGTATCTCGCGGCGGAGCGCATCACCCTGATCCCCAATCAGGTCTATTTCTGGAACGTCTTCGAGAAGGCCGCCGTGAAGTCGGTGACGAACCGGCGCCACGAAATGACGAACTACACCCACCGGCTGGAGATCCACCGGCGGATCGACGCGCTGCTGGCCGCGCGCGGACTCGATGAGCTGCGGCTCGCCAAGGACGTCAAATTCCTCAAGCACGACCTCGTGCTCCACCTGCGGGACCTCCCCTTCCGGGACGAGGCGTACCGCCAGGAGTTCGCCGCGCTCTCCCAGGAGTACCTGGAAGGCATCGCCCCGGAGGCGTACGAACGGGTGCTGCCCATTCAGGCCATCTGCGCGTACCTGCTCCAGAAGGGCGACTGGGACAACCTCATCCCGGCGGTCGACACCCTCATCAACCGCGACAAGCTCTCCGCCCCGCTGGTCGAGCACGAGGGCCGGATCTACTGGTGCGACGGGCACCTCGACGACCCGTTCGGCCGCAAGGTCCTGGACGTCACCGACCTCGGCTACCACGAGAAGCCGGTCAACCAGCTCTTCCTGCGCAACCAACTCACCCGCTTCGCCGAGTCGGGCAGCACCGTCTCGCTGGCCGGCCGGGTCACCAACCCGCTCGGCGTGATCCCCGAGGGCGCCAAGCTCTCCGGCGAGCTGGAGTTCAGCGCCCGCCGCCGCAGCCTGCAGTCCTTCACCTTCCCGGTGCGGACGCTGCGCCACGAGGGCGACTCGGTGGTCTGGGAGACCGCCGCGGACCTGACCGCCGGGCTGCGCCCGCTGGGCATCGTGGACACCATCTGGGACGTCCGGCTGCGCCTGAAGGCCGACGGGGCGGTCACCACCTCCCGGCTCACCGTCGCCGACACCGAGCTGGCCGGTGGCCCGCTGCCGGTCAAACCGCGGCTGACCCGGATGGTCGCCGACCACGTCGAACCGCATGTCTCGGCCAAGGGCCACCTGGCGTTCCGGCTGATCAGCGAGGGCGCCGGCGCCGAGAAGGTGCAGGACCTGATCGCCAAGGGCGTGCGCGGCAAGCCGGGCACGCTGGCCAAGGCCGGCTACCGCAAGGCCAAGGCGCTGCGCAAGACCCTCACCTCCGGGGACACCAAGCTCAAGGCGTACCACGAGGTCTTCTGCCGGCTGCCGGTCAAGAAGCGGACGGTGGTCTTCGAGAGCCACCTCGGCAAGCAGTACAGCGACAGCCCGCGCGCGATCTACGAGGAGATGCGCCGCCAGGGCCTGAAGTTCGAGGCGATCTGGTCCTACGCCGGCTCCCCGAAGGACTTCCCCAAGGACGCCACCCTGGTCAAGCGCTGGTCGCTGCCCTACCTCAAGGCGCTGGCGCAGGCGGAGTTCTGGGTGGACAACCAGAGCTACCCACTGAAGCTGTCCAAGCGCCCCGAGACCACGTACATCCAGACCTGGCACGGCTCGGCGCTGAAGAACATGGGCTTCGACCAGCCCTCGCTGAAGGCGCAGACCCGCCAGCAGCAGGCCGAGCAGCAGCGCTCCCTGGACCGCTTCGACCGCTTCCTGTGCCGTACCGAGCACGATGTGCGGACGCTGGCGAAGGCGTTCCGCCTCCAGGAGAAGACGCTGCTGCGGGTGGGCTACCCGCGCAACGACGCGCTGGTGCGGGCCCGGCTGCGGGAGGAGGAGCTCGGCCACCGGGAGCGCGGTCCGCTCGCCGCGGAGCTGGGCATTCCGGACGACAAGAAGGTGCTGCTGTACGCGCCGACGTTCCGGAAGGCGGGCGGCCGGCACGGCCGGTTCGCGCTGCCCTTCGACGTGGAGCGGTTCGCCGACGAGTTCGGTGACCGCTATGTCCTCCTGGTGCGCTCGCACTACCTCAACCACGTGGTGCTGCCGCCGACGGTCCGCGGCCGGGTCATCGACGTCTCGGCGCGCCACGACATCACCCCGATCCTGGAGCTGGCCGACGGCCTGGTGACGGACTATTCGTCGGTGATGTTCGACTACGCGCTGCTGGACCGGCCGCAGATCTTCTTCACCTACGACTACGACGAATATGTGCACGAGGGCCGCGGAACGTACTTCGATCTGCTGGAACACGCCCCGGGCCCGGTAGTGCGCACCGAGGACGATTTCTTCGAGGCGATCGCGTCTTTCGAGTCGCAGCAGGCGGAATACGCCAAGGACCGCGAGGAATTCGTGGCGAAGTTCGGGGAATACGACCGGGGCGACGCCGCACGCAGCATCGTCGACCAGTTCTTTGCGCAGTGGAGCCGTTGATGACCAAGTCGAACGCAGCCGGGCCGCGGGACATCTTCTTCGTCTCCAACAGCGTCAACGAGCTGGGCGGTATCACGAGTTGGTCGCACCAGATGGCGCGGCTGTTCGCCGGGCGCGGCCACCGGGTGCACGTCGTCGGGATCGTGCCGCCGCCCGAGGGCCGGGTCCACGAGCTGGGCCCCGACCTGCCGTACGAGACCACCACGCTCTACGACGTGCACCCGCCGAGCGTCCGCCCGGTGCGCGGGCTGAAGGACAAGCTGAACGTCGTCGAGCAGCGCCGCCGGGCCGCCCGCGAAGCGGGGATGCGGGAGCAGGCGGCCAAGCTGACCGCGCTGTTCCGGGCCGCGCGGCCGGGCGGCGTGGTGATCGTCACGCAGGTGTGGGCGATGGAGTGGGTGGCGCTGGCGGACACCGCCGGGCTGCCGGTCATCGGCATGAGCCACGAGTCGTTCGAGACCTGCCGCCGGTCGTCCCGTTTCGCCCGTGTCAAGCGGTTTTACCAGGACGTCGACCGGATGCTGCCGCTCACCCGGGAGGACGCCGACAAGTGGATCCGGCAGCGGATGGACAACGTCGGTTTCATGCCGAACCCGCTGCCGTTCTTCCCCGAGGTCCCCTCGGACCGCTCGCACAAGGTGGTGGCCAGCATCGGCCGGCTCCACGAGGAGAAGGGCGTGGACCTGCTCCTGGAGGCGTGGGCGCGGATCGCGCCGCAGCACCCGGACTGGACGCTGCGGATCTACGGCTCCGGTGAGGAGGCCGAGGCGCTGCGCAAGCAGGCGGCCGAACTGGGCGTGACCGATTCGGTCGCGTGGATGGGGCGGACCGCCGATGTGGCGGGGGCGCTGCGGGAGAGCGCGGTGTTCGCGCTGAGCTCGCGCGGTGAGGGCTTCCCGCTGGCCCCGATGGAGGCGATGGCCACCGCGGTGCCGTGTGTGGCGTTCGATGTGGCGCCGGGCGTCCGGGAGATCATCACGGACGGCACCGACGGTCTGCTGGCGCCGCCCGGCAATGTCACCGAATTCGCCCGCCATCTCGACACGCTGATGTCGGACAAGGAACTCCGGGACCGGATGGGCGAGGCGGCGCGGGAGAACATCCAGCGGTTCTCCACCGATGAGATCGTGGCGCGCTGGGAGGCGCTGTTCGCGCTCGTGGAGCGCTGAGCGGACGGGCCGGACCGGCACGTGCGCGGCGGGGCCGCCGGGTTTTCCCCGGCGGCCCCGCCGTCTCGTCACTGCTGTCTCGTCGCTGCCGTCTTGTCGCTGCCGTCATCGTCACGGCCGCATCGCCACGTGCGTCACTTGCCGCATCCGGCGAACATGTTGAATATTGAAGCTGCATACGGGCCTTGACGCTGTATACGGGTCTGTGTCCCGACTGCCCGCGGGAAGTGCCCGGAGCCGGACTTGAACCGGCACGGCCCGTAGGCCAGCGAGGTTTAAGCTCGCCGTGTCTGCATTCCACCATCCGGGCTTGGGGTCCCCCATGCCGCCTCATAGAAGGCAGCACGAGCGTAGCCCGCGGCGCCCGCAGCGGATCGGCCGCTCATCCCGAGGTTGTCTTATTTTATTGGCAACTGAGGGACCATCAGTACGCGCCAGGGCCCCCGGCACATGCCTGAAGCCCATGTTCGCGGTGGACCACCAGGGCGGAATTCGCGCCTGAATTGACGGAAACTCGACGCCTGCGCGACGGGCTTCCCACGCCCCTTCCGACGCGCCCGGCACCGCCCGCGGGCCGCGCCCGGCCGGGTCCTGCCGGGCCTCGCCGGGCCCCGGAGCCGCCCGGCGGGCTCAGGGTCGGCTCTCCTACCCAGGGATGACAGGGCGGGGTGCGCTAATCCCTGGGGGTGGTTTCAGGACGGTCACACGGGTTGACGTTCCGGCCCGGCGGGCTGCCGGACGATGGAAGCCGAAGACCTCCCGCCCGTCCCGGCCGCCGCGCCGGCGCCGGGCGGCCGTTCCACCGTCCCGACAGGAGCCCGTTCCCGTGACCACCACCCACTCCGGCGTCCCCACTGCCGCCCGCACCACCGCGGTGGCCGCCCGCGCCACGGATCTCACCAAGGTCTACGGACACGGCGAGACCCAGGTGGTCGCCCTGGACGCCGTCTCCGTCGAGTTCCGGCAGGGCCACTTCACCGCGATCATGGGCCCCTCCGGGTCCGGCAAGTCCACGCTGATGCACTGCATGGCCGGCCTCGACACGGTCTCCGGCGGCTCCGCGCGGATCGGCGACACCGAGCTGACCGGCCTGAAGGACAAGAAGCTCACCCAGCTCCGGCGCGACAAGATCGGCTTCATCTTCCAGGCGTTCAACCTCCTCCCCACCCTCACCGCGCTGGAGAACATCACCCTCCCCATGGACATCGCCGGCCGGAAGCCGGACCGCGCCTGGGTGGAGCGGGTGGTGGAGACCGTCGGCCTGTCCGGCCGGCTCAAGCACCGCCCGAGCCAGCTCTCCGGCGGTCAGCAGCAGCGGGTCGCGGTGGCCCGCGCCCTCGCCTCCCGGCCCGAGATCATCTTCGCCGACGAGCCCACCGGCAACCTCGACTCCCGCTCCGGCGCGGAAGTCCTCGGCTTCCTGCGCGAATCCGTGCGCGAGCTGGGCCAGACGGTGGTGATGGTGACCCACGACCCGGTCGCCGCGTCCTACGCCGACCGCGTCATATTCCTCGCCGACGGCCGGATCGTCGACGACATGGCCGACCCCACCGCCGAGCGGGTGCTGGAGCGCATGCGGCGCTTCCCCGGAGGCCGCGCCCAGGCCCCCGCCCCCGGCGCCGAAGGCCACGCCGGCTGACCGGCAGCAGCCACCCCCACCGCCCCGGACACCCCGGACCACTCCACCAGGACTGACCCACCCATGTTCCGTACCGCCTTGCGCAATGTGCTCGCGCACAAGGCCCGGCTGCTGATGACCGTACTCGCCGTGATGCTCGGCGTGGCCTTCGTCTCCGGCACCCTGGTCTTCACCTCGACCCTCTCCGACGCCCTCCAGACCAGCTCCCGCAAGGGCTTCGACAACGTCGACGTCGCCATCCAGCGGGCGCACGACCCCGACGGCCCCGTCGCCGGACCGGGCGCCGCCCGCTCCGCGCTCGACCAGAAGCTGCTGAACGAGGCCGCCCGCCTGCCCGGCGCCGCCTCGGCCACCGGTACGGTCTCCGGCTTCACCGCCATCGCCGACAAGCACGGCACGATGATCGGCGACGGCTTCTCCACCCGCGGCGCCAACTACTCCCCCGGCCCGGACGGCACCGACGCCCGCTATCCCATGCGTGGCGGCACGGCCCCCAAGGGCCCGCACGAGTTCGCCCTCGACGCCCGCACCGCCGACCGCGGCGGCTACAAGGTCGGCGACACCGTCCGGATATCCGTCGACGGCCCGGTCCGCGAGCAGAAGCTCACCGGCGTCTTCACCACCGACGACGGCGCGGTCTCCGCCGGCGGCAGCCTCGCGCTGTTCGACACCGCCACCGCCCAGAAGCTGTTCGCGGCGCCCGGCCAGTTCGACGAGATCGACCTCAAGGCCGCGCCCGGCACGTCCCAGACCGCGCTGAAGGACGCGGTGGAGAAGATCCTGCCGCACGGCACCGAGGCGACCACCGGCCGCCAGCTCGCGGACGCCCAGGCGAAGATGATCGCCCGGAGCATGGACGGAATGAAGACCGGCCTGCTGGCCTTCGCCGGTATCGCGCTCTTCGTCGGCATCTTCATCATCGCCAACACCTTCACCATGCTCGTCGCCCAGCGCACCAGGGAGCTGGCGCTGCTCCGCGCGGTCGGCGCCAGCCGCCGCCAGGTCACCCGCTCGGTGCTGACCGAGGCACTGGTGGTCGGCGCGGTCGCCGCGGTGACGGGCCTGGCGGCCGGTATCGGCATCGGTGCCGGACTGCGCGCCCTGATGGGCGCCACCGGCGCCCGGGTGCCGGACGGCCCGCTGGTGGTCTCGCCCACCACGGTCCTGATATCCCTGCTGGTCGGCATCGTCGTCACGGTCCTGGCCGCCTGGCTGCCCGGCCGCCGGGCCGCGAAGATCCCGCCGGTCGCCGCGATGAACAGCGTCCACGCCCCCGCGAGCACCAAGTCGCTGGTGGTCCGCAACACCCTCGGCGCGCTGCTCGCCGGCGCCGGTACGGCCGCGGTCCTGACCGCCACCGGTATGTCGGACGGCAAGATCACCATGGGGGCCGGCGCCGCGCTGCTGCTGATCGGCGTGTTCGTGCTGACGCCGCTGCTGTCCCGGCCGCTGATCGCGCTGGCCGCCCCGGTGCTGCGGCTCTTCGGGATCTCCGGCGTCCTCGCCCGGCAGAACGCCGTCCGCAATCCCCGCCGCACGGCCGCCACCGCCTCCGCGCTGATGATCGGGCTGACCCTGATCACCGGCCTGACGGTGATCGCCGGCAGTGTGCAGCAGGGCATCGACAAGATGGCCACCGCCGCCCTGAAGGCCGACTACGTCGTCTCCATGGCGAGCCGCTCCCCGCTCTCCCCGGACGTGGCGAAGAAGCTCGCCGCCTCCCCCGAGGTCACCGCGTCCAGCCCGCTGCGCAACTCCCCGGCCCGGATCGGCACCACCACCGAATACCTCACCGGCGTCAACGGCCCGGACTTCGGCAAGCTGACGAGCCTGGACTTCACCGAGGGCGCGCTCGGCACGCTCGGCGGCGACCGCGCGGTGGTGGACGACGCCCTCGCCAAGGAGAAGGGCTGGCACCCCGGCTCGCGGGTCCCCGTGACGTTCGAGGACGGCAAGCGCGGCACCCTCACCGTCACCGGCGTCTACCGCGGCAATCAGGTCATCGGCGGCATCCTGCTGGACAACGCCACCCTGGCCCCGCACCAGAAGCACGCCACCGATATGCAGGTGATGGTCAAGACGGCCCACGGCGCCACCCCCGAGGCGAAGGACGCCCTGGTCAGCGCGCTGGGCAAGAATCCCGCGATCACCGTCGCGGACAAGAAGGACGTGTCCGACTCCATCGCCCAGGTGTTCACGCTGATGCTGAACATGGTCTACGGCCTGCTGGCCATGGCGGTCATCGTCGCGGTGCTCGGCGTGATCAACACCCTGGCGATGTCGGTGTTCGAGCGGTCCCAGGAGATCGGGATGCTGCGCGCCATCGGCCTGGACCGCCGCGGTATCAAGCGGATGGTCCGCCTGGAGTCGCTGGTGATCTCCCTCTTCGGCGGGGTGCTGGGCATCGGCCTGGGTGTGTTCTTCGGCTGGGCGGCCGGTGAGCTGATCAGCGGTTCGCTGCCGACGTACGCGCTGGTCCTGCCCTGGGGCCGGATGGCGGTCTTCCTCGCGGTGTCCGCGCTGGTCGGCGTGCTGGCCGCGCTCTGGCCGGCCCGCCGGGCCGCGCGCCTGAACATGCTCCAGGCCATCAAGGCGGAGTAGCCGGCCCGGACGGAGGTTCCGTACGGCTCGTACGGACCGAACGGCTCGTACGTCCCGGACGGCAGGCCGAGGGCCCCGGCCCCGCGCGGCGCACGCGCGGGGCGGGGCCCTCGAACCGTCCGCCCCCGCTCAGCCCCGCCAGTCGCGGGCCCGCAGCGGCAGGCCGGAGGTGCCGGAGTCCGGGGTGCGGACGGCCAGCACCTGGTTGACTCCTATGCGGTTGCGCTCGAAGGACAGCGCGGAGGCGGCCATGTAGAGCCGCCAGACCCGGGCCCGGCCCGGCGAGGTCAGGCGCACCGCCTCCGTCCAGTGCTCCTCCAGATTGGCCACCCACTGACGCAGCGTCAGCGCGTAGTGCTCCCGGATCGCCTCGACGTCCCGGACCTCGAAACCGGCCTCCTCCAGCTGGGCGACCGTCCGCCCCACGGGGGCCAGCTCGCCGTCGGGGAAGACATAGCGGTCGATGAACTCATCGACGTGGTACGCGTCCTCGTCCGCCAGCGGCCGGCGCGCGATCTGGTGGTTCAGCAGCCGCCCGCCGGGCTTCAGCAGGCCGTACAGCAGACCGGCGTACTCGGCGTAGCGGGCCCGGCCGACATGCTCGGCCATCCCGATCGAGGAGATCGCGTCGAACGGCCCGTCAGCGACCTCGCGGTAGTCCTGCACCCGGATCTCGATCCGGTCGGCGAGCCCGGCCTCGGCGATCCGCTTGCGGGCGTAGGTGGCCTGCTCCTCGGAGAGGGTGATGCCGACCGCCCGGACGCCGTACTCGCGGGCCGCGTGCAGCACCATCGAGCCCCAGCCGCAGCCCACGTCCAGCAGCCGCTGACCCTCCGTCAGCCCCAGCTTGCGGCAGATCAGATCGAGCTTGTCGCGCTGCGCCTCCTCCAGCGTGGGGGTGCCGCCGGCCGCCTCCGCGGCGGGCGGCCAGTACGCGCAGGAGTAGACCATCGACGGGCCGAGCACCAGCTCGTAGAAGGCGTTGCCGACGTCGTAGTGGTGGCTGATCGCTTGCCGGTCGCGGAGCAGGGAGTGCAGTGCGCCGCGGCGCGGGCGGGCCTCCTCGGCGGGCGGCGCGGGCGGCAGCGGCAGCCCGGCGAGCGAGAGCAGCTCCTTGCCGGCGGCGCGGATCTCGGGGCGGGCCAGGGCGCGCAGCGCGGCCGTGCGGGCCGGCTTCTCCGCGGGCTCGGCGCGTTCCCAGATCATCCCGGCGAGCAGGTCCAGGGCTTCGTAGAGATCCCCGTCGACGTCGAGGTCGCCGGCCACCCAGGCCCGGGCCAGGCCCAGTTCGCCGGGCTTGAACAGCAGCCGGCGCAGCGCGCGGCGGTTGCGGAACACCAGCACCGGGGCGCCCGGCGGGCCGGATTCGCTCGCGTCCCAGGCGCGGATCCGCACCGGAAGCGGGGCCCCCAGCACCTCCTCGGCGAGCTTGGTGAGCCGTCCAGCGGCACCGGCCATGTCGCACACCTCCGTCGTGACGAGTCGGGCAAAGAAGTTTCACCCACCACCTAAACGCCAAGTGGGCGCGTTGATAGTCCCGTTCGTCTGCAAGAGAACAACACGGCGCCGGGTTTCGGCCACACCCGGGCACGCCGAAGGGCGCCCGCCCCACGGATGGCGGACGCCCTTCGGGCTGGTCGGAGTACCCGACCGGCGAATCAGCCGGCCTTGGCCTTCGGCTTGCCTCCGTCGGCCGCGGCGGCCGGGGCGGGGGCGGGCTTGGCGGCCTCGTAGAACTCCTCGCGGGGGTTCTCCATGGCGCCGAGCGAGACCACCTCGCGCTTGAGGAAGGTGGCCAGCGTCCAGTCGGCGAAGACCCGGATCTTGCGGTTGAACGTCGGCATCGCCATGCCGTGGTACGCGCGGTGCATGTACCAGGCGAGGCGGCCCTTGAGCTTGATCTTCATCTTGCCCATGACGATCATCGCGACGCCCTTGTGCAGGCCCAGGCCCGCGACCGCGCCCTTGTTGGCGTGGCTGTACTCCTTCTGCGGGAAGCCCCGCATACCGGAGACCACGTTGTCGCCGAGGACCTTGGCCTGCCGCAGCGCGTGCTGCGCGTTCGGCGGGCACCAGGCGTTCTCGTTGCCGTTCGCCCGGCCGACCAGGTCGGGGACCTGGGCGTTGTCGCCGGCCGCCCAGATGTAGTCGGTGCCCTGGACCTGGAGGGTGGGCGCGGTGTCGATGTGGCCGCGCGGGCCCAGCGGCAGGCCGAAGCGGGACAGCGCCGGGTTCGGCTTGACGCCGGCGGTCCACACGATGGTGTTGGAGAGCACCTCGAGGCCGTTGTTCAGGATCACGTGGCCGTCGACGCAGGAGTCCATACCGGTCTTGAGGTAGACCTCGACCCCGCGCGACTCCAGGTGCTCCTTGCCGTAGGCGCCGAGCTTGGGGCCGACCTCGGGCAGGATCTTGTCCGCGACGTCGACCAGCAGGAAGCGCATGTCCTCGCGCTTGACGTTCTTGTAGTACTTCGCGGCGTCCCGGGCCATGTCCTCGACCTCGCCGACGGTCTCCGCGCCGGCGAAGCCGCCGCCGACGAAGACGAAGGTCAGCGCCTTGCGGCGGACCTCCTCATCGGTCGTGGAGTCGGCCTTGTCCAGCTGCTCCAGCACGTGGTTGCGCAGGCCGATGGCCTCCTCGATGCCCTTCATGCCGATGCCGTTCTCGGCCAGGCCGGGGATCGGGAAGGTACGGGAGACCGCGCCCATGGCGACGACCAGGTAGTCGAAGGGCAGCTCGTACGCATCGCCGACCAGCGGGGCGATGGTGGCGACCTTCCGGTCCTGGTCGATGGTGGTGACCCGGCCGGTGAGGACCTCCGCCTTGGGCAGCACGCGCCGCAGCGGGACCACAACGTGACGGGGGGAGATGCTGCCGGCCGCAGCTTCAGGGAGGAAGGGCTGGTACGTCATGTACGAGCGCGGGTCGACGACCGTGACGGTCGCCTCGCCGTACCGCATCTTCTTCAGGATGCGGCGTGCCGCGTACAGGCCTACGTACCCACCGCCTACAACGAGGATCCTGGGACGCTCCGTGGTGCTCATGCAATCGAGTATCCACCCCCACATGGGGGGTCGCTCGTGAGCCCCTTCACAAGAATGACGGGGGCATCTGCTACACTCCGCCGCCCCCGTGACGGACGCCATAGCGTGATCAGGGAACCACGGTATAACGCGACACGTTGGATACCCCCGTTGATCAGGGCTTGTCCCCTTCCGAGCGGCCGCATCACCCCCCTTCGCGCCACTGTCGCCACCCGGTGGAGATCCACCGTAGACCCCGCATTTCCCGGGCAGATGAGTCCTAGGACCTTCGAATGAGGGACGTACGGCCCTCTAGTTCGCCCGAGAGGCGGGTTTTTCATGTGAAGGATTTCACGAACTTTCTTCCCGGGGGGCGGTCCGGAGCCCTTGGGGGGCCCGCTCGAAGGGGGGCCGGGACGGCGCCTGGCGGACCCAAGGGAAGGGCCCGCGGGGGCGGTTACGCAGATGCGTACGCTCGGTTCATGGCTGAGGTTGGCGCGCGAGGCGGAAGCGGTCCTGGACGCGGCCGGCCCCACCGTGGCGATGGCGGAACCGCTGGCGGATCTGTTCACCGAGCGGGACGGCGAGCCGGCGTCACCGGCGCCTTCCGGCCCGCCACCGCGGCGCGGTGGCGGCTCCGGGTCGGCAGCTACCGGGTCGCCTACCAGCTCAACGACGGTGAACTCGTCATCCTGGTCATGAAGGTGGACGACCGGCGGGACGCCTACCGCGATCCGTAGCGCCCCGCTGTCGCCTCTCATCCCTCCCGGACTGCCAAAGACCAGGCGATTCCGTCCAGGATGTCGTGTTCGCTGACGACGACCTCTTCGGCGCCGACGCGTTCCATGACGGAGAGGAGGACGAGGGCGCCGGCGGCGATGACGTCGACGCGGCCGGGGTGCATGACCGGGATCGCGGCGCGTTCGGCGTGGGTGGAGCGCAGCAGGCGGCCGGTGATCTCGCGGACGGTGGCCAGGGGGATCCGGGAGTGGTGGATGGCCGCGGAGTCGTAGTGGTCCAGGCCGAGGGCGATGGCGGCGACGGTGGTCACCGAGCCGGCCAGGCCGACGAGGGTGGCGGCCTCGGTGAGCGGCACGGCCTCCGCGGCGTGGTCGAGCGCGGCGGCGATATCGGCCTTGATGGCGGCGATCTGCGCGTCGGAGGGCGGGTCGGTGAGCGCGCCGTCGCGCAGGAGGTGGCGCTCGGTCATCCGGACGCAGCCGACGTCCACCGAGCGGGCCGCGCGGACCTCGCCGTCGCCGAGGACGAACTCCGTCGAACCGCCGCCGATGTCCACGACGAGGTAGGGCAGCTCGATGTGCGGGTGGCCGGTCAGCTCCTTGGTGGCGCCGGTGAAGGAGAACTCCGCCTCCTGGTCGCCGGTGATCACCTCGGGCTCGACGCCCAGGATGCCGACCACGCCGCGGACGAAGTCGTCGCGGTTCTCGGCGTCCCGGGAGGCGGAGGTGGCCACGAAGCGGACCCGTTCGGCGCCCAGCTCCTTGATCACGGCGGCGTACTCGCGGCAGGCGGCGAAGGTGCGCTCCAGGGCCTCCGGCGCCAGCCGGCCGGTGCGGTCCACGCCCTGGCCCAGCCGGACGATCGTCATCCGGCGGTCGAGCTCCTTCAGCTCACCGGTGGCCGGGTCGGCGTCCGCGACCAGCAGGCGGATGGAGTTGGTGCCGCAGTCAACGGCGGCGACGCGCTTCACTCGGCGCCTCCTTCGGGGGAGTCGCCGGCCTCGGCGCACGGGGTCACGCACGGGCCCTTGCGCCACCACTCCGGGAGCATGGCCAGCGCCTCGTCGCCGAGCGGGTTGACGCCCGGGCCGGCCGCCAGGGAGTGGCCGACGAGCACGTGCAGGCACTTGACCCGGTCGGGCATCCCGCCGGCGCTGGGGAAGCCCTGGAGCACCTCGATGGCGTCCCGCCGGCGGATGTAGTCCTCGTGGGCCGCGCGGTAGGCGGCGGCCAGCTCCGGGTCGTTCGCCAGCCGCTCGGTCATCTCCTTCATCACGCCGTTGGCCTCCAGCGTGCCGATCGCGGAGGCGGCGCGCGGGCAGGTCAGGTAGTACAGCGTGGGGAAGGGGGTGCCGTCCTCCAGGCGCGGGGCGGTCTCGACCACGTCCGGCTGGCCGCAGGGGCAGCGGTGGGCGATGGCGCGCAGGCCGCGCGGCGGGCGGCCGAGCTGCTCCTTGAAGGCGGCGATGTCCGCGGCGGTGGGCTCGGTGGGCTCGGTCTGGGGCGGGGGGGTGTCCATGTGCGCTTTCGGTGAGGGCCGGAGGGTCAGGGGCGGGACGGGCGGGCCGGGGTCCGCCGCGCGGCGCGCGCCGGTGTGCGGACGCGCGGCGTCCCGCCCGTACAGTCTCGCCCGCGGGGGCGACCGGAGGCTACCGCGTGCCGGAGGCCACCGCGTGCCGCGGCGGCTACCGCTTGCCGGCGGCGGACGCGGCCCCGGCGGCGTCGGCGGTGTCCACGGTGTCCCAGAGCTTGTCGTACCAGGGGCGCTGGGCGGCCTGCGCGCCCTTGGGGGCGGCGCGGACGCCGGAGCCGTCCTGGACGATGTAGCCGGTCTCGCCCGGCATGACGTAGTGCAGATGGCGGCGGGCCTGCTGGCGGACGTAGGCCGGGTCCTGCCAGCGGGCCTTCTCGTCGCGCAGCCGCTCCAGCGCGGCGGCCGCGTCCTGGGCCTTGCGGCGCTGGTCGGCGATGTCGGAGCGCTGGGAGAGGTACTGCCGGGTGGGGTAGGCCAGGGCGACCACCAGCGAGCACAGCACGAGGGCCAGCAGGGCGGCGCGGCCGGTGAGGCGGTTGCGGCGGGGGCGCCGCCCGGCGCGCTGGACGCGGGCGGCCGCCTGCTCGCCGAGCGCCTTGAGCCGGGTGGCGGTGGAGAACCGGTCCGCGGGCACGTCGCCTCGCCTCCCCTTCAGCTACGTCCTGACGTCGTCCCGGCGCCCGCCGCCGGCCGCCGCGCGCCGTGCGCCGGCGGCCGGCCGGGGGCGTCAGCCCTTGCCGCGCCTGCGAACCTCAGCTGCCGGAGCGGAAGCGCGGGAACGCGGACCGCCCGGCGTACACCGCGGCGTCGTCGAGGATCTCCTCGATGCGCAGCAGCTGGTTGTACTTGGCGACGCGCTCGGAGCGGGCCGGGGCGCCGGTCTTGATCTGGCCGCAGTTGGTGGCGACGGCGAGGTCGGCGATGGTGACGTCCTCGGTCTCGCCGGAGCGGTGCGACATCATGCACTTGAAGCCGTTGCGCTGGGCCAGCTCGACGGCGTCCAGGGTCTCGGTCAGCGAACCGATCTGGTTGACCTTGACCAGCAGGGCGTTGGCGGTGCCCTCCTCGATGCCGCGGGCCAGGCGCTCGGGGTTGGTGACGAAGAGGTCGTCGCCGACCAGCTGGACCTTGCTGCCGAGCTTGTCGGTGATGACCTTCCAGCCGGCCCAGTCGTCCTCGAACAGCGGGTCCTCGATGGAGACGAGCGGGTAGGCGTCCACCAGCTCCGCGTAGTACTCCGTCATCTCGGCGGCGGTGCGCTCCTTGCCCTCGAAGAGGTAGACGCCGTCCTTGTAGAACTCGGAGGCGGCGACGTCCAGCGCGAGCGCGATGTCCTGGCCGGGGGTGTAGCCGGCCTGCTGGATGGCCTCGAGGATGAGGTCCAGGGCCTCGCGGTTGGAGCCGAGGTTCGGGGCGAAGCCGCCCTCGTCGCCGAGGCCGGTGGACAGGCCGCGCTCCTTGAGGACCTTCTTCAGGGTGTGGTAGACCTCCGCGCCCCAGCGCAGCGCCTCGGAGAAGGACTCCGCGCCGATCGGCGCGATCATGAACTCCTGGATGTCCACGTTGGAGTCGGCGTGCGAGCCGCCGTTGAGGATGTTCATCATCGGGACGGGCAGGACGTGCGCGTTCGGGCCGCCGAGGTAGCGGAACAGCGGCAGGTCGCTGGCCTCGGAGGCGGCGTGCGCGACGGCGAGGGAGACGCCGAGGATGGCGTTGGCGCCCAGCGAGCCCTTGTTGTCGGTGGCGTCCAGGTCGAACATCGCCTGGTCGATCAGCCGCTGCTCGGTGGCGTCGTAGCCGACCAGCTCCGGGCCGATCTGCTCGATGACGGCCAGGACGGCCTTCTCCACGCCCTTGCCGAGGTAGCGGTTCTGGTCGCCGTCGCGCAGCTCGATGGCCTCGAAGGCGCCGGTGGAGGCACCGGACGGGACGGCGGCACGGCCGGTGCTGCCGTCGTCGAGGCCGACCTCGACCTCGACCGTGGGATTACCTCGCGAGTCGAGAATTTCGCGGGCTACGACGACGTCGATGGACGGCACGTTGTCTCCTTCATGGGTGTCTGGAGTTCTCGGCATGAGCCTAACGGGCCGGGGCCGATCCGCTTGCCCGTGGCCCGCTCCGTGGGACGAAAAAACCCCAACAAGCAGGCCAAAGGCCCAGTTCACGGGAGGTTTCGGCGCATTGTTCGCTGAGCGGTGAACGGCGCCGAGGGCGTCGGGGCGGGGCCCGGGGGGCTCTTCGGCCCGCCGGGCCCGGGGCGGGGCCCGGGGCCGGCCGCCGGAAACGGAAGAAGCCCCGCCGCGGCGCGCTCGGGGGTACGCGCCGGGGCGGGGCAGCTCTCTCGGGCTGCTCAGATGCTGAGCTTCTGGCCCGGGAAGATCAGGTTGGGGTTGCCGCCGATGACGGACTTGTTGGCGGCGTAGAGCGACTTCCAGTTGGTGCCGTGCGCCTTGGCGATCTTGGCGAGGGTGTCGCCGGCCTTGACGGTGTAGTGCTCACCGGAGCGGTGCGAGCGCTCCGGGGCCGGGGCCTGCTCGCGGACCGGGGCCGACTTCTTCTTGGTGCCCTCGGTGTACTTGCGGGCGTCGGTGCCCTGGCTCTTCTTGACCGTGGCGCCGGACGGGTCGACGTTGGCGGCCGGGCCGCCCGCGGTCAGGTTGCCGGCACCGGCGCAGGACCAGGCGCCCGGGCCCTGGATGGCGAGGAGCTTCTCGGCCACCGCGATCTGCTGGGCCTTGCTGGCCAGGTCGGCGCGCGGGGCGTACTTCAGGCCGCCGGCCGCGGCCCAGCTGGAGTTCGAGAACTGCAGGCCGCCGTAGTAGCCGTTGCCGGTGTTGATCGACCAGTTGCCGCCGGACTCGCACTGGGCGACCTTGTCCCAGGTGGCCACGGTGGCGGCGGAGGCGGAGGTGGCGCCCAGCAGCGGGGCGGCGACGGCGGCGCCGGCGACACCGGCCAGGGTGGCGACGCGGACGGCCTTGGAGCTGCGGCGGTGCTTGCCCTTGTTCAGCATCGTGCGTTCGTTTCCTCACCGACGCCTGCGAGGTGAGCTGTCGGGTTCGGGCCGTGTGAGCTGCCCGGCCGCGTACGTGGTGCGCACGTGGCTTCACCCCAAGCCGGTTGACCCGTTTTCACGGGCGGGGCCGGCGCAAACCTTGGGTCCCCCGCTCCTGCCTTCGGCGCTTGCGCGTCATCCGCCTCCAACCGCCGGCAGGACTCGGCGTGCGATCGGAGGGCCCGCTTTGGCGAGCGGTCCTGACCGTAAGCAGTAACCCTGTTGGTGTTCAAACCCCATCTTCTGAACCCAGTTGACCGACTTTGATCATCCGGCGGGCCATTTCCGCAGGTAGACACCGAAATGCGAACGGGGGACGGACCTCGGCCCGCCCCCCGCAACGAGAGCCATATCTCACTTTGGCGAAACGGCGTGAAATCCGGCGAACTGCCGGTAACTACCCCTGTGTCCGCCCGAGATCGAGCAGCTGACCGGGCTGGATGAGGTCCGGGTCGGCCCCGACCACGTCCTGGTTGCGGTGGTAGAGCGCGGGCCAGCCGCCCGGCAGCTCATGCGCCGCGGCGATCGCTGACAGGTTGTCACCCGGGGCGACCCGGTACCGGCCGTCCTCCGGGGGCGTACGGGGCGCCTCACCTCCCCGGGAGGCGTGCCGGCCGCCGTCCCGGGCGTCCGGGCCGTCCCCGGGGTCCGTACGGTCGTCGGGCGCGCCGCGGTGGCGCCCGGGGGCGGGGGTGGCGGGGTCGGTCCCGGGGGTGG
>NZ_LLZI01000159.1 GCF_001509485.1 Streptomyces sp. NRRL F-4489
GGGGGGAGGGGGCGGGCTATGCCTAGGCGGGTGAGCATGGCGGTGTTGCCGAATTGGTCGGCGGCTTGGGGGGCGCAGAGCATGGGGACGCCGTGGGCGAGGGCCTCGTGGGCGCTGCCGGCGCCGGCGTGGGTGAGGAAGGCGTCGGCCTGTTCGAGGATGGCGCGCTGGGGGACCCAGGGGTGGACCTCGATGTTGGGCGGGATCTCGCCGAGGGTGGCCGGGTCGGTGCGGCCGGTCTGGAGGACGACGTGCCAGCCGGGGAGGTTGCCGAAGGCGGCGAGGCAGGCGCGGTAGAAGTCCGGGGCCCCGGTGAAGAGGGTGCCGAGGGAGATGAGGAGGAGGCGTTCGCCGCGCGGGGGGCGGGGCCACGGGTCGTGGGGCGGCGTGGCGGGCCAGCAGGGGCCGGTGAAGGTGTAGATCGTGCGGTCGACGCGGTCGGCGTGGGGCTGGAGGAGGGGGGAGATCAGGGCGAGGCAGCGGGACGGGCGGGGCGCCCGGCGGCCGCCGCCGAGGGGGGCGGTGTGGGCGGCGAGCCAGGCGTGGGGGGAGTCGGGGTCGGCGGCGAGGTCTTCTTCGCAGCCTTCCCAGGGGACGGCGTGGGGGGAGAGCTGGATGGCGGGGATGCGCCAGCGGTCGGCGAGGGCGCGGGCGGCGTAGGCCATCGGGTCGTAGAGGATCAGGTCGGGGCGGTCGTCGCGGTAGGCGGCGAGCAGCTGGGGGAGAGCGCGGCCGGCGTCGGTGAGGAACAGCCGCAGCTGGTCGGTGAGTTCGCCGCCCCAGGCGTCCGGGTCGCCGGCCGGGGGGAGCGTGGTGGTGTACGTCCGGGGTTCGGCACCGGTGGCGGCGACGGTGTCGGCGAAGGACGGGGGGATGGCGTAGGTGACGCGGTGTCCGCGGGAGACCAGTTCGCGGATGATCTCGAGGCTGGGGTTGACGTGTCCGTGCGCCCCGACGCTGATCATGGCTATGTGGGGGGTGGCTGTGTGGTGGGTCGCCCTCGTCATGGGTTCATCCGTTCGATTCTTCCGATTCCTTCGGTTCCTTCGGTTCGTCCGCTTCGTTCGCCCCGGGCGTTCCATCCGCTCCGTTCGGCCCGTTCACTCCGGTCAGTCGCGTCAGTCGCGTCAGTCGCGTCAGTCCGTTCGGTTCGCCGGGGACGTGCGGTGGGTGCGGCAGGTTTCGTAGGTGGGGAGGAGGCCGGCGTTTTCGAGTTCGGTGAGGGTGGGGGACTGGGCGTCTTTGGGGG
>NZ_LLZI01000160.1 GCF_001509485.1 Streptomyces sp. NRRL F-4489
CCCCCACCCAGGGGCAAGCCCCCCCCCGCCAGCAAAGCCGCCCCTCCAAGAAAGCCGCCCCACCATGCGCATCCTCCTCACCACCGCCGGCTCCTACGGCGACGTCGCCCCGTACACCGGCCTCGGCGCCCGTCTGGCGGCCGGCGGCCACGAGGTCACCCTCGCCACCCACGACCGCTACGCCCCGCTCGCCCGCGCCGCCGGCCTCGGCTTCCGCGCCCTGCCCGCCGACCCGCGCACCACCGGGCCCGCGGACGCGCCGGATGCCACCCCCACCGACCGCCGCGCCCTGATGCGCCGCGCCGCCGCGTTCATCGACCGGCTCGGCGCCGGGATGGCCGACGCCGTCCCCGAGGACACCGAACTGCTGCTGCTCTCCACCACCACGGCCCCGCTCGGCTGGCACCTCGCCGAGGCCCTCGGCATCCCCTCGGCCGGCGCCTACCTGGTGCCCACCACCCCGACCCGCGCCTTCCCGCCCGTCCTCAGCGGCGGCCGCTCACTGGGCGGTTGGGGCAACCGCGCGGCCGGCCGGCTCTCCCTCCGCGTCGTGGACCGCCTGCACGCCGGCGCCGTCCGCGCCCTGCGCGCCCGCCTCGGCCTGCCGCCCGCCTCCGCGGCCGCGGTCCGCCGCCGCACCGAGGCCGCCAACTGGCCGATCCTGCACGGCTTCAGCGACCTCCTGATCCCCCGCCCCGCCGACTGGCGCACCGGCCTGCACATCACCGGCACCTGGTGGCCCCACCACGCCCCGGACACCCAACTCCCGCCGCCCGTCGAGGACTTCCTCACCGCCGGCCCCCCTCCCGTCTACATCGGCTTCGGCAGCATGTCCTCCGACCACGCCGAACGCCTGACGTCGATCGCCGTCCGCGCCCTGCGCCGCGCCGGCCTCCGCGGCCTCCTCCTCACCGCCAACTCCGCCCTGACCACGCCCGACGCCACCACACCCCACGCCGCCACACCCCAAACCGCCACCGACGACATCCTCACCCTCCCCTCCGAGGTCCCCCACGCCCTCCTCCTCCCCCGCGTCGCCGCCGCCGTCCACCACTGCGGCGCCGGCACCACGGCCGCCGTCCTGCGCGCCGGCCTGCCCTCCGTCCCGGTCCCGTTCACCGGCGACCAGCCCTTCTGGGCCGCCCGCCTGGCCGCCCTCGGCACCGCCACCGCCCCACTCCCCCTCACCGCCCTGACCAAGGACCTCTCCCCCGACGACGCCG
>NZ_LLZI01000161.1 GCF_001509485.1 Streptomyces sp. NRRL F-4489
CCCCGCCGATCAAACGATCGACGGGGCGAAGTAGACAGGCCCCGGATTAACCAACAGCATCGGTGTAGCCCTGCCGGGGCTTTGGTGTGTTCGGGGGTGGGTGGGTGGCCTGGCCGGTGGGGGGCGTGGCTGGGTGGGCCGCGGGTACGCGTGCGGGTGTTCCCCTGGTGGGTCGGCCGGCGGCCGGTGGCCGGCGCCCGGCGGTCGGCGGTTGCGCGGCGTCCGGGTGGGGCCCGGGTGGACCGACCCGGACGCTCGGAGCGGAGCCCCGGCCCGTACCATGGGGCTAAATCGGAATATTCGCCCGAATATCCGCTATGCGCCTGAAAAGGAGTATCTGGATGTCTGTGGTCACCAGCACGCTCTCCGATGAAGCCCGTACCGTCGTCGGCAACGCCCTCCAGGGCGCCCTGGTCGATCTGGTCGACCTCTCCCTGCTCGCCAAGCAGGTGCACTGGAACGTCGTCGGTCCGCGCTTCCGCTCCGTCCACCTCCAGCTCGACGAGGTGGTCGCCAGCGCCCGGCAGCACGCCGACACGGTGGCCGAACGGGCCTCGGCGATCGGTGTCACCCCGGACGGCCGGGCCGCGACGGTCGCCAAGACCAGCGGTATCGGCGAGGGCCCGGAAGGGTGGGTCCAGGACGCCGATGTGGTCCGCACGATGGTGGACGCGCTGGGCGCGGTGATCGGCCGGATGCGGGAGCGGATCAGCGCCACCGACCAGCCCGACCCGGTCACCCAGGACCTCCTCATCGGGCTCACCGCGGACCTGGAGAAGCACCACTGGATGTTCCAGGCCGAGTCCCGCTGACCGGCCGCTGAACGGGGCCGCCGCCCGGTGCTGCCGGGCGGCGGGCCGGTTTTTCGGGGTCTGTCGGTGCGCTCCGCGGCTTGGTCGGCCGCTTGGCAGGCCCCGGCGTCGGTCCGAGGAGGCAGGCATGGCGAGGGGTGCGAGGCCCGTGCCGGGGCGGTGGATACCCGTGGTGCTCGCGGGGGCGCTGTGGTGGTGGGCGGTCGGCCGGCTGGTGCTGTGGCCGGGGTCGGCGGGGCCGGTCGAGGGGGTCGTGGCGGCGGGCGGGTGGGGGATCGGCCTGCTGCCGGTGCACTGCGTGCCGTGGACGGGGCGGGGCGGACCCGGTGGCGAGGGGCGCGGTGGGGTGGACGCCCTGGTGCCGGCGGTGGTCGTACGGGCCTGGC
>NZ_LLZI01000162.1 GCF_001509485.1 Streptomyces sp. NRRL F-4489
TAGCTTTCGAGGAAGGCGCCGATTCGGGTGACGGCGTCCGTCAGATCGTCCTTGTTGGGCAGCGTGACCAGGCGGAAGTGGTCCGGATCGGGCCAGTTGAAGCCGGTGCCGTGGACGATCATGATCTTCTCGGCGCGCAGCAGGTCCAGCACCATCTGCCGGTCGTCCTTGATCTTGTACACCTTCGGGTCCAGGCGGGGGAAGGCGTAGAGCGCGCCCTTGGGCTTGACGCAGCTGACGCCCGGTATCCGGGTCAGCAGCTCGTAGGCGGTGTCGCGCTGCTCCAGGAGCCGGCCGCCGGGGAGCACCAGGTCCTTGATGGACTGGCGGCCGCCGAGGGCGGTGGCGACGGCGTGCTGGACGGGCATGTTGGCGCACAGCCGCATGTTCGCCAGGATGGTCAGGCCCTCGATGTACGAGGCGGCGTGCGCCTTCGGGCCGCAGACCGCGAGCCAGCCGCTGCGGTAGCCGGCCACGCGGTACGCCTTGGACAGGCCGTTGAAGGTGAGCGTGAGCACGTCGGGGGCGAGCGCGGCGAACGGGGTGTGGGTGACCCCGTCGTAGAGGATCTTGTCGTAGATCTCGTCGGCGCAGACGATGAGGTTGTGCCGGCGGGCCAGTTCGGCGATGCCGTGCAGCAGGGTGTCGTCGTACACCGCGCCGGTGGGGTTGTTGGGGTTGATGACGACGATGGCCTTGGTGCGGTCGGTGATCTTGCGCTCGATGTCGGCGAGGTCCGGCATCCAGTCCGCCTGCTCGTCGCAGCGGTAGTGCACCGCGGTGCCGCCGGAGAGCGAGACCGACGCCGTCCACAGCGGGTAGTCCGGGGCCGGGACGAGGACCTCGTCGCCGTCGTCCAGGAGTGCCTGCATCGACATCTGGATGAGTTCGGAGACGCCGTTGCCCAGATAGACGTCGTCCACCGTCAGTTCGACGCCCTTGGTCTCGTAGTGCTGGACCACCGCGCGGCGGGCCGAGACCAGGCCCTTGGCGTCGCCGTAGCCGTGCGCGGTGCCGACCGAGCGGAGGATGTCCTCCAGGATCTCCGGCGGGCACTCGAACCCGAACGCCGCGGGGTTGCCGGTGTTCAGCTTGAGGATGCGGTGACCCGCCGCCTCCAGCCGCATGGCCTCCTCGAGGACCGGGCCGCGGATTTCGTAGCAGACGTTGGCGA
>NZ_LLZI01000163.1 GCF_001509485.1 Streptomyces sp. NRRL F-4489
CCTCCGCGCCCACGCCCCACGCCCCGCGCTCAAGCCCCGCGCCCGCGCCCTCCCGCAGTCCCACCCCCACCCCGGCGCGACTCCGCGCGGCTGCTACGCCGCCGCCCGTACCGGCACGCGGCCAGTCCACACGCTCCCCGCGCGCCTGCCTTCCCCGCACTCCTGCCGCTGCCCTCCTTGCTTCTCTCCTCTGCCTCTTCTTCCCTTACGGCCTCAGTGCACGGCTTTTCGCCGCTGATCACGGAGCCGTCGGCTGCCGGTCCACCGGAATCCCATCCCCCTACCCCCGACCCCGAAGCGGAGGCGGCCGAAGGCCCATAGCGCGGTGCCGCAGAGGGCGATCGCACCGACGAGGGCCGCGCCTGTGGCATCCGTCGGCGCGTCCGTGCTCTGGTGAGCCGTTGGTGCCGGCCGCTCACGATGCGAACGTGTGAGTCCAGGCTCCGGGACGGCCTTGGGTTCGGGGATGCCGAAGACCGGGAGCAGCCGCGACGGGCCGTTGCCCAGTGCCGCCGGCGGCAGCAGTGAGAGCGGGTCCAAATACGTCGCACCCCGGCGCAGGCCCCAGTGGAGGCAGGGCGCGCGGCAGTGGTACGGGCCGCCTTCCAAGATGGCGACCGGCTGCCCCGCGGTGACGCGCTGGCCCTCGCGGACGGTGGCGCGGACCGGTTCGTACGTGGTGTGCAGGGGCGGCCGGCCGGAGTCCGCCACCTCGATGGTGAGGACCCCGCGTCCCGCCACCGTCCCGGCGAACGCGATCTGCCCGGGCGCGGCGGCCTTCACGACCGCCCCCTCTGCTGACGCCAGGTCCACGCCGCGGTGCCCCGCCGCCCAGGGAGCCGGAGGCGGTTCAAAGCCGCGTAACACCGTGGGGCGCAACCCGGCCGGGCCGTCCACCGGCCAGGCCCGGTCGCCTCCCGGGCTCCGATCGTCTCCCAGGTCTCGGTGGCTGCCCGGATCCGTCGGCGCCGTGACACCCCTCAACGTGGCTGTGTCGCCCGACCCTGCCGCACTACCGCCCGCCCAGGCCGCGCTCGGCGGCCCCGTCACACAGGCGACCACCCCCGCGGAAGCGGCCACGTGGCGCAGCCCCCGCCGAACCTGGGCCGGCCCCGAACCCGAACCCGGGCCCGACCCCGCCCCCAAGGTCCCCCCAC
>NZ_LLZI01000164.1 GCF_001509485.1 Streptomyces sp. NRRL F-4489
GGTGGGGCGGAGGCGGGGGCGGGGGCGCGTTGGGCGGGGCGGGCCGTGGCGGTGGGGGCGTTTTGCGTGCAGTTGGATTCCTTTGCGTTGAATGCGGTGCTGCCGGTGCTTCGGGGTGGGCTGCCCGGGGGTGCGGGCGTGGTGCCGTGGGTGGTGAGTGGTTATCTGCTCGCGGCCGGTTCGCTGATGCCGGTCGCCGGGCGGCTGGCCGATCTGTACGGGCGGCGGCGGATGCTGTGCGCCGGGGCGGTGCTCTTCGGTGTGAGCGCCGCTCTCTGTGCGGTGGCGCCGTCGCTGCCGTTCCTGGTAGCGGCACGCGTGGTGCAGGGCGCGGGCGGTGCGCTGATCATGCCCGCCGGGCTGGCGCTGCTCACCAACGCCTGCCCGCCGGACGAGGCGCGCCGGCGCACCGGGCGGGCGCTGGGCTGGGCCGGACTGGCCACCGTGGGCGGCCCGTTCGCCGGTGGGGTGCTGGCTGATGTGGCGTCCTGGCGGGCGGTGTTCTGGCTGACCGTGCCGCTCGCCGCGGCCACCGTGTGGTGTGCCCGCCGGGCGGTCGAGTCGCGGGACGCGGCCGCCGCGGAACACCCGCTCGACGTGGCCGGCGCGGTGACCGCGACGGGCGCGCTGGTGTGCCTGGCGCGCTGGCTGGCGCATCCGGCGGGGTGGAGTTCGGGGTGGGCGGCGGGGGCGGCGCTGCTCGGGGCGCTGTTCGTACGGGCCGAACGGCGGGCCGCGGCCCCGTTGGTGGACCTCGCGCTCGTCCGCAACCGTCCCTACGTGGCCCTGACCGCCGCGGGCGCGATCGCCAACTCGGCGACGGTGGCGCTGCTGTACGCGATTCCGCTCGCGCTTCAGCAGGGGCGCGGGTGGTCGGTGCTGGGCGCTGGGGCGGCGTTCCTCGCTCCGGCCGCCGCGCTGGCCGCCGGGGGCCCGGTGGCCGGCCGGGTGGCGCCCCGGGCGGCCGTGCCGGTGGTGGGGTTGTGTCTGGCGGTCGCCGGGGGTGGGCTGTGGGCCGCCGGGGGCCTTGGTGGTACGGCGGGGGTGCTGCTCGCCTCTACGGGCGCGGCGGCCGCCCTGGGGG
>NZ_LLZI01000165.1 GCF_001509485.1 Streptomyces sp. NRRL F-4489
CCCGCCGTACTGGTGATCTGCGCGGACAGCAGCGCCTCCACCACCTCCCGGGGCACCAACCGCGCCAACTTCGGCCCCATATACAGCGAGACGTGAATGGGCCCCCGCCCCACCGCCTCATCCCCGTCAACCACGCCCCACCCCTGGCCCTCCGGAAATGCCACCCCCACCGCCACCGCCGCCGAACCCACCCCGCAACGGCACCGCGATCTCCACCCCCGCCTCCGCCGTCAACTCCCACGGGTCCAATACCGGATTGGCATCCGCGATCCGCCACCACTGCCCCGGATCCCCGAAATACCGCTGCCCCAACTGATCCGGCCGCTCCCCCTCACTCACCACATGCGGCACCAGATCGTCGTCCCCCTCCCGGGGCAACGCCGGCAACAACCTCCTCTTCGCATACCGCACTTCCACCCCGTCACCACCACCGCCGCCATACACCCCGATCTCAACCCCGGCATACCGACTGCTCCGCGGATACGGATGCGCCCCGGGAACGTCGTCCAGCGCACTCTCATACGGCTCGGTGCCCACGCCTCAGATCCCCCTCCCCAGCCCCAACTGCGCCAACGACCCGGCCCGCGCCCGCCGCGCCAACTGCTCCTTCTGCGCCAGATGCGCCAGATACAGCGCCGCCCCCGGATGCCCGGCCGGCAAATCACTCACCGTCAGCACCTTCAACCCGATACTGAGCGAAGCCCGAATCGGGCAGAGATTCACATCGAACGCCGACTCATTGACCGACAATTCCGTCAGTCGCACCGGCATGACCCGCTTGCTCCCCCACGTGAACAAGGTCAGCGGCATCTCGATGGGACTGATCTCGATAGTCCCCTTCTGCGTCAGCTTCGACGCCGCCAGCAATTGCGCGGTGGTCGGCTGCACCAGCATCTCCAGCACCGCCAGCTCCGGATGAATCCCCTCCGGCGCCGCCACGTCCAACTGATCCGTGGCATCGATCTCGGCCGTGAACTTCCACGTCTCCTGCGCCGGCCCCTTCAGCCGCAACGCCTCATTCCGATCCCCGCCCCCGCTCCCACCCC
>NZ_LLZI01000166.1 GCF_001509485.1 Streptomyces sp. NRRL F-4489
CACCTCACCCCGCCCACCTGCCCCGTTACCGGACACCCGACGGACCGTCACACGCCAGTGACATCCCCGACAGCGTGCCCGACTACCGCAACACCCAGCACATTTGGCAATCTGACCTCCGCAACCGGGGGGATTGCAGGGAGGGAAGCACGACCATGACCACCACCGCACACCGCGCCACCACCGGCGACCCCCGCGCCACCGGCGACCCCCGCATCGGCTGGAGCGGCACCGCCGACGCCGACCGCGCCCCCACCCTGCGCCACCGCCGCGACGGCATCCTCCCCACCATCGGCGCCGCCCTGTCCGTACGCGGCCAGACCCTCACCTGCACCGCCAGCAAGGCCGAACAGCCCCCCACGCTGCACCCGCTCGTCCAGGACTTCCTCGACACCCTCACCACCGCCCAGCGCGACCGCTTCACCGGCCGCTGCCCCGAGGCCGTCCTGCTCTCCCGCCACCTCACCGCCGTCGAGGCCAACCGCGGCAAACGCGCCTCCCGCAAACCCCTCACCAACGGCGAGGCCCGCCGCTCCCTGAAACACTCCAAGATCACCGCACGCCACATCCGCGAGGACGGCGACCCCCAGCACGGCAGCTACGCCCCGCCCTGCCGCTCCTGCGACGCCCTGCTCGCCCACTTCGGCGTCATGCCCATCGGGGCGCCGACGCCCCAAGGGAGCTGACCGCCACCATGCCCCGCACCACCCCCGAACCCGGCACCCCCGACCCGCGCACCCCGGGCCACGACGGACCCGGCTCACCCCGCTTCCCCGCGCCGGTCGCCCTCGCCCTGGAGAACGCCGGCTGGCAGCCCGGCCGCTGGGACATACAGCAGGCCGAACGCTGGGCCGACACCCTCCGCGCCCACGCCTCCCCCGCCGGCCACCGCCACACCGTCTTCCCCGCCGCCGTCGAAGCCTGGGCCGAATTCGGCGGCCTGCGCGTCACCGCCCCCGGACCCGGCCGCCACATCGCCCCCCCCCCCCTCGCCCCCCTCCCCCCCCCCCGCC
>NZ_LLZI01000167.1 GCF_001509485.1 Streptomyces sp. NRRL F-4489
GCCCCGCCCCGCTTCTCCCCGTACGTCGACACCTCCCTCACCCCCGCCTACGACCTGACCGCCACCGCCCGCCGCACCGGCGTCAAGCGCTTCACCCTCGCCTTCCTCACCTCCGGCGGCGGCTGCGTCCCCAAGTGGGGCGGCACCGGCGACCTCGGCGCCAACCCGGTGGCCGGCCAGATCCCGGCGCTGCGCAAGGCCGGCGGCGACGTCCGGGTCTCCTTCGGCGGCGCGAACGGCACCGAGCTGGCCGCCGCCTGCTCCTCCGCCGCCGACCTGGCCGCCGCCTACGGCGCCGCCATCGACCGCTTCCACCTCACCGCGGTCGACTTCGACATCGAGGGCGGCGCGCTGCCCGACACCGCCGCCAACGCCCGCCGCGCCCAGGCCATCGCCCAGCTCCAGAAGCGCCACCCGGGCCTGGACGTCTCGTTCACCCTGCCGGTGATGCCCGAGGGCCTCACCCCGGACGGCACCGCCCTCCTCGCCGACGCCCGCCGCCACGGCGCCAAGATCTCCACCGTCAACATCATGGCGATGGACTACGGCTCCTCCTACGGCGGCGACATGGCCACCTACGCCACCCAGGCCGCCACCGCCACCCACACCCAGATCCGGAAGGCCCTCGGCCTCACCGACCCCGCCGCCTGGCGCGCGCTCTCCGTCACCCCGATGATCGGCGTCAACGACGTCGCGGGCGAGGTCTTCCGGCCCGCCGACGCCACCGCCCTGGTGCGCTTCGCCCGGAGCAAGCACCTGGGCGGCCTGTCGATGTGGTCCGCCACCCGCGACCGCCCCTGCCCCGGCGGCCCGACCCCCTCCGCCCAGCCGCTGTGCAGCTCGATCGACCAGGCCCCGCTGGCCTTCACCACGGCGTTCGGCACGTACACCGGCTGACCCCCCACCGGTCCGGCACCCCCCACCCCGGACCGCTCCGCAGGCGGGGGGGGGGGCCCCCCCCCCCCCCCCCCCCCCCCCCCCCCCCCCCCCTTCCCCCC
>NZ_LLZI01000168.1 GCF_001509485.1 Streptomyces sp. NRRL F-4489
CCCCCCACCCGCCTCCACCTCCACCTCCGCCGATCCAGCGGTTCCCCGACGCTGCGGCGGAACGCCCGGGGCTCCGGCGGAACGCCCAGCACTCCGGCGGTACGCCCAGCGCACCCACGGAAACGCCTGGCGCTCCGGCGGTACGCCCGTACGCCCGTACGCCCAGCGCTACCGTGGAAGCCCCGGCGTCCCCACCCGGCACTCCGGTCGTGCTCGGCGGCCGATCCAGGAGCGGCCGGTACGGAGGGGTAGGGCGGCCGGCGCGCCGCCTCTCCCCCCGACGCTCCCGGGGTGTTCGCGCCGCCCTCGGCACGCCGGGCCGATACCGCAGCCACCGCCGGAGGACTCGCCGCACCCCGACGTGTTGCGGCACTACCGGCACGTCAGGGGCGGGCACGTTGCCCGCGGTCACCGGCAGGCCGCCCCGGTGCCCGGGCGGAGCCCCCGGAGCGTCGCGCCCCCACCGGAGCACCGCGCCATAACCGGGACCGTCGCGCCCCAACCGGAGCGTCAGGCCCCAACCGGAGCGTCGGGCCCCAACCGGAGCGTCGGGCCGGCACCGGGGCGTCGGGCCAACGCCGGGCGCCCCGGGCCATCGCCCCCGGGCCGCGTCCGCCGGCACCCCTGCGATCCAGCGGCACCCCACCGCACGGACCACCGGCCGCCGACGAGCCGATCGCGCCCCCTGACCACCGCTAGCCGTCAGTCATTCCGGCCTCCCCGGTCCCCTCGGCCTCCGACGTCGGCCGGTTCCCCGAGTCGGCCCCCGCCCCGCGCCCCGGGCCAGTCCCCGACCCGGTACCGGGCCCGGCCGCCGAGCCGGTCCCCGTCTCCGTATCAGGCCCAGCCGCCGAGCCCCTACCGTGCCCGGCCGCCGTCCCGGCCCCCGAACCGGCCCCCGGTCCCGTACCGTTCCCAGTCCCCGATCCTGGACCCGAGCCGGCACCCGGCCCTGGCCCCGCCCCGGCCCCGGCCCCCGG
>NZ_LLZI01000169.1 GCF_001509485.1 Streptomyces sp. NRRL F-4489
CCCCTGGCACCACTACGACCCCTGGGCCACCCCCCTGACCGGCCCCCCGCCGACCGCCGTCCCGGCCCGCAAAGCCCGCCGCCGCGGCCCCCTCGTGGCCGGTGCCCTCGTCCTGGCGCTGATCGCCGGGGGAGTCGGCGGCGTGGCCGGGGCCTACGTCGAGCGGTACGGCGGGATCGACGACATCAAGCTGCCGCAGGCCGCGGGCGACGCGGGCGGCCGCAGCCCGGAGAGCGTCGCCGGGATCGCCCGCGCCGCCCTGCCCGGCGTGGTCACCCTGCACGTCCGCGGCAACGCCGAGCAGGGCACCGGCACCGGCTTCGTCCTCGACCGCCAGGGCCACATCCTCACCAACAACCACGTCGTCGAACCGGCCGGGACCGGCGGCGAGATATCGGTGACGTTCAGCGGCGGCCAGACCGCCCGGGCCCGGGTCGTCGGCCGGGACAGCGGCTACGACCTCGCCGTGGTGCAGGTCCAGGGCGTCACCGGCCTGCACCCGCTCACCCTCGGCGACTCCGACGCGGTGCAGGTCGGCGACCCGGTGGTGGCGATCGGCGCCCCGTTCGACCTCGCCAACACCGTCACGTCCGGGATCATCAGTGCCAAGCAGCGGCCGATCACCGCCGGCGGCAAGAAGGGCGACGGCAGCGATGTGTCGTACGTCGACGCGCTGCAGACCGACGCGCCCATCAACCCCGGCAATTCCGGCGGGCCGCTGGTGGACGCCCGGGCCCGGGTGATCGGCATCAACAGCGCGATCCGGGCGGCCGACAGCGGCACCGGCGGCCCGGACGGCGGCGGCCAGGGCGGCAGCATCGGCCTCGGCTTCGCGATACCGGTCAATCAGGCCAAGCGGGTCGCCGAGGAGCTGATCAACACCGGCCGGGCCACCCACCCGGTGATCGGCGTCACGCTGGAGATGGAGTACGACGGCGACGGCGCCCGGATCGGCGACGGCAAGGGCGGCGGGCAGCCGCCGGTCACCCCGGGCGGGCCGGGCGCGCGGGCGGGCCTCCGGCCGGGCGACGTCATCACCCAGGTGGACGGCGCGCCCGTGCACAGCGGCGAGGAGCTGATCATCAAGATCCGCAGCCACCGGCCCGGTGACGTCCTCACACTGACGGTCCAGCGGGACGGCGGCGAGCGGTCCGTCCGGCTGACACTCGGTTCCTCCGGCCGGGACTGATCGTTTGCACGGTGTTGGGACGGGCGACTCCCGTCCGGTGCCGGGGGCCAGGTACGGTGAGAGACGGCCTGGCCCCGAAACCCCCCGAAGGCCGCGGATACCCCAAGGAGCTGCAAGGTGTTCTTCGACATAGGACCCCTAGAGCTGGTGACGATCGTGGTCCTCGCGGTGCTCATCTTCGGGCCGGAGAAGCTGCCCAAGGTCATCCAGGACGTATCGGCCGTCATCCGCAAGATCCGGGCGTTCTCCGACAGCGCCAAGGAGGACATCCGCAACGAGCTCGGTCCGGATTTCCAGGACTTCGAGTTCGAGGACCTCAAACCGCGGAACTTCGTCCGCAAGCACGTCCTGGAGAAGGACGAGTACGGCCTGCGCGAGCTCGCCGAGATCCGCGACGGCTTCGATCTGAAGAAGGAGATGGCCGAGGTCACCGAGGCGGTCCGGGAGAGCACCGCGCCCCGGTCCGCCGCTGCCGCCCCCGCCGCGGCCGCGAACGGCACGCCGCTGAGCCTGACCAAGGAGTCCCCGGCCCCGTCCGCGGAGCCCCCGGCCGCCGGCCGTCCGGACATGTTCACCAAGGACACCGGCACCGCGCGCCGCGAGCCCCCGCCCTTCGACGCCGACGCGACGTGAGTATCTCGTATGCCCGGCTGTGTTGACGCCACTGGCTATGCTCCCGGTGTCCGGGGTGAGGTCGCCTGAGGGGGGCGGGCCGCCCACGACGCAGGGCAACGAGGAGGCTCCGCGCAGATGGAGACGACGAGTCGGACAGCCACCCACGAGGTGTCCGCCGATCCGGGCCGGAAGGCCGACGGCTATCTGCTGGCCGCGTTCCCGTGGTACGGCCTCGACGAGGCGTTCACCGGTCCGCGCTGGCTGATGCGGGTCGGCACGGCCGCCGACGGCACCGTCGAGCACGGCGCGACCGGCCACGGCACGGAGCCGACCATAAAGGCGGAGTCCCCGGAGGACGAGCGGTTCGCGGTGGTGGTGACGGTCGCCAGCCGCCCCGTACGGCGCAGCGGTGACGGCACCGGTGTCCTGGAGGCCACCTCGGTCTCGACGGCGGCCTGGCTGGCCGGCTCCGGCCTCCTGGCCCACACCTGGCCCAACCGCATGGACCGCTCGCTGCGCCAGGACTGGCTCGACCAGCAGACCATGATCGCCTGGGAGCTGGCCGACGACCTCACCGCCGAGAGCTGGAGCGAGCTGATGCTGCCGGTGGACGGTGTGCCGACGCCGTTCTGCTACCGCGAGTCCGAGTACGGCTGGGTGCTCGCCGGGGCCTCCGGCGGCGACGGGCCGGACGGGGTGCTGCTCGGCGCCTACGGGCGCGGGATGAGCGCCTACGGGCTGGGCTTCTCGGCGATCGAGGACCTGGGGGCGTACGAGGGCTGAGCGGCCCGTACGCGGGCCGGGCGGGCGTACGCGGGGGCAGGGGGAGCGGGCGCGCGGACACGATCACCCGGGCGCGCGGCGGCGGCGGGAACGGCAAAGGGCGGACCCCATGGGGCCCGCCCTTCAGCAGCGGAACGTATCGCCCGCGCCGTCAGAACTTGTTGCGCGGTGTGATCCCCAGCGACATGCCCGACAGGCCGCGCTGACGGCCGCCCAGCTTCCCGGCGATGGCGCGGATCGCGGCACCGGCGGGGGAGTCCGGGTCGGTCAGCACGACCGGCTTGCCCTCGTCGCCGCCCTCGCGCAGCCGGACGTCGATCGGGATCGCGCCGAGCACCGGGACCTGTGTGCCGGTGGTCTTCGTCAGCCCCTCGGCGACCCGCTCGCCGCCGCCGGTGCCGAAGACGTCCACCATCTCGTCGCAGTGCGGGCAGGGCAGCCCGGACATGTTCTCCACCACGCCGACGATCTTCTGGTGGGTCTGCACGGCGATCGAACCGGCCCGCTCGGCGACCTCGGCGGCGGCCTGCTGCGGGGTGGTGACGACCAGGATCTCGGCGTTCGGGACGAGCTGCGCCACGGAGATGGCGATATCGCCGGTGCCGGGCGGCAGGTCCAGCAGCAGGACGTCGAGGTCGCCCCAGTAGACGTCGGCGAGGAACTGCTGGAGGGCGCGGTGCAGCATCGGGCCGCGCCAGACGACCGGGGCGTTGCCGGGCGTGAACATGCCGATCGAGATGACCTTCACACCGTGCGCGGACGGCGGCATGATCATGTTCTCGACCTGGGTGGGCCGGCCGTCCGCGCCGAGCATCCGGGGCACCGAGTGGCCGTAGATGTCCGCGTCCACCACGCCGACCTTCAGGCCGTCGGCGGCCATCGCGGCGGCGAGGTTGACCGTCACCGAGGACTTGCCGACACCGCCCTTGCCGGAGGCGACCGCGTAGACCCGGGTCAGCGAGCCGGGCTTGGCGAACGGGATCTCCCGCTCGGCGGTCCCGCCGCGCAGCGACGCCGCCAGCTCCCGCCGCTGCTCGTCGCTCATCACCTCCAGCTCCACACCGGCGCGGGTGACGCCGGGCACCCGCTCGACGGCCTCGCGGACGCTGCTGATGATCGTCTCGCGCATCGGGCAGCCGGAGACGGTGAGGTAGACCACGACCGCCACCGAGCCGTCCGCGGCGATCTCCACCGATTTGACCATCCCCAGTTCGGTGATGGGGCGGTGGATCTCGGGGTCGTTCACCGTCGCGAGCGCTTCGCGGATCGCGTCCTCGCTCGGGGCGGAGCCGGCGGGCTGGGGCGTGTCAGTTGCCATGACCCGATGGTACGGCGGGCGAGGGCGCCTCCGGTAAGGGCATCAGCGGTCGTGTTCGTCACGCCCCGCGGGCTCGGGGCCGGCGGTCCGCTGCTGCTCCAGCTCGCGCAGCAGGTCCTCCAGTTCGGAGCGGATCCAGTCGCGGGTGGCGACCTCGCCCAGGCCCATCCGCAGCGCCGCGATCTCCCGCGTCAGGTACTCGGTGTCGGCGATGGACCGGTCGTTGCGCCGCCGGTCCTGCTCCAGATTGACCCGGTCCCGGTCGTCCTGGCGGTTCTGCGCGAGCAGGATCAGCGGGGCGGCGTACGACGCCTGGAGCGAGAGGGCCAGGGTCAGGAAGATGAACGGGTAGTTGTCGAACCGCAGGCTGCCCGGCGCGAGGACGTTCCAGCCGATCCACAGGATGATCGTGACCGTCATCCAGACGAGGAAGCGGCCGGTCCCCAGGAAGCGGGCGATCTTCTCCGACAGCCGCCCGAACGCCTCCGGGTCGTACTCCGGGAAGAACGTCCGGCGCGGCACCCGCGGCAGGTCCAGCCGGGCCCGCGGCCGCGGCTCCAGGGGCCGGTCGCCGGCGCCGCCCCGGCGGACCGCCGAGGCGCCGTGCGGCCGCCGCTCCTTCGGGCTCTCCCGGTCCTCAGCGCCCATCGGGGGCCTCCCCCGGGTGCCCGGCGGCGGTGGGCGCCGCGCCGTGCAGTCCGGCCTCCCGCCAGTCGTCCGGCAGCAGGTGGTCCAGTACGTCGTCCACGGTGACCGCGCCCAGCAGCGCCCCGCCCTCGTCCACCACCGGCGCCGCGACCATGTTGTACGCGGCGAGGTAGCCGGTCACCTCGGGCAGCGGGGTGTCCGGCCGCAGGGTCGGCAGATCGGTGTCCACCAGGAAGCTGACGAGGGTGAACGGCGGGTCCCGCAGCAGCCGTTGGAAGTGCACCAGGCCCAGGTACTTGCCGGTGGGCGTCTCGTCCGGGGGCCGGCAGACGTACACCTGGGCGGCGAGCGCGGGGGAGAGGTCGGGGTCGCGCACCCGGGCCAGCGCGTCCGCGACGGTGGCGTCCGGGCGCAGCACGATCGGCTCGGTGGTCATCAGCCCGCCCGCGGTGCGCTCCTCGTACGACATCAGCCGGCGGACGTCCGCCGCGTCCGAGGGGCGCATCAGGGCCAGCAGGCGCTCCTTCTCCTCCTCGGGGAGTTCGGAGAGCAGGTCGGCGGCGTCGTCGGGGTCCATCGCCTCCAGGACGTCGGCGGCCCGCTCCTCCTTCAGCTTGCCGATGATCTCCACCTGGTCGTCCTCCGGCAGCTCCTCCATCACATCGGCCAGCCGGTCGTCGTCCAGCGCCGCGGCGACCTCGGCGCGCCGCTTGGGCGAGAGGTGGTGCAGGACGCCCGCGAGGTCGGCGGGGCGCAGCTGCTCGAAGGTGGCCAGCAGATTCTCCGCGCCCTGGCCGTGCTCCTCCAGCGAGAAGCCGGTCACCGCCGACCACTCCACGGTGAGCGTGCCGCCCTTGCGGCGCAGCGGTCCGCCCTTGCCGCGCCGGACGAAGACCTTGTCGATCTCCCAGTCGCGGCGGGCCGGGAGCTGGGTGATGCCGATGTCGAGCACGGTGACCTCCTCGCCGGTCTCGACCAGCCGGACCCGCCGGTCCAGCAGCTCGCCGAAGACCAGCGTCTCGGACGCCCGCTGCTCGAAGCGGCGCATGTTGACCACGCCGGTGGTGACGATCTGGCCGGACTCCACGCCGGTCACCCGGGTCATCGGTACGAAGATCCGGCGCCGGCTGATCACCTCGACCACCAGCCCCAGCAGCCGCGGCGGGCGGTCGCCGACGCGCAGCAGGGCGACCAGGTCCCGCAACCGCCCGACCTGATCGCCGTTGGGGTCGAAGACGGCGACGCCGGAGAAGTGGGAGACGAAGATCCGGGGGGTGACCACCGCCATGGAAAGCGCCGCCCTTCTCCCTTTCCGTCCGGATTGCTCCATCGTTGATCGGAAAACAACGCGTTGGTTCGGGTTCAGGCTAACCCGCCGGGAAGGGCCGCGCCCCGGCGGGACCGGCCGTATGGTGGCCGCCCCGGACCGGGCTGCCGCGCCGGTACGCCACGGGTACGCTGCCGTGAGCTGTCGAGATCAGCGCCGGTCGGGTTCGGCGCGTGCCGGGTTCCCCGCTGGTCGAGTTCAGTGCTGCGCCGAGATCAACGCTTCAGGAGGCAGAGCCGACGTGAGTGCCATCCCCCCGGTCGCCACCCGCCGGCCGCCGGCCGGAATCCGACGCGCCGGGCGGGCGCTGCCGGCGGTGGCGGTGTGCGCGGTCCTGACCGCGGCGGTGGCGGGCTGCGCCGGGGACGACCCGGACGCCGGCACCAACGGGGTGGGCAAGCTGCCCGCCCGGCAGATCGAGGCCCGGGCCCGGGCCGCCGCCGTCGCGGCCGGCACCGTCCGGCTCTCCGGAAAGGTCGTCAGCGAGGGCGCCACCTACACCCTGGACATGCGGCTGGCCAAGGAGGGCGCCCGCGGCGAACTGAGCACCGGGACGACCTCCTTCCAGCTGCTGCGGGTCGGCGGCGCGCTCTATCTGAAGGCGGACGCGTCCTTCTGGGCCGGCGAGAAGAACAGCGGCTCCGACGGGGCCGCCGCGAAACTGGGCGGGAAATACGTCAAGGTGCCCGCCGCCGACCCGGTCTACCGGCGCTTCAGCGGCTTCACCGACAAGGACACCCTGCTCCCGGCGCTGCTCGCGCTGCACGGCGAGCTGACGACGGGGAAACGGGCCACGGTGGACGGCGTCCGCACCGTCCAGGTGACCGCCGGCGCCGGGTCCGGCGGCACCCTCGACGTCTCCCTGGAGGGGCAGCCGTATCCGCTGCGGCTCCAGCGCGCGGGCGGCGCGGGCCAGGTCAAGCTCGCCGACTGGGGCAAGGACCTGGACCTCAAGGCCCCGGCCCAGGACCAGGTCGTGGACTACGGGAAGCAGATCGCGCGGACGGGCTGAGCCGCGTACGCGTACGGGACGAGCCGCGCGCCGGGACGCGGGCCCCGGCCGGTACGTATACGGGCTGAGCCGCGCCCCGACCGGGCCGGCCGCCGCCCCCTCAGCCCTTCCGCCCCCGCCGCAGCAGCTTCGGCAGCGCCGCCGGCACCGGCCGCCGGGTGGTCGCGGGCGAGCCGACCGGCGGCGCGGCGTGCGAACCGTCCGGCATCAGCCCGGGCCGCTGCGCCGCCGCGCCGGCCGGTGTCAGCCGCAGCACCCGGCACTCCCGCGCCCAGCGTTCGCCGATGGTGTCCGCGTCCGGGGCGTTGAGCCGCTTGCCCTTCAGCTCCTCGACGGCGGCCTGCCACTCCTCGCCGCCGGGCGCCAGCTCGCGCACCGCGGCCGGCCAGGCGACCAGCCGGCCGCCCTTGTCCTTGCTGCGGACGGTGACCGTGACGGTGGCGCCGTCGGTGAGCCCCAGCCCGTCCAGCGGCTGCTCGCCGCCCCCGGGGCCCGGGCTGCCGACGAGGCAGGCCGCCCCGTCGTGCCAGACATGCCACAGCGCCCGCGCCGGGCCGGCGGCCCCCCGCACCCAGATCAGGCCGGACTTCTTCGCGGCCTCCTCGATGAGCGCCTGATCCAGCAGCGCCTGCGACACGGTCTCCTCCGTCATGGGCCTCAGCCTAATCGGCCCGGCGGCCGGGCCCCGGGGCCGCCCGGGCGGTGAGACGCCGCCCGGCCCCGGCCCCCGGTGTCACAGCCAGCCGTTGCGCTTGAAGCCGCGGTGGATGCCGAAGCAGATCGCGACGGTGACCAGCAGCACGGTCGGGTAGCCGTACTTCCACTTCAGCTCCGGCATGTACGAGAAGTTCATGCCGTAGATGCCGGCGATCATCGTCGGTACGGCGAAGATCGCGGCCCAGGCGGTGATCTTGCGCATGTCCTCGTTCTGCGCCACCGCGGCCTGCGCGAGGTTGGCCTGGAGGATGGAGTTCAGCAGGTCGTCGAAGGACAGCACCTGCTCGTTGACGCGCGCCAGGTGGTCGGCGACGTCCCGGAAGTACTTCTGGATGTCGGCGTCGACCAGCCGCATCGGACGCTCGCTCAGCAGCTGCATCGGGCGCAGCAGCGGCGACACCGCGCGCTTGAACTCCAGTACCTCGCGCTTGAGTTGGTAGATCCGCCCGGCGTCGCCGCCCTTGGCGGCCCCCGCCGCGCCGGCCGCCGCCTTACCGCCCGCACCCTTGCCGGCGCCGGAGCTGAAAACGTCGATCTCCACCTCGTCGATGTCCTCCTGGACCGCGCCGGCCACCGCCATGTAGCCGTCGACGACCTGGTCGGCGATGGCGTGCAGCACCGCGGACGGGCCCTTGGCCAGCCGCTCGGGGTCCTCCTGGAGGCGGTGCCGCAGGGCGCGCAGCGAACCCTGGCCGCCGTGCCGGACGGTGACGATGAAGTTCGGGCCGGTGAAGCACATCACCTCGCCGGTCTCCACCACCTCGCTGGTCGCGGTCAGCTCGTCGTGCTCGACATAGTGGACGGTCTTGAAGACCGTGAAGAGGGTGTCGTCGTAGCGCTCCAGCTTGGGCCGCTGGTGCGCGTGGACGGCGTCCTCCACGGCGAGCGGGTGCAGCCCGAACTCCTGGGCGATACCGGCGAATTCGGACTCGGTCGGCTCGTGCAGACCGATCCACACGAAACCCCCCTCGTCCCGGACGCCGGCGATCGCCTCGCCGGGGGAGGCGGTGCCGGTCACCCGGTGGCCGTCGCGGTAGATCCCGCAGTCGACGACGGCGCTGTTGGCGCAGGCGGGGGCGGTGGAGGCGGTGCGGTAAGGGCTGTCGTCGCGGCGCCGGGCGGGGCGGACAGCGGCGCGCAGGTCGCGGATCATCGACATGGCTGGCTCCTTCGTGCCGGCCGTCAGCGGCAGGCGCGGCGCAACGCGGCCCGGAACGAGGACGTACCAGACGGCAACAGGCCGTACGTCCGCAAAGCGGGCGGCGCTCGGTGCGGTGCTACTGACGGCAGTTCGCTGACATCACGGAAGTAAGAGTCGAAGGCGCTCTTCCGTCATCCGCGTCCGGAGCAGGAGAACTTCGCGGGTTTCGCCGCCGCGCGGCGGGGTACGGAAGCTCTCGGATCAGATGTGTCGCCGCGCGGGCGGGATGACGGGAGAACTATCGGTACTGCACGGTCGACTCGGATCCACCGCAGCCCCACCTCCTCCGGCCGGTCCCCGCTGGGGGACGATCGTCATTCCCTGACCAGACGGCAAGGCTACCAGCCGCCTGGAGGGCCCGGGCTGCCCTTTGCCCGTTCCATAACAAGCCCGTTGCCCGGGCGTTGTGCGAGCGGGCCGATCGGCGGTGCCGGACCGGGCCGAACGGCGGCTCCGGCGGCGGCCCTATGCTCGCCGTATGTCTGACGTTCTTGAGCTGGTCGAGGCCCGGTTGCGCACGGCGCTGGGCGAAGCGGACGCCCGGGCCGCCGTCACCTTCCTCGGCACCGACCGCATCGAGGTGCTGCGCTTCCTCGACGGCGATGTGGTGCGCTACGCCACGCTCGGGATGTCCGCCCGGCCGATGACCGACCCGACCGCCGTCCTCGCCGATCCGCTGCGCGGTCCGCGCGCCGAACTCCTGCTCTCCGTACGGGCCGGCCGCGCCGACACCGACAAGGTGCTCCGCACGCTCGCCGTGCTCGCCGCGTCCCCGCAGGTCGAGGGCGTCGTCGTGGCGTCCGGCGCGTCGCTGGACGTGGGCGGGCCGCTGTGGCCCGGGGCGCCGTTCACCTCGGTGCTGGTCGGCGCGCCCGGCGGCCTGGTCGAGGACCTGGAGCTGGACGAGCCGATGGACCCGGTGGCGTTCCTCCCTCTGCTGCCGATGACGCCCAACGAGGCCGCGTGGAAGCGGGTGCACGGCGCCGAGGCGCTCCAGGCCCGCTGGCTGGAGCGCGGCACGGATCTGCGCGACCCGCTGCGGGCCGGGGTGGCGCTGGACTGACGCCAGCGCGCGTACGGCCCGGCGCCGGACGGGCCACCAGCTCACGAGGGGGCGGCTCACTCCGCGAAGGCCGCCACCCCGTCCTCCGCCGCGTGCCGGGGCTCCAGCTCCTCCGCGCGCAGGGTCAGCGCCCGGCGGCGGAGACCCACGACGCCCGCGCCGGCCGCCGCGGCCAGCGCCGCGACCACGAACGGCAGGTGGATATCGGTCCACTCCGCGATCTTCGGGGCGAGGAACGGCGCGGCCGCCGCCGCGAACCACCGCACGAAGTTGTAGCCGGCGCTGGCCACCGGCCGCGGGGCGTCCGAGACGCCGAGGGCCAGCTCGGTGAAGACGGTGTTGTTCAGGCCGATGAAGGCGCCCGAGAGGATCGTGCACACCACCGCCGTGGTGTGGTCGCCGTAGCCGAGCACGACCAGGTCCGCGGCGAGCAGCAGCAGCGAGCCGCCCAGCACCCGCAGCGACCCGAACCGCTCCTGGAGCCGGGGCGCCAGGATCACCGAGAAGACCGCCAGCAGCACACCCCAGGCGAAGAACACCCCGCCCGACTTGTACGGGGACATGTTCAGCACGAACGGGGTGAACGCCAGCACCGTGAAGAACGCGTAGTTGTAGAAGAACGCGGCGATCGCGGCCGAGGCCAGCCCGCCGTGGCCGAGCGCCTTCACCGGGTCCAGCAGCGAGGTCTTCCGCGCCGGCCGGGGCTGCTCCTTCAGCAGCACGGTGATGGCGATGAAGCCGATGGCCATCAGGACGGCGGTCCCGAAGAACGGGTAGCGCCACTTCATATCGCCCAGGACGGCGCCCAGCAGCGGCCCGCAGGCCATGCCGAGACCGAGCGCGGACTCGTAGAGCAGGATCGCCGCCGCGCTGCCGCCGGCCGCCGCGCCCACGATCACCGCGAGCGACGTGGAGACGAAGAGCGCGTTGCCCAGGCCCCAGCCGGCCCGGAAGCCGACCAGCTCGCCGACCGAGGACGAGGTGCCGGACAGCGCCGCGAAGACCACCACCAGCGCGAGCCCGGCCAGCAGCGTCTTGCGGCCGCCTATCCGGCTGGAGACGAAGCCGGTGACCAGCATCGCCACGGCGGTGATCAGGAAGTACGAGGTGAACAGGAGGGAGACCTGGCTGCTGGAGGCGTGCAGGCCCTTGGCGATCGAGGGGAGGATCGGGTCGACCAGGCCGATGCCCATGAAGGCGACGACCGAGGCGCCGGCGGTGGCCCAGACCGCCATCGGCTGCCGGAGGAGCGAGGTGCCGCCCTCGTCGAACGGATCGTCGTGGGTGCCACCACCGTGGCCGCTGCTGCGCATGCCGGTGTTTCCCCTTCCTGTGCGTGAGGCGCGTACGGGCGGGACCGCCCGCCGAATCGTTGCCGTTTACACATAATAAGTTAGCGACCCTAATGGGTGCAAGTAGCAACTACCTGCCCGGAGGGGGTCGTCCGACCCGCCAAGTGGGCGCGCCCGTACGGGAAAAGGGGCACACCGGTTGGGTGATCGTCCTTGACGGGACGGCGGGGCTGGAGGACCGTTGGTCCTTATGAGGGGCGAACCCAGTTGCCCGAAGTGCGGAGGCCGGGTGCGGGCGCCCGGTCTCTTTTCCGACTCCTGGCAGTGCGCCGTGCACGGCACCGTGCACCCGCTCCAGCCGGTCGTCCCGCCGAGCGTCGAGGCGCTCGGCGTCGTCGTGCACCGCGCCCAGGTGCCGGTCTGGATGCCCTGGCCGCTGCCGGTCGGCTGGCTCTTCACCGGCGTCGCCTGCGCCGGCGACGACCGCAGCGGCGGGCGCGCCACCGCCGTCGCCTGCTCCGGCCCCGGCCCGCTCGGCGGCCCCGGCGAGCTGCTGCTGATCGCCGAGGAGCTGGGCGTCGGCCTCGGCGCCCGCTACGCCGGGATCGACGGCCCGGACCCCGGCCCGCACCTGCGCCTGGGCGCCGCCCCGCACGGCAAGGTCCTCGCGGCCGGCCGCCCGACCCCGCTCTGGCAGGTCAACGGCGCCCCCTCGGACCGCGCGGTGTTCGCCGGCGAGGCCCGCGGACTGTGGCTCTGGGCGATCGCCTGGCCCGAGCAGTCCGGGCTGCTGATGTACGACGAGCTGGTGCTCACGGATCTGCGTGAGGCCGGCGCCGAAGTGGATCTGCTGCCCTGCGGGGCGCTCTCGCCGAGGATTCTGAGCTGACGCCGGCGCGTCGCCATCGAATCCCGGGCCGGTGCCCGGTCGGTGGGCGGTGCGGGCACCGCCGGGCGCCCGGTATCCTTCAGTAGTCCGTGGTAGTGCCGAGCAGTCCTTACGGCCGCCGCGGGGCCACGGCCCGTCCCGGGCCCGCCGCCGCAACCGTCCCGCAGCAGTCTGGAGTCTGTGCCGTGCGTATCGACCTGCACACCCACTCCACCGCTTCCGACGGTACGGACACCCCCGCCGAGCTGGTGCGCAACGCCGCGGCCGCCGGTCTGGACGTCGTCGCGCTGACCGACCACGACACCGTCGCCGGCTACGCCGAGGCGCGCGCCGCGCTGCCCGCCGGGCTGACCCTGGTCACCGGCGCCGAGCTGTCCTGCCGCCTCGACGGCACCAGCCTGCACATGCTCGCCTACCTCTTCGACCCCGACGAGCCGGAGCTGGCCCGCGAGCGCGAGCTGGTCCGCGACGACCGGATCCCGCGCGCCCGCGCCATGGTCGGCAAGCTGCGCGACCTCGGCATCCCGGTCACCTGGGAGCAGGTCGCCCGGATCGCCGGCGACGGCTCCGTGGGCCGCCCGCACATCGCCACCGCCCTGGTCGAACTGGGCGTGGTCGGCTCGGTCTCCGAGGCGTTCACCCGGTGGCTGGCCAACGACGGCCCGGCCTACGTGGAGAAGCACGAGCTGGACCCGTTCGACGCGATCCGGCTGATCAAGGGCGCCGGCGGGGTCGCGGTCTTCGCGCACCCGCTCGCCCTCAAGCGCGGTCTGTGCGTCCCGGAGAGCGCGATCGCCGAGCTGGCCGCGGCCGGTCTGGACGGCGTCGAGGTCGACCACATGGACCACGACCCCGCGACCCGCGCCCGGCTGCGCGGGCTCGCCGCCGAGCTGGGCCTGCTGACCACCGGCTCCAGCGACTACCACGGCAGCCGCAAGTCCTGCGGCCTCGGCGACTGCACCACCGACCCCGAGATCTACGGCGAGATCACCCGCCGGGCCACCGGCGCGTTCCCCGTGCCGGGCGCGGGCGGCTGACCGTCCGGGTCCCGGCCCGGCCGCCGGGCCGGCTGCCGTAGCGCGTTGCCCTGATCAGGGACGCGCCCTGCCCCTGCCTGCCTTCCCCGGCTTCTCCCTGCCCGGGAAGGCGTCGTCAGGGTGACCCCTCACCCCTCCCTTCCGTTCGTCCGTACCACCGCAAGGCCAGCACCGTGTTCGACGTCGCCGTTTTCAGCACCCTCTTTGTCACGCTTTTTGTGATCATGGACCCCCCGGGTATCACCCCGATCTTCCTCGCCCTGACCGCCGGCCGCCCGGCCAAGGTCCAGCGCCGGATGGCCTGGCAGGCGGCCGCCGTCGCGTTCGGCGTGATCGCCGTCTTCGGCCTGTTCGGGAAGCAGATCCTGGGCCGGCTGCACATCTCCACGCCCGCCCTGATGATCGCTGGCGGGCTGCTGCTCCTGCTCGTCGCGCTGGACCTGCTGACCGGCAAGTCCGAGGAGCCGACCCAGACCAAGGACGTCAATGTGGCGCTGGTCCCGCTGGGTATGCCGCTGCTGGCCGGTCCGGGCGCGATCGTCTCGGTGATCCTCGCGGTGCAGCACGCGCACGGCACCGCCGCCCGGATCTCGGTCTGGGCCGCCATCGCGGCGATCCATGTGGTGCTCTATCTGGCGATGCGGTTCTCGCTGGTGATCATCCGCGTGATCAAGGACGGCGGGGTGGTGCTGGTGACGCGGCTGGCCGGCATGATGCTCTCCGCGCTCGCGGTGCAGCAGATCATCAACGGCGTCACCCAGGTGATCCAGGGCTCCTGACCCGGATCGCCCCGGCCGTCGGGACAACGGCGCCCCCGTACGGCATTCCGTACGGGGGCGTTCGCGTATGAGGGGTGGGGCGGGCGGTCAGCCTGCGACGGCGGTGTCGGCCGGGCGGATGTAGATCCGCTGTCCGATGGCGGCGGCCTGCTGCACGATCTGGTTGACGGAGGCGGCGTCCACGACGGTGCTGTCCACGGCGGCGCCGTCGGCATCGTCCAGGCGCATGATCTCGAAGCGCATACGGGCTTCTCCCTTCGTCTGATCCTCCTGCGGAGAACTGAATGACAGGACTTGCCTGGCTTCGTTGCCAGGCGTTCCGTATGGGTACAACGAGCATACAGCTGAAATGATTCCCTACGCTAAGGAAAATTTTTCATGGGCTAAGGAATGGGTGTGCGGGGGCCGCCATGGCCGTGCGGGGACCGTCACCGGCTGCGCGGGAAGACCCCCGCGAGAGCCCGGCGACCACCGTGGTTGTGTCCGCGAAGCGCCCGCCGGGACAATGGGTCCGGTATGAACGACCCCCGGCCCACCGGCCCCACCGACCTCGCGGCGCTCGCCGCCGGTATCGAGCGCACCAACGAGCTGCTCACCCGGGTCCTCGCCGAGGTCGCCACCACCCCCTCCACGCACGCCGTCTTCGCCGACGCCGGCTATGTCTACGCGGCGGCCGGGCGGCTGGTCGCCGGTACGGAGGACCGCAAGGCGTTCGAGCTGGACGCCGAGGGGATCATCGACGCGTTCATCGAGAAGGCCCGCACGATCTTCCCGGACAGCCGGCTGCTGCGGGTGTACTGGTACGACGGCGCCCGCCGCCGCATCCACACCCAGGAGCAGCAGCGGATCGCCGAGCTGCCCGACGTCAAGGTCCGGCTCGGCAACCTCAACGCCCACAACCAGCAGAAGGGCGTCGACTCGCTGATCCGCACCGATCTGGAGTCGCTGGCCCGGCACCGGGCGATCACCGACGCGGTGCTGATCGGCGGCGACGAGGACCTGGTCTCCGCGGTCGAGGCGGCCCAGGGCTACGGCGCGCGGGTCCACCTCTGGGGCATCGAGGCGCCCGGCGGCCGCAACCAGGCCGAGCCGCTGATGTGGGAGGTCGACAGCGCGCGCGCCTTCGACCTGGAGTTCTGCAAGCCGTACGTCACCCGGCGGACGGGCGGGGAGATCCCCGAGCCGGGCGCGGGCGAGGGGCCGGCGCCCAGCCGCGAGGAGGTCCGGTTCGTCGGCGCGCGGGTCGCCGCCCAGTGGCTGTCGGAGCGCGGCCCGGCCTGGGTGGCCGACCTGCTGCCCGGCCACCCGTATCTGCCCGGCACCGTCGACCAGGAACTCCTCACCGCCGCGGAAGCCCTCCTCCACCACTCGCTGCGCGGACGGGCCGATCTGCGGCGGGTGCTCCGGGACGGGTTCTGGGACCACGTGGAGGGGCGGTTCTAGGGGCACCGCGGGCCGCGCTGCGTCAGCCGAACTCGCTCCAGAAGCCGGACAGCGCCTGCGCGGTCTTGTCCGGCCGTTCCGCGTTCGGTGAGTGTTCGGCGTCCTCGATGACCGTGCGGCGGGCGGCGAGCCGGCGGGCCATATCGTCCATCAGCGGCACCGGCCAGGCGTAGTCCACGGCGCCGGAGACGACGTGGACCGGCAGCCCCGTACGGGCCAGCTCCGCGACGCGGTCGGGCTCGGCCAGCATCTGCCGGCCGGTGGCGATCAGCTGCTCGGGAACGGTATTCAGCCAGCGTTGCCGCAGGAACGCGCCGACTTCCGGCGGCGTGTCCGCGTCCGCCGCCTCCGGCGGGTCGAGCGCCCGCATCGCCTCCCACACCCGCGCCATGTCCATCCGGCCCAGCGCGTCGATCAGCATCCGCACCCGCGCCTGCTGCGCCGGGTCGATGGCCGCCGGGCCCGAGCTGAGCACCGTGAGCGTACGGAACGGCGCCGGGTCGCACAGCACCGCGGCCCGGGTGATCAGCCCGCCGAGCGAATGCCCGAGCAGATGCAGCGGACCGCCGCCGGGCTCGCCCAGGGCCCGCGCCTGGGCCAGTACGTCGAGCGCCAACTCCCGTTGCTCATAAGCCGGTTGGTCGCGCGGGCCGGGGGTTTCGTGCTGCCCGCGGCCGTCCACCGCGACCGCCCGGAAACCGGCCGCGGCCAGCGGGGCCAGCAGTCCGATGAAGTCCTCCTTGCTGCCGGTGAACCCGGGGACGAGGAGGGCGGTGCCGAGCGGCGCGGCGGCGGGGCGGGCGTCGTGCACGGCGAACGCGCCGCGCTCGGTGCCGAGCCGGTACGCGCGGGCGCACGGCGGCAGTGTGAGGGTGGGCGGCCTGCTCATGGGGACGAGGCTATCGCCCGGAACGCCGCCGCCCGGAACGCCGGCGACCCGGCGCCCGCGCGGTGCGGGGCCGGGTCGTCGTGGGTGCCGTACGGGCGGGCCGATCAGCTCTCGGCGGGCGCCTCGGCGGGCTGCGCGCTCTTGGCGGCGGCCCGCTTGCGGGTCCGCTTCGGCTTCTCCTCGGCCGCCTCCGGGGCGTCCGCGGCGGCCTTGGCGGCGGCGGTCTTCTTGGCGGCGGTCTTCTTGGCCGGGGCCTTCTTGGCCGCCGCGGTCGTGGACGTGGCCGTCTTGGCCGCGGCCGTCTTGCGGGTGCGCTTCGGCTTGGCCGGGGCTTCCTCGGCGGTGCCGGTGGCGTCCTCGGTGATCGTCGCCGTGGCGGTGGCCGCGGTGGCGGTCTCGGCGGCGGCGGTCTTGGCCGTGGCCGTCTTGGCGGCGGCGGTCTTCGCCGTGGCGGTCTTGCGGGTCCGCTTGGGCTTGGCCGGGGCCTCCTCGGCGGTGGCGTCGGTGACCGGGGCGGTCACGGCGGCCACGGGCTCGGTGGCGGCGGCCTTCCGGGTCCGCGTCCGCTTCGGCTTGACCGGAGCTTCCGCTTCCGCCGGCGCCGCACCCTCGGCGGCCTCCACCGCGGCCTCCGCCTTCTTGGCGGCGGAAGCGGTGGTGGTGCGCTTACGGGTCCGCTTGGGCTTCTCCGGAGCGGCCTCGGCCACGGTCTCCGCGACGGTGTCCGCGACGACCGGGGCGGCCTCAGCAACGACCGGCGCGGGCTCCACCGCGGGAGCCGGAGCCACAGCAGCCGCAGCCGGAGCCGCGTCCACCGCCGCGTCCGCCGTCACGGCCGCGGCCTCGCCCGCGGCCGCCGTGGCCGCGACCGCACCCCGCGTCCGGCGCCGCCGCCGGGGCGTACGCGCCGCGGCGGCCTCGTCACCCTCGGCCGCGCTCACCGCGGCGTGCGCGGCCTCCGACGCCTCCGGCGCGCTCGCACCGGCCGGCTGCTCGACCGGCGCCCCGCTCCGGGTCCGCCGCCGCCGGCGCGGCGTACGGGCCGGACGGGACTCCTCGGCGGTGTCCCTGGCGGTGTCCTTGGCGGTCTCCTTGGCGGCGTCGCGGCCGCCACCGGAGCGCCGGCCGCCGCGCCCGCGGCCCCCGGTCTCGCCCAGGTCCTCGACCTCCTCGGCGGCCAGCCCGGCCCGGGTGCGCTCGGCGCGCGGCAGCACGCCCTTGGTGCCCTCGGGGATGTCCAGCTGCTCGTAGAGGTGCGGCGAGGTGGAGTACGTCTCCTCCGGCTCGTCGAACGCGAGGTCCAGCGCCTTGTTGATCAGCTTCCAGCGCGGGATGTCGTCCCAGTCGACGAGGGTGACCGCGGTGCCCTTGGCGCCGGCCCGGCCGGTGCGGCCGATCCGGTGCAGGTAGGTCTTCTCGTCCTCGGGCGACTGGTAGTTGATGACGTGCGTCACACCCTCGACGTCGATGCCGCGGGCGGCGACGTCGGTGCACACCAGCACATCGACCTTGCCGTTGCGGAACGCGCGCAGCGCCTGCTCGCGGGCGCCCTGCCCGAGGTCGCCGTGGACCGCGCCGGACGCGAAACCGCGCCGGCCGAGCTGGTCGGCGATGTCCGCGGCGGTCCGCTTGGTCCGGCAGAACACCATCGCCAGGCCGCGGCCCCGCGCCTGGAGGATACGGGCGACCATCTCCGGCTTGTCGAGGGAGTGCGCGCGGTAGACGCGCTGGGTGATGTTGGCGACCGTCGCGCCCTGGTCGTCCGGGGCGGTGGCCCGGATGTGCGTGGGCTGCGACATGTAGCGGCGGGCCAGCGAGATGACCTGGCCGGGCATGGTCGCGGAGAACAGCATGGTCTGCCGCTTGGCCGGCAGCAGCTGGATGATCTTCTCGACGTCGGGCAGGAAGCCCAGGTCGAGCATCTCGTCGGCCTCGTCCAGGACGAGGGTGCGGACGTGCGAGAGGTCCAGCTTCTTCTGGCCCGCGAGGTCCAGCAGCCGGCCGGGCGTGCCGACGACCACGTCGACGCCCTTCTTCAGCGCCTCGACCTGGGGCTCGTACGCGCGGCCGCCGTAGATCGCCAGCACCCGGACGTTGCGGACCTTGCCGGCGGTGAGCAGGTCGTTGGTGACCTGCTGGCACAGCTCGCGGGTGGGGACGACGACGAGGGCCTGCGGCGCCTCGGTCAGCTGCTCGGGCGTGGACCGGCCGGCCTCGACGTCCGCCGGGACGGTGGTGCGCTCCAGCAGCGGCAGGCCGAAGCCCAGCGTCTTGCCCGTACCGGTCTTGGCCTGGCCGATGACGTCGTTGCCGGACAGCGCGACGGGGAGCGTCAGCTCCTGGATGGGAAAGGGGGAAACGATGCCGACGGCTTCCAGCGCCTCGGCGGTCTCGGGGAAGATACCGAGATCACGGAACGTAGTGGACAGAGTCTTGCCTCTTCTGTGAGACGCGGCGAGAGGCGGCAACGGGGGTCGTACCGCACCGTCGTACGGGTTCGTACGGCGCCGGCCCGAGGGGCCGGACGGCGCGGGACCACTGCCGTCGCTCAGGCACTCCTGCCGCGAGCGGGTCCCTCCTGCCGGTGCGTACGTGGGCACGCGCCGCGCGGAGGGCGGTCGGTTGGAGCCGATCGGGCCACCGACCGGGCATCCGCTTTCGTGGAACGACCCACCGATACTCGGCGGGTCCTTTAGCACTGTACCCCGGATATCGCCGCTGAATCCGAAGGCGTGTATGACTGAGGAATTCGTCACGGGCGCCGGACCCGCCCCGGCGATCACTCCGACGGGTGAGCGGGCGGTGGCTGACCAGGGCCTTCCGGGCCCCGCGCGGCGGGCTATTGTGCCGGTCATGGAGACGCCTGACAACGCCGCGGCTGACGCGCGAGAACACACCGGAATCGCCGCCCAGGACTGGGCCACGGCATCCGCCGACCCGCACTACCGGGCCGCTGTGATCGATCTGCTCGGCGCCCTCGCGTACGGCGAGCTGTCCGCCTTCGAGCGCCTGGCGGAGGACGCCAAGCTCGCCCCCACGATGGACGACAAGGCCGAGCTGGCGAAGATGGCCTCGGCGGAATTCCACCATTTCGAGCGGCTGCGGGACCGGCTCTCGGAGATCCAGGCCGAGCCGAACGAGGCGATGGAGCCGTTCGCCGCCGCGCTGGACGAGTTCCACCGCCAGACCGCGCCGTCCGACTGGCTGGAGGGCCTGGTCAAGGCGTACGTCGGCGACTCGATCGCCAGCGACTTCTACCGCGAGGTCGCGGTCCGGCTGGACTCCGACACCCGCGATCTGGTGCTCGCCGTGCTGGACGACACCGGCCACGCCACCTTCGCGGTGGAGAAGGTCCGGGCCGCCATCGAGGCCGAGCCGCGGGTCGGCGGGCGGCTGGCGCTGTGGGCCCGCCGGCTGATGGGCGAGGCGCTCTCCCAGGCCCAGCGGGTGGTCGCGGACCGCGACGCGCTCTCCACGATGCTGGTCGGCGGGGTGGCCGACGGCTTCGACCTGGCCGAGGTCGGCCGGATGTTCTCCCGGATCACCGAGGCGCACACCAAGCGGATGGCGGCGCTGGGCCTGGCGGCCTGACCTGACCTGACCGGCGCCTTCGCGGGCGGGCCGCGCACCGGCGCGCCGCGTACCGCCGCGCCGCGCGGAACCGGGCGGTCAGCGGGCCGCCCGGCGGCGCCCCGTCAGCAGGCCGTCCGGTGGCGCTTGAGCGGCGCGGCCGGCCGGCGGACCGGGCGGCGCGGCGGCCGGACCAGCACCGACAGCAGCGCGGACCCCACCGCCAGCGCGGCGAGGAGCACCTGGACCGGGTGGCCCGGCCCCAGGACCGCGCGCGTCAGCAGCGCGCCGAGCAGCGCCGCGACCGGGCCCGTCGCCAGCGTCAGGGCGGGGGAGGGGAATCGCTCCGGAAGCCAGCGCCGGGCGGACAGGGCGATGGCGAATCCGACGATCACGGCGCCGAGCGCTTCCCAGATCATGCTGTTCCCTCCCGCGTGACGAGGCCGATCGGACGAACAAATCGGTCGTAGGCGGTCGTACCCAGGGGTCACCGGCAGCAACCCTCCGGCCAGACCCCGCTTGTCCGCTCAGCGTGCGCCCTCGTCCGCCCACCGGGCAAGGCATTTCCACCGGAGTGTCCGGCCCGTGGACGGCGGACGAACGGAGCGCGAACGATCGGCGGACGGAGCGCGACGCGACCCGGCCCGGACGGCGAACGGCGACTGCGAATGGCGGCGCCGGAGACGGCAAAAGGCGGCGGCCCGGAGATTCCGTTCTCCGGGCCGCCGCCCTTCCGCTTCGGTGCGCGGCGCCGCTCGCGCCGCCGCGGTGCCGCTCAGAGCGGGCCGAAACCGACCTTGCGGGCGGTCGGCTCGCCGATCTCCACGTACGCCACCCGGTCCGAAGCGACCAGGACCTTGCGACCGTGGTCGTCCACCAGGCTCAGCAGCTCCGTCTTGCCGGTGAGCGCCTCGCTCACCACGCGCTCGACCTCTTCGGCAGACTGCTCGCTCTCCAGAACGATCTCGCGGGGCGCGTGCTGCACGCCGATCTTGACCTCCACGGCTTATGTCCCTCCGACGGTCGGTGATGTGCGCGGCCGGCCGCGCGGTACGCAGCACACATTAGCCCGGTACGGGGACGGAGAAGACGTCCGCGGCCACGCCCGCAGCGAACACGGTCAGTGGTTGTCGGTGCCGTGCAGGGGGAAGCCGGCGATGCCCTTCCAGGCCAGCGACGTCAGCAGCTGCACCGCGGTGTCCCGCGGCACCTTGCTCCCGGAGGACAGCCAGTAGCGCGCCACCACCTGGGAGACCCCGCCCAGGCCCACGGCCAGCAGCATCGACTCGTCCCGCGAGAGCCCGGTGTCCTCGGCGATCACGGCGCTTATCGCCTCGGCGCACTCCAGCGACACCTTGTCGACCCGCTCGCGGACGGCCGGCTCGTTGGTCAGGTCCGACTCGAAGACCAGCCGGAAGGCGCCGCCCGGGTCCTCCACGTACGCGAAGTAGGCGTCCATCGTGGCGGCGACCCGCTGCTTGTTGTCGCTGGTCGACTCCAGCGCCGCGCGCACCGACTGGAGCAGCGACTCGCAGTGCTGGTCGAGCAGGGCCAGATACAGCTCCAGCTTCCCGGGGAAGTGCTGGTAGAGGACCGGCTTGCTGACGCCCGCCCGCTCGGCGATGTCGTCCATCGCGGCCGCGTGGTAGCCCTGTGCGACGAAGACTTCCTGGGCCGCGCCCAGGAGCTGGTTGCGCCGGGCTCGGCGTGGCAGGCGTGTGCCCCGCGGGCGCGCCGCCTCGGTCTGCTCGATGGCGCTCACGCTGCCTCCCAGAAATCGTTCCGTTCGCGGTCCGTACAAGGTGGTGCACCGCGCCCGTCATCGTACTTTTGGGTAACGGGCCTGTGTGCGGTCGGCGGCGAGAAATTCTGCGCGGCCCCCTTCCGGGAAGCCGACATAACGCCCCAGGTCATCGGTATTCGTCTTCGTTGAGCTCGACGACGCGGGCCTGCTCGGCCCGGTCCGCCTCGTTGGCGGAGTAGTCGCCGCCGGTCACGGCCTCGTCGCGGCGCGGTGCGAGGTCGGCGTACTGCTCGGCGGCGTCGGCCTCCGGCGCCTCGACGTCGAGCTGGGCGACGGCCGGGCCCCCGGCCGCGTCCTCGAAGGTGTCCGGGTCTGTCGGGTCGACGCGCATGGTGGCTCCCTTTCCGGTCGGTACGGGGCCATGGCCCGCCGGGGGCGGCGCCCCTCTACGAGCCTAGGAGAGCGGTTGCGGCGGCGCGATGCGGTGTGTGACCGCGAACACACAAGCGGCGGTGTGATCGTCTCGTAACATCGACAGCATGTCTTCGAGCGAGTCGCCGGACGCCGCGACAGCCGCCGCCCTCCCGGTGCCGCCGGCCGGCCCCGGGGCCCCGGACGCCGCCGCCGAGGCGGTCCGGCGGGTGACGCTGCCGGGGATCACGCTGACCGTCCGCGCCCCCAAGCGGCGCCCGGACGGCACACCCGTGGGCGCCGCCGGACGGGACCGCGAGCCGGCCCTGTGCCTGCACGGACTGGGCGGCTCCTCGCGCAACTGGACCGCCCTGATGCCGCTGCTCGCCGACCGGCTGGACCCGGAGGCGATCGACCTCCCCGGCTTCGGCGAGTCGCCGCCGCCCGCTGACGGCAACTACTCCGTCTCCGCGCAGGCCCGTACGGTCATCCGGTACCTCGACGCGGCCGCCCGCGGCCCCGTCCACCTCCTCGGCAACTCCATGGGCGGCGCCATCGCCACCCGCGTCGCCGCGGCCCGCCCCGATCTCGTCCGCACCCTCACCCTCGTCTCGCCCGCGCTGCCCGAACTCCCGCCGCAGCGCACGGCCGTGCCCACCGCGCTGCTCGCGGTCCCCGGCGTGGCCCGGCTGTTCAGCCGCCTCACCCGCGACTGGACGCCCGAGCAGCGCACCCGCGAGGTGCTGACCCTCTGCTACGGCGACGCGGCCCGGATCACCCCCGAGGGCTTCGCCTCCGCCGCCGAGGAGTACGCCCGCCGGCTCGAACTCCCGTATTTCTGGGAGGTGATGGAGCGTTCGGCGCGCGCCGTCGTCGGCTCGTACACGCTCGGCGGCCAGCACGGCATGTGGCGGCAGGCCGAACGGGTCCTGGCCCCCACGCTTCTCGTCTACGGTGGACGCGACCGCCTGGTGTCCTTCCGAATGGCACGGCGGGCGGCCGCGGCGTTCCGCGGCTCACGGCTGCTGACACTTCCGGAGGCGGGGCACGTGGCGATGATGGAGTACCCGGAGACGGTGGCGCGCGCCGTCCGCGAGCTGGCCGACGCCGCCGCGGCGGCCGAGCGCGGGACGGCCCGCGCCGGGCACCGCACGACGGGCAGGAGCTGACGGGCACGTGGGACGACACAGCCGCCGGCCCGCCGGGGAGCAGGCCCCGTCCTACGGGGAGCAGGCCCCGTCCTACGGGGAGCAGACCCCTTCCTACGGGGAGCAGACCCCTTCCTACGGGCAGAGCGCCGGGATCGCCGGTGGTACGCCGTACGCGCCGGGGACCGGGCGGCGGCGCCGGGTGGCCCCGGAGAGCGATGCCGCCGCGCCCGCCGGCGTGGTGATCCCCCGGCCGCGGGGCCCGGAGCCCGGGTACGGGCCGAGATCGATGGCCCCCGAGCCCGGGTACGGGCCGAGCCCCCATCCGGCGGCCCCGGAACCGGTCACGCTGACCCCGCAACCGGACGCCCCCGCCGCCCGCTCCCCCCGTAAGAGCGGCAAGGCCCGCACGCTCACCGGGGCGGCGGCCGCCGCCGTGACCACCGCGCTCGCCGTCGTGATCGCCGGCCAGGTGGCCGACCAGCACCACGACGGCACCACCCCGCAGGCCCGCGGCGGCGACGACCGTGCGGACGGCGGCGCGGACGCCGCGTCCCGTTCGGAGATCCGCGCACGCCAGGACGCCCAACCGGCCGACTACGCCACGCAGATGGCCCAGGTCTTCCCGCTCGACCCGCAGCTGACCGCCGCCGGCCGCTTCCACCCGGTCGGCGGCGACGCCCCCGCGCCCGGCCACGGCAAGGTCAAGCGCTATCGGGTCGACATCGAGGAGGGACTGCCCCTGGACGGCGAGCTGTTCGCCGAGGCGGTGCACAAGACCCTCAACGACGACCGCAGTTGGGCGCACGGCGGCCGGCGCACCTTCCAGCGGGTCGCCTCCGGTGACGCGGACTTCGTGATCACCCTGGCCAGCCCCGGCACCACCGCCAAGTGGTGCGCCAAGTCCGGCCTGGACACCACCGAGGACAACGTCTCCTGCGACTCGGCGGCCACCGAACGCGTCATGATCAACGCCTACCGGTGGGCCCAGGGCGCCCAGACCTACGGCCCCGACAAGATGTTCGCCTACCGCCAGATGCTGATCAACCACGAGGTCGGCCACCGCCTCGGCCACAACCACGAGATCTGCTCCCGCCAGGGCGCACTGGCCCCGGTGATGATGCAGCAGACCAAGTTCCTCACCACGGACGGCGTCACCTGCCGGCCCAACTCGTGGCCGTATCCGGCGTAGAGAACTCCATGGGCACGTAGATCCGTGCCCGTTCCGCCACCCGGTCAGCGTTCGGATGCGTAGTGCCGGCCGGTCTGGCGCACCGGCTGCTCCACCGCGCCGGCTTCCTTCCCCTGCCCCGGGCGCCCGCCCGCGACGGACGAGGGCGGCTTGGGCAGTGCCTGGACCAGCAGGGTGACGAGGACCGGGAACGCCACGATGACCGCGATGCCGAGAGAGAACGCCGTGGGGTAGTTGTCCGGTGCGGGCGGGTCGCCGAGGGCGCCGAAGAAGACGACGCCGACGAGCGATACGCCGAGCGCCGCGCCGCCCTCCATCGCCGTGGACAGCACACCGGAGGCCGAGGAGGCGTGCTTCGGGTCGATGCCGGCCAGGGCCGCGGCGGGCAGCGGCGCGGCCACCAGGCCCATGCCGAAGCCCGCGACCAGAAGTCCGGGCGCGACCCAGCCGGCCGTACCGTCCGTGCCGATGTGCGCGACGATCAGTCCGACGATCCCGTAGCCGACGGCGACCAGACCGGCGCCCAGGGCGATGACCTGGTTGCCGACGCGTGCGGCGAACTTCCCCGCGAGGAACGACGAGCCGAAGAACCCGGCGCTCATCGTGGTGAAGAGCAGCCCCGAGGGGAGCGGATCCCAGCCCCTGCCTTCCTGCATGTAGAGCGCGAACAGCAGGAAGAAGGACCCCATCGACATGAAGTACACGAAGTACGCGGTGACGCCGACGGTGAATCCCCGCTCGCGGAACAGCCCCGGGTCGATCAGCGGCGCCGCGTTGCGCGCGGCCCGTCGCCGCTGGTGCGTAAGGAACAGGACGAACAACGGCACGGCCGCGATCAGCGACAGCCACGTCCACACCGGCCAGCCCTGTTCCCGGCCCTCCAGCAGCGGCAGCACCACCGCGGCGAGGCTCAGGGTCGCCATGGCGGCCCCCGGCAGGTCCAGCTCGGCGCCGGTCCCGGTGCGGATGGGTGGGACGATCCGCGGCGTCAGGGCCAGGATCACCAGGCCGATCGGGATGTTGATCAGGAAGACGGTTCGCCAGCCGAGCCCGGCGACATCAAGGGCGATCAGCAGGCCGCCGATGAGCTGCCCGCACAGCCCGGACAGCCCCAGCATCAAGCCGTACGCGCCGAAGGCACGGCCCCGCGCCTCACCGGTGTAGACGTGGCTCACGACGGCGAGCACCTGCGGGGTCAGCATCGCCGAGGAGAGGCCCTGGACGATACGGGTGACGATCAGGAACCAGATGCTGGGCGCGAAGCCACAGGCCGCCGATGCGGCGGTGAAGAGCGCCAGGCCGATCACGAACATCCGGCGGGGGCCGAAGAGGTCCCCCATCCGACCGCCGGTGATGAGCCCTACGCACAGGGCCGCGCCGTAACCCACCATGACGAGCTGTGTCTCGGGCGCGCCGGCGCCCAGGTCGCTCTGGATCGAAGGGATGGCGACGTTGGCGATGAAGAAGTCCAGAAAGGCGATGAAGCCGCCGATCAGGACGACGGCCAACGGCGCCCAGGACGTGGGCTCGACCGCGCGGCCGGCGGTCTGCGGACTGGTCATGTCAGGGTCTTCCGTCCTCGGGTCGAATGAACGGGCCGAGGCTAGGTCCGGGTCACTGACACCTCCTGTCAGTGACCCGGATACTTTTCCTCCATGCGGGCTAGTCGGTTGGTGAGCATCCTGTTACTCCTCCAGACACGCGGCCGGATGACCGCGCGGGAAGTGGCGCAGACCCTCGAGGTGTCGGTCCGCACCGTCTACCGGGACATGGAGTCGCTCGTCGCCTCCGGCATCCCGGTGTACGGCGAGGCCGGCCCGGACGGCGGATACCGCCTGCTCGACGGTTACCGGACCCGGCTGACCGGGCTCACCGCCGACGAGGCCAGGGCCCTGTTCCTGACCGGCCTGCCCCGGGCCGCGGCCGACCTCGGGCTCGGGGCCGTGGCGGCCGAGACGCAACTGAAGCTGACCGCCGCCCTGCCACCCGAGATGCGCGAACGCGCCGAACGGTCCCGGCAGCGGATCCACATCGATGTCCCCGCCTGGTACCAGGACTCCGAGGAGACGCCCTGGCTGTCCGCGGTGGCGAGCGCGGTGTGGAACCAGCAGCAGGTGCGGATCCGGTACGAACGCTGGGCCGCCCCGCACGAAGTGATCAGGACCGTGGACCCCTACGGAGTGGTCCTCAAGGCCGGCCGCTGGTATCTGGTGGCCGGGTCCGCGCACGGCGTGCGGACCTACCGGGTGTCCCGCATCACTGAACTGGAGCCCCTGGCAGGGACGTTCACATGGCCGGCCGGATTCGATCTGGCGGCGCACTGGCGCGAGTACCTGGCGTCCTTCGACGCGCGCCGATACCGCGACCGGGCGGTGCTCCGCCTGTCACCCGAGGCTCTCGCGGGCATCGGGCAGGTACTCGACGCCCCGGCTGCCCGGGCCGCCGAAGAGTCCGCGGCGCCCGACGCGGACGGCTGGACGCGGGTGGTCGTCCCCATCGAGTCCTGTGAACAGGCCCTCCCGAAGCTGCTGCTGCTCGGCGTGGGCGCCGAGGTGGTGGGGCCGCCTGAGCTGCGGGAGAGGATGCGGGCCGCACTCGCCGAGATGCTCGCCCGGTACGAGGGTGACGGCCCGACGCGGGAGTGAGAAGGGGCGGCCCCCTGCTGGGGTGCGGAGTCAGCGTCCCGGGCTGCTGGGAAGAACCGCCCGCATGACTCTCAGCCGCCCTCCTCGCCCCCGCCTTCGCCAATGTCGTCCTCGTCCTCGACGTGGCCCGCTTCGCGCAGCCGTTCACCACGGCTCTCCGCGACCCGGCGGACGGTGATGAGCGAGGCGGTCAAGTCCTCGGCGAGCAGGTGGATTTCGCCGGGCGTCCAGGCCCGGCTGCGCAGCATCTTCCGCGCCTCCGCGATCAACGCGTCGGCGGTGCCGAGCTGTTCGGCCTCCATCCGGTCCGCGAGCCGGGAGACGTAACCGGTCCCGTCGCTCGGAAGCACGTAGCACGGCTTTCCGTCCGGACTCGACCAGGGCAGGAGCCGGGGAACGGTCCCGTCCGGTGGGCTCGTCATCATGCCGCCACCCCCCTCGAAGGAGTGATTGACGTACGGTGCTGGATGTGCGCCAGGCGCAGCGTCATCGTCGGCGTGTCCTCGTAACTGCTCAGTGCCGTACGGGAGTTGGGGCCGCAGCGATGGCGTCCGGTGGCCGGAAGCAGCAGTCGCAGCAGCGGCGTGAGCAGTAATGCGAGACGGCAGGCCATCACGACTCTCCTGGTGGGGGTGGGGAGTTGGCGTTCGGAAGCGGGGGCGATAGATCACTCGTTCGAGGACTCGTCGTGGCCCGCATCGCCGATTACGTTCGGTAGGCACAGCGTTGCCCAGCGAACCGGCCGGGCACAACGCCCAGCGCGTGACACTTGCGATCTGTCACAAAGGGGACGACATGAAGCGTCGTAACGGTACGGAGGGTTCGGCGGCCACCACGGCCGCCGTCTTCGGCGCGGTGCTGCGGCACTACCGCGAGCTGGCGGGCTTCACACAGGCGTACCTGGCGATAAAGATCCCGTGCGACCGCTCCCAGATCGCCCGCATCGAGGCAGGTACGCGGGTCCCACGGAGATCCTTCGTCCAGAAGTGCGACGCGTTGCTGGGCACCGGCGGAATGCTGGAGAAGCTGTGGGAGGAGATCGATTGGCACGCGGAGGTCGAGCATCCGGATTGGTTCGAGCGCAGAGCCGGGATGGATGCGACCGCGCTAGCTATTCGTGAGTACCAAGAGCAAGTGATTCCGGGCCTGTTGCAGACGCAGGAATACGCTCGGGCGCAGTTCAGTCGCAGCCACGCGGACCCCGAAGAGGTCGAGTCGCGCGTTCGGGCTCGACTGAGTCGCCAGCCTCGCTTCCTGGCTGAGGGCGGTCCGCTGTACATCGCCGTCCTGGACGAGAGTTGTTTGCGGAACGCGGTCGGGAGTCCGGAGGTCATGCGGTACCAGTGCGCGCATCTGCTGGACGTTGGGCAGCGCCCCAACATCCGTATCCAGGTGGCCCCAGCAGGTCTCTTCGGGATCTACCGCCCCCGTAATTCCCTGTCGTTGATCGAACTGGCCGACGAGCGGTGGGTGTACTCGGAGTCGCTGGACAGGGGGCATTTCAGCGACGATCCAGCCGTCTACGCGCGCCACCTGCGAGCCTATGATGTGCTCAGGGCGGACATCCCGTCAGCCCACGAGTCTGCCGCTCTCATCAGCGACGCGATGGAAGGGTACGAGCAGCATGGACAGGCACGAACTCGGCGCGGCGAGTTGGATCAAAAGCAGCTACAGCCACGACAACGGCGGCAACTGCGTGGAAATCGCCCCCGGTATCCCCGGCTCCGTCCCCGTTCGTGATTCGAAGGATCCGTTCGGGCCGGTGCTTCGGTTCGACGCAGGCGGCTGGGACTCCTTCATCGAGGCTGTGAAAAGCGGGGAGTTGGGGCGGCATGGGTAGTCCTGAACTCGACGCGGTGGCTTGGATCAAGAGCAGCTACAGCGGCGACAACGGCGGAAACTGCGTCCAAATCGCCCCCGGTATCCCCGGGTCCGTCCCCGTTCGTGATTCGAAGGTTCCGTACGGGCCGATTCTCCGGTTCGACGTTGCGGGCTGGGACTCCTTCATTGAGGCCGTGAAGCGGGGGGAGCTGGCCGGCTGACGTTGGCCGGTCGGCGGCCAGCGGACTCATAGCGCGTCGAAACGCCCTGAGGGGTGGAAAGTTACGTGTGTTCACCCCTTCCGGTGGCGCGATGGACAACCGTCCATCGCGCCACCGGCGCTTTTGCGTAGCTTCTTTCTGCAGGTGGCGGGGGTCTCCCGCGCCGGGACGCCGATTTGGGAGGACGGGGGTGCCGTCGTGCGCATTGGACTGCTCACCGAGGGTGGTTATCCCTATGCGTCCGGTGAGGCGCAGGGGTGGTGCGACCGGCTGGTGCGCGACCTCGCGGCCCATGAGTTCGCGCTCTACGCGCTCAGTGCGGAGCCGGGGGAGGAGAGCCGCGAGGTCGCGGAACTTCCGGACAACGCCTGGCTTGCGGGGCGGGCGCGGCTGTGGGGTCCGGCCCCGGGGGCGCCGGGGAAGTCCGCCGGGCGGCGGCAGCGGCGGCGGTTCGCGGAGCACTTCGGCGAGCTGGCGGCGGCCTGCGCGGCGGCCCCGGCGGGGGAGTGCGCGGCGGGCGGCCCGACCGTAACCGACCTGGCGGACCGTTTCGCCAGTGGTCTGTACGGGCTCGCCGACCTCGCCCGGGACGGCGCCCCGCTGACCGCCCTGCTCCGCTCCGAGGACGCCCTCCGGCCGCTGGAGGCCGCCTGCCACGGGGCCGGTGCGGCGACCGCCGTCCAACGGGCCCGCGTCCCCGATCTGGTGACGGCCGCCGATGTCCTGGAGGCGCAGCTCCGGCCGCTCGTCCTGGACTGGTACGGCCCGGGCGGCCTCGCCGCGGTGGACCTCTGCCACGCCGCCTCGGCCGGGACCGCCGCTCTCCCGGGGCTGCTGGCCAAACGCTTCTTCGGGACACCGCTGCTGGTCACCGAGTACGGCGTGCGGCTGCGGGAGCACTATCTCGCGGGGGTCGCCGGGTCGTCCCAGTCCGCTGCGTCGTCCCAGGCCGCCGGGGGACCGCCCACCGCGTTCCCGCCCGCCGCGTCCCCGTCCGGGGCGGTGCGGGCGCTGCTGACCGCGTTCCGGCGGGCGCTCGCCGGTGAGACGTACGCGCGGGCGGACCTGATCACCCCAGGAGACACCCGGGCGCGGCGCTGGCAGGAGCGCTGCGGCGCCGATCCGGCCCGGCTGCGTACCGTCCACCCGGGGCTGGACGCGCGCCCGTTCACGGCGGTGCCGGACGCCGCGCCGGACGACTCCGCGACGCTGGTGTGGGTCGGTTCTATCGCACCGGACAAGGACCTGATCGGGCTGCTGCACGCGTTCGCCGAGGTGCGGCGCGAGCATCCGGCGGCCACCCTGCGGATCATCGCCGGGCCGGGAGGCGGTGCGGGGGAGGCCCCGGAGGCCGCCGCGTACCGGGCGCAGTGTGAGGTGCTGGCCGCCCAGCTCTTTCCGGACGAGGCCGCCGACGATCGTACGGCCGGTGAGAACCCGGTCAGCTTCGAGGAGATCGGCGGGCCCACCGCCCCGACCCGGCTCGACGCGTACGCCTCGGCCACGGTGCTGGTGCTCTCCAACGGGACCGAGGGGTTCCCGCGCTCCCTGGTGGAGGCGATGTTCTGCGGCCGGGCCACGGTGTCGACCGACACCGGCGCGGTCCGCGAGGTGATCGGCGGCACCGGGCTGGTCGTCCCGCCGCGCAACCCCCGGGCGCTGGCCGATGCCTGCCGGGCGCTGCTCGCCGACCCTGAGCGGCGGGCCCGGCTGGGGGCGGCGGCCCGCGCCCGGGCGCTGGAGCTGTTCACCGATGAGCGGAACACGGCGGCTTTTCGCGGGATCTATCTGGAGCTGATCGCGCGGGCTCCGGGCGGGGCGGCGGGTGCGGTGGGTGCGGCGGGACGGGCAGGTGTGACCGGTGCGGCGGGGTCGGTGGGCGGTGCCGTTGCCGGGGGCGGCGGACGCGGGGCCGCAGGTGGCGTTCCGAGGCCGTTCGCGTGGCCTGCCGAGGCGCGGATGGCCGAGGCGGCCGGGACGCCCGCCGGAGGCCCGCCAGGGGCCGTTCGCGCGCCGAGCTGGGCGCGTGCGGACCGGGGCTGCGGGCAGCCCCGGCGGACGCGGTACGGGGCGGCCGGCGAACCGGCCGCCGGGCAGGCGGGGCGAGGGTGAGGGAGACGGCGCATGACTGCCATTGAGAGCCGGGGTGCGGGCCCGGCTACCGGGGCCGGGTCCACATCCCGGGCCGGGACCGGGACCGTTTCGGAAGGGCCTGACGGGCGTGGTGGGCCTGGCGGGCGTGGTGGTGCGGGCACGGCGGTCCGGACCGCTGTCCCGGCCGCGCACCGGGCGGCCACCCGGCACGGCCCGGCCGACCCCGTCAAGCTGCTGATGCACCGCCACCGCACGCTCTGCGAACGGGCCGTTGACCCCCTGGAGATCGCCGCCGTCCTGGAGGCGGACGGGGTCACCGACCGGGCCGCCGCCCGCTTCCGGCACCGGGACGTCTTCTCGCTCGCCGAGGAGCTGTACGCCCGGGTGCCGCGCGCCGACGCCGCCACCGGGACGCCGGGGGAGTCCGCGCCCCGTACACCGGAACCCGCCCCGGTGGACACCGGGGGTGCCAGGCGCGCCAGGGCCACCGGGGCCATCGCCCCCGCCGCCCCGCCCGCCAACGGGCCCGCCGCCGGGCCGCGTTCCCTCCGGGCGGCCGTGCAGCTGCTGCCCGGCGCGGTCGCGCTGGCCGCGCTCGCCGCCCACGCCGCCGTACGGAAGGCGGGCGCCGATGTCGTCGTATGGGCGCCCTGGGGCGCCGGCTGGATGCCGGGTGGCCTGCGGGTGCCGGGCGGCGGCGTACGCGTACCAACGCACGTACAGCTATGGGTCGTTGAGGCGGTCGGGCTGCTGCTGACCGTGCTCGCGGTGCGGCTGGCGCTGCGGCAGGGGCCGCTGCGGCGGCGGCGCGGGCGGCGGTCCCGGGTGGCCGCGCTGTGGGCCGTCTGGGCGGCGGGCTACGCGCTCTGCGGCGACTGGCTGCTGGTCCAGGTGCTCTCCGGCGGGCCGGACGTGCCGGGCGAGTTCCCCCGCGTCGCGGTCGCGGACGCGCTCGGGCTGCTGTGCGCGTTCGCCCCGGCGGCGTGGTGCGCGCACTGGTTCGCGGCCGGGGCGCGGCGGCGGCTCGCCACCAGCCGCGGGCTGGCCGAACTCGCCCGCCGGGTGCGCCCGTTGCTGGCCGCGACCACCCTGCTGGCCCTGGGGGCGGCGGTGGCGCTGCCGTTCGCCGCCCGGCTGCTGCTCGGTGGCGGCGACGGCCCCGGGGGCCGGTGGTCCCTGGCCGCGGTGGCCGCGCTCGGGGTGCTGTTCTTCCTCGCCCGGCTGCTCACCGTCCACGGTTACGCCGGGGCCGCCGCGGCCGGTGTGGGAGCGGCGGCCGGGCTGGAGGCGGCGGCGCTGGCCCTCGTCCTGGCCGCCCGGCTGCCCGGTCTGGCGCCGCTCGGCGAGCCGGTGGCGGCGCTGGAGACCGCCGCCGGGCCGGCCGCCGTCCCGGCCCTGGCCTGCGCCGCCGCCGCGCTCGGCCTCTTCGGCCACGCGCTGCGGGTGCTCACCGGGGCCTGCGCGCACCCGCCCGTCCCCGTAGGCGAGGCGGGGGACGCGGAGGCGTACCGGCCATGACCCGCCCCGCCCGCCCGTACGGGCCCCCGTCCTCCGCTTCCCCCCTTGCGGGGCGGCTCCCCCCTTGGGGGGCGGCGCCCCGCCGCCGTCCCGCAGGCCCCGGCTCCCGCGCCGCGGACCACCCCCCACCCGGCCCGCCCCCAGGGGCGACCGCCGAAGCCGCGGCCGGAGCCGGCGGAATCCACCCGCTTTTCCCGATCCGCATGAGGAGTCGACACATGAACGTCCGCCCGACCACACCGCACGCGCGCAGGGGGGCCGCACGATGAGGGTGCTGCTCATCGGTGCCAACGGGTACCTCGGCCGCTATGTCGCCGACCGCCTGCTCGCCGACCCCGCCGTCCAGCTCACCGCCCTCGGGCGGGGCGACGACGCCGACGTCCGCTTCGACCTGGCCACCGGCAGCCCCGGGGCGCTGACCCGTTTCCTCGACGCGGTGCACCCCGGAGTGGTCGTCAACTGCGCCGGCACCACCCGGGGCGGCGCCCGCGAGCTGACCCGGCACAACACCGTCGCGGTCGCCACCATCTGCGAATCGCTGCGCCGCAGCGGCTGCGGCGCCCGCCTCGTCCACCTGGGGTGCGCGTCGGAATACGGGCCGTCGCAGCCCGGTTCGTCCACCGCCGAGGACGCGGTGCCGCGGCCCGGCGGCCCCTACGGGGTCAGCAAGCTGGCCGCCACCGAGCTGGTGCTCGGCTCCGGGCTGGACGCGGTGGTGCTGCGGGTCTTCTCGCCGGTCGGGCCCGGTACGCCGGCCGGGTCGCCGCTGGGGCGGCTGGCCGAGGCGATGCGGCGGGCCATGCAGTCCGGGGACAACGAGCTGAAGCTGGGCGGGCTCGGCGTGCAGCGGGACTTCGTCGACGTCCGGGACGTGGCGCGGGCGGTGCACGCCGCGTCGCTGTCCGCCGCGCAGGGCGTGGTCAACATCGGGACCGGGCGGGCGGTGCGGCTGCGGGAGGCCGCGGCGGTGCTCGCCCGGGTCGCCGGCTTCGGCGGCTCGCTGCACGAACTCGACTCGCCGCCCGCCCGGTTGGTCATCCCGGCGCCCGCCTCCGACGGCCACCCGGGGGGCGCGCCGCCCACCGCGTACCCGTACCCGGACGGCTGCGGCACCTGGCAGCAGGCCGACGTCCGGACCGCCCGCGACCGGCTCGGCTGGCGCCCGCGGATCGCCCTGGAGGAGTCGCTGGCCGACATCTGGATGGAGGCCGCCTGCCGCATCTGAGGCGGCGCGCGGCTCTCCTCCTGAGACGGGCGTCCGCATACTGGGACGCCGCGGCTATCGGGCCAGGCCACCGGGCCGCCCCCGCGCCCCCGAGGGCGGCCCGCGCTCCTCTCCGGCCCCTGCCCGGCCACTGGGACGAATCCGTCTCGCGCATCGGACCGGGTGTCTCGGAATGAAGAAGGGCGTGGCAGTGTTACGGGAAGAACCATCTCCGCCGTACCCGGCTCCGGCCGGGGCGGGGGAACCCCATCGAGACCGACCAACGGAGTCCCCGTGTCGCTGCCACCCCTGGTCGAGCCCGCTCCGGAGCTCACCGTCGACGAGGTCCGCAGGTACTCCCGCCACCTGATCATCCCCGATGTGGGGATGGACGGGCAGAAGCGGCTGAAGAACGCCAAGGTGCTGTGTGTCGGCGCCGGCGGCCTGGGCTCGCCCGCGCTGATGTACCTCGCGGCGGCCGGCGTCGGCACGCTCGGCATCGTGGAGTTCGACGAGGTCGACGAGTCGAACCTCCAGCGCCAGATCATCCACAGCCAGGCGGACATCGGCCGCTCCAAGGCGGCCTCCGCCAAGGACACCGTGCTCGGCATCAACCCCTACGTCACGGTCAACCTCCACGAGGAGCGCCTGGACTCCACCAATGTGATGGAGCTCTTCGCGCAGTACGACCTGATCGTCGACGGCACGGACAACTTCGCCACCCGCTATCTGGTCAACGACGCCTGCGTACTGCTGAACAAGCCGTACGTCTGGGGTTCCATCTACCGCTTCGACGGCCAGGCGTCGGTCTTCTGGAGCGAGCACGGCCCGTGCTACCGCTGCCTGTACCCCGAGCCCCCGCCGCCGGGCATGGTGCCCTCCTGCGCCGAGGGCGGCGTCCTCGGCGTGCTGTGCGCCTCCATCGGCTCCATCCAGGTCAACGAGGCCATCAAGCTGCTCGCCGGCATCGGCGACCCGCTGGTCGGCCGCCTGATGATCTACGACGCGCTGGAGATGACGTACCGCCAGGTCAAGGTCCGCAAGGACCCCAACTGCGCGGTCTGCGGTGAGAACCCCACCGTCACCGAGCTGATCGACTACGAGGCGTTCTGCGGTGTGGTCTCCGAGGAGGCCCAGCAGGCGGCGGCCGGCTCCACGATCACTCCCAAGCAGCTCAAGGAGTGGATCGACAACGACGAGAAGATCGACATCATCGACGTCCGGGAGCCGAACGAGTTCGAGATCGTCTCGATCCCCGGCGCCCGCCTGATCCCCAAGAACGAGTTCCTGATGGGCACCGCCCTCCAGGACCTCCCGCAGGACAAGAAGATCGTCCTGCACTGCAAGACCGGCGTCCGCTCCGCCGAGGTCCTCGCGGTCCTGAAGTCCGCGGGCTTCGCCGACGCGGTCCACGTCGGCGGCGGCGTCATCGGCTGGGTCAACACGATCGAGCCGGAGAAGCCGGTTTACTGATCGTTTTCCGGGAGATGTCCCGGGCGGTTATGTGAAAGGCGCCGGTCCGTATGTCGCGGACCGGCGCCTTTCGTGTGCCCGGGGCCGGCGCCGGGTGGCCCGTTGGCCGGGGGCCTCGCTCAGATCTCGCCTTTGCGGGTCATGAAGGTGAAGGCGAGCCAGCCGGGGAGGACCGGCAGCCAGAAGACCATCAGGCGGAAGAGGAGGACGGCGGGCAGGGCCGTGTCGGCGGGCAGGCCGCCGAAGGTCAGGGCGCCGATCAGGGCGGCCTCGACGGCGCCCACGCCGCCCGGGGTCGGGGCGGCCGAGCCCAGTGCGTTGCCGGCCAGGAAGGCCACCGCGATACCGGCGTAGCTGATCTGGTCGCCGCCGCCGAACGCCCGGATCGAGGCGTCCAGGCACATCACGTTCGCCGCCGTCAGCAGCAGCATGCCGCCGATGCCGGTGACCAGCTTGCGCGGCCGCTGGAGGATGTCCAGCATCCGCGGCACCACCCCGGCGAACAGCGACCGCAGCCGGGTCACCACGAACTTGCGCAGCGCCGGCACCGCCGTGACCACCAGGACCAGCACCGCGACCGTCAGCAGACCGGCGATGACCGTCCGGGACGGCGAGATCTGCGGCGCGTGCTCGGTGCCGGTCAGATAGCCGAACGCCAGCAGCAGGATGATGTGGCTGCCCAGCCCGAACAGCTGGGACGCGCCGACGCTCGCCACCGCCAGGCCCGGCCGCACACCGGCCCGCTGGAGGAAGCGGGTGTTCAGCGCCACCCCGCCGATCGCGGTCGGCGCGACGAGCTTCACGAAGTCGCCCGCCACCTGCGCGTTCAGCGTCCGGAGGAAGGAGACCTTCTCGGTGACGAAGCCGAGCAGGCTCATCGCCGCCGCGACGTACGTCAGCGCCGAGAAGAACGCGGCCACCAGGACCCACACCCACCGGGCCTGGTTGATCACATCGTTGAGGTTGAAGTTGGTGAGCTGCGACAGCAGCACGTACGCGGCGAACGCGCCCGCGATCCAGCTGATGAGGATGCGCGGGCTCAGCCGCTCCAGCTTGGCCGGCTCGATCACCGCGGTCGGCCGGACCAGCAGCACCTGCCGGCGGATCTGGGCGAGCAGATCCTCCTCCAGGGCCTCCTCCGACGCCTCCTCCAGGGCCCGCTTCTCGGCGGACTTCTCGGCGTTGCGCAGGGCCCGCAGCGCCTTGCGGTCCTGGGGGCCCTGGGCCTCCCGGGCGCGCGCCTCCTTGGCGGCCTGCGACGCGGCGAGCACCGCCTCGCGCTCCCGTTTGGCGCGCTCCCGGGCCCGCTGGCGCAGCGTGGCGCGGGTGGTGCGGCTGAGCGCGATCGGCTGGAGCAGCGGCAGGCTGTCGGCCACCGCGTCCGGGCCGAGGACCTCGACCGCCGCGGCGACCGCCCGTTCGGCGCCCACCCGCAGACCGCAGGTGGCCAGCAGCTGGGCGATGTCCATCCGCAGCACCAGATCGCCGGCGGCGATCTCCCCGCCCCGCAGATCGGTCAGCACGATATTGCCGGAACGATCCACCAGCAGCGCGTCCCCGACCAGCCGCCGGTGCGCGATCCGGCGCGACTGGAGCGCGGCCACCTGCCGCCAGGCGCTGTGCATCAGCTCGTCGGTGATCTCCTCGTCCGCGAGCTGGTCGAGGGTGCGGCCGCCGATGTGCTCGTAGACCAGCATCACCGCGTCCGGGCCCAGCTCGGAGGTGGCGATCAGCTTGGGCGCGGCGGCGCCGGCCGCGATCGCGGCGTACGCCAGCAGCGCCTCCTGCTCCAGGGCCTGGCGCAGGGACTGCAGGCTGCGGCGCTGGTTGATGCCGCGCAGCGACAGCCGCCGCCACACCCGGTAGAAGAAGCCCTGGGCCTGCTGCTCGCGGTCGACCACGGTGACGTCGATGGGCGGGCCGTCCTCCAGGGTGACGAGGTAGCGGCGGCCCCGGTCGGCGTGCTCGGGGGCGGCGTCCTCCGCGCGCCGGGCGCTCACCGGCCGGAAGCCGACCCGGCGCAGACCGGCGAGGAGGGTCTGGCCCGTGGGGCGGACGTTGGGGGAGCCGACCGCGTAGAGGGTGCCGAACGCGACGGTCCAGCCGATCAGCACCGTCACCACGATGGCGAACGGCGTGGTGTACCGGCCGATCAGCACGGCGAACGCGTCCAGCAGCAGGACGCACCACATCGCCACCCGCCACCGGGGGCGCCGGGACATCCCGACCGCCGTCATGTAGGCGATGACCGGCGCGAGGTAGCTGTGGACGGGCGCGGAGAGCGCCCCGTTGGCCAGCGGCTGGGTGAGCGCGCTGCGGATCGAGGCGGGGGCGGATTCGGCCACCCACAGGTCGGTGGCGAGCGAGACCCCGTGCGCGAGCACGGCGGCCAGTACGCCGTCCGCGATGCGCAGTCCATCCCGTTTGATCAGGCGCTCGACGGCGTACGCCACCGGGACGATCAGGACCAGGACGCTGGAGGTCAGGCCGGCGAGGTTGATCAGCAGCGGCGGGGCCGCGCCGGCGCCCTGGCCGATGTCGTTCTTCAGGCCCTGGGTGGTGCCGTGCGCGAACGTCGCCAGGCCCAGCACCAGCGCGATACCGGCGATGCCGAGCAGCAGGCGGAGCAGGTCGGCGGGGCGGTGCACCCGGGCGGGGAGCAGCGGCTCGTCGACGGCCAGGCGGTCGGGGTTGAACGCGCCGGTGTCGGGGCGGCCCGGGGGGCTCGGGGGGCCGGAGGGGTCCTGGGGGGCCGCCGGGTCGGGCGCGGGCTCGTGGGCGGGCTCGTGGGCGGTGTCCTGCCCCGACTCGTGCCCCGGCTCGCGCTCCGGATCGTGCTCCGGCTCGTGCGCGGTGTCGCGCGCGGGCTCGTGCTCCGGCTCGTGCGGTGGCTCGTCCGCCGCGTCCCGCGCCGCTGCTTGCGCCGTGCCCTGCGCCGTGTCCTGCGCCGGCTCCTTGGTCCGCCGCACGGGCTGCTGCCGCTCGGGTGGCTCGGGCGCCGTGGGCCGGCCCGGCCTCGCGGACGCCTCGGGTCGTTCGGCCTTCTCGATCGTGCTCGCCTTTTCGGTAGCGGGAGCCGTGGCCGGCCCCCGTTGCTGCTTCCCCTGGTCCGCCGCCCGCGGCCCCTGCGGCCGCGCCGTTCCGGCGGTCGGTTCCGGGGCGGTGCCGGTGGCGTCCGCGGCCAGCGCGTCAGGGGCGCCCGCCTCCCGTGGAGGCGCCGCACCCTGCTGCTCGGCCGTCTCTTCTTGATCTCGTATCACCAGTCACCGTCCGGAAGATGGTGGCACGGCCGTCCGGCCCGGGGAGGCATCAGGGTGCATTTGGGGGCCACGGAAAGTGGAACCACCGCCACCGCCAACGGTCCGCCGACCGCCCGCACGCTCGCCCCGGCCGGTGCGGAAGCCGGGCGTCCACCCCCATTGTCGGTGGTGTGCGGCAGGATGGACCGAATGAAGGGGAGCGGAGACACGGCCGGGGAATCGGACCGCGCCGGCGGCGCCGCCGACCGCGCGGTGCGGGCCGGCGACACGCCGGGAGGCCGGGTCGGGGCGCCGGGCCGGGACGGCCGCGAGGACGACGGCCGCGCGGACGAGGTGCACGCCGTCAGCGCCGAGCTGCCGGATTACGCGGAGCGGGTGCTCGGGGTCGCCGAGCTGATCCCGCCCGGCAGGGTCATGACGTACGGGGACGTCGCGGAGTGGCTGAAGGGCGAGGAGGCACCCGCCGGGCCCCCGGTGGGCGGCGGGCCCCGGCAGGTGGGGCGGGTGATGGCCCTCTACGGGGGCGCGGTGCCCTGGTGGCGGGTGGTGCGCGCGGACGGCGTCCTGCTCCCCGGCAGCGAGCTGCGCGCCCTGGCCCACTACCGCGCCGAGGGCACGCCCCTGCGCGGCGCGTCGGCCGCGTCCGAGGGCCACATACCGCGGATCGACATGCGTCGGGCCCGGTGGGACGGCGGGGAGGGGAGCGGCGGGGGGGGTTCGGCGGGGGGCTGACCGGGTTCCGTTCCCGGAGCGGGTACGGTCGAGGGCCTGCCGCCGCGCCGGACGCCCCGCCGCGCCGGACGCCCCCGCGCCCCGGACGGCCGCGCCGCCCGGCGGGCACCGCACCCGACCAGCAGCTTCAGCACCTCTCCCCAGGACCGGCGATCCACGTGAGTTCCTCCTTCCCGGCCGGCCCGGCCGCGCAGCCCCGCGAGGGGGCGCGGCGGGCCGCCCCCGGCGCGTACCGGCTGGTGCGCACGCCGCCGGAGCGGACCCGGCCGCCGGTCCTGGACGCCGCCCAGCGCGCCGTCGTGGCGCACCGCGAGGGCCCGCTGCTGGTGCTCGCCGGACCCGGTACGGGCAAGACCACGACGCTGGTCGAATCCGTGGCGCGCCGCGTCCGGGAGGGCGCCGACCCGGAGCGGATCCTCGTCCTCACCTTCAGCCGGAAGGCCGCCGTCGCCCTCCGGGACCGGCTCGCGGCCCGGTTGGCCGACCCGGACGACGCGCCGTCCACCGGGCGCCGGCCCGGAGTTCCCCAGGCCACCACTTTTCACTCTTTCTGCTACGCCCTGGTCCGCGCCCACCAGGACGCCGACCTCTTCGCCGACCCGCTGCGGCTGCTGTCCGGCCCCGAGCAGGACCTCGTCGTCCGCGAGCTGCTGGCGGGCCAGGCCGAACTGGCCGGCGCCGGCCGCGCCCGGGTGACCTGGCCGGACGAGCTGCGCGCCTGCCTGACCACCCGCGGTTTCGCCGACGAGGTCCGCGCGGTGCTGGCCCGCAGCCGCGAACTGGGCCTGGGCCCGGACGCGCTGGGCGCCTTCGCCCGCCGCACCGGCCGCCCCGACTGGCAGGCCGCCGCCGCCTTCCTGGCCGAATACCTCGACGTGCTGGACGCCCAGGGCGTACTGGACTACGCCGAGCTGGTGCACCGCGCGGTACTGCTGGCCGAGCGGCCGGAGACCGCCGCCCGGCTGGCCGGCGCCTACGACGCGGTCTACGTGGACGAATACCAGGACACCGACGCCGCCCAGGTACGGCTGCTGCGCGCGCTCGCCGGGAACGAGGGCGCACCCGCCGCCCCCGGTTCCCCGGGCCGTACGCTGCTGGCCTTCGGGGACCCGGACCAGTCGATCTACGCCTTCCGGGGCGCCGACGTGAACGGCATCCTCGACTTCCCGGAGACCTTCCGGCGCGCCGACGGCAGCCCCGCCCCGGTGGCCGTCCTGGGCACCTCCCGGCGCTCCGGCGCCGCCCTGCTGGCCGCCACCCGCCTGATCACCCGCCGGATGCCGCTGACCCGGCTGCCCGCCGACGCGGTCCGCGCCCACCGCGACCCCGCGCCCGTACGGGACGGCGGCCGGGTCGAGGTCTACACGTACCCGACCCCCGGCGCCGAACTGGACAACGTCGCGGACCTGCTGCGCCGCGCCCACCTGGAGGAGGGGGTGCCCTGGCGCGAGATGGCGGTGCTGGTGCGCGCCGGGGGGCGCTCGATCCCGGCCGTGCGCCGGGCGCTCACCGCCGCCGGCATCCCCCTGGACATCGACGGCGACGACCTCCCGCTCCGCCACGAACCGGCCGTCGCCCCGCTGCTGACGGCGCTGCGCGTGGTGGCGGGCGCCCCGGGCGGCCGGCGCGTACCGGCGCCCGCCCGGCCCGGGGACGACGAGACGGACGGCGGCCAGGACGGCCGGACGGACGGCGACCGGGCGGACGGCGGCCGGGCCGATGCCCCGTACGGCCCGGAAGCCGGTGCCGCGCCCACCGGTGCCGCGCCCGGCGCGGAAACCGGGACGGACCCCGCCGCCCAGGAGACCCCGCCCCCGTCGTCCCCCGCCCCCCTCTCCCTCGACCCCGAGACCGCCATCGACCTGCTGACCTCCCCGCTCGGCGGGATGGACGCCGCCGATCTGCGGCGGCTGGGCCGGGCGCTGCGCGAGGAGGAGCGGGCCGCCGGGCAGGCGGTCCCGGCGCCGTCCGACGAGCTGATCGCCCGCGCGCTGGCCGAGCCCGAGCGCCTGGTCGCCCACGACCCCGGCTACGCCCGCGGCGCCCAGCGGCTCGGCCTGCTGCTGCGCAAGGCCCGCGAACTCCTCGCCGGCGGCGGCACCGCCGAGGAGGCCCTGTGGACGCTCTGGGACGGCACCCCGTGGCCCGCGCGGCTGGAGCGCGCCGCCCGCCGCGGCGGCGCCGCCGGCCGCAACGCCGACCGCGACCTGGACGCGGTGGTCGCCCTCTTCGAGACCGCGGCCCGCGCCGAGGAGCGCACCGGGGGCCGCGGCGCCCTGAACTTCCTGGAGGAGCTGGCCGCCCAGGACATCGCCGCCGACACCCTCACCCGCCGTACGGTCCGCCCGGACGCGGTGCGCCTGATGACCGCGCACCGCGCCAAGGGCCTGGAATGGCGGCTGGTCGTCGTCACCGGCGTCCAGGAGGGCCTCTGGCCCGACCTGCGCCGCCGCGGCTCCCTCCTGGAGGCCGACCGGATCGGCCGGGACGGCCTGGCCGAACCGCTCACCCCCGGAGCCCTGCTCGCCGAGGAGCGCCGGCTGTTCTACGTGGCCGCGACCCGCGCCAAGGAGCGCCTGGTGGTCACCGCCGTCAAGGCCGCGGCCGAGGACGGCGACCAGCCCTCCCGGTTCCTGACCGAACTGGGCGTCACCCCCCAGGACGTCACCGGCCGCCCCCGCCGCCCCCTGACCGTCGCCGCCCTCGTCGCGGAACTACGGGCCACCACCGTCGACCCGGAGGCGAGCCCCGCGCTGCGCGAGGCCGCCGCCCGGCGGCTGGCCAGACTGGCCGCGCTGCGCGACGACGACGGCTACCCCCTGGTGCCCGCCGCCCACCCGGACAGCTGGTGGGGCCTGCACGACCCCACCCACAACGCGGTCCCGCTGCGCGACCGCGACCGGCCCGTCACGCTCTCCGGCAGCGCCCTCGACCAGTTGGCGAACACCTGCGCCCTCCAGTGGTTCCTGGGGCGCGAGGTGAAGGCCGACGCCCCGGCCACCGCCGCCCAGGGCTTCGGCAACGTCGTCCACGTCCTCGCCGACGAGGTCGCCTCCGGCCGCAGCCCCGCCGACCTCGCCGTCCTGATGGAGCGCCTGGACTCCGTCTGGGACGCGCTCGCCTTCGACGCCCCCTGGAAGTCCCGGCAGGAGAAGGACCAGGCCCGCGCCGCCCTGGAGCGCTTCCTGCGCTGGCACGTCATGGAGCGCGAGACCCTCGGCCGGGAGACCGTCGCCACCGAGCACGGCTTCGACGTCACCCTCGGCGCCGGCGCCTACGAGGTCCGCATCCGCGGCAGCATGGACCACGTCTCCCGGGACGCCCTGGGCCGCGCCTACGTGGTCGACTTCAAGACCGGCAAGCAGAAGCCGACCGGCCCCGAGGTCGAACGCCATCCCCAGCTGGCCGTCTACCAGCTCGCGGTCCGCGAGGGGGCCCTGGACGACGCCTTCGGCGGGCAGCGGCCGGAGCCGGGCGGCGCCGAGCTGGTCCACCTCCGGCTGGGCGCGCCCCGCAAGGAGGGCGGCGACGCGCTGCCCGCCGTCCAGCGCCAGCCGCCCCCGGACGGCGACTGGGCCGGCGAACTGCTCGCCACCGCCGCCGGCCGGGTCCTGGAGGAGCGCTTCACCCCGACGACCGGCGCGCACTGCGGGCACTGCGCCTTCCGCGCCTCGTGCAGCGCCCGGCCGGAGGGCCGCCAGATCGTCGAGTGAGACCCGGGCCGCCCGCCTCCCGTACCGCCCGTGACCTGCGCGGATACCGTTCGCCGGCGGGCATTGTCAGTGGCGGCCGTTACGGTGTCCGATGTGTCAGCCCGCATCAGCGACCCCGAGCAGCTCAAGGAGCTGCTGGGCATCCCGTTCACCCCGGAGCAGACGGCGTGCATCACGGCCCCGCCCGCCCCGCAGGTCATCGTGGCCGGAGCCGGTTCCGGCAAGACCACGGTGATGGCCGCGCGGGTGGTGTGGCTGGTCGGCACCGGCCAGGTCGCCCCCGAGCAGGTCCTCGGGCTGACGTTCACCAACAAGGCCGCCGGCGAGCTGGCCGAGCGGGTCCGGGCCGCCCTGCTGGCCGCCGGTGTCACGGACCCCGACGCCCTCCCCGAGGGCCCGGCCGGCGACGGGCCGCCCCCGGGGGAGCCGCGGATCTCCACGTACCACGCCTTCGCCGGGCAGCTGCTCAAGGACCACGGCCTGCGCATCGGCCTGGAGCCCAGCGCCCGGCTGCTCGCCGACGCCACGCGTTTCCAGCTCGCCGCCCGCACCCTGCGCGCCGCCCCCGGCCCGTATCCCTCGCTCACCACCTCGCTGCCCACCCTGGTGGAGGACGTGCTCGCCCTCGACGCCGAGCTGGCCGAGCACCTGGTCGAGCCGGCCGCCCTCCGGGAGCACGACACCGCGCTGCTCGCCGCGCTGGACGGCGCCAAGCTCAGCAACGCCGACCTCCGCAAGGTCCCCGAGGCCGCCCGCGGCCGGCTGGAGCTGCTCGATCTCGTCGCCGCGTACCGCGCCGCCAAGCGCCACCGCGATCTGCTGGACTTCGGCGACCAGATCGCCCTCGCCGCCACCCTGGCCACCACCCGCCCCGAGGTCGGCGCCCTGCTGCGCGAGGAGTTCCGGGTCGTCCTCCTCGACGAGTATCAGGACACCTCCGTCGCCCAGCGGCTGCTGCTCTCCGGCCTCTTCGGGGCCGGCGCCGGGGCGGGCACCCCCACCGGGCACGCCGTCACCGCCGTCGGCGACCCCTGCCAGGCCATCTACGGCTGGCGCGGCGCCTCGGTGGCCAATCTGGACGACTTCCCCGAGCACTTCCCGTTCGCCGACGGCACCCCGGCCCGCCGCTTCGCGCTCAGCGAGAACCGCCGCAGCGGCGGCCGCCTCCTGGAGCTCGCCAATGGCCTCGCCGCCCCGCTGCGCGCCATGCACGCCGGCGTCGAGGCGCTCCGCCCGGCCCCCGGCGCCGAGCGGGACGGCGTGGTCCGCTGCGCCCTGCTGCCCACCCACGCCGAGGAGCTGGCCTGGCTCGCCGACTCCCTCGCCCACCTGGTCCGCACCGGCACCCCGCCCGGCTCCATCGCGGTGCTGTGCCGCACCGCCGCCGACTTCGCCGCCATCCAGGGCGAGCTGGTCGCCCGGGACATCCCCGTGGAGGTCGTCGGCCTCTCCGGCCTGCTGCACCTCCCCGAGATCGCCGACCTGGTGGCCGTCTGCGAGGTCCTCCAGGACCCGACGGCCAACGCCTCCCTGGTCCGCCTGCTGATCGGCCCCCGCTGGCGGATCGGCCCGCGCGACCTGGCGCTGCTCGGCCGCCGGGCCCGCGCCCTGGCCCGTACGTCCGCCGCCGGCGGCTCCGGTGGCGAGGACCCCGAGCGGCGGCTGGCCGAGGCCGTCGAGGGCACCGACCCGGCCGAGACGGTCTCGCTCGCCGACGCGCTGGACACCTTCCTGGAGTCCGGCGGCGCCCCGGACGACGGCCTGCCGTTCTCCCCGGAGGCCCGGGTCCGCTTCGCCCGCCTGGCCGCCGAGCTGCGCGATCTGCGCCGTTCGCTCGCCGACCCGCTGATGGACGTACTGCACCGGATCCTCGCCGTCACCGGCCTCGAGGTCGAGCTGTCCGCGTCCCCGCACGCCCTGGCCGCCCGCCGCCGGGAGACGCTGGGCACCTTCCTGGACATCGCCGCCGGGTTCGCCGCCAAGGAGGGCGGCGCCGCCCTCGACGGGGAGGCCACCCTCCTCGCCTTCCTGGGCTTCCTGCGCACCGCCGTCCAGTACGAGAAGGGCCTCGACTCCTCCCTCCCCGGGGGCGAGAACACCGTCAAGGTCCTCACCGCCCACAAGTCCAAGGGCCTGGAGTGGGACGTGGTCGCGGTGCCCGGCCTGGTGGCCCGGCAGTTCCCCAGCGAGCAGGCCCGCGAGTCCTGGATCAGCCGCGCCAAGGTCCTGCCGCACGCCCTCCGGGGCGACGCCGCCACCCTGCCCGAGGTGGCGGAGTGGACCGCCCGCGGCGTCAAGGACTTCAAGGAGGCGATGAAGGCCCACCAGGAGACCGAGGAACTGCGCCTCGGCTACGTCACCTTCACCCGCCCCCGCTCCCTCCTGCTGGGCTCCGGCCACTGGTGGGGCCCCAGCCAGAAGCGCCCGCGCGGCCCGTCCGCGTTCCTGACGGCGCTGCGCGAGCACTGCGAGGCCGGGCACGGCGAGATCGAGGTCTGGGCCGACGCCCCGGAGGACGGCGCGGAGAATCCCGCCCTCGCCGAGTCCGCCGCCGAGCAGCCCTGGCCGCTGCCGCTGGACGAGACGGCGCTGGCCCGCCGCCGCGCGGCCGCCGCCACGGTCCGCGCCCACCTCGACCGGCTCACCGGCGACGACCCGGCCGCCGCCCCGGCTACCCCGGCCGCCCCCGGGGACGACGACCCGTTCGCGTTCCCCGAGGACGACGACCCCTTCGCATTCCCCGAGGACGACCCGTACGCGCCCCCGGGGGACGACCCGTACGCCGAGCCGCCCCACGCCGAGCCCCCGTACGCGCCCGGCGAGACCACCCCCCGCCCGCACGTCATCGCCCAGCGCACCCCCGAGCCGGGCCCGCCCGGTGAGGCCGACCCCCCGCTTCCCCCCGAAGACCGCCGCACCCTCGCCTCCTGGGACCGCGACCTCGAAGCGCTCGCCGCCGAGCTGCGCAGCTCCCGCGCCCGGGTGCGGGACGTCCCGCTGCCCGCCTCGCTCACCGCCACCCAGCTGCTCCAGGTCGCCGCCGACCCGGACGGCTTCGCCCGCGAGCTGGCCCGCCCGATGCCGCGCCCCCCGCAGCCCGCCGCCCGCCGCGGCACCCGCTTCCACGCCTGGGTCCAGTCCCGCTTCGAGGAGCTGCCGCTGCCGCTGCTCGGCCCGGACGAGCTGCCCGGCGCCGAGCCCGGCGAGCACGACGGGATCGCCGACGACCAGGACCTCGCCGCCCTCAAAGAGGCGTTCGCCCGCACCCCGTACGCCACCCGCACGCCGTTCCGGGTGGAGGTCCCGTTCCGGATGACGCTCGCCGGGCGGGTGATCCGCGGCCGGATCGACGCGGTCTACAAGGAGCCCGGCCCGGACGGCGACCGCTTCGAGATCATCGACTGGAAGACCGGCCGCAACGTCCCCGGCACCGGCGGCCCCACCGGCGCGGACCCCCTCCAGCTCGCCGTCTACCGCCTCGCCTGGGCCGAGCGGTACGGCCTGGCGCCCTCCGAGGTCGGCGCCGCGTTCCTCTTCGTCCGCACCGGCGAGGTGGTCAGACCCGCCCGGCTCCCGGACCGCGCCGCACTCGAACGGATCCTGCTCGGCGAGACCCCCGGCCGGTATCCCCCGGAAGGCCGATAGGCTCGGTCGTATGAGCACCACCCCGGACAACGCCGTCCGCGCGTACCTCGCCGGCCACCGCGACGCCTTCCTCGACGATCTCGCGGAGTGGCTGCGCATCCCGTCCGTCTCCGCCGACCCCGGCCGCGCCGCCGACGTCCGCCGCAGCGCGGAGTGGCTGGCCGGCAAGCTCGCGGAGACCGGCTTCCCGGTCACCGAGGTCTGGGAGACCGCCGGCCTGCCCGCGGTCTTCGCCGAATGGCCCTCCGGGGACCCGTCCGCCCCCACGGTCCTGGTCTACGGCCACCACGACGTCCAGCCCGCCGCCCGCGAGGACGGCTGGCACACCGACCCGTTCGAGCCGGTCACCGCCGACGGCAGGCTCTACGCCCGCGGCGCCGCCGACGACAAGGGCCAGGTCTTCTTCCACACCCTCGGCGTCCGGGCGCATCTGGCCGCCACCGGCCGCACCGCCCCCGCCGTCAACCTCAAGCTGATCATCGAGGGCGAGGAGGAGTCCGGCTCCCCGAATTTCCCGGAGCTGGTGCGGCGCCACGCCGACCGGCTGGCCTGCGACGCGGTGATCGTCTCCGACACCGGCATGTGGGGCCCGGACACCCCCACCGTCTGCACCGGCATGCGCGGCCTGACCGACTGCCAGATCGACCTGTACGGCCCGGACCAGGACATCCACTCCGGCTCGTTCGGCGGCGCGGTGCCCAATCCGGCCACCGAGGCCGCCCGGCTCGCCGCCGCCCTCCACGACACCGACCGCCGCGTCGCGATCCCCGGCTTCTACGACGGCGTGATCGAGCTCACCGACCGCGAGCGGGAACTCTTCGCCGAGCTGCCCTTCGACGAGCAGGGCTGGCTGCGCACCGCGCACTCGCACGCCACCCTCGGCGAGACCGGCGCCACCACCCTGGAGCGCGTCTGGGCCCGCCCCACCGCCGAGGTCAACGGCATCTCCGGCGGCTATCAGGGCCCCGGCGGCAAGACCATCGTCCCGTCCACCGCGCAGCTGAAGCTCTCCTTCCGGCTGGTCGCCGGGCAGGACACGGGCGCCGTCCAGCAGGCCGTCCGGGACTGGGTCGCCGCGCGCCTCCCGGCCGGCATCCGCCACGAGATCACCTTCTGGGGCGCCACCCGCCCCTGCCTGACGCCGCTGGACCACCCCGCGCTGCAGTCCGTGGTCCGCGCCATGGGCCGGGCGTTCGGTACGAAGATCCGCTTCACCCGCGAGGGCGGCTCCGGCCCGGCGGCCGACCTCCAGGACGTCCTCGGCGTCCCCGTCCTCTTCCTGGGCATCTCGGTGCCCTCGGACGGCTGGCACGCGCCGAACGAGAAGGTCGAGCTCGACCTGCTGATGAAGGGCGTCGAGACCGCCGCCTACCTCTGGGGCGACCTCGCCGAGCACTGGCGCCCGTCCTGATCCGCGCGCCCCGCCGCACCACCTGCCGCCCGTCCGCACACCCACCCACGCCATAGGGGGAGTTGGAAACAGCAGTGACCACCTGGACCGACCGCACGGCCGACCGGCCGATCACCTTCAGCGCGCCGAGCGGCATCGACCGCAGTGCCCACCACCGTCTGGACGAGGCATGGCTGGCGGCGGCCTGGAGCCACCCGACGACGCGCGTCTTCGTCGTGTCCGGGGGCCAGGCGCTGATCGACGACACCCCCGACGGCCGCACCGAACTCATCATGACGCCGTCCTTCGAGGCGCCGCTGACCGAGGCCCACCGCTACTACCTCGGCACCGACGAGGACGGGGTCAGCTACTTCGCGCTCCAGAAGGACGCGCTGCCCGGCCGTATGGACCAGTCCGCGCGCGCCGCCGGGCTCCGCGAGGCCGGTCCGCTGCTCTCCCCTCGGGACGCCGGGCTGCTCGTGCACGCCGTGGCGCTGGAGAACTGGCAGCGGATGCACCGCTTCTGCTCCCGCTGCGGCGAGCGGACGGTCATCGCGGCGGCCGGCCACATCCGCCGCTGCCCGGCCTGCGGCGCCGAGCACTACCCGCGCACCGACCCGGCCGTGATCATGCTCGTCACCGACGAGCAGGACCGCGCCCTGCTCGGCCGCCAGGTCCACTGGCCCGAGGGCCGCTTCTCGACGCTGGCCGGCTTCGTCGAGCCGGGGGAGTCCATCGAGCAGTCGGTGGCCCGCGAGGTCTACGAGGAGGCCGGGGTGGTCGTCGGCGACGTCGAGTACGTCGCCAGCCAGCCCTGGCCCTTCCCCTCCAGCCTGATGCTGGGCTTCATGGCCCGCGCCACCTCCTCGGAAATCCGGGTGGACGGCGAGGAGATCGAGGAGGCCCGGTGGTTCTCCCGCGACGACCTGGCCGCGGCCTTCGCCTCCGGCGAGGTGCTGCCGCCGTACGGGGTCTCCATCGCGGCCCGGCTCATCGAGCTGTGGTACGGCAAGCCGCTGCCCAAGCCCTGACCCCCGCCGCGGCCGAAGGCCGCGGACGCGACAGGGCCGCCGGCCGGCTCCCTCACGGACCGGCCGGCGACCCGGCTGCGGGCGGTGCGCCCGGCCGTCAGGCCGCGGCGACCTTCTCCTTGACCTGCGCCAGGGACGGGTTGGTCAGCGTCGTCCCGTCGGCGAAGAGCACGGTCGGCACGGTCTGGTTGCCGCCGTTGGCCTTCTCGACGAACGCCGCGGACTCCGGGTCCTGCTCGATGTTGATCTCGGTGTAGGCGATGCCCTCGCGGTCCATCTGGCTCTTCAGCCGACGGCAGTAACCGCACCAGGTCGTGCTGTACATCGTCACAGTGCCCGCCATGCGTCCCGCGCTCCTTAGCTCGGTATCGATCGTGATCATGTGCCACCCGCGTCGCCGCACCGTGGCACCGAGGAGCACAACGCGCACCGCCCCCGGACCATTCCCGCCCGCCGCCGGCCGCCCCGCCGCCGTCCACAGCCGGCCCAAGCCGGTACGACCGGAGCCCGGCCGCCGTGGACGGCGTTCCCGGGTCCCGCCGCGGACCTGGCAGCATGGCGGGGTGAGCGCAGCAACGGACACCACTCCCACCCCGCGGGTCCCGGGCGACGCCCCGTACGCGCCCCCGCCGAGCGGGCCGGACGGGGTGCTCGACGGGCTCGACCCCGAGCAGCGCGAGGTCGCCACCGCGCTGCACGGCCCGGTCTGCGTGCTGGCCGGCGCCGGCACGGGCAAGACCCGCGCCATCACCCACCGCATCGCCTACGGCGTCCGGGCCGGCATCCTCCAGCCCGCCAGTGTGCTCGCCGTCACCTTCACCGCCCGCGCGGCCGGCGAGATGCGCGGCCGGCTCCGGCAGCTCGGCGCCACCGGAGTCCAGGCCCGCACGTTCCACTCCGCGGCCCTGCGCCAGCTCCAGTTCTTCTGGCCGCGCGCGGTCGGCGGCGAGCTGCCCCGGCTGCTGGACCGCAAGGGCCCGCTCGTCGCCGAGGCCGCCGCCCGCTGCCGCCTCCGCCTGGACCGCAACGAGCTGCGCGACGCCACCGCCGAGATCGAGTGGTCCAAGGTCACCCAGACGGTGCCCGCCGACTATCCCGCCGCGGTCGCCAAGGCCGGCCGCGAGGCGCCCCGCGACCCGGCCGAGCTCGGGCAGATATACGCCACGTACGAGCAGCTCAAGCGGGAGCGCGGCAGCATCGACTTCGAGGACGTGCTGCTGCTCACCGTCGGCGTCCTCCAGGACCGCCACGACATCGCCGAGCAGGTCCGCGCCCAGTACCAGCACTTCGTCGTCGACGAGTACCAGGACGTCAGCCCCCTCCAGCAGCGGCTGCTGGAGCTGTGGCTGGGCGACCGCGACAGCCTGTGCGTGGTCGGCGACGCCAGCCAGACCATCTACAGCTTCACCGGGGCCACCCCCGACCACCTCCTGGACTTCCGCGCCCGCCATCCGCACGCCACGGTCGTCCGCCTCGTCCGCGACTACCGCTCCACCCCTCAGGTCGTCCACCTCGCCAACGGCCTGCTGGCGCGCGCCCGCGGCCGGGCCGCCGAGCACCGCCTGGAGCTGGTCTCCCAGCGCGAGCCCGGCCCCGAGCCGGCCTTCACCGAGTACGCCGACGAGCCCGCCGAGGCCGAGGGCACCGCCCGCCGGATCCGCGAGCTGATCGACGCCGGCGTCCCGGCCGGCCAGATCGCCGTCCTGTTCCGCATCAACGCCCAGTCCGAGGTCTACGAGCAGGCCCTCGCCGACGCCGGCGTCCCGTATCAGCTGCGTGGCGCCGAGCGGTTCTTCGAGCGCCCCGAGGTGCGCGAGGCCGGCGTCAAGCTCCGCGGCGCGGCCCGCTTCGGCGCCAACGACACCCTCCTCGACGGCGTCGCGGACCTCCCGTCCGAGGTGCGCGCGGTGCTCAGCGACATGGGCTGGACCGACCGCCCGCCGGCCGGCTCCGGCGCGGTCCGCGACCGCTGGGAGTCGCTCGCCGCCCTCGTCCGGCTCGCCGAGGACTTCGCCCGGGCCCGGCCCGGCGCCACCCTCGCCGACCTGGTCACCGAGCTGGACGAGCGGGCCGCCGCCCAGCACGCCCCCACCGTCGAGGGCGTCACCCTCGCCTCGCTGCACGCCGCCAAGGGCCTGGAGTGGGACGCGGTCTTCCTCGTCGGCCTCACCGAGGGCATGCTCCCGATCCACCACGCCCGCACCGACGAGCAGATCGAGGAGGAGCGCCGGCTGCTCTACGTCGGTATCACCCGCGCCCGCCGCCACCTCGCGCTGTCCTGGTCGCTGGCCCGCTCACCCGGCGGCCGGCCCTCCCGGGGCGCCAGCCGCTTCCTGGACGGCCTGCGGACCGGCTCCGGTACGGCGGCCGCGTACCGCCGCGCCGCGGGCGGGCCCACCGGCGGCGTGGAGCGCGGCCGGACCGCCGCGGCGCCCGGCCGGCCCCAGCGGGCCCAGCGCCGCCCGGCCCGCTGCCGGGTCTGCCGCCGCACGCTCACCGACCCCGGTGAGATGAAGCTGATGCGCTGCGAGGACTGCCCCTCCGAGCTGGACGAGGCGCTGTACGAGCGGCTGCGGGACTGGCGCGCCGAGCAGGCCGCCCGCACCCGGCAGCCCGCCTACTGCGTCTTCACCGACAAGACGCTGATGGCCATCGCCGAGGCGGTCCCGGCGACCGCCGAGGAGCTGGCCGTGATCCCCGGTGTGGTGCGCCGCAAGCTGGACCGCTTCGGCGCCGAGGTGCTGGCGCTCTGCGCCGGCGCGGAGAGCCCGGAAAAGCCGCCGGAAAACTCGTCGGAAAAATAGTTTGCGCGCGCGGAGCGCATCCCCATAGCCTTCGGAAGCGACGGAAACGACGGAACTTCCGGGATCCGATCACTCCGTGCTGTACTTGAACACCCAGGACCGGGTGCGTACCGGTCCCCGAGACGCCGAGAGGAGGCGAGCCCAGTGATCAGCTTCATCGAGACCAACAAAATGACCGATCTCTCGGTCGTCGCCCCCTGCGCTCTCGACGCCTCGCTCCTTGGCACCGGTCTGTCCGGCTCCGGCCGCCTGTCCGGTACCGAGGTCGTTCGTCCCGGCGCCCCTGCCGTCCTGACGGCCGGTGAGCGGGTCGAGCGACCGACCGAGGCACCCGCGGCAGCGGTAGCGACGGCGGCGGCGAACGCCTTTGCCTTCGCGGCGGCGGCCAATGGTGCCGAATCCCGGAAGCAGTACGAGCAGCAGCATGACATGTGGGCCTACCGCGGCCTCGAACCCTGGAGAGATCCATCCTGATCGGCGATCAGGTCGGCACCTTCCAGGGCCGCGGAACCCACACCGGGATCCGCGGTCCTTTTGTTTTGCCCAACCCGCCCGCCACCAGTGGGCCGGAACAGACGAGGAAACACACCACCGTGCAACTCACCACGCACACCCCGTCCGTAGCCACCGACCTGATCCCTCCGCCCGACCCCCAGGAGAACGCCTTGCTGCCCCTCACCGAGCTCGACGACGAGATCGACCGCCTCGGCACCGCCGTCCCCTGCCGCACGTACGACCCCGAGGTCTTCTTCGCGGAGTCCCCGGCCGACGTCGAGTACGCCAAGACCCTCTGCCAGACCTGCCCGGTGCGCGAGGCGTGCCTGGCCGGTGCCAAGGAGCGCCGCGAGCCGTGGGGCGTGTGGGGCGGTGAGCTCTTCGTCCAGGGCGTTGTCGTCCCGCGGAAGCGCCCCCGTGGCCGTCCGCGCAAGAACCCGGTCGTGGCATGAACACCGCGCGCACAGGAACGATCGACCATCCCCTCACCCGGGACCCCCAGAAGCAGGACCCAGCGATGAACCCGACTCTCACCGAAACCCCCGCCCCCGTGAACACCGGCGCCCTGAAGTCGCGCCAGAACAGGAACCTCGCCATGCAACTCATGCCAGAAGCCCTGGCCAGGGCCCATGTCCAACAACGCCTCCAAGAGGCCGAGTCGGAACGCAGGGGGCACCGGCTCGCCGCCGCGCGGCGGATGCAGCGGCGCGCCGAGCGCGCGTCGCTGCGCGCCCGCCGCGCGCTGGCCATGGCCGTGATGCAGTGACCGGCCGGACCGGCACCGCGCACTGAGGCACCGCCACCCACGGGGTCCGTCCGTCCACCGGACGGGCCCCGTGCTGCGTTGCGTCCCGTTTCCCGGCATCTGCGGGGATATCGTCGGACGGTGGACCAGATGACGCATCAACAGGCGGAGTTGACCTCCGACACCACGGTGTGTGCCCGCTGCGGCGCGGTGGCCGAGGGCACCCCGCCGACCTGGACCTGCTCGGTGGAGAACGGCGAGCGCCGCTACTTCTGCGACGACTGCGCCCGCGACAACATCCGCGCCATCGAGGGGCGGCTGGACTCCAGCTGGTGGTAGCCGGGGCGGGCCCGCGGCCGGTGACCGGCCGGAGCCGGGAGCGGTACGCGGCCCCGGGCTCGACTCAGCTCGGGGTCGGGCGCGGCTCCCGGCCCGGCGCGGGGCGCGGCTCCCGGCCCGGGGTCAGGCCGGACTGGCGGCTGCCGGGCTCCCGGCCGCGTCGTCCGCGTCCGGCTCCGGCCCGGCCGCCTCCGGCACATCCGCGTCGTGCCCGTCCGCGTCGGCCTCCTCCGGCTCCGGCAGGAAGCCCGGCATCCACGCCTCCAGCTCGTCGCGCAGCCGGACCGTGGCGCCCAGCTGGCACAGCACCCCGATCGTGCTCAGCGTCACCCGGTGTATCAGGAGGTAGGCGGGCGGCAGATTGAGCTGCTTGGCCAGCTGGTACGCGGGGGAGCGGGGATCGCCGATCCGGGCCGCCTGCCGGCGCATCCAGTCCCGGGCGAACGGGAACGCCGCCATCCGCGCGGGCTCGATGATCGGCAGCAGATAGTCCAGCACCGCGTCCGGATCCAGCTCCACCGACTCCTTGACGAAGCCCTCCGCGCACAGCATGCGGTAGACCGCGTCGGCCTCGCCGTCCAGCGCCAGCCGCAGTGAGGCGCCGATCGTCGGCGGCAGCCCGTCCGGCAGCCGGTCGACCGTGCCGAAGTCCAGTACGCCCAGCCGCCAGCCGGACACCGGCCCGTCCGGATCGGCGCCGGGCACCAGCCGGAAGTTGCCCGGATGCGGATCGGCGTGCAGCAGGCCCGTCCGCGCCGGTCCGGAGAAGAGGAAGCGGGCCAGCAGCTGCCCGGCGCGGTCCCGCTGCTCCTCCGTACCGCCGGCGATCACCTCGGACAGCGGCACCCCCGCCAGCCACTCCGTCACCAGCACCTGCTCGCCCTGGTGCACCACGGCCGGCACCACGACATCCGGATCGCCGGCGAACTCCTCGGCGTGCGCCTGCTGGGCCTCGGCCTCCAGGGCGTAGTCCAGCTCCTCCGCGACCCGGTCGCGCAGCTCGGCGATGAGCGGCTTGAGGTCCATGCCCGGGATCAGCGGCCCCAGCAGCCGCGCGAACCGGCTCAGCTGCGCCAGATCCGACAGCAGCGCCCGACCGGCCCCCGGATACTGCACCTTGACGGCCACCTCGCGGCCGTCGTGCCACACACCCCGGTGCACCTGCCCGATCGACGCCGCGGCGGCCGGCTTGTCCTCGAACTCCTCGAACAGCTCCCGCCAGTCCGCGCCCAGCCGCTCGGCCAGCACCGCGTGCACCGTGCTCGTCGGCATCGGCGGCGCCGCCTCCTGAAGCTTCGTCAGCGCCGCGCGGTACGGGCCGGCGATCTCCTCGGGCAGCGCCGACTCGAAGACCGACAGCGCCTGGCCGAACTTCATCGCACCGCCCTTCAGCTCACCGAGCACCTTGAAGAGCTGCTCGGCGGTGCGCTGTTGGAGCTCCCGGCCGACGATCTCGGCGGACCGGCCGCCGAGCCGCTTGCCCAGGCCCCAGGTGGCACGGCCGGCGAACCCCAGTGGCAGCGCGGCCAGCTTGGCGGTGCGGGTGACCGCCTTGCGGGGAAGATCAGACATGCGCCCCTCCAACTCACACCGGCCCCCTACCGGGGCTACCCCGTCATTGTGGCGTGCCGCGGCCGGGGAACCGAGGCGTCCGGCGCACCCCGTACGGCGGCGGCCCCGCAGCCGCACTCCGGATGCGGTGCGATCCGCACCGTCCGCACACTCGCACACGGCAGCGGAAGCTCCATCCGCGCCCCCGCGCACGGCGGCGGCTCCCCGTCGAGGAACGCCAGCGCCTGGACGGCGGCCAGCCCCGCGACCGCCGTCGCCAGCCCCGCGTCGCAGGCCGGCACCGCCGGCGTCCCGCGCCCCGAACGCCACTGCGCCAGCAGCTGCGGCCAGGCCGGCTCCGCGTCCGTGCGGCGCAGCTCGTCGCAGCCGGCGCAGGCCGTGACGCCGGGCACCACCAGCGGGCCCACCACCCCCGTGCCCTCCAGCACGCCCGCGTACAGATGCGGGATCCCGGCCGTGAGCAGCGGTTCGGCCAGCACCGGATCGGGGGCGTAGGCCCCCAGGCCGTCGCGCGGGGCGACCACCACCAGGGAGATCCCGGGCTCCCCGGACTCGGTGACCGGGCTGCCGGGCCGGGGCGGATGGCTCCACGGGGACGCCTCCTTGACCAGCCGGCGGGCCGCGTCGCCCCGCCGCTCACCGATCTGCTCCGGCGCCGGCCCGCCGGGGACCACGTCCCACGGCGCGACCGCGCCGCCGTCCACCACGTCCACCCGGCCGGCGCCCGAGGCCGCCAGCAGCGCCGCGATCTGCGCGCCGACCCGGCCCGCCCCCTTCACCTTCACCCGCACCGACCGGCGCGCCCCGATCCGCGCGAGCGGCCCGGCCGTCCGCCCCTGCTGCCGCACCGACAGCGACGCCAGATCCGCCCGCAGCCGCTCGACGGCCGGGCCGTCCGCCCGCACCGCCGCGTCCACCGCGCCGTCCGCCGCCGGGAGCTCCAGCAGCCCGGCCGCGCCGAGCCGCTCCACCAACCCGCGCGCCCGCTCCGGCGCCACGTCCAGCCCGGCGGCCGCCTCGATGAGCTGCGGCACCGAGCGCGTGCCGTCGATCAGCCCGAGGAAATACGCGGTCGCCATATCGAGCGGGCCGACCACCCGGGCGTGGGCCGGCGCCACCCCGAACCGCACCGTCTCCCGGTCCCGCCAGCCGCGCCGCAGCGCGGGCTTGAGCATCGGATGCATGTCATCCACCCCCCGTTCGTCTCGTCCGGCCCCCAGCATGCTCCGGCCGGCCGACCCGTGCCGGAGTTATCCACAGGCGGCGGGCTTTCGTCGTACAAAGCGGTGCGCGCCGGGGGCGTTCAGGTGGCGAACCGTCCGTGGTAGCGGGACTTCCCGCCGTGCCAGCGGGTAACGTCGGGCGCGTGCCCGCCGACCCTTCCCCGCGCGGCCCCGGGGAGACGCCCCTGCGCCGCGCCAGCGACCGCCCGCGAGGGGCCGAGCCGAGCCCGCCGTCGCGCCCGGTGGAGGTGCGCCGCAGCGCGCGGCGCCGCCGCACGGTCTCCGCGTACCGCGAGGGCGACCGCACCATCGTCCTGATCCCGGCCCGGATGTCGCAGGCCGAGGAGCGGCGCTGGGTGTCGGTCATGCTGGACAAGCTCGCCGCCCAGGAGAGCAAGCGGATACTGGGCGACGGCGAGCTCGCCGAACGCGCCGAGCGGCTCTCGGAGCAGTACCTCGACGGCCGGGCCCGGCCCGCGACGGTCCGCTGGGTCACCAACCAGAACACCCGCTGGGGCTCGTGCACCCCGGCCGAGGGCAGCATCCGCCTCTCGCACCGCCTCCAGGGCATGCCCGAGTACGTCATCGACTACGTCCTGCTGCACGAGCTGGCGCACCTTCTCGTCCCGGGCCACGGCCCGGAGTTCTGGCGGCTGCTGGAGTCCTATCCGCGCACCGAACGGGCCCGCGGCTATCTGGAGGGCGTGGTCGCCGCCGACCGGCTGCCGCACCTGCCCGCCGCCCGCCGCCGCTGACCCACCCGGGTCCGGGTCCCCGGTACGGGCTCCCGGTTCCGGCCGTTCCCCTGCGCGCCCCGGCCCCGCGCCCGGCCGGCGCCGGCCGTTAGCCTGGCGGGGACAGGGACTTGCGCGCGAGAGCGGGGGAGGGGCGTTGCACACGGCCAGGGAATTCCAGCGCGGCCACAAGGCCAGGCTTGCCGAGCTGACGGCGGAGCGGGAACTGTACGTCGGGGTGCGGATCGACGGCCCCGGGATGGTCATCGACGTCAGCTGCTTCGGGCTCGACGCCGACGAGCGGCTCTCCGACGACCGCTACTTCGTCTTCTACAACCAGCCCGCGTCCCCCGAGGACGCGGTCCAATTGCTCGGCCCCCGGGACGGCGACACGGAGTCCTTCCGGATCGCCCTCGACCGGATCCCGCCGCACATCCGGAAGCTGACGTTCACCGCGGCGCTCGACGGCGAGGGGCGGATGGACCGGATCGGCCCCGGCTGCCTGCGCGTGGTGGCCGGCGGCGAGGAGGTCGCCCGGTATCCGTTCAGCGGCGAGGAGTTCAGCACCGAGCGCGCCGTGATGCTCGGCGACCTGTACGTCAAGGACGGCTGGCGGTTCGCCGCGGTGGGCCAGGGCTTCGACGGCGGCCTGGAGGCACTGCTGACGCACTTCGGCGGCGAGGTGCTGGAGGAGAGCGGGGAAGACGCGGAGGGTGCGGAGGACGCCGCGCCGGCCGCGTCGGCCGGCGCCACCGGGGCCGCCGGGGCGCCCGCGCTCCCGGACGTGAGCGACTTCACCCTGCCGCCCCCGGCCCCCGCTCCGGCTCCCGCGCCGCCCCCGTCCGCCGGGCCGCCCCCGGCCCCCGCGCCCGTCCCGCCGCCGCCGGTGCCGACCGCGCCGGACCCGCGCGCGCCCGCGGCGTACCACCCGCAGCCGCCTCCGCTGCCGCAGCCCTCCGCCGCGCAGCTGCACAGCGCGCCGACGATGGTCGCGCCGCTGGTCCCGCCGGGCGGGACGGCGCCGCCCCCGGCCGTCCAGGGGCCGCCCCCGCCGCCGCCTCCGCCCCCGGGAGCGGTGCACGGGCCGCCGCCCCCGCCGCCTCCCGGTGTGCCGGGGCCGCCGCCCCCGCCCCCGTACGGCCAGGCGCCCGGCGGCTACCCCGGTGGCCAGCAGCCGCCCCCGCAGTACGGCCAGGCGCCGCCGCAGTACGGTCAGCAGCCGCCCCCGCTGCCGCCGCACGGTCAGCAGCCCCCGCCACTGCCGCCGCAGGGCCAGCAGCCGCCCCCGCTCCCGTACGGTCAGCAGCCGCCCCCGCCCGCCGGGTACGGCGTGCCCCAGGGGCCGCCGGTGCCGCTCCCGCCGCCGCCCGGTGCCTACGGCGAACCGGGCCGACCGGCGCCGCAGGACCCGTACGCCCCGTATCCCGGGCAGACCGCGCCGCCCCAGCCGGACGGCGGTACGGGCCCGTGGCCCGGCTACGGCGCGGACCCCGGCGCCCCCGGCGCGGCACCCCCGCCCCCGGGGGACCCGCAGGGCGGCACCCCGCGGCACGGCCGCTGAGCGGAACCCGCCCGGCGGCCGCCACCCCGCGGCCCGTCCACCGGGGTCACTCGCCCCATAGCGCCGCCCCGGGGCCGCACCCCCCTGGCCCGTAGCGCACACGCACCGGCGCCCGCCCCCATATCGGGGACGGGCGCCGGAAGTTGACGGTACGTCAGTAAAGTTGACGGCGCGTCAGCAAAGGGCCGGTCCGTCAGCCCGCCGCCCCCAGCAGCGCCCGGGTCTCCGCCACCAGGCGGACCACCGATTCGTCGGCGACCGCGGGCACCTCGTCGTAGCCGAACCACCGCAGGTCCAGCGACTCGTCGCTGATCGCCGCCACCGCGTCCGCGGGCGCCAGCGCGGCGTACTGGACGTCCAGATGGACCGCGCAGGGCGTCCGGTGGCGGTCCAGCCGCACCGGCGCGCCGCCCAGCAGCGTCAGCCCGTGCGCGATCCCGGACTCCTCCCGCGCCTCGCGCAGCGCCGCGTCCGCCAGCGTGGCGTCCTCGGGCTCGCAGTGGCCGCCCATCTGGAGCCACATCTCCAGCTTGCGGTGCAGGGTGAGCAGCACCCGGCCGCCGACCGGGTCGATCACCAGCGCGCTGGCCGTGAGGTGGCCGTCCTTGCACGGCTTCCACATGCCGTCCCGATGGCCGGCGAGGTGGTCCAGATAGGCCAGGCGCAGGCGCTCCTGCTCCTCGGACGGCGCGGGCCACTCCTTGAGCACCCGCGCCGCGTCCTCCCGCAGGCTCACTTGGGGCCGTCTCCCTTGCCCTCGTCCTCGGGGCCGCGCGGTCCGCCGCCGCCCTGGCCGCCCGAGGCGTCCGGGCCGTCCGCCGCGTCCGGGCCGGGGGCGCCGCCGTCGCGCTTGGTCGGATCCGGCGCGCCGCCGCTCGCCGCCTCGCCCAGCATCTTGTCGAGCTCGGAGAAGTCGGCGTGCTCGTGGTGGACGAAGCCGTCCGGGTCGTCGAGGTCGGCGGCCGTGGGCAGCATGTCGGGGTGCTCCCACAGGCCGTCGCGGCCGTCCAGGCCCCGGGCGTCGGTGAGCGACGCCCACAGCCGGGAGGCGTCCCGCAGCCGGCGCGGCCGCAGCTGGAGGCCGATCAGCGTGGCGAAGGTCTGCTCGGCCGGGCCGCCGGTGGCCCGGCGCCGCCGCAGGGTCTCCCGGAGCTTGTCCGCGGACGGCAGATGCGGCTTGGCGGCAGCGTGCACCACCGCGTCCACCCAGCCCTCGACGAGCGCCAGCGCGGTCTCCAGACGGGCCAGCGCGGCCTTCTGCTCCGGGGTGTCCTCGGGCTGGAACATGCCCTGCTGGAGGGCGTTCTGCAACTCCTCGGGGTGCTGGGGGTCGAGCTGGCCGACCGCGTCCTCCAGCTTGGTGGTGTCGACCTTGATGCCGCGGGCGTAGCCCTCGACGGCGCCGAAGAGGTGCGAGCGCAGCCACGGCACATGGGCGAAGAGCCGCTGGTGGGCGGCCTCCCGCAGGGCGAGATAGAGCCGCACCTCCTCCTCCGGGACGCCGAGGCCGGCCCCGAACGCCTGGACGTTCGCCGGCAGCAGCGCGGCCTTGCCGGCCGGGCCCAGAGGCAGCCCGATGTCCGTGGAGCCCACGACCTCGGAGGCCAGCACGCCCAGCGCCTGCCCGATCTGGGTGCCGAACATCGCGCCGCCCATGGAGCGCATCATCCCCAGCAGCGGGCCGGCCATGGCCTGCATCTCCTGGGGCAGCACCTCGCCCATCGCGGAACCGACCCGCTCGGCGAGCGGGTCGACCAGGTCCTTCCACACCGGCAGGGTCTCCTCGACCCACTCGGCGCGGCTCCAGGCCACCACCGAGCCGGCGCCCGACGGGAGCGACGTCACGCCGTCCAGCCACAGGTCGGCCAGGCGCACCGCGTCCTGCACGGCCGACCGCTCACCGGGGGAGACGCTGGCGTCCTTGCTGCCGTCCTCGGCGCCCTGCGCGACGGTCTGCCGCGCGATGTCCTTGGCCATGTCCCAGTTCACCGGCCCGCCCTCGTAGGAGAGCATCTGGCCCAGCCGCTGGAAGGCGGCACCGAGGTCGCCGGGGTTCATCTGGCCGCCGGGTCCCCCCATGCCGCCGAAGAGCGCCGCGAACGGATTGTCCGCGCCGCCGCTCCCGCCACCGAACCCGAAGGGGTTCGCGGGGCCCTGGCTACCTCCCTGGCCGCCCTTCTGCTTGCCGTTGTCGCCGTCCTCCGGCTCCTCCGGCGGAAGGCCGAATCCGAATGGGGTGTCACTCACGGGTTTCCTCGGCTCGTAGGGCCGCCGGCCCTACGCCGACGGCGGCTGCCCGACATCACCTCCAGCGTAGACACTCGCGCCGCCCTGGGGCTCGGTGCTTCGCTGGCGCGGTGGCTGCGGCAGGATGGACGCCACCTGGTGCGGACCCGTACGACGCGCCCGCACTGAAGACAACCGCTGGAGACGCCCGGTGAGTTCCCCAGATCCGACCGTTCGCGCAGCGCGAAACGCTGCCGCCACCGCCGAAGAGGCGGACCACGCCGTGAGCGGCGGCCGGCCGCTGCGCCGCCCCGTCGTCGCCGTCACCGGAGCCGCCTCCGGGGTCGGCGCGCTGCTCACCCGCGCCCTGGCCGACTCCGACGAGGTCAGGGAAGTGGTGGCCATCGACGAGCGGCCCGGCGACGTGGCCGAGGCCCGGTGGCACGTCCTGGACGTCCGCGACCCCGCCATCGCCGACAAACTCCGCGGAACGGACGTCGTCGTCCATCTCGCCCTCGACCTCGACCTGGAGACCGACGCCGCCGCCCGCACCGCGTACAACGTCCGCGGCACCCAGACCGTGCTGACCGCCGCCGCGGCCGCCGGCGTGCACCGGGTGGTGCTGTGCACCTCGGCGATGGTCTACGGGGCGCTGCCCGACAACGATGTTCCGCTGGCCGAGGACGCCGAGCTGCGCGCCACCGCGGACGCCACCGGCGTCGGCGACCTCCTGGAGATCGAGCACCTGGCCCGCCGCGCCCCGCGCGCCCACCCCGGCCTGAACGTCACCGTGCTGCGCCCCGCCGTCCTGGTGGGCGGCACCGACACCGCGCTGACCCGCTACTTCGAGTCGCCCCGTCTCCTGGTCGTCGCCGGCTCCCGCCCGGCCTGGCAGTTCTGCCACGTGGAAGACCTGGTCAGCGCCCTGGAGTACGCCGCCCTGGAGAAGGTCGACGGCGAACTGGCGGTGGGCTGCGACGGCTGGCTGGAACAGGAGGAGGTCGAGGAGCTCTCCGGTATCCGGCGCATGGAGCTGCCGTCCTCGGTGGCGCTGGGCGCCGCCGCCCGCCTCCACCGGATCGGCCTGACCCCCTCGCCCGCCGGGGACCTCGCCTACACCATGCACCCCTGGGTGGTCAGCGGCAGCCGGCTGCACGACGCGGGCTGGCGGCCCCGGTGGACCAACGAGGAGGTGCTGGCCGAGCTCCTGGAGGAGGTCGCCGGACGGCACACCGTGGCCGGCCGCCGGCTCGGCCGCAAGGACGCCACCGCCGCGGGCGCCGCCGGCGCCACCGTCGCCCTGCTGGGCACCGCGGCCCTGGTCCGCCGCGCCCGCAAGGCCCGCCGCCGCCTCTGACCGGCCCGCCGGCCCGGGGGACTGTACGAGCCTCCATACGGGGCGCCGGACGCCCGGTGGAAACGGCCATTCCGCGCCGCGCTCCCGTACGGCACGATGGGAGCATGTCTGGCACGCACTCCCGCCCGTCCACCGGCCGCGACCACCCTGGTGAGCAGGGCGCCGAGGACCCCATCCGGCTGCTGGCGATCCGCGACACCGCGCTGTCCGTGGACGAGGTCTTCGCGGCCGTCGGCGACCCGGCGGCGGGCGGTACGGCGCTCTTCGTCGGCACCGTCCGCTCGCACGACGGCGGCTCCGACGTCGAGGGCCTGGGCTACTCCGCGCACCCGTCCGCCGAGGAGGAGCTGCGCCGGGTCGCCGAGAAGGTCGTCGCCGACTACCCGGTCCGCGCGCTGGCCGCCGTCCACCGGGTGGGCGATCTGGCCATCGGCGAACTGGCCGTGGTCGTCGCGGTCTCCTGCCCCCACCGGGCCGAGGCGTTCGCGGCCTGCCGCAAGCTCATCGACGACCTCAAGCACGAGGTCCCGATCTGGAAGCACCAGACGTTTGCGGATGGCACCGAGGAGTGGGTGGGGGCCTGTTAGCCCACGTCCGGACGCATAGGGGTGGGCCCTCTCGCCCCGGTCTGCCGCCGAACCGGTACGTCACGTTCCGGTTGCGTAACCCGCTCCCCGGCACCAGCGTTGACCTGGCAGATGGTTAATCTGCTTATTCGTCGAACGCGGGCGCGCACGGTGGAGGGAGATCGCCATGGGAGCGCTCCTCTGGCTGCTGATTCCGGTTCTGGCGGGGCTGGCCGCCGCCCTGTGGAGCAGCTGGACCCTGCGCAACCGCAGGACCGGGGACGTCGCGGAGCTGGCCGGCTACGCCCGCTTCCGGGCCGCGATGGAGAAGCAGCACACCGCCCCGGCGCCCGCCGCGACCACCCGCGAGCACGCCTCGGACCCGGTCTGACGCGGGCCTGATGCCGGCCGGCGCGGAACCGCCGCCGCCCGCCGGACCCGTACGGACGGCCCCGCGGGCCGGTTGTCATACCCGTCCCGTACTGTCGTTCCATGCCACGCCGCACCGCCACGCTGCTCGCCTCGATCCTGATGCTGATCGCGCTGCTCTGCGCCGGGGTGCTGATTCCCGTGCCGTACGCGGAGATGTCGCCGGGCCCGACGGTCAACACCCTCGGTGAGCACAACGGCGAGCCGGTCCTGCAGATCTCCGGCCGCAAGACGTATCCGACGTCCGGGCATCTGAACATGACCACCGTCCGCGTCACCGGCCCGGACTACCGCATGAATCTCCTCGAAGCGGTCTACGGCTGGCTGGACCCGGACAGCGCGGTGGTACCGCACAAGACCCTCTACCCCGAGGGGCAGACCGCCGAGCAGGCCGACCAGCAGAACGCCGAGGAGTTCAGCCAGTCCCAGGAGAGCGCCAAGGCCGCCGCCCTGAAGCAGCTGCACATCCCGGTGGCCACGCAGACCGTCGTCGGCACCGTGGTCAAGGGCAAGCCGGCCGACGGGCTGCTGCACGCCGGCGATGTGATCAAGGCGGTGGACGGCCAGGAGGTGCGCCAGACCGGCGACGTCGCCAAGCTCGTCACCCGGCACAAGCCGGGCGAGAAGGTGGTCTTCACCGTCATCCCGGCCAAGGAGGCGGCCGCGGCGGAGAAGCAGGGCAAGCGGCCCGAGGGCCCCGGCAAGCAGGTGGCGATCACCACGGCGGCGGACGGCGGGCGGGCCATCGTGGGCATCCAGGCCCAGCTCGACCACATCTTCCCGTTCCCCATCGACGTCAAGCTCGCCGACGTCGGCGGCCCCAGCGCCGGGCTGATGTTCGCGCTCGGCATCGTCGACAAGCTCACCCCGGGCGGCGACCTGACCGGCGGCACGTTCGTCGCCGGTACGGGCACCATCGACGACCAGGGCAAGGTCGGCCCGATCGGCGGTATCTCGATGAAGACGATCGGCGCGCGGGACAAGGGCGCCCAGTTCTTCCTGACGCCCAAGGAGAACTGCGCCGCGGCCGCCAAGGACACCCCCAGCGGGCTGCGGCTGGTCAAGGTCGGCTCCATAGAGGACGCGGTGCAGGCCCTGGCCAAGATCCGCAAGAAGGACCTCGCCGACCTGCCGAGCTGCACCCCGGCCGGCCACTAGGGCGGACCGGAGGACCGACGGGCAGCCGGGCGGACGGGCGGGCCGCCGGAAGCCCGGCCGGCGGCCGGCAGCCGACCGCCCGCGGGCCCGTCCGCCCGCCGCGGGTCAGTCCTCGAAGGTCGCCGCCAGCGCGTCCGCGAGGCCCGGGACGAGCGCCTTGCCGGTCAGCACCTCGGACGTGGAGTCCTTCTCCCGCAGCCGCAGCGCCGACTCCCGGGAGCCGTCCCGCAGGACGGCCACCGTCATCCGCACCTCCTGGCGGTCGGGGTGCTCGGCGACCCACTTGGCGAGCTGCTTCTCGGACATGCCCGCCGGCTCGGCGTCCTCGGCCGAGGGCGGGAGCATCAGCCGCTCCACGGTCAGCGCGCAGCCGGTGACGGCGTCCGGCCAGGCGATGGTGGCGAGGAACTCGTCCAGCGGGGCGCCGGCCGGGATCTCGTCCTGCTCGATGGGGGTCAGGGAACTGCCGGTGGAGTCGTCGATGCCCAGCTGGGCGGCGAGCGCGGGCTCCTGCTCGCGGAGCTTGACGGAGTCGACGAGGGCGAACAAACGGGCGGGCTGGTCCCAGCCGAGCCCGGCGGTGTACTCGTCGATTTCGAGCACGGCGCGGGTCAGCGGGTCGGCGGCGAGGGGGGTGCCGTCCACGGGGAGGTTGGTCATGTCCAACATCGTGCCCTGTGAACCCCCGAAATCGGGAACCGAGTAAAGCCGTCGTAAGTTGCATCACTGGGTCCTACTATCGCCGGGCCTGCTCCACACGACAGCTAACTTCGAGGTGCGCACCTTGGCTTTCCAGATGCCGGACCGCGGCGGAGGCCCCACCGGGCCGCGGATCAGAGTCGGCCGACCGTCGCGGCGGTTCCGAACCCTGCTCATGACGCTGGGCGTACTGGCCGTGCTGGCCATGCTCTTCGTGATGTTCTCGGGATTCTGGACCGACTGGCTCTGGTACCGCTCGGTCCATTTCTCCTCGGTCTTCACCACCACCCTGTGGACCAAGATCGGATTGTTCTTCGCCTTCGGCGCCGTGATGGCGGTGGCCGTGGGGCTCAATATCTGGCTGGCGCACCGGCTCCGGCCGCCGCTCAGCGCGATGTCCATGGAGCAGCAGAGCCTGGACCGCTACCGCATGGGCCTGGCCCCGTTCAAGAAGTGGGCGCTGATCGCGGTCACCGCGGTGATCGGCCTGATCGCCGGGGCCTCGGCCTCCGGTGAGTGGCGCACCTGGCTCCAGTGGATCAACGGCGTCCCGTTCGGCACCACCGACCCGCAGTTCCACAAGGACGTCTCGTTCTACGCCTTCGATCTGCCGTGGTACCGCTTCCTGTTGAGCTTCGGCTTCGCCTGCGCGGTGCTCTCCCTGGTGGCCGCCGCGCTCACCCACTACCTCTACGGCGGGCTGCGGCTGAGCGGCCCCGGTTCCCGGGCCACCGCGGCCGCCACCGGCCATCTCTCGGTGCTGCTGGGCGTGTTCGTCTCCCTGAAGGCGGTCGCGTACTGGCTCGACCGCTACGGCCTGGCGGTGAAGTCCAGCGGCCTGAAGTCGGCCGACAACTGGACGGGCCTGCGCTACGTCGACGCCAACGCCTATCTCCCGGCGAAGACGATCCTGTTCTTCATCGCGGCGATCTGCGCGCTGCTGTTCTTCGCCACGCTCTGGCGCCGCACCTGGCAGCTGCCGGTGATCGGCTTCGGCCTGATGGTGCTCTCCGCCGTCCTGATCGGCGGCCTGTATCCGGCGATCGTCCAGAAATTCCAGGTCCAGCCGAACGAGCAGGCCAAGGAAGCGCCGTACATCAAGCAGAACATCAAGGCGACCCGGGACGCGTACGACATCCAGGACGCCGAGGTGAAGTCCTACAAGGGCAACTACAAGCCCGCGTCGGACGGTGACAAGCAGCGGCTGCGGGACTCCGCCGACACCACCGCCAGCATGCGCCTGCTCGACCCGAACGTGGTCTCCCCGGCCTTCCAGCAACAGCAGCAGGTGCGGGCCTACTACCAGTTCCCGTCCACCCTGGACGTCGACCGGTACAAGGACGAGAACGGCAAGGAGCAGGACACCGTCATCGGCCTGCGCGAGCTGAACCTCGCCGGCATCCCCGAGCGCAACTGGATCAACGACCACTTCAAGTACACCCACGGCTACGGCGCGGTGGCCGCCAAGGGCACCGAGACCGCCGACGGCGGCGGCCCCGACTACACCGAGGCCAACCTCCCGCCCAAGGGGCAGCTGCCGAAGTACGAACCGCGCGTCTACTACGGCGAGAAGACCACCCAGTACTCCATCGTGGGCGGCCCGCAGGCGGAGCTGGACTACTCCGACGACAGCGGTGAGAAGAGCTACCGCTACCAGGGCAAGAGCGGCGTCAGCCTCGCCAATCCGCTCAACCGCGCCGCGTACGCGGTGGCGTTCGGCGAGCCGCAGATCCTCTACTCCGGCGCCATCGGCGACGGTTCGCGGATCCTGTACAACCGCACGCCCAAGGAGCGCGTCGAGTCCGTCGCGCCCTGGCTGACCATCGACGGCGACGCCTACCCGGCGGTGATCGACGGCCGCATCCAGTGGATCGTGGACGCGTACACCACCAGCAACGGCTACCCGTACGCCTCCCGCACCACCCTCGGGGACAGCACCGCCGACTCGCTCACCAACGGCCAGCGGGCGGTGGTGGCCCAGCAGAACCAGGTCAACTACATCCGCAACTCCGTCAAGGCGACGGTCGACGCCTACGACGGCACGGTCAAGCTCTACCAGTGGGACACCAAGGACCCGGTCCTGAAGACCTGGATGAAGGCGTTCCCCGGCACGGTCGAGAAGCGCAGCGCCATAAGCCCGGACCTGCTGGCGCACCTGCGCTACCCGCAGGACCTCTTCAAGGTGCAGCGCCAGCTGCTGACCACGTACCACGTCACCGACCCCGGCACCTTCTACACCGGTTCGGAGCGCTGGCAGATCCCCGACGACCCGACCACCGACAAGTCGGGCAACGCGGTGCCGCCGTACTACCTCAGCATGAAGATGCCGGACCAGAAGGACCAGGCGTTCTCGCTGACGACGACCTTCACGCCCAACAAGAAGGACAACCTCGGCGCCTTCATGGCGGTCGACGCGGACGCCAAGAGCCCCGACTACGGCCGGATCAGACTGCTGAAGCTGCCCGCGCAGACGCCGGTGCCGGGACCGCAGCTGGCCCAGTCGAAGTTCAACTCCGATCCCACGATCGCCAATGAGCTGAACATCCTCAAGAAGTTCGGCGACTCGGAGATCGAGTACGGCAACCTCCTCACCGTCCCCCTGGACGGCGGGCTGCTGTACGTCGAGCCGGTCTATCTGCGCGGCGCCAACACCAACTACCCGCTGCTGAAGAAGGTGCTGGTCAGCTACGGCGACAACAAGCCCGTCCTGGAGAACTCCCTCAAGGACGCGCTCGACGTCGTCTTCGGCAAGAAGGCGCCGAGCACCGGCGGGGAGAATCCGCCGCCCGGCGGCGGGCAGACCGGCGAGCAGCCGCCGCCGTCCGGCCAGACCGTGCAGCAGGCCCTGACGGACGCCGAGAAGGCGTACGACGAGGGCGAGAAGGCGCGGGTGGACGGCGACTGGGCAGCCTACGGCGAGGCCCAGAAGAAGCTGAAGGCCGCGCTGGACCGGGCCGCCAAGGCGTCCGGCAAGGGCGGCGGCTCCGGCAGCTGAGCCGCCGCGGCGGACCTCCGCCCCCGGTGACCGCCGGCCCGTAGCGGCGGTCACCGGGCACCGGGTGTCAACCACGCTCCCCGGGACGTGATACGTTGGAGTCACAACGACGCGGGGTGGAGCAGCTCGGTAGCTCGCTGGGCTCATAACCCAGAGGTCGCAGGTTCAAATCCTGTCCCCGCTACTGAAAAGCCAAGGCCCGGATTCCTTGAGAATCCGGGCCTTTGGCATGCGTTGCGGTCCCTCCTCACGCGTTCGGGTCAAAGCCGCGCGGCGGCGGGTCGGACACTCCCTGTGGGAAAGCTGTGTGCTTGAGTTTGGCATGTCGCCGTGTCGGGAAGTCGACAAACCGCTGAAGTGACCTCACCGGCTGCGGTATACCGGGTGTACGCGGGTTACGGGTGATGCGACGATGGTTCTTATGGGGGACAAGGCAAGGTTGTTGGAGACGGACCGGTTTGTGCAGGCGCCCGACGACGGGCGCGATTCCGACCTGGCGATGGACGCGATGGAGGCCGACGGGACGGCCGAGGCGTCCGATGTGGTGACCGAGTCCGGCTACCGCCGCGCCGCCGAGGCGGGCGACACCGCCGCGATGAGCGCCCTGGGCGCGCTGCTGCTGCGCCGCGGCGACCTCGACGGCGCCGAACCCCACCTCCGCTCCGCGGCCGCCGCCGGCGACCGGGCCGCGGCCAACAACCTCGGCGTCCTCCTGCACCAGCGGGGCTACGGCGAGGAGGCCGCCGGCTGGTGGCGGATCGCCGCGGTCGCCGGCTCCGCCGCCGCCGCGCACGCCCTGGGGCGCCACTACCGCGAGCGCGGCGACGAGCCGGCCGCCGAGTACTGGCTGCGCCAGTCCGCCGAGTCCGGCCACTGCCTGGGCGCGTACGCGCTCGCCGACCTCCTGGAGCACCGCGGCGACATCGGTGCCGAGCGGTGGTTCCGGGCCGCCGCCGAGCGCGGCCACCGCGAGGCCGCCTACCGCCTGGCCCGGCTGATCGAGGACGGCCGGGACTCCGACCGCCGCGCGGTGCCCGCCTACGGGGAGCTGACCCAGCAGGCCGAGGCCGAGCAGTGGTACCGCCAGGCCGCCGCGCGCGGCCACCGGAGGGCCGCGCTCCAGCTGGGCGCGCTGCTGGAGGAGCGCGGCGACATCCAGGAGGCCGGCCGCTGGTACCTCTCCGCCGCCAAGGACGGCGAGGCCCGGGCCGCCTGCGCGCTGGGCTTCCTGCTGCGCGACGCCGGGGACGAGGAAAGCGCCGCGGAGTGGTGGCGGCGGGCCGCCCAGGACGGCGACGGCAACGCCGCCAACGCGCTGGGCGCGCTGCACGCCGACCGCGGCGAGCCGCAGACCGCCGAGCGCTGGTACCGCGCCGCCCTGGACGCCGGCGACGTCAACGGCGCCTACAACCTCGGCCTGCTCTGCGCCGAGCAGGGCCGGCCGGACCGCGGCGAGCAGTGGTACCGCCGCGCCGCCTACGCGGGCCACCGCGAGGCCGCCAACGCGCTGGCCATCCTGCTGCTCCAGCGCGGCGACGCCTCCGGGGCCGAGCCGTGGTTCTCCAAGGCGGCCGAGGCGGGCAGCGTGGACGCCGCGTTCAACCTCGGCATCCTCTTCGCCGGGCGCGGCGAGGAGCGGCTGGCGCGCGCCTGGTACGAGCGGGCGGCGGCCGCCGGGCACACCGACGCGGCGCTCCAGGTGGCCATAGCGCAGCTGCGGGACGGCGATCTGCGGGCCGCGGAGCGGAATCTGCGCTGCGCGGCCGGCGGGGGCAGCGCGGAGGCCGCGTTCCGGCTCGCCGACCTGCTCGACCGGCGGTCCGCGGAGGCGGACGGAGAGCGGTCCGCGGACGACGAGAGCCGGCAGTGGTACGAGCGGGCGGCCCGGCAGGGGCACCGCCGGGCGCAGGTCCGGGTCGGCATGTTCGCGGCGGCGCGCGGGGACGCGGCCGAGGCGGCGACGTGGTACCGCGCGGCGGCCGAGGCCGGCAGCCGCAACGGCGCCTTCAACCTCGGGCTGCTGCTGGCCCGGGAGGGCAGCCTCCCGGAGGCCGCGCTGTGGTGGCAGCGGGCCGCCGAGCGCGGGCACGGCCGGGCGGCGCTGCGGCTGGCGCTGATCGCGGCCCGGCGCGGGGCGCTCGCCGAGGCGCAGCGGTGGTGCGCCCGGGCGGTGGAGCTGGGGCCGCCGGAGGTCGCCGAGCGGGCGGCCCGGCTGCGGACGGCGCTCCAGGAGGAGCTGAGCGCGTAACGGGCGGCGGGGCGGGGCGGTGGGCCCGATGGGGCCCGTCCCGCCCCTGTGCCGGAAGGGATTTGCGCTGGTCGCCGGGGTGGGGTTAGAGTAAAGACACAACGACGCGGGGTGGAGCAGCTCGGTAGCTCGCTGGGCTCATAACCCAGAGGTCGCAGGTTCAAATCCTGTCCCCGCTACTGTAGGCCGAAGGCCCGGATCCCAGGATCCGGGCCTTCGGTGCGTTTGCGGTGCGGGGGCGCCGGCGTCACATCCGGTGCCCGACCGCCTCCGCGTACAGCCGGCGGTCGACGAGCCGGCTCTCCGGCAGCGGCTCGCCCCTGATGACGCCCGCGTCGCGGTAGGCCCGCTGGAGGCGGTCGGTGGTGCCCTTCCTGATCTCCCAGTCCATCCGGAGCGCGGGCACCGCTTCGAGGACCTTGCGGTCCACCTTCAGCAGCCGGGCCAGCTCCCCGGTGAACGCCGGGTCGGCCTTGTAGTTCCCGGCGAAGTAGGTGTTGACGGTGCGGATGTAGGCGCGCAGCAGGGCGACGCCGGCGTCCGGGTCCTTCGTCAGGAGGTTCGGCCCGTACAGGGCGCCGCCGAGCGGTTCGCCCCGGGGCTGGCCGCTGAGGAACGCGTACCGGGCGCTGCCGTCGACCTGGCGCCATACGGGGTCCAGCAGCCAGGCGGCGTCCACCCCGCCGCCGGTCAGCGCGGTCAGGACGTCGGACGAGCCGAGCTGGCGGAAGGTGACGGAGTCCGCGGCGGCGCCGTGCGCGGCGAACGCCCGGTCCATCGGGTACATGATCACCGAGCCCTTGCCGATCATGGTGCCGAGGGTGGCGCCCTTGAGGGAGACCGCGGACGCGCGCTGACCGTCCCGGAGCCGCACCCACAGGCCGCTGCGGGAATCCGGGGCGGGCGAGAAGTTCCCGGCCACCCAGCGCAGGTCGAAGCCGCCGTGCACGCCGTTGACCACGGCCGCCTCCGGGGCCGCCCACAGGGCGTCCAGCTCGCCGCGGGCCAGCAGGGGCAGGGCGTCCGGGGTCGGCAGCACCTTCAGCCGGACCTCCAGGCCCTCCTTGCGGAACTCGCCCTTGGCCAGCGCGACCCGCAGCGGGGCGACGTACTCGGCGGCGAGGGTCCCGGTGGCGAGGGTCAGGGTGCGGCGCCTGGTGAGCGGGGCGGGGGCCGGGGCCCCCGGGGAGCAGCGGGCCGGGGCGCGCCCGGGGGAGAGGTCGGCGGGGTCGGTCCAGGAGTGGGCGCCGCAGCCGCGTACGGGCTTGATGGCGCGGGGTTCGGCGGGCGCGGCGGTGTCGGGTCCGGCGGCGCAGCCCGCGCTCAGGGCGAGGGCGGCGGCCAGGACGGCGGTGGCGGCGAGGCGGGTGGGGGTGCGGGG
>NZ_LLZI01000170.1 GCF_001509485.1 Streptomyces sp. NRRL F-4489
GGCGGGGACTGGCTCGGCGGAGTGACTGGCGTGGACGTGGCGGGATCGGCCGGGAGCCCGAGGGCGCGCCGGGCCCGGGGGCGGCGCGCTGCCCGCCGGCCCCGCCGGTCCCACCCCGCCCTCCCCGGACCCCAGCGGCCCCCCGGCCACCGGCGGCACTGATACCGGCCGCCCCGACACCGGCGGGACTGATATCGGACATGCCAACAGTGGCAGCTCCGGCCGTACTGGCAGCTCAGGCCGTACAGGCCGTACTGGGCTCACAGGCCGTAACGCCCGCCGGGGACCCGAACCGCCCGCCGGGGCCGGCCTCGCGCCCGACAGCGGCGAGACCTTCGCCACCGCCGCGCTCCTCGACATCCCCGACCGGCGCCCCGAACTCAGCGTCATCTCCTGCGGCCACCCGCCCGCCCTCCTGCTGCGCGACGGCCGCGCCCACACCCTCGACCTCCGGCACACCGCCCTCCCCATCGGCCTCGGCACCCTCACCGGACCACCGGACTACGAGATCGAAACCTTCCCCTTCCACCCCGGCGACCTGCTACTCCTCTACACGGACGGCGTGACCGAAGCGCGCGACGCCGACGGCGCCTTCTACCCCCTCGCCGAACGGGCCGGCGCCTGGAGCCGCAGCAGCCCGCAGCACGTACTCCGGCGCCTGCGCGAGGACCTGCTGGTCCACACCGGCGGCCGCCTCGGTGACGACGCCGCCGCAGTGGCCGTCCGCCGCCTGCCCCACCGGCCCCCACCCCCGAACCCCCCGCCGCGCCCCCCGGGAGCCCCCGCCTGACGAACGGAACGGCCGAGCCGGCGGGCAGCGCGGCGACCACGGGTCCGGCGCCGCCTCTGGCTCACGGCCGATGCCGCCACGTCCACGCC
>NZ_LLZI01000171.1 GCF_001509485.1 Streptomyces sp. NRRL F-4489
CTGCTGCCGACCACGGTCGTGGTCCTCACCCACCCCTCGCCGGACAGCGGCGTCGACGTCCGCCGGGCCGCCGCGCACCTGGGCGCTGGTGGCGCGGCGCGCGGGCCGGGCCCTGCGCAAGGTCTTCGCGTCCTCGCCCGCCGCCGAGACGGCCGCCCTCACCCGGGCCGCGCACGCCATCCAGCAGCCGGTCTCCAGCGGCCGGCAGATCGCGGTGTCCAGCATCCGCGGCGGCGCCGGCAAGTCCACCGTCGCCGCGCTGCTGGCGCTGACCTACGCCCACTACCGCCCCGACCCGGTGCTCGCCGTCGAGGCCGACCCGGCGCTGGGCACCCTGCCGCACCGGCTCGGCGCCCGCGAGGTCCGCTGGTCGGGCAGCGATCTCGCGCAGATCCTCGACCCGTCGATGCTGATCACCGACCTGACCGGCTACCTCCTGCCGTTCGCCGGCGGCGGCTGGCTGCTGCCCGGCAGCCAGGGTTCCATCGGCACCCGGCTCGACCTGGACACGTACCGCGTGGTGATGACCACGCTGCGCCGCCACTTCGCCGCCACCGTCGTCGACTGCGAGACGCTGCCCGCCGAGGTGGCGCGCACCGCGCTGGTCACCACCCAGGCCCGGGTGCTGGTCACCCCGGCGACCCCGGAGGGCGTGGCCGCCACCCGTTCCGTACTGGACTGGGTCGGCGGGTTGCACCCGGGGCTGCTGCCGACCACGGTCGTGGTCCTCACCCACCCCTCGCCGGACAGCGGCGTCGACGTCCGCCGGGCCGCCGCGCACCTGGGCGCTGGTGGCGCGGCG
>NZ_LLZI01000172.1 GCF_001509485.1 Streptomyces sp. NRRL F-4489
CGGGGGACGGCGGTGATGGTGCCGTCGTGGGCGCGGACGACGGAGCGGACGATGGACAGGCCCAGGCCGACGCCCTTGTCGCTGCCGGTCCGCTCGGTGCGCAGCCGCCGGAACGGCTCGAAGAGGTTCTCCACCTCGTAGGCCGGCACCACCGGGCCCGTATTGGAGACCACCAGCACCGCGCATCCGGGCTGCGGCTCGGTGGTCACCTCCACCCAGCCGCCCTCGGGGACGTTGTAGCGCACCGCGTTCTGCACCAGATTCAGCGCGATCCGCTCCAGCAGCACCCCGTTGCCCTGCACGAACACCTGCTGCCGCACCCCGCGCAGCTTCACCCCCTTGCCCTGCGCCTCCTGACGGGTCTGGTCCAGCGCCTGCGAGGCCACCTCCGCCAGATCCACCGGGCGCTTGTCCACGATCTTGTTCTCACTGCGCGCCAGCAGCAGCAACCCCTCCACCAGCTGCTCACTGCGCTCATTGGTCGCCAGCAGCGTCCGCCCCAGCTGCTGCACCTCCGGCGGCGCCTGCGGATCGGCCAGCTGCACCTCCAGCAGCGTCCGATTGATCGCCAGCGGCGTCCGCAACTCATGCGACGCGTTGGAGACGAACCGCCGCTGCGACTCGAACGCCCGGTCCAGCCGGTCCAGCATCTCGTCGAAGGTGTCCGCCAGCTCCTTCAGCTCATCGTCCGGACCCCCCAGCTCGATCCGCCGGTGCAGATCCGACCCCGCCACCCGCTGCGCGGTCCGCGTGATCCGCCCCAGCGGCGACAGCACCCGCCCCGCCATCGCGTA
>NZ_LLZI01000173.1 GCF_001509485.1 Streptomyces sp. NRRL F-4489
CCCCGATCCGGCTCCGCCCCAGCCCGCCACGACCTGGCTCGGCCCGCCAATCCGTCCGTTCGCCAATCCGCCGTCCGCAGTGGGTTTCCGCGCCCTCGATCCGCCCGCCAATCCTCCGTTCGCAGTGGTGGGGCCCGCCTCCCCAATCGGCCCGTCAACCCTCCGTCCGTGGTCGCCCCTGTCCCCTCAATAGCCTGCAACCCGCCGCCCGCAGTCGGTCCCGCTCCCCAATCCGCTCGTCCGTCCACCAAGCCACCAACCCGCCAACCCGACCGCCGATTCGTCACTCACAGCTGGCCGCGCCCCCGTCCGCCAACCGCCGCTCCGCTGACCGCAGTTGGCCCCACCCGCCGATCCACCGCCCGGCAGCTGGCCCCACCCACCGATCCGCCCGGTCACCAACCCGCCACCCATCAGCCGGACCTGCCTGCCCATCCACCGGCCGTCGAGAGCCCGCCCACCATTCCGTCCCCGCCACCCACCCCGGGCCATCGACACCCCCGCCCCTCCAACCCCCCCACCCACCCGGCCGCCGATCCGCCCGACCGCTGAGTCCCCGCCCACCGACTCGTCCGTCTCTGTCGGTTCGCTCGTCTGCACCGATGTGCCAGCCCACGTTCAGGAGGCGCCAGCTCACGTTCATCCGCCAGTCCCCGGCTCATCCGCCGCCCTCCATCCACCCGTCCGTTGGTCCGACTGCGTACAGACCAGGCCCGCCGCGTATCCGACCGGCTATGTATCCACGTATCCAT
>NZ_LLZI01000174.1 GCF_001509485.1 Streptomyces sp. NRRL F-4489
CCGCAACCCCCGCCCCACCCACCGCAACAACTCCCTTTTGCCTGAATTTTCACGCAATTCCACTTGTTGGCGGTATGTCCCGGACGTAGGGTCGGAGTTGTCGCGGCCACCGGTCCGCCGGCACACCCCACCAGGAGCGGCCGGACGGGCACACCGAATCGCCAACCGGAGAACGGTCCGGAAAAAGCCGCGGCGACATTCCAACCCAGGAGGCGAAGATGACCTTCAAGGCATTCTTCCCCCGGAGCCGCAGGAACGACCGAGGCTGCCACGGTGGTGGCGGCTGGGGTGACGACGACTACGGGCGCGGACACGGACGCGGAGACGACTACGGCTACGGCGACCGCGGACGCGGCGGACGTGGCGACTTCGTCATCATCGGCAGGTTCTGACCGCTGCCAACGGCAGGTCTGACCACCGCTGACGGTCCGTGACGTCCCTGGCAGGACGTCCCTCCGTCCCGAGACGTCCCTCGCGGCGTCGATACGGCACAACGACTGACCCCTCTTACGGACCTGACCCATCAGCGGGGCGCCCCCGCGCAGCCGGCGCGGACCGCCTCGTGGGCAGGTCCGTTCTGGCGCCCGCGGACCGTGACCACGGCCCGGAACCGACGACCATGGACCCGGTAGACCATGGACCTGCGCAGCAGCAGCCGCCGCCATCGCGGCCCGGCCCCGGCCCCGGCCCCGGCCGCCCGTACCGCCCCGCCCCCGGCGGCGGACCGGCCACCCC
>NZ_LLZI01000175.1 GCF_001509485.1 Streptomyces sp. NRRL F-4489
GGCTGCCCGGCTACGAGGACTCCCGCCCGGTCCGGGTCGGCAACGGCGCCGCCGGCCAGCTCCAGCTGGATGTCTACGGCGAGGTCACCGAGGCCCTGCACCTGGCGCATATGACCGGCCTGGCCCGCAACGACTACGCCTCGCTGCTCCAGATCAAGCTGATCGAGTGGGTGGAGAAGCACTGGGACGAGCCCGACGAGGGCATCTGGGAGGTGCGCGGCCCGCGCCGGCACTTCGTCCACTCCAAGGTGATGACGTGGGTGGCGGTGGACCGCACGGTCAAGCTGATCGAGTCCGGGGACGTGGACGGGCCGCTGGACCGGTGGCGGGACCTGCGGGAGACCATCCACCGGGACGTCTGCGAGAAGGGCTACGACAAGGAGCGCAACACCTTCACCCAGTCCTACGGCTCGCAGGAGCTGGACGCCTCGCTGCTGCTGATCCCGCAGGTCGGCTTCCTGCCGCCGGACGACAAGCGCGTCATCGGCACCATCGAGGCCATCCAGCGGGAGCTGTCCACCGAGGACGGCTTCGTGCTGCGCTATCCGACGGCCGGTGAGGGGCTCGGCGTGGACGGCCTGGAGGGCGATGAGGGGGCGTTCCTGGCCTGCTCGTTCTGGCTGGCGGACGATCTGGCGATGATCGGCCGGGTGGAGGAGGCCCGCAAGCTCTTCGAGCGGCTGCTCTCGCTCCGCAACGACCTGGGG
>NZ_LLZI01000176.1 GCF_001509485.1 Streptomyces sp. NRRL F-4489
GCGCTACTGGGCACGGGGCCGGATCCGGGACGGGGCCTTGGACCGGCCCCGAGCCAGTCCCCGGAGCCACTGGCACAGGCACAGGCACAGGCACCATCCCCCTCCCCCCAATGCCCCAGCACCCGCCCTACGAGCCCTTCCCCGGCAGCACCTTCTTCCGCCCAGGAACCCGCAGCCCCATCATCGCGGCAATGGCCGAACGCCTGATCGCCGAGGGCTGCGCCCACTACCGCCGCACCGGCGGCCCGACCCCGGAATGGAACGAGGCCCACCGCAAGTCCTACGCCTCCTGGCAACGCAAACTCGGCTTCCACGGCAAAGACGCCGACGGCTACCCCGGCCGCACAACCTGGGACCAACTCCACGTCCCCAACAGCGGCTCCCAGCCGCCCAGTTCCAGCCCCGTGCCCACCCAGCAGCCCCACTGACCCCGATGGGACTCAGCCCCCACCAGGCTTACGGCAGCCCCTCCAGCCAGGCGACTCGCCCGGGCCCGTACCCAGCCATCCCCAGCTCACCCGGTCCCCGCACCCCGTAACCCCGTCCCCCACCACTGCGGACCCCACCGCTGCGGCCCCCGGAACGGGACCCCCCGCTTCCCCCTCGCCCTGGAACCGGGCCGCCCC
>NZ_LLZI01000177.1 GCF_001509485.1 Streptomyces sp. NRRL F-4489
CCCCCGCCGCCCCCGCCACCCTCTGCGCCGAGATCGCCGAAGGACTACGCCTCGTGGCCGGCGACGTCTGGCTCCGCACCCTCACCCTCTTCGGCGCCGCCTCCAACCTCGCCCTGATGGGCTATCAGTCCCTCGTCCCGGTCTTCCTGGTCCGCGAGGCCGGGCTGCCGCCGGGAACGGTCGGCGCCCTGCTCGCGGCCGCCGGCAGCGGTGGGATCGCCGGCGCCTACGCGGCCCGCCGGACCGCCGCCCGCCTCGGTACGGCCCGCGCCACCCTGGTCTGCGAACTCGGCCTGTCCAGTACGGCGTTGCTCATCCCCCTCGCCACCTCGGGGCCCGGCGCCGCGCTCTTCGTCATCGGCGGCTTCGGCGTCTCCGCGGGCGTGGTCGGCGGCAATGTCCTCAAGGCCGGTTTCCACCAGGCGTACTGCCCGCCGGCCCTGCTCGGCCGCGTGACCGCCAGCGCCGCCTTCCTCAACTACGGCACGCTGCCACTGGGCGCCCTCCTCGGCGGCGCCCTCGGCGCCACCCTGGGCGTCCGCCCGGCCATGTGGATCACCACCGCCGGCGTCCCCCTGGCCGCCCTCATCCTCCTCGCCTCCCCCCTACGCAC
>NZ_LLZI01000178.1 GCF_001509485.1 Streptomyces sp. NRRL F-4489
CGCCGACCTCGCCGCCAGCGCCCTCAACCCCTCCCTCGACTCCTGGGACCAGGCCCCCGCCGCCTCCACCCTGGAAACCCTCACCGCCCGCGCGCTCGCCGCCCTCGTCTACCCCCGGGCCGACGCCCCCGACGCCCTCGTCACCACCGGCGGTACGGAGTCCAACCAGCTCGCCGTCCTCCTGGCCCGCGAAGCGGCCCGCGCCACCACCTCAGCCGGTCCCGCCGCCCCGCTCCGCATCGTCTGCGGCGCCAACGCCCACCACAGCATCCACCGCGCCGCCTGGCTCCTCGGCCTCCCCGAACCCCACACCCTCCCCACCCCCAACGGCACCCTCGACCCCCACGCCGTCCACACCCACCTCACCGAACTCACCACCCACCCCGGCCCCGTCCTCCTCACCGCCACCGCCGGCACCACCGACTCCGGCGCCATCGACCCGCTCCCCGCCCTCGCCGACCTCGCCGCCAGCGCCCTCAACCCCTCCCTCGACTCCTGGGACCAGGCCCCCGCCGCCTCCACCCTGGAAACCCTCACCGCCCGCGCGCTCGC
>NZ_LLZI01000179.1 GCF_001509485.1 Streptomyces sp. NRRL F-4489
CCCCGCCGCACCACCTGTCCTGGCGCGGCGGGCCCTTCGCCCTCGTACGGGCTGTACGGGGTTGTCACTCCCCCCTCTCGGCCCCCTCCGGCCACACCACATCCACCGGCACCCCCACCCTCCGCGCCCGCGCGACCGTATCCGCCGTCCCGCCCTTCCCCGCGGCCGGAACGCCGTCCCACACCGCCACCAGCCGCTCCGCCCGCCGCAGCAACTCCTCGTTGGCCGCCTCATACGCCCGCCGCTCCGCACTCTCGAACGGCATGACGACCATCTCCGCCCCGGCGGCAAGCCGATCGAACGCCACCGCATGCTCCCCCTTCACCTTCGCCTCCCGGTAATCCCGCGACGGCAGCACGACCACAAGCCGCCCCCCGGCCCCCACCACCGCCTCCGCAAACAACGTGTCCGCCCCCCGCGCCAGAAACGTCACCCCCACCACCTC
>NZ_LLZI01000180.1 GCF_001509485.1 Streptomyces sp. NRRL F-4489
CTGGTGGCCTCGCTGCGGGCGCAGGGCGACGGCGGCCTGGACCACTCCGCCCTCCTCCGCGGCGTCGAGCGCCTCTCCGGATACGACCTCAAGGGCTGAGACCCACCATGGGGGCACGTCGGATTCCCGCCGCGCAGGCGGCCGTTGAGATCATGCGGGACGAAGGTGCCGGCACCGTCTTCGGATGCCCCGGTGCCGCGCTGCTCCCGCTGTACGCGGCGATGGAGCGGACCGGTGGCCTCGCCCACCTGTCCGCGGGCCATGAAGAGGCCGCCGTGCACATGGCCGACGGCTGGGCCCGGACGACCGGGAAGGCCGGCGTGGCCGCGGTGGCGGCCGGGCCCGGAGCGGTCCGGCTGCTCACCGGGCTGGCCGCCGCCCAGCAGGACGCCGTCCCGCTGGTGTGCGTCACCGGCCGGCCGGCGTCCCCGCCGGCCGCCGCCCCCGCCGTACCGCTGCGGCACGCCGGCCACCGGCCGCCGGACCTGGTCCGGCTGGCCGGCCCGGTCACCAAGCGTGCCGAGCGGATCGAGGATCCCGCGCGGATCCCGGGCGCTTTCCGTGAGGCGTTCCGGATCGCGCGGGAGGGCCGGCCCGGGCCCGTACTGATCGACGTACCGGCCGATCTGGCCGCGGCGGAGATCGTATGCGGTCCTGTGCCGGCCGCCCCACCCGCTCCCGGTGCCGGTCCGGCCCTGGTGGACGGCGTCCGGTCGCCGGCGCCGGGAGCGGTGGTGACGCTGGCCCTCCCGCCGGACCGGGCGGCGCCCGAGGTCCCCGAGGCCCCGGCCCCCTGGGCCCTGGCGGAGCTCGCCGAGGTCTTCGCGGCCCGGCCGGCCGCGGACACCTATGTCGTCAGCGGACTGCCGGAGGCGGCCGCCGCCGGGACCGCGGGCCGGCACCGGGTGCCGCGCCGCGGCGGACCGCCGGGGTGGGAGGTGCCGACCGCGATCGGGGTGCGGACCGCACTGGACGCCCGCGGCGAGCGGGCGGCCGAGGTCGTCGTGGTGGTCGAGGCCCGCGGCTTCCCGCTGACGGCCGGGGAACTGGCCGCCGCGGCCGAGTACGCGGTGCCGTTCGTGATCGTGCTGCTCGGGGCCCCCGAGGAGGCCGATCCGTTCACCTCGCCGGTGAAGCTCGCCGAGGCGTACGGCTGCGCGGGCCGGGACGTGCGCGATCCGGCGGAGTTCCGCTCGGCGGTCGAGTGGGCCCGCAAGGAAGCCGTCTCGACCCGGCGGCCGGTCCTCGTCGAGGTCCGCGCCGCGCGGGCGGCGGACGCCCGCGGGGGTCTGCCGGGAGCTCGGGTGCTCGCCCGCGCGTACGGGACCTGACGGCCCCGCGCGGGGTCCCCGGGACCCGTGCGGAAACAAGCTTCCGGGCGGTGGTCGCGCTGACACCTGTCCTGTCGCGCCCAGGCGCGGCCACCGCCCGGAATACCCACCCAGGTTTGTTTCAACAAACTGTTGACGTTTGGTCGGAGCGCTTTCTACGCTCCGACATGCGGAAGCCAACTTCCGCGCTCTCGTACGGAAGGTCACCATGTCGAAGCCCACGCTGACGGCGCGCACTCTCACTACGGAGGCAGGCGCCCCCGTCGCCGACAACCAGAACTCCGCCACCGCCGGCGTCGGCGGCCCGATCATTCTCCAGGACCAGCACCTGCTGGAGAAGCTCGCGCGCTTCAACCGCGAGCGCATCCCGGAGCGCGTCGTGCACGCCCGCGGCTCCGGTGCGTACGGCTACTTCGAGGTGACCGACGACGTCACCGCCTTCACCCGGGCCGACTTCCTGAACACCGTCGGCAAGCGGACCGAGCTGTTCATCCGCTTCTCGACCGTGGCCGACAGCCTCGGTGGCGCGGACGCCGTGCGGGACCCGCGCGGTTTCGCGGTGAAGTTCTACACCGAGGAGGGCAACTACGACCTCGTCGGCAACAACACCCCGGTCTTCTTCATCAAGGACCCGCTGAAGTTCCCCGACTTCATCCACTCGCAGAAGCGCGACCCGTTCACCGGCAAGCAGGAGCCGGACAACGTCTGGGACTTCTGGGCCCACGCCCCCGAGGCCACCCACCAGGTCACCTGGCTCATGGGCGACCGCGGCATCCCGGCCTCCTACCGCCACATGAACGGCTACGGCTCCCACACCTACCAGTGGACCAACGCCGAGGGCGAGGCGTTCTTCGTCAAGTACCACTTCAAGACGAACCAGGGCGTCCGCTCGCTCTCCACCGAGCAGGCCCAGGAGCTGGTCGGCAAGGACGCCAACAGCCACCAGACCGACCTGCTGCAGTCCATCGAGCGGGGCGTGTACCCCTCCTGGACCCTCTACGTGCAGATCATGCCGGCGGCCGAGGCGGCGAACTACCGCTTCAACCCGTTCGACCTGACCAAGGTGTGGCCGCACGCCGACTACCCGCTGCAGCGGGTCGGCCGGATGGTCCTGGACCGCAACCCCGACAACGTCTTCGCCGAGGTCGAGCAGGCCGCGTTCTCGCCGAACAACTTCGTGCCCGGCATCGGCCCGTCCCCGGACAAGATGCTCCAGGGCCGGCTCTTCGCCTACGCCGACGCGCACCGCTACCGCCTGGGCGTCAACCACACCCAGCTGGCCGTCAACGCCCCCAAGGCGACCCAGGCCAACAACTACGGCCGGGACGGTTTCATGGCGTCCAACGCCTACGACCGGCACGCGAAGAACTACGAGCCGAACTCCTACGGCGGCCCGGTCGAGACCGGCCAGCCGCTGTCCGCGCCGCTGGCCGTCTCCGGCCACGTCGGCACCCACGCGGCCCCGGCGCACACCAAGGACGACGACTTCTTCCAGGCCGGTGAGCTGTACCGCCTGATGTCCGAGGACGAGAAGCAGCGCCTGGTGGAGAACATCGCCGGCGGTCTGTCCCAGGTCAGCCGCGACGACGTGATCGAGAAGAACCTCGCCCACTTCCACGCCGCCGACCCGGACTACGGCAAGCGCGTCGAGGCGCGCGTCCGCGAGCTGCGCGAGGACTGACGGGAGGTCAGCTTCCTTGCGCACCCGTACCGGCCGGCCCGTTGAGGGGTGGTCGGCCGGTACGGGAAGGTAGCGCGGAGCTCCGCGGCACGTCCGGGGAGATTCCAGTGCGGTGGCAGGCCCGCCCGACAAGGTGGACGGGCCGCTTCCCCGCCGCGGAGCCCGCCTGCTGCCCCGTTCCACCCTCGCAACCCCTCCCACCGACTCCGTCCGGCGGTGCGATGTCCCGTCGCGCCCATCTCTCGCACTGTCGGACGGGAACCACCCACAGGGCCCGCGACTCGTACGGTCACGACGTCGCGGGCCCTGTGCCGCCGCCCGGGTCCGGAACCCGCGCCGACCGCCACCGTCGGCGCGAATCCGGCCCCGGGCGGCGGCTTTTGGAGGGACCATGGAGGGCAAGCAGGCCGGACCGAGCGCCTGCCCGACCTGCCTGGAGCCCACCATGGCCGACAGCGTGCCGGTGCGGTGCCCTACGTGCCGCCGCGAGAACGCCTTCACCCCGCCGACCTTCCCGTGCGCCTGCGGCGCCCCGCTGACCCTGCCGGTGCTGCGCGGCGGGGTGCCGGTGGAGATACTGCACCGCACCTGGGAGGCGTCCTGGGTGGAGGTCCGGTGCGCGGTCTGCGGCCGGCAGGACGCCTGGCCGGCGCCGGAGGCCGGCTGCGCCTGCGGCACGGTCGTCCGGGTACCGGTCGCCCCGCTCCCGCCGGCGCCGCCCGCGCCCGAACCGCCCGCGCCCGCCGCCGGCCCGGCCCGCACGGCGCCGCGCACCCGGCCGGCCGCCGGGCCGCCGCCGCAGCGGCCGGTGTTCCACCCGGTGACCATCCGCACCGCCCGGGACTGCGTCACCGCCGCCGCGCAGTATCTGAAGTGGCTGGGCTTCGGCGATGTGGCCCGCACCCAGGAGCGCAGCGCCGCCGGGGTCGATCTGCGCGGTACGGGCGTGGTGGCCCAGGTGGATCCGTCGACCCGGGCCAGCGCCGTCCGCGACATCGAGTGCGTCTGGCTCAACGGCCTGGCGGACTCCGCGGTCGCGGTCTTCTTCTCGCTGGCCGGCTACGCCCGCGACGCCCGGGAGCGGGCCGACGCGCTGCACGTCCCGCTGTTCGTCATGGACCTCACCGGCACCCCGCAGCCGGTCAACGACGCGGCCGACGAGCTGATCGCCTTCGGCGCGGACCGGCCGGGCTGAGCCGCCGGGAAAACCCTTCGCCCCCGGCGGCCCCCGGCGGCCACACTGGCCGCATGCTGCTGCGCGCCCCCGACCCCGCCGGACTGCCCGCCCTGCGCGCCCTGGAGCGCGCCGCCGGGGAGGCGTTCCGCGCGCTCGGCATGGCGGCGGTCGCCGACGACGAACCGCCGCCGCTCGACCTGCTCGCGGGCTATCTGCGCGCGGGCCGGCTGCTCGCCGCCTACGACACCGGGCGCCCCGGCGAGGCCCCGGCCGGCTATCTGCTGTGGGACCCGGTCGACGGCTGCGCCCACATCGAGCAGGTCTCCGTCCACCCGGACCGGGCCCGGCGGGGCGTCGGGCGGGCGCTGATCGACCGGGCCGGACGGGACAGCGGCCTGCCCGCGCTGACCCTGACCACCTTCGCCGACGTCCCCTGGAACGCCCCCTACTACGCCCGGCTCGGCTTCCGGCGGCTGGCCGCCGCGGAGCTGACACCGGGCCTGCGGGCGATCCGCGCGCACGAGGCGGAGCTGGGCCTGGACCGCTGGCCGCGGCTCTGCATGCGGCGGGAGGCGGCGACGGGCGGGGCCGCCTGACCCATGCCTGACGCTCCGTCAGTTGTCAGACCGTCCGGCCATAATGGCCCGGTGATCGATGCGAACGCGCTGCGCGCCCTCTGCCTGGAGTTCAACGGGGCCACCGAGGAGAACCCCTTCCCCCGGGCCCCGGAGATCTCGACGTTCAAGGTCGGCGGCAAGATCTTCGCGCTGGCGCCGCTGGACGCGGACCCGCTGACCGTCAGCCTCAAATGCGACCCGGAGACCGCGCTCCGGCTGCGGGCCGAGCACCCCGAGGTGGTGCCCGGCTACCACCTCAACAAGCGGCACTGGAACACCGTTTCGCTGGCCGGCGCGCTGCCCGACCGGCTGGTGCGGGAGCTGGTCGAGGACTCCTACGACCTCGTCGTCGCCTCGCTGCCGCGCAGCCAGCGGCTCCGCCTGGACTGGCCGGGCGAGCGGGCCTGACCGCCGCCGGCCGGGCACCGGACGACTCCGGGCGGCGGCGGCCAGGCGCCGGATCAGGCCGCGGGCGGGAGGACGGCGCGGATGCCGCCCCGCGCGGTGGCCGGGGCGAGCGTGTCGTAGCCGCCGTTGACCGCGCCGTTGCCGGCGTACTCGGCGGTGTAGCCGCCGCTGAGCACCTCGACGCCGGAGCGCGGCCGGCCGGCGTCGCAGGAGGCCCGGCCGGCGGTGTCGGTCCGGGCCACGCACAGCACCTTGCCGGCGGTGTCCTTGAAGGTGACGGTGGCGTTCCAGACCGCGTCCTGCGGGCCGGCGGCGCGGGCCCGCATCAGGGTGGCGTGCAGCCCGATGACCTTCAGCGGCTTGGTGGACAGGGTGGCCTTGCCGGCGGTCAGCCGGGTCGCCATCTCGGGCACCTCGGCGGCCGGTTCGCACAGGCCGCGGCTCCAGTCGAAGAGCCCGCCGGGCGCGCAGGTCGCGTGGCCCTCCTGGGCCGCCACCCGGTGGGTGACCGGGTCGCAGCGGTAGAAGCGGGCGGCGCTGTCGGCGTCGACCACGGTCGGCGCGACGGTGGCCGCGTCCTCGCCGCTCGCGCAGCCGGCGGTGAGCACCTCGCGGGTCGGACCGTCCGGGGTGCCGGGCTGGACGACGTCGGCGTAGGCGGGGGCGGCGAAGCTCCCCAGGGCGGCGGCCACGGCGGCGGCAGTGGTCGCCCAACGTGCGATACGGGTCATGAATGTCCCCTCTTGACGGGAATCCCGCGGAATACCCGCCTGGTGAACGGCCTTGGTTTTCGGCCTGGTTGACGGCCTTTCAGCCCGCTCCCGGAATCCGGGAACGGGCCAGGTGGGGACCCTATCGGCCGGTCCGCGCGGGCCCGGCGGCGGCCCCCGAGTCGGCCTGCCGCGCCGGACCGCGCAGTTTCGCGGCGAGCCGTTCGCGGAGTTCGACCTTGCGCACCTTGCCGCTGACGGTCATCGGGAAGGCGTCGGTGATCTCCAGATAGCGGGGCACCTTGTAGTGCGCGAGCCGGGAGCGGCAGTAGCGGGCCAGCTCGTCGCGGGTGAGGGTGGCCTCGGGGTCGCGCAGGATGACGCAGGCGGCGATCTCCTCGCCGTACTTCTCGTCCGGGACGCCCACCACCTGCACATCGGCGATCTTGGGGTGGGAGTAGAGGAACTCCTCGATCTCGCGCGGGTAGACGTTCTCCCCGCCCCGGATGATCATGTCCTTGATGCGGCCGACGATCCGGACGTAGCCGTCGCCGTTCATCACCGCGAGGTCGCCGGTGTGCATCCAGCGGGCCCGGTCGATGACCTCGGCGGTGCGCTCGGGGTCCTCCCAGTAGCCGAGCATCACGCTGTAGCCGCGGGTGCACAGCTCGCCCGGGGTGCCGCGCGGGACGGTCACGCCGGTCTGCGGATCGACGACCTTGACCTCGATGTGCGGCAGCACCCGGCCGACGGTGGCGGTGCGGTGCTCCAGGTCGTCGTCCCGGCGGGTCTGGGTGGAGACCGGCGAGGTCTCGGTCATGCCGTAGCAGATGGCCACCTCCGTCATGTGCATCTGCGACATCACCCGCTTCATCACCTCCTCCGGGCACGGCGAGCCGGCCATGATGCCGGTGCGCAGTGTGGACAGGTCGTAGGCGGCGAAGTCCGGGAGGTCCAGCTCGGCGATGAACATCGTCGGCACGCCGTAGAGCGCGGTGCAGCGCTCGTCCTGGACGGCGCGGAGGGTGGCGGCCGGGTCGAAGGCGGGGGCCGGGATGACGATGCAGCCGCCGTGCGAGGTGATGCCGAGATTGCCCATCACCATGCCGAAGCAGTGGTAGAAGGGCACCGGCAGGCACACCCGGTCGTGCTCGGTGTAGCCGAGGGTCTCGGCGACCCAGTAGCCGTTGTTGAGGATGTTGTGGTGGGAGAGGGTGGCGCCCTTGGGGAAGCCGGTGGTGCCGGAGGTGTACTGGATGTTGACCGGGTCGTCGGCGGTCAGCGTCCGCTCGCACTCGGCGAGCCGGGTCTGCGGTACGGCCGCGCCGGCCGCCAGCAGCCCGCCCCACGTCGGGTCGCCGAGGTAGACCACATCGCGCAGGGCCGGGCAGTCGGCCCGCACCTGCTCGATCATCCGGCGGTAGTCGCTGGAGCGGTGGGCGACCGCGGAGACCAGCACCGCCACCCCGGCCTGCTTCAGGACGTAGGCCAGCTCGTGGACGCGGTAGGCCGGATTGACGTTGACCAGGATCGCGCCGATCTTCGCGGTGGCGTACTGGACGAGCACCCACTCGGCGCAGTTGGGCGCCCAGATGCCGACCCGGTCGCCCTTGCCGACGCCCTTGGCGAGCAGGCCGAGGGCCACCTCGTCCACCGCGCGGCCCAGTTCGGCGTAGGTCCAGCGGCGGCCGGCGGCCACGTCGACCAGCGCCTCGCGGTCGCCGCAGCGGGCGATGGTGCGGGCCAGGTCGGCGCCGATGGTGCGGCCGAGCAGCGGCCGGTCGGCCACCCCGCTCGCGTACGACAGCTCGGTGTGCGGCTTACCGGTCAACGCCTGCGTCTCCTCCCGCGAACGATCCGCCCTGCCCGGGGAGTACGGCCCCCGGCGTCTCCACCCATGCGTGCATCAGCTGCTCCCTACCAGCCCGATTCAGCCGCTTCGGCCCTTGCGTACTGCATCCGCACAGCTGCCCACGGAGCGGACGTGCCACTCCGCGGGCAACCGGTACGGGTCCGCTCCAGCATGGCGGCGGGCGGGCCCGGACCACCCCCGGCTCGCCTGTGCTTTCCCCTGGCGAAGGAAGTTTCGCCGCGTCGGCGGGGGCGGGGCGGGTCAGTTGACGCCGCGGTCCAGACCCGCCCAGTACGGTTCGCGGAGCCGGAACTTCTGGATCTTGCCGGTGGCGGTGCGCGGGATGGAGTCGCGGAACTCCACGGAGGTGGGGGCCTTGTAGCCGGCCAGCCGCGCCTTGCAGTGGGCGATGAGCTCGGCCTCGCCGGCGGTGGCGCCCTCGGCGAGCACGACCAGGGCCTTGATGGTCTCGCCCCACTTCTCGTCCGGGACGCCGATCACCGCGACCTCGGCGACGGCCGGGTGGCTGAAGAGGGCGTCCTCCACCTCGATGGAGGAGACGTTCTCCCCGCCGGTGATGATCACGTCCTTCTTGCGGTCGGAGATGGTCAGCGTCCCGTCGGCCGGGTCCAGGGTGCCGCCGTCGCCGGTGTGGAACCAGCCGTCCGCCAGCGCGGCGGCGGTCTCCTCGGGCTTGTCCCAGTAGCCCTCCAGCACGGTGTTGGAACGGGCCAGGACCTCGCCGGCGTCGGAGATCCGCAGGGTGACGCCGAGGGCCGGGACGCCGGCGCGGGAGAGTTTGCGGGCCCGTTCGGCGGCGGGCAGGGCGGCGTCGGCGGGCCGGGCGCGGTTGAAGGTGAGCAGCGGGGAGGTCTCGGTCAGGCCGTAGAGCTGGGTGAACTCCCAGCCCAGCTCCTCCTCGACGCGCTGGATGGTGCGGGTCGGCGGCGGGGCGCCGGCGCAGATCACGCGGACCCGGTCGCGGCCCGGGATCTCGCCGGACCAGTCGGCGGCCGCGTCCAGGACCATGTTCCACACCGCCGGGGCGCCGCACATCAGGGTGACGCCGTGCTCCTCGACGCGGCGCAGGATCTCGGTGCCGTCGACCTTGCGCAGCGCCACCTGCTTCACGCCCAGGCCCGCCATCACGTACGGCATGCCCCAGCCGTTGCAGTGGAACATCGGCAGGGTGTGGAGGTAGACGTCGCCCTCCCAGACGCGGGTGTGCAGGCCGAAGGTCAGGCCGTTGACCCAGATGTTGCGGTGGGTGAGCTGGACGCCCTTGGGGCGGGCGGTGGTGCCGGAGGTGTAGTTGATGGTGGCGGTGGCGTCCTCGTCCGGCCGGGACCAGGGGCGCGGTTCGGTGTCGAAGCGCATCAGCTCCTTGTCGGTCCGCTCGCCGAGGACGAAGCGGTGGCGGGCGGTGACGCCGGAGAGCGCGCCGTCCAGCTCGGGGTCGACGAGCAGGACCGAGGCGCCGCTCTGCCGGACGATGTAGTCCACCTCGTCGGGCTTGAGGCGGAAGTTGACCGGGACGCAGATCCGGCCGCTCATCGGCACCGCGAACAGCAGCTCCAGCAGGCGGGCGGAGTTGTGCGCGGCCACCGCGACCCGCTCGCCCTCCCCGACGCCGAGCGCGTCCAGACCGGCCTGCCAGGCGCGGACGCGCTCGGCGAAGCGGCCGTAGGTGGCGTCGGGCACCGGCGGGGCGGGCTGGTGCGGCTCGTCGACCACCCCGGGGCTGTCCCGGAAGCCCAGTTCGGCCCGGTTGAGGAAGTCCGCGATGGTCATCGGTGTCCGCATGCTCTCTCTCCTGTGCTCGGATGGATCCGCCGCCGCACGACCGCGCCGGGATCGCGATCGCACCGCCGGACCGGCGCGCTGCCCCGCGATCGCGGTGCCCGGTGAGCACGCTGCCCGGTGATCGCGGTGACTGCCCACCGAGCGGGCCGGTCAAACGGCCGGCCGCCCTCGGACCGGCGAGGAGCCGTTCCCGTACGTCCGGGATCAGCGGCAGACCGCCGGGGCGCCGCTCGCGCCCGCCGCCGCGCAGGCCCGCAGCAGCGCGTCCACGCCCGGCGGCGGATCGGCCCGGCGCACCAGCAGGCACGTCGTCAGCTCCATCCCGGGTCCGCGGAACGGCAGATACACCACACCGGGCGCGGGCAGCCGGCGGGCGTAGGCGTCGTAGACGACGGTCCACCGCCCGTCGGTGGCGGTCCCCGCGCCGACCGCGGCGAGGGTCGCGTCCAGCGTCGGCTGCCGGGGCCCGGGCAGGGGTGCGAAACCGGCGGCGCGGCAGGCGGCCAGGACCAGGTCGACCAGCGGCGGGTTGTCGTCGCGGTCGGGCAGCAGCAGCGGGACGCCGGCCAGTTCGCCGAGGCTGACCGCGCCGGGCGCGGCGGCGAGCGGATGCCGGGCCGGGACGGCGGCGACCAGCGGGTCCTGCCAGAGCGGGACCTGGCGCAGGCCGTTCCGCCCGGGGCCCGGGTCGTGGCAGCGGGCGAACGCGGCGTCCAGCGCGCCGGCCGCGACCAGGCCGGGCCGCTCCCGGGCCGGTGCGGTGACCGGATCGACGGCGAGCCGGGGCGCGAGCCGGGCGAGCGCGGCCAGCACGCGGTCCAGATGCCCGGCCAGGCCGGGGCTGGTGCCCAGCCGCAGCGTGCGGTCCGGGCCGGGCGCCGGACCGGCCGCGGGGCGGTGCGCGACGACCGCGCGGGCCCGCTCCTCGGCGGCCAGCAGCGCCCGGGCCGCCGGTAGGAACGCCTCCCCGGCGGCGGTCAGCCGCGCCCCGGGCACCGAGCGGTCGAACAGCTCGGTGCGCAGCTCCCGCTCCAGCCGCCGGATCTGCCCGCCGACCGCCGACCGTACGAGGCCCAGCCGCTGGGCGGCCCGCCCCAGCTCCCCGTCCTCCGCGACCACCACGAAAGCGCGCACCTGACGCAGCTCCACATCCGTCACTCCCCCCGGCCCCCTCGGACCTCCGGCCCGTACCGCACCGGCTCCAACGACGGCCGCCCCCTGGTCAATTCCCTTGCCCGCCGGGACGCGAGGCGGACATCATCACCCCATGATCGATGCCCGCGCGCTCCGCGAGAAGCCGGTCCTGGAAGGCGGCCGGATCCGGCTGGTGCCGCTCGCCGCACGGCACGCCGGGGCCTTCCACGCGACGTTCCAGGACCCGGAGACCAGGCGCCTGACCGGCACCCACCACGACTGGACGCGGCCCGAGATCGACGCCTGGATCGCCGAATGCGCCGAGCGCCCCGATCGGCTGGATCTGGCCGTCGAGGACCGCGCGACCGGCGGCTACCTCGGCGATCTGGCGCTCAGCCGGATCGACCCGGACAACGCGCACGGCGCTTTCCGGATCGCCCTCTCCCCCGCCGCCCGCGGGCGCGGTCTGGGCTCCGAGGCGGTCCGGCTGCTGCTCGGGTACGCCTTCGAGCGGGTCGGGCTGCACCGCGTCCAGCTGGAGGTCTTCGCGTTCAACGAGCGGGCCCGGCGGGCGTACGAGCGGTGCGGTTTCGCGGTGGAGGGCCGGCAGCGGGAGGCGCTGCGGTGGGACGGGGCGTGGCATGACGTACTGCTGATGGCGGCGCTGCGGCCGGGGGGCAACGACGGCCGTTCCAGCGGCAGTTGATGGGTCGTCAGGCCGGGAAAGGGAAACGGCACGGGCGCGGCCCCCACATGGCTCCGCGCCCGTGCCCCGGCGGACCGGACTCCGCCGTCCCGCGGGGCCGGCGGCGTCAGGTACGCCGGTCCCGCAGGTCTTCCGCGCGGACGGCGGCCGGTCCGACGGCGGCCGCCCCGCGCACACTTGACGTAGCGTCAGGCAACCTCTCCGATCCGGCCCACCGTCCGCGGGGCGTCGTGGTGGATGGGGGTGTGCGCGCCGGTCAGCGGGGCGCCGGTGCCGCCGCGGCGGTTGGCGACGATCTCGGCGGCGATGGACAGCGCGGTCTCCTCGGGCGTCCGGGCGCCGAGGTCCAGTCCTATGGGCGAGCGCAGGCGGTTCAGCTCGATCTCGGTGAGGCCGGCGTCGCGCAGCCGCTGCTGGCGGTCGAGGTGGGTGCGGCGGGAGCCCATCGCGCCGATGTAGGCGACCGGGAGCCGCAGTGCCCGCTCCAGCAGCGGGATGTCGAATTTGGCGTCGTGGGTCAGGACGCAGAGCACCGCGCGGGAGTCCAGCTCCTGGGAGTCGAGGTAGCGGTGCGGCCAGTCGACGACGATCTCGTCGGCGTCCGGGAAGCGGGTGCGGGTGGCGAAGACGGGGCGGGCGTCGCAGACCGTGACGCGGTAGCCGAGGAACTTGCCGACCCGGACCAGCGCGGAGGCGAAGTCGATCGCCCCGAAGACGATCATGCGGGGCGCCGGGACCGAGGACTCCACCAGGAGGACGACCGGGCTGCCGCACTGGGAGCCGTCCGCGCCGATCTCGACCGTGGTGGTGCGCCCGGCGTCCAGCAGGGCCCGGGTGTGCTCGACCGCGGTGCGGTCCAGCGCGGGGTGGCCGCCCAGGCTGCCGGTGTGGCTGCCGTCGGGGCGGACGAGGAGGGCGCGGCCGAGGAGTTCGTCCGGCCCTTCGATGATCCGCGCGACCGCCGCCGCCTCCCCCGAGGCGGCGGCGGCCAGCGCGGCGGCGAGCGTCGCGGTGCTGCTGTCCACCGGATTCCCCGCGGTACCGCTGCCGGCCGCGGTCCCGGGGGCGCTCGCCCGTACCGGGGTGATCACGATGTCGATGATTCCGCCGCAGGTCAGACCCACGGCGAAGGCGTCCTCATCGCTGTAGCCGAACCGTTCCAGGACCGGACGGCCGGTTTCCATGGCCTCCTGGCACAGTTCGTAGACCGCGCCCTCCACGCAGCCTCCGGAGACCGACCCGATCGCCGTGCCGTCGCTGTCGACGGCGAGCGCGGCGCCGGGCTGGCGCGGGGCGCTGCCGTTGGTGGCGACGACCGTGGCCACCGCGAACGTGCGTCCCTGCTCCATCCACCGGTTGAGCTCGTCGGCGATGTCCAGCATGTCGGTCTCCTTACGGACGGGAACGGGCGTGGGCGTTACCTGACGCCCAGCCACTGCTCGATCGGATGGAGCGAGAAGTAGACGAGGAATATTCCGGTCAGCACCCACATGAAGGCACCGATCTCACGCCACTTGCCCTGGGCCGCCTTGATGGCGGTGTAGGCGATGACGCCGGCGCCGACACCGGTGGTGATCTGGTAGGTGAACGGCATCAAGGCCACGGTGAGGAACACCGGGATCGAGGTCGCCCGGTCGCTCCAGTCGACGTGCCCCGCGACACTCATCATCATCGACCCGATGACGACCAGCGCGGCGGCGGCGACCTGGCCGGGCACGAGCTGGGTGACCGGCGTGAAGAAGAGGCAGGCCGCGAAGAGCAGGCCGGTGACGACGGACGACAGGCCGGTGCGGGCGCCCTCGCCGACGCCGCTGGCCGACTCGATGAAGACGGTCTGGCCGGAACCGCCGGTCAGGCCGCCGATGGCGCCGCCGGCGCCGTCCACGAACAGCGCCTTGGACAGGCCCGGCATGCGGCCCTTGTCGTCGGCGAGCTTGGCCTCGGTGCCGACACCGATGATGGTGGCCATGGCGTCGAAGAAGCCGGCCAGCACCAGGGTGAAGACGATCATGGTGACGCTGAGTGCGCCGATGGATCCCCAGCCGCCGAATTCGACGTGTCCGAAGAGTCCGAAGTCCGGCATGGAGACGGCGCTGCCGTCCATGGTCGGGGCCGAGCCGCCCCAGTCCTTGGCGGTCAGCCCGCCGAACTTGGTGGCGCCGATGGAGAGCGCGGAGCCGACCACGATGCCGATGAGGATGGCGCCGGGGATCTTGCGGGCCTGCAGCATGAAGATCAGCAGCAGGGTGATGCAGAAGAAGAGCACCGGCCAGCCGGCCAGCTTGCCGTCGATGCCCAGGGTGACCGGGCTGCCCGGCTTGCCGACGCCCACGAAGCCGGCCTTCACCAGGCCGAGCAGGGCGACGAACATGCCGATGCCCATGGTGATCGCGTGCTTCAGGGCCAGCGGGATGGCGTTCATGACCATCTCGCGCAGACCGGTGACGACCAGGAGGCAGATCACGACGCCGTACATCACGCACATGCCCATGGCCTGCGGCCAGGTCATGTGCGGGACCACCTGGGTGGTCAGCGCGGCGGAGACGTTCAGGCCGGCCGCCAGGGCCAGCGGTACCTTGCCGACGAAGCCCATCAGCAGGGTGCAGATCGCCGCACCCAGGGCGGTGGCGGTGACCAGGGCGGTGTGTTCGAGGGTGTTCTTCTGCACGTCCTGCACCGACCCCAGGATCACGGGGTTGAGGAGCAGGATGTAACACATCGCCATGAAGGTGGTGATGCCGCCGCGGGTTTCCCGCGCGATGGTGGACCCTCTGTCGGATATGTGGAAGTACCGGTCGAGCCAGGATCGGCCGGCGGGCTGGCGTGAGCCGTCACCCGCGTCTTCCGCCGTGGTCCTCGGCTCGGTGGACTGCTGGGTCATGGTGCCTTAACTCCCAAGGTTCATAGGGGCACTCGCCGGCGGCGAGATTTGGGATGGATCTTCGGCTGCACGACCCGGGGGACGGCCCGAGACGAACGTGATACTGCCTGCGCGGAGTGTTGTAGCAGGTCAGTCCGGGGGTGTTGCGGGGAGGGCTCCGGGCGGCGCGCGCAGGAGGACGGACAGGGACACCCCTGGTACCGCGCCGCCCGGAGGCTTGGGGGCCTGGGGAGGGTGGCCCCCAGGCGGCTCCGTTACGTACCCGTCAGGTGCTCGGGCCGTACCGGAGTCTTGTTGAGCTCCAGCCCGGTCGCGTTCCGGATCGCCGCGAGGACGGCCGGGGTGGACGACAGGGTGGGAGCCTCACCGATACCGCGCAGGCCGTAGGGGGCGTGCTCATCGGCGAGTTCGAGCACGTCGACCGGGATGGTCGGGGTGTCGAGGATGGTGGGGATGAGGTAGTCCGTGAAGGAGGGGTTGCGCACCTTCGCGGTCTTGGGGTCGACGATGATCTCCTCCATCACCGCCACGCCCAGGCCCTGCGTGGTGCCGCCCTGGATCTGGCCGACGACGGAGAGCGGGTTGAGCGCCTTGCCGACGTCCTGGGCGCAGGCCAGTTCGATGACCTTGACCAGGCCCAGCTCGGTGTCCACCTCGACCACCGCGCGGTGCGCGGCGAAGGAGTACTGGACGTGGCCGTCGCCCTGGCCGGTCTTGAGGTCGAAGGCGACGGTGGGCCGGTGGCGCCACTCCGCCTCGACCTCGACGACCTCGCCCTCCAGCACGTCGGCCAGGTTCGCCAGGACCTCGCCGCCGTCGGTGACGACCTTGCCGCCCTCCAGGAGGAGTTCGGCGGTGGCCCACGCCGGGTGGAAGGTGCCCATCTTGCGGCGGCCGATCTCCAGGACCTTCTCGCGCACCAGCTCGCAGGCGTTCTTCACGGCGCCGCCGGTGACGTAGGTCTGGCGGGAGGCGGACGTGGAGCCGGCCGAGCCGACCTGGGTGTCGGCCGGGTGGATGGTGACCTGCGTGACGCCCAGCTCGGTGCGGGCGATCTGCGCGTGGACGGTGACGCCGCCCTGGCCGACCTCCGCCATCGCGGTGTGCACGGTGGCGACCGGCTCGCCGCCGATGACCTCCATGCGCACCTTGGCGGTGGAGTAGTCGTCGAAGCCCTCGGAGAAGCCGACGTTCTTGATGCCGACGGCGTAGCCGACACCGCGGACGACGCCCTCGCCGTGCGTGGTGTTGGACAGGCCGCCGGGCAGCTGGCGGACGTCGGCGCCCTCGCTGGACTCCCACTGGCGCTCGGGCGGCAGCGGCATCGCCTTGATGCGGCGCAGCAGTTCGGCGACCGGGGCCGGCGAGTCGACCCGCTGGCCGGTCGGCATGAGCGTGCCCTGCTCCATGGCGTTGAGCTGCCGGAACTCGACCCGGTCCATCCCGAGCTTATCGGCCAGCTTGTCCATCTGCGCCTCGTACGCGAAGCACGCCTGGACCGCGCCGAAGCCGCGCATGGCGCCGCAGGGCGGGTTGTTGGTGTAGAGGGCCAGCGCCTCGATCTCCACGTCGTCGACCACGTACGGGCCCACGGACAGCGAGGAGGCGTTGCCGACGACGGCCGGGGAGGCGGAGGCGTAGGCGCCGCCGTCCAGCACGATCCGGCACTTGAGGTGGGTGAGCTTGCCGTCCTTGGTGGCGCCGTGCTCGTAGTAGAGCTTCGCCGGGTGGCGGTGGACGTGGCCGAAGAAGGACTCGAACCGGTTGTAGACGATCTTGACCGGCTTGCCGGTGTGCAGCGCCAGCAGGCAGGCGTGGATCTGCATCGAGATGTCCTCGCGGCCGCCGAAGGCGCCGCCGACGCCGGAGAGCGTCATCCGGACCTTCTCCTCGGGCAGGCCGAGCACCGGGGCGATCTGGCGCAGGTCCGAGTGCAGCCACTGGGTGGCGACGTAGAGGTCCACGCCGCCGTCCTCGGCCGGCACCGCGAGACCGGACTCCGGGCCGAGGAACGCCTGGTCCTGCATGCCGAAGGTGTACTCGCCCTCGACGATGACATCGGCGCGCTTGCGGGCCTCCGCGACATTGCCGCGGATGATCGGCTGGCGGTGCACGATGTTCGGGTGCGGGACGTGGCCGATGTGGTGGTCGTCGCGGTTCTCGTGGATCAGCGGCGCGTCCGCGGCGAGCGCGCTCGCCTCGTCGGTGACCAGCGGCAGCTGCCTGTAGTCGATCTTGATCTTGGCGGCGGCGCGGCGCGCGGTCTCCGGGTGGTCGGCGGCCACGATGGCCACCGGCTCGCCGTGGTGCCGGACCTTGCCGTGCGCCAGGACCGGGGTGTCCTCGATCTCCAGACCGTAGTTCTTCACGTCGGTCGGCAGGTCCTCGTAGGTGAGGACGGCGTAGACGCCGGGCTGGGCCAGGGCCTCGGAGGTGTCGATGGAGACGATCTCGGCGTGCGCCTCGGTGGAGCGGAGCGTGAAGCCCCACAGCATGTCCTCGTGCCACAGGTCCGAGGAGTAGGCGAATTCGCCGGTGACCTTCAGGGTGCCGTCGGGGCGCAGCGTGGATTCGCCGATTCCGCCCTTGGTCTTGCTGCCCTGGGTCAGGTTGGTGGGTGTACGGGTGACGCCGGCCATGTCAGACCCCCGTTCCTGCGGTCTCGGTCTCGCCGCGGGCGGCCGCGAGCCGTACCGCGTCGAGGATCTTCTCGTAACCCGTGCAGCGGCAGAGGTTGCCCGACAGGGCCTCCCGGATGTCCGCGTCGCTCGGGGAGGTGTTGCGCTCCAGCAGTTCGTCGGCGGCGACCAGCAGCCCCGGGGTGCAGAAACCGCACTGCACGGCGCCGGCGTCGATGAACGCCTGCTGGATCGGGGAGAGGTCGGAGCCCTCGCCGGTCCGCGAGTCGGCGGGCTTGGCCTCCCACTGCTGGGCCTTGTTCAGCTCGGTGCCGCAGGCGCCGGACGCGCAGCCCTCGGAGCGCTGCTTGGCGAAGTCGGCCAGGCCCTCGACGGTCACCACCTCGCGGCCCTCGACCTGACCGGCCGCGACCAGGCAGGAGCAGACCGGCACACCGTCCAGACGGACCGTGCACGATCCGCATTCGCCCTGCTCACAGGCGTTCTTCGAGCCCGGCAGGCCGAGCCGCTCGCGGAGCACGTACAGCAGGCTCTCGCCTTCCCAGACGTCGTCGGCCTCCTGCTTGCGGCCGTTGACGGTGAAATTCACGCGCACTGTGCGCCTCCCTTGGTGCCATGGGCGTTGCCGCGGTAGGACTCCCAGGTCCAGCCGAGGGTGCGGCGCGCCATGATGCCCACGGCGTGCCGGCGGTACTTGGCGCTGCCGCGCACATCGTCGATCGGGTTGCAGGCGCCGGACGCCAGCTGCGCGAACTGCTTGGCGACGGACGGCGGGATCGGCTTGCCGGACTCCCAGAAGCCGCCGTCCTCCAGCGCCGCGGCCAGAAACGTCTCCGCCTCCTTGGCCCGAACGGGTGTGGGCGCGGCCGATCCGATGCCGGTGCGGACCGTGCGGGTCTCGGGGTGCAGCGCGATACCGAAGGCGCACACCGCGATCACCATCGCGTTGCGGGTGCCGACCTTGGAGAACTGCTGCGGCCCGTCGGCCTTGGGCAGGTGCACGGCGCGGATCAGCTCGTCGGCGGCGAGCGCGTTGCGCTTGACGCCGACGTAGAACTCGTCGATCGGGATCATGCGGACACCGCGCTCGGCGGACTCCACCTCGACCTCGCAGCCGGAGGCCAGCAGCGCCGGGTGGGCGTCACCGGCGGGGGAGGCGGTGCCGAGGTTGCCCCCGACGCCGCCGCGGTTGCGGATCTGCGGGGAGGCGACGGTGTGCGAGGCCAGGGCCAGGCCCGGCAGCTCGGCCCGGAGGTTCTCCATGATCTTGGTGTACGAAACGGAGGCACCCAGACGGACGGTCTTCTCCCCGGCCTCCCACTCGTACAGGTCGCCGATCCGGTTCAGGTCGAGCAGGTACTCCGGGCGGCGGTGGTCGAAGTTGATCTCGACCATCACGTCCGTACCGCCCGCGATGGGCACAGCGGTAGGGTGCTCTGCCTTGGCGGCGAGCGCCTCCTCCCAGCTGGCGGGGCGAAGGAAGTCCATGGTTGGCCTCTTCTACGAAATGGGGTCGTTCGCTGCTCCCGGCGGGACCTTCGGCCCTCGTCACCGGGGAGTCGTTCATGTCTTGTTAACGCGGTTGGGCTTAGTGAACGCGCACTGCACCCACCCGGTGCAGTCACCGAAACCATGAAGCGGTTGGCTGGCCACGCTGCCCGTCTTGTAGATTCGAACGAAAGACGAGGGATCACAACCTCGCGGCATTCCACCGGCAACACGAGACAGCACAGAACGGCGGGCGAGGTCATGCGGCTCCGCGCACTCCTGGACACACACACTCTGGGCCTGAAGCTCCTCGGGGGCGAGGAGGAGCTGGACCGCACCGTCCGTGGCGTGATGACCACCGACCTGCGGGACCCCAGCCGCTACCTCTCCGGCGGCGAGCTGGTCCTGACCGGCCTGGCCTGGCGCCGGGACCCGGACGACTCCGAGCGGTTCGTCCGCATCCTGGCCGGCGCCGGGGTCGCCGGGCTGGGCGCCGGCGAGGCGGAGCTGGGCGCCATCCCGGACGACCTGGTGCAGGCGTGCGTCCGGCACCGGCTGCCGCTCTTCGCGGTCGACGAGACGGTCTCGTTCGCCTCGATCACCGAGTACGTGGTGCGGCAGGTCTCCAGCGAGCGGGCCGGCGACCTGGCCGCGGTGGTGGACCGGCACCGCCGCCTGATGACGTCCGGACCGGCCGGCGGCGGCCCCGAGGTCGTCCTGGACCTGCTCGGCTCCGACCTGGACCTGCGGGCCTGGGTGCTCTCCCCCACCGGCCGGCAGATCGCCGGCTCGTCGCTGGCCGGCGCCGGCCCGGAACTGCCCGCCGAGCTGGCCGCCCGGCTGGCCGGCGAGCACCTGGCCGCCGCCCGCGCGGGCCGCCGCGGCCCGCACCGGATCTCGCTGGCCGGCGCCACGTACTCGCTCTTCCCGATCCGCCACGAGGGCCGCGACCTGCGGCAGACGCTGCTCAGCGACTGGCTGCTGGCGGTCGAGGCGGACGCCGGGGACTGGCCCGAGGAGCGGCTGGACCTGCTGCACGGCGTCACCCAGCTGATCGCGGTCGAACGGGACCGCCGGGACGCCGCCCGCACGGTCCGCCGGCGGCTGGCCCAGGAGGTCCTGGAGCTGGTGCAGACCGGCGCGCCGCCGGCCGAGATCGCCGCCCGCCTGCGGGTGGCCGCGCCGGTCCTGCTGCCCGGGCTGGGCGCCGCCCCGCACTGGCAGATCGTGGTGGCGCGGGTCGAGTGGGAGGGCGGCGACGTGCCCGGCGGCCCGGTGGCGCAGAGCCTGCTGGAGGAGGTGCTGGTCGACCCCGGCACGTTCGGCCCGGAGCCGTCGGACCGGATCGCGGTGGCGCACACCGGCGACGAGGCGGTGGCGCTGGTGCCGCTGCCCGCCGTCCCGGAGGACGGCGCCGGCGCGGCGGACGGCCTGCACGCCGGCCAGCTGCTGCGGGCCATCCGCGAGCCGCTGGGCCGCGGACTGGCCGACGACGGCCGGCTGACGGTCGGCGTCAGCGCCTCGGTGCACTCCGCCGAGGGGCTGCGCGGCGCCCTGGAGGAGGCCCGGCACGCCCGCCGGGTCGCCGCCGCCCGCCCCGGCCGGGTCTGCGCCGCCGGCCACGAGGAGCTGGCCTCGCACGTGCTGCTGCTGCCGTTCGTCCCGGACGACGTGCGGCGCGCCTTCACCGCCCGCCTGCTGGACCCGCTGCGCGACTACGACCGCCGGCACCGCGCCGAGCTGATCCCGACGCTGGAGGCGTTCCTGGACTGCGACGGCTCCTGGACGCGCTGCGCCACCCGCCTCCACCTGCACGTCAACACCCTGCGCTACCGCGTCGGGCGGATCGAGCAGCTGACCGGCCGGGACCTCTCGCGGCTGGAGGACAAGCTGGACTTCTTCCTGGCGCTGCGGATGTCGTGACGCCGGGCTGATGTGGCGTCAGCTGACGCCGGGTCTGGCCCGTTCGGGGTACCACGATCGGGCGGCAGCGGACCGGGGGTGCGGGGCGGTACGGGCCGGCGGGCCGGTGCCGCCCCGCCGCCGTACGGCCGCGCCGCCTCGGCCGAAACGCCGCATACCGGCCACCGCGGCCGCCCCGAGCGATTGTGAATTCTTTCACCCGCCCCCTTGGCCCGGCGGCGGGATTCGTGCTGAGATGCGCGCACAGCATCCTGCATTCCCGTCTCAATGGCGCGCTCGGGGAGGGCACTGTGGCGGATACCGCCATGCCAGGATCCGCGGATCCCGCGGATGCCATCAACGCCGCGGACGCGGTTCCGGTCCCGCCACCGCGGCCGGCCGCCGCACCGCCGCCGGTGACCGGCCCCGAGGCCGCCGACCCCCTCGACCGCGCGGTGTGGCGACTGCGCTCCCGGGGCTGCTGGCTCGACGCCGCCGCCCTGCTGGAGCCGTACGCCGCCCGGCGGGCGTCCGCGGCGCTGCGCCGGGCCGCGCTCCTGGTGGAGCGCTGCATGTTCACCGCGAGCGGCTGGGCCGAGGCCGAGGACGCGCTGCGCGCCGCCGAGGCGCTGGCCGGCGACGACGACGAGCGCGGCGCCGCCGCCTGCGAACGGGGCCAGCTCGCCTACACCTCCACCGTGCTCGGCGTCCGCGACCGGGCCGACGAGGCGCGCTCGGCGCTGGGCCGGGCCGCCGCGCTGCTCGCCCCGGACGCGGCCGGCCGCCCGCTGCTGGACTTCCGGCGCGGGCTGCTGGCCGAGCACCTCGCCGACAGCCCGGACGCCGCCCGGGCCGCGTACCGCCGCGCGCACGCCGGCGCCACCGCCCGCGGCGACGCGTTACTGCTCTCCTTCACCTGGCGCCATCTGGCCGGACTCGCCCTGCGTGACGGGGAGTTGGCCGAGGCCCGGCACGGTTTCACCGAGTCCCTGCGGATCCGCGAGGAGCTGGGATTCCTGGTCGGCACCGCCCCGGCGCTGGCGGCGCTGGCCGACGCCGCGCCCGAGGACGAGGCGGTGCGGCTGCGCACCGAGGCCGCCCGGCTGTTCCGGCTCATGGGCGGCGTCCCCACCTGGCTCGCGGCCCAGCTCCCGCCGCCGCCACCGGAGCCGGAGCGGTCGTAGCCGGGTCCGCGACGAGCCTCCGGGCACCCGCCGCGGCCGGACGATGCCGTTCCGCCGCGCGTCAACCCCCCGGCCTCGGCCATGCCACGCCCCGCGCCGTTTGGCCGGTTCTTTGCGGTGCGGGCGGCGGATCGGCCGGGCCGCGGTGGCTGCCGCCGCCCCCGGGCCGCCGACCGGTCGGTAGCGCCACGCCCCACCGGCCCCGAGAATGGCCACAAGTCGCACTGCGGCCCGCCAGGTGCGGCCTGGATGCTGGTCCGCGTCCAGCTCCCTTTGGCACGCCTTCCGAGGAGGCCCACCGTGGCAGGAGTGGCCCATACCGGCACCGACTGGGGCAAGGCACATTTCGAGTCGATCTACAACTGCCCTGATCCGCGCCGGTACTTCAGCACGCTGCACCCCCTCGACTACCAGATCCCGCACCACGGCCAGGCGGTGTTCCGCGCGCTGGCCGACGCCCTGCGGCGGCGGCGCGGCGACCGGCCGCCGCTGCGCGTCGTGGACCTCTGCTGCTCCTACGGGGTCAACGCCGCGCTGCTCAACCACCGGGTGACCCTCGACGACCTCTACCGCCGCTACGCCCAGGGCGGCGCGGGCACCGCGGCCGGCGAGCGGCTGGCCCGTGCGGACCGCGCCTACTTCGCCGGCCGCCGCCTCCCCGGGGCGGCCCGGGTGACCGGCATCGACGCCGCCGAGCACGCGGTGGGCTATGCCGAGGCGGCCGGCCTGCTCGACCGCGGCTTCGCGGAGAACCTCGAGCTGGCCGCGCCCGGCCCCGCGCTGTGCCGGGAGCTGGCCGGCACCGAGCTGATCACCGTCACCGGCGGCGTCGGCTACATCACCGCCCGCACCTTCGGACACCTCGTGGACTGCGTCGCGGCGCCGCCCTGGGTCGCCGCGTTCGTACTGCGCACCGTGTCGTACCGGCCGATCTCCGAGGTGCTGGCGCGCGCCGGGCTGGTGACCGAGCGGGTGACCACCCGGACGTTCCGGCAGCGGCGGTTCGCGGACGACGCCGAGCGGCGGGCCGCGCTGGACGCGCTGGCGGCCCGGGGGCTGACCGTCGGCGGCAAGGAGGCCGACGGCTTCTACCACGCCGAGCTGTACGTCTCCCGCCCGGCCGCCGACGTCGCGGCCCTCCCGCTGGCGGAACTGCTGCCGGCGCTCTGAAGGGGCGAAACCTCCGTACCGGCGTCCTCAGTGCGGGTGCCGGGCCGCCGACAGGTGCTCGCGGGCGATCCGTTCCGCCACCGCGTCCTCGCGGGCGATCAGGGCGTCGAGGAGCGCGGTGTGCTCGGAGGCGTCGGCCAGCAGCTCGGCGGTACGCGGCCGGGCGCCGGCGCCCGCCGACCACTGCGCGCGGCGCAGCAGCTCACCGGCGACCTGGGTGAGCCGGCGGTTCCCGGTGAGCGCCATCAGCGCCTGGTGGAAGGCGTGGTCGGCGTCGGCGTAGCCCGCCAGGTCGCCGCGGGCCGCCGCGGCCACCCCCTCCTCGGCCAGCGGGCGCAGCTCCTCCCAGCGCTCCGGCGGCACCGCCCGGGCCAGCCGCACGACCGCGGGCACCTCCAGCAGGGTGCGGACCTCGGCCAGCTCCGCGAGGTCCCGGGGGCTGCCCTCGCACACCCGGAAGCCGCGGTTGGGCACCACCTCGACCGCGCCCTCCCCGGCGAGCTGCTGCATCGCCTCGCGCACCGGGGTCGCCGAGACGCCGTACCGCTCGGCCAGGACGGGCGCCGAGTACACCTCGCCGGGCAGCAGCTCCCCGGCGGTCAGCGCCCGGCGCAGCGCGTCCAGGACCTGGCCGCGGACCGAGTGGCGGCGCGGCCGCCGGGGCGCGGCCGGTCCACCGCCGGCGGGCGGCTCGGCGCGGCCGGCGCCGGCGGCCTGGGCGGGCAGCCACAGCCGGGGGTGCGGCAGCGGTTCCGCGGTGCCCTGCTCCATGTGGGTTCCTCCTGCTGACGGCTGTGCGGGGGCCGGCCGCCGCGCCCCACCGGCCGGGCGGACGGAACGGGACCCGGGCGGCGGGCCCCAGCACCATAAGCGCCCGGGGCACCGGTTCACATCTCGGCGGGCGCGGGTAGGGATCTCCGATAAGGTAAGCCTTACCTGTCAACGCTCGCGATTCGGTGGTCCCCCGCATGCCTTCTGCCGTTGCCGCCGGGCCCGTCGCCCGCCCCGCCGCGCACCCCGCGGCCGCTGCCTACGACCGGCTGACCGAGGTCTTCCCCGGTCTGCGGGTCACGCTCGTGGACGCGGCGCCGCCCGGCGGCGACTGGCTGCCCGCGGCCGGCCTGGCCGCCGGCGGCGCGGTGCTGGACGGCTTCCTCGCCGACGAGGCGGCCCGCATCGAGCGGGAGTACGGGCAGCCGGCCCGCCCGGACGTGGCCGCGAGCTTCGCGCTGCACCGCTACGCCTGGCCGGCCTGCCTGCTGATCACCGTCCCGTGGTTCCTGCACCGCCGGGTGCCGCATCTCTCCACCGGGGACGTCCACCTCCACCGGGGACTGGGCCGGATGGCGGTCCGCCTGACCTCGTTCGGGTGCCTTCCGGACGATCCGGCGGCGGCGCTGCCGGGCGCCCGGGTGGTGCCGGACGAGGCGGCGCTGCGCTCGGAGGTCCGGGCGGCGGTGGCCCGGCACCTCGGGCCCGTCCTGGAGGGCTTCCGCCCCCGGGTGCGGCGCGGACCGCGGGCGCTGTGGGGGATGGTGTCCGACGAGATCGCCGAGGGGCTGTGGTATCTCGGGCACCTGCTGGGCGAGGAGCGGCGCGCGGTCGCCGAGCTGGCCCGGCTGCTGCCGGGGGCCACCGCGCCGTTCCCGGCCGGCGCCGGCTTCCGCGAGCTGACCGCGCCGGACGGCACCGCGCTGCCCACCCGGGACCGCGCCAGCTGCTGCATGTACTACACCCTGCGGCCCGAGGACACCTGTGTGACCTGCCCGCGCACCTGCGACGCGGAGCGCATCAGCCGCCTCACGGCGACCTCCTGACCCGGCGGCCTCGCGTCGCACACAACTGCCAACATCCGCAAGGCAGTTCGAGCAACGGGCCGCCCCCCTGCCCCTCCCGGCACCCCTTGGCGTTCTCTTCGCCTGAAACCCCCAACCGGCCTTGACCGGTTCCGCCAGGATGGCGCGCGCAATCGCGCAGCGGCGAAAGCGCCGCAACCCGAGGCAAGGGGTCCGGAATGAGAATGACCGATATATCGCTGAATTGGCTGATTCCGGCGGCGCTGGTGATCGCCGGGATCATGGCCACCGCCTTCGTCCTGCTGCGCGGCCGGAGGAACGGCGCGCGGACCGCCGCCGACGACTCCTGGGAGCGCGGCGAGGAGCGCCGCCGCCGCAAGGAGGCGGTCTTCGCCTCGGCCTCGTACGTGCTGCTGTTCTGCTGCGCCGCGGTCGCCGCCGCGCTGTCCTTCCACGGCCTGGTCGGCTTCGGCGTGCAGAACCTCGGCCTGTCCGGCGGCTGGGAGTACCTGGTGCCGTTCGGTCTGGACGGCGCGGCGATGTTCTGCTCCGTCCTGGCGGTGCGCGAGGCCAGCCACGGCGACGCGGCGCTCGGCTCCCGGCTGCTGGTGTGGACGTTCGCGGGCGCCGCCGCGTGGTTCAACTGGGTGCACGCGCCGCGCGGCCTGGACCACGCGGGCGCGCCGCAGTTCTTCGCCGGGATGTCGCTGTCGGCGGCGGTCCTCTTCGACCGGGCGCTGAAGCAGACCCGCCGCGCGGCGCTGCGCGAGCAGGGCCTCGTGCCGCGCCCGCTGCCGCAGATCCGGATCGTGCGCTGGCTGCGGGCGCCCCGCGAGACCTTCGCCGCCTGGTCGCTGATGCTGCTGGAAGGCGTACGGACGCTGGACGAGGCGGTGGAGGAGGTCCGGGAGGACAAGCGGGAGAAGGCCCGCAACCGGCTGCGCCGCCGGGAGCAGGGCAAGCTCGAACGGGCCCGCATCAAGGCCATCAACCGGCAGCACCGGGCGTGGGGCCGGGGCGGCGGGCGCCGCGTCGCGGTCACCGCGGGCGCCCCCGCGGCCGCGGAAGCGCTCCCGCCCGCCGGCCCGGACGCCGGACCGCTCCCCGGAGCGCTCCCCGGCCCGGACGCCGCCGGTGCGGACGGTCCGGCGCCGGCGCGGCCGGGCGAGCCGGTCAAGCGGCCGCGGCCGGCCCTGAAGGCGGTGGCCGGCGCCGAGCCCGACGCGGCCGCGCGGCGCGCCGCGGCGGACCTCCCCGGCGAGGACGACGCCCGTACGCTCCCCCGGCTGGACTCGCTGGAGGAGAAACTCGCCGCGATCGAGCGGCAGTTCGGCTGAGCACCGGGCGGACCGGGGCGGCCGCCGGACGGCCTGGAGGGGCCGGACGAGCCGGGGCGCCCCGGCTTACGCACCCGCCATCCCCGGGCGCCGCGTCAGGCCGGTCCGCCTCCGCCGCCCAGCTCGAACCACACGCATTTCCCGTTGCCCTCGGGCCGGATGCCCCAGTCGTCGGCCAGGGCGCGGACGAGCATCAGCCCGCGCCCGGACGTCCCGGCGGCGGACGGGGCGCGCGGCTCGGGGCGGCGGGCGGCGAAGTCCCGCACCTCCACCCGCAGCCGGTCGGTGACCCGCGCGGTGACCACCGCGCCGCCCTCGGTGTGCAGCAGGGCGTTGGTGACCAGTTCACTGGTCAGCAGCACGGCGACCTCGGGATCCGCCGGTGCGCGGCCGTCCGGCGGCGCCCAGCGGTCCAATAACTCCCGCAGCTCCCGGCGCACTTCGCCGACCGCCTTGCGATCGGCCTGCCGCACCTTCCGTTCCAGTATCCCGGGCGCCCGCACCGCGACCGCCCGGCCCCCGCTCCCCTCGTCCGCCTCCCGGCGTCTGTCCGGTCCCTCGCACCGCACGGGCTGACGCATGCTCCCCCCGCCCCCAACGAACCACCAGCGCTCTGCCTCGAACAGCCTCACGGTCAGCATTCCCACCGGGCCCGCCCCCATGCTTCCGCTTGGCGCCGGCCGCCGTTCCGCCCGCCGCCCCGGCTACCGGGCCGGTCTGCGCCGCTCCTCCGGGACGGGAGGGTCCGGACGCCTCCGGAGGGCCGTTCCGGGCTCCCGCCGGGCACGGGCCGGGGCGCCAGGAGGCCAGGCCGCCCTCGTACGCCGGGGCCTCATCTCCGCGGAATATTGCGCAAGTTGGACCGGGCCATCTGCACCATCCGCCCCACCCCGCCGTCCAGCACCATCTTCCCCGCGGACAGCGCGAAGCCGGACACCATCTCCGCGCTGATCTTCGGCGGGATGGACAGCGCGTGCGGATCGGTGACCACGTCCACGAGCGCCGGGCCCTGGTGCCGGAACGCGTCGCGCAGCGCCCCGCGCAGCTGCCGGGGCTTCTCCACCCGCACACCGTACGCACCGGCCGCGGTCGCCAGCGCCGCGAAGTCCGGGTTGCGGTTGGTGGTGCCGTACGACGGCAGCCCGGAGACCATCATCTCCAGCTCGACCATGCCCAGCGAGGAGTTGTTGAACAGCACGATCTTCACCGGCAGGTCGTACTGGACGAGGGTGAGGAAGTCGCCCATCAGCATGGCGAACCCGCCGTCCCCCGACATCGAGACGATCTGCCGCCCCGGGTAGGTGAACTGGGCGCCGATCGCCTGCGGCAGCGCGTTGGCCATCGAGCCGTGGCTGAACGAACCGATCACCCGGCGGCGCCCGTTGGGCGTGAGGTACCGGGCCGCCCAGACATTGCACATACCGGTATCAACAGTGAAAACAGCGTCGTCCGCGGCCTCCTCGTCCAGCACCGAGGCGACGTACTCCGGGTGGATCGGGAGGTGCTTCTCCACCTTGCGGGTGTAGGCGCGGACCACGCCCTCCAGGGCGTCCGCGTGCTTGCGCAGCATCCGGTCCAGGAACTTCCGGCTGGTCTTCTCGCGCACCTTGGGGATGAGGCAGCGCAGCGTCTCCCGTACGTCGCCCCAGACCGCGAGGTCCAGTTTGGTGCGCCGCCCCAGGTGCTCGGGCCGGACGTCCACCTGGACGATCCGCACGTCGTCCGGCAGGAACGCGGTGTACGGGAAGTCCGTGCCGAGCAGGATCAGCAGATCGCACTCGTGGGTGGCCTCGTAGGCCGCGCCGTAGCCGAGCAGTCCGCTCATCCCCACGTCGTACGGGTTGTCGTACTGGATCCACTCCTTGCCGCGCAGCGCGTGGCCGACCGGGGCCTTCACCCGCTCGGCGAACTCCATCACCTCGGCGTGCGCGCCGGCCGTGCCGCTGCCGCAGAAGAGGGTGACCCGCTCGGCGCGGTCGACCATCCGGGCCAGTTCGTCGATCTCGCCGTCCCCGGGGCGGACGGAGGGGCGGCTGGTCACCAGGGCGTGTTCGAAGGCGCGTTCCGGGGCCGGTTCGGCGGCGATGTCGCCGGGCAGCGAGACCACCGCGACGCCGCTCCGGCCGACCGCGTGCTGGATCGCGGTCTGGAGCACCCGCGGCATCTGCCGGGTGCTGGAGATCAGTTCGCTGTAGTGGCTGCACTCGGCGAACAGCCGGTCCGGGTGGGTCTCCTGGAAGAACGTGGTGCCGATCTCGCTGGACGGGATGTGCGAGGCCAGCGCCAGTACGGGGGCCATCGAGCGGTGCGCGTCGTACAGGCCGTTGATCAGATGCAGGTTCCCCGGGCCGCAGGAGCCGGCGCAGGCCGCCAGCGTGCCGGTGAGCTGGGCCTCGGCCCCGGCGGCGAAGGCGGCGGCCTCCTCGTGCCGCACCTGGATCCAGTCGAGGGCGGCGTTGCGGCGGATGGCGTCCACCACCGGGTTGAGGCTGTCCCCCACCACCCCGTAGAGCCGCCGGACCCCGGCCCGCACCAGGATGTCGATGAACTGCTCGGCAACGGTCTGCTTGGCCACGGCAGCACCCTCCTCGGGCCAGGGGCGGGGACAGCGGCCGTCCCGGCCGCGCCGGAACCACCGCCTCCCATCAACCCACGCCGCCCGGCGATCCGCCTGGCGGGCGGGGCGGACGGGGCGGCCATTGGGGGCAGGGCCGGGGCCCCGCTACCGGGACAGGGCATTCCGGGAAGCGCGTCCGGGCGGCGTCCGGCAGGCTTGGGCCATGCGGGTCCTGGGAGAGCGCGGCGGACGGGCCGTCACGGCGCGTGCGCCGCTCGGCTCGCGGCCCGGCGCCGACAGCCCCGGGGCCGCCGTATGAACGCCTGGCAGCTGACCGCCGTGGGCCTCGTCCTGCTGCTCGGCGTGTTCGGGGTGCTGGTGCCCGGTATCCCGGGGCCGCTGGTGGTGTGGGCGGGACTGCTGTGGTGGGCGGTGACCGAGCGGTCCGTCCTCGCCTGGACGGTGCTGATGGCGGCCACCGCCGTCCTGCTCCTCAGCCAGGTGCTCACCTGGCTGCTCCCGGCCCGCAGCCTGCGCGGCGCGGGCGTGCCGTACCGCACCCTGGTCCTGGCGGGCGCCGCCGGTATCGCGGGATTCTTCCTCCTCCCGGTGATCGGCTGCCCGCTGGCCGCGATCGGCGGCCTCTACGTCCTCGAACGCGTCCGCCTCGGCAGCCACGGCGACGCCTGGGCCGCCACCCGCACGGTTCTGCGGGCGGTGGGCCTGAGCGTCCTGGTGGAGCTGTTCGCCTGCCTGGCGGTGCTCGGCGCCTGGCTGGGCGCGGTGCTGGCGGGCTGACGGGCCGGGCCGGGGCGCGGGCCAGCGGGCCGGGCGCCAGGCCAGGCACCGGCCCGGGGGCGAGGCGACGGACCACCGCCCCACCGGCCCGGCCCCCGCACCCGGCAAACGCCCCTACCTCCCCCGCTTCCGCTCCATCATGTGCCGCCCCAGCGCCTGCTTCCGCTTCCACTCGCGGCGCAGTTCGGCCCGCAGCCTGACGTCCGTCTTGGCCACGATCCGCTGGTTCTCCCGCTGCAGCTTGCGATAACTCTCCAGCCGCCGATACGCCAACTCCCCGTACTCGACGGCCTGTTGCACGGCGCAGCCAGGCTCCGCCCCATGCGCGCAATCATGGAAACGGCAGCGCGCGGCCAGCTCCTCCACGTCCGCGAACGTCCGGGCCAGCCCGGCCTCCGCGTCCCACATCCCGACCCCGCGCAGCCCCGGCGTGTCGATCAGTACGCCACCACCGGGCAGCACCAGCAGATCGCGGGTCGTGGTGGTGTGCCGCCCCTTCCCGTCGCGGTCGCGGACCGCGCGCACGTCCTGGACGTCCGCGCCGACCACCGCGTTGGCCAGGGTGGACTTCCCGGCCCCGGACCGCCCCAGGAGGACGGAGGTGGCACCGGCCAGTTCGGCGGCCAGCGCGTCGAGGCCGTCGCCGGTCGCCGCGCTGACGGCCAGCACCCGCACCCCGGGGGCAGCGGCCGCCACGTCCGCCACAAGGTGGTCCCGTACGGCGGGATCGGCCACCAGGTCGGCCTTGGTGAGCGCCACCAACGGCTCGGCGCCGCTCTCCCACACCAGCGACACGAACCGCTCGACGCGCCCCAGGTCGAGCGGTTCCGCCAGGGACACCGCGACCACGGCCCGGTCCACGTTGGCGGCGAGGATCTGCCCCTCCGACCGCTTGGACGAGGCCGACCGCACCAGCGCCGTACGCCGCGGCAGCAACGCCCGCACCAGCCCGTCGAGATGGTCCCCGGCCCGCCCGTTCACCAGGTCGATGACGGCCCAGTCACCGGTGCACGGCACCCGGGTGGGGTCGCCGGTCGCCACGAGCGCGGTGTCCGCCAGAACGGTCCGGACGCCGTCGCCGTCAGGAACGACGGCATCCACCCGTCCGCGGTCCACGCGGACGATCCGACCGGGCACACAGCCCGGCCCGGCAAACGGAAGAAAACTCTCCGCGAACCCTTCGTCCCAGCCGTACGACAACAGCGGGCTCGGCGAAGGAGCGGAAGAGGAACCAGAAGAGAGATTCAAGGGAAACCCTTCACAAGGGCGGCCCCGGCACCGCGCAGAAGGCGCGGAAGAAAGCAATCGAGGTGTCAGCCGGTGACCGCGGAAGTGGAATTGATGATCTCCTGAGTGCGGGCAGCGCCCCTCGCAAGAACAGCCATCGATCCCACCTCCTCCGTCAACCACAGCCGAACCGCACGCCGATAAAACCGATCCATACAGTCCGTACAGTCGCGGCGACGTGCGTTCCCACCCTAGCCACGCGACCAACCGACCCGCCACGCGTTTTTCGCGCCCGCTCGCCCGACCGAACCCTGGGAGAACACGCCGTGCCCGTAGACCCGTTGAGCGCTGTCACCGCCTGGTACGCCAGTCAGTGCGACGGTGACTGGGAGCATGAACACGGCATCCGTATCGAGACGCTGGACAATCCCGGCTGGTCGGTCGAGATCGACCTCGAAGAGACCGGGCTCAGCGGAATCACGCTCGATCGAACAGCGGCTGCCGACGGGGATTCCTGGATCCAGGCTTGGTCGGACGGCTCGGCCTTCCATCTCCGCTGCGGGCCCGCCGACCTCGGTCGCGCGTTGGAGCGGTTCAGGGACTTCGCGGCGCTGCACGCCCCCTAGCCGGCGCGCTGGGTGTTGTTCTCGTAGGTGAGGACGGCGTCGAGGTAGGCGGCGATGGCGTCGCGGTTGCGGGTGAGGCAGGTGATGCGTTCGGTCATGCGGTCGCGTTCGCGGCGGAGGGTGGCGATCATCTCCGGGGTGGCGTCCGGGAAGTAGATGGTCCGGGGCTGGTCCAGGCAGGGCAGGATCTGCTTGATGATGCGGGTCGGCAGGCCGGCGTCGAGCAGGCCGCGGATCTGGAGCACGCGGTCCACGAAGCGTTCGTCGTAGTCGCGGTAGCCGTTCGGGGTGCGGGCGGCGGCGATCAGGCCCTGCTCCTCGTAGTAGCGCAGCAGCCGGCGCGGGGTGCCGGTCCGTTCCGACAGTTCTCCGATCCGCACGGTGTCCACCCTCCCCCTGGCGTGCGCGTACGCCGGTTCCGCGCGCGTACGACGGAGCCAGCATACGGGCGGTGTGGCGGCCTGAGGGCGGGTCAGTCGTGCGGGGGCAGGTGGCGGATCCGGTGGTCGGCGGCGTTCAGCGCCTCGTCGACCAGGCGGCGCAGATGGCCGTGGTGCAGTGCGTACACCGCGCGGCGGCCTTCCTTGCGGGTGGTGACGAGGCCGGCGAGGCGGAGCCGGGCGAGGTGCTGGCTGACGGAGGTGCGGGAGGCGCCGCAGGCTTCGGTCAGGGTGGTGACGTCGGCCTCGCCGGCGCTCAGGCGGCGGAGCAGGGCCAGGCGGGTGCGGTCGGCGAGCAGGGCGAGGATTTCGACGGCGGCCGCCAGCCGGGCGGCGTCGTCCCCGTCGTCGTTCCCCTCCTTCTCGTCGTTCTCGTCGTTCTCGGCGTTCTCGTCGGTTGGCTGCTGCGTACCGTGCGCAGGTGAGAGGTGCATGCGTGCGCTCATACGCACATAATGGGCGGATGGCGGGGTGCGGCACAAGCGGCCCCGGGCCGCGGAGGGTGTGAGGGTGCGATGACGGTGAACGCGCGAGTGCCGGGTCCGGAGTCCCAGTCGCACGGGGGCGGTCCCCCGCACCGGCAGGCCCACGGGGACGGCACCCCGGAGACCCATGCGCACCACCACCCCCACCCCCACCCCCACTCCCCCGGCCGCTCCCGGGCGGCGCGGCTGCGGCACCGGGTCGGGCATGTCCTCAGGCCGCACAGCCATGAGGCGCGGGACCGGGTCGATCCGGCGCTGGAGAGTTCCCGGGAGGGGTTGCGGACGCTGTGGCTGTCGTTCGCGGTGCTCGGGGCGACCACGGCGGTGCAGGCGGCGGTGGCGGTGCTGTCCGGTTCGGTGGCGCTGCTCGGCGACACCCTGCACAACGCCGCGGACGCGCTGACCGCCGTCCCGCTGGGCCTGGCCTTCCTGCTCGGCCGGCGGGCGGCCACCCGCCGCTACACCTACGGGTACGGGCGGGCCGAGGATCTGGCCGGGGTGGTCATCGTGCTCACCATCGCGGCCTCCGCGGTGCCCGCGCTGTGGACGGCGGTGGACCGGCTGCTGCACCCGCGGGAGGTGACGCACCTGTGGGCGGTGGCGGCCGCCGCGCTGGCGGGCTTCCTCGGCAACGAGTGGGTGGCCCGCTACCGCATCCGCACCGGCCGCCGGATCGGCTCGGCGGCGCTGGTCGCGGACGGCCTGCACGCCCGGACCGACGGCTTCACGTCGCTGGCGGTGCTGCTGGGCGCGGGCGGGTCGGCGCTGGGCGTGCCGGCCGCCGACCCGGTCGTGGGGCTGCTGATCACCGGCGCGATCGCGGTGGTGCTCAAGGACGCGGCGCGGGAGGTGTTCCGGCGGCTGATGGACGCGGTGGACCCGGAGCTGGTGGCGGCGGCGGAGGCGGCGCTGCGCGGGGTGCCGGGCGTCCGGGGCGTCGGGCAGCTGCGGATGCGGTGGATCGGGCACACGCTGCGGGCCGAGGCGGATATCGTCCTCGACCCGCGGCTGACCGTGGCCCGCGCGCACCGGATCGCGGTGGCCGCCGAGCACGCGCTGATCCACGGCGTACCGCGGCTGGCGGCGGCCACGGTGCACACCGACCACACGCCGGAGGACGGCGGGACGGATCCGCACGCGGAACTCGCCCGCCATCGCGCCTGACGGCCGTACGGCGGGGGGGGCGCACAACTGCCCGTACGAGCCGCGGACGCGCCCCGCCGCGGCCCCCGTCACGCCAGAATCGCCAGCAACCCCGCCCCGAACACCGCGTAGAACCCGGCGGCCAGGGCCAACCGCCCGGCGGTCAGGGACCGGGTCTTCATCAGGAGCAGGAGGTAGCCGATCGCCACCATGGTGACGATGCCGGACCACACCAGGGCGGTGTCGAAGTGCCAGCGGGTGAAGAGCAGTCCGAGGCCGCTGGGGACGGTGGCCTGGATCATCATGGCGCCGGAGATGTTGGCCAGCGCCAGCTTGGTCTTGCCCTGGCGGACCCAGATCACCGCGTTCATGATCTCCGGGAGTTCGGTGGCGACCGGGGAGAGCAGCAGCGCGGTGACGGTGGCGGACAGGCCGAGCATCGGCCCGATGGCGTCCAGCTGGTGGACGAAGAGCTGCGAGGCGAAGAAGATCACGACCAGGGTGGCCAGGGTCTGCGCGACCACCGCCCAGGTCGCCGGGGAGGCGGCGCGGGGCTGGAACTTCAGCGGTTCCAGCTCGACGCCCTCGTCGTCGTCCTCGTGGTCACCGCGGATCTCGCGCCAGAAGTAGACGGCGTAGACGGCGAAGAAGGCCAGGCCCAGTACGGGCTTGAAGGCGAAGGCGACCAGGCCGAGCGCGACCTTGACCAGGAAGACCGGCAGGAACCACGTCTGGTCCTTGGCCAGCCGCCGCAGATCCCGTTCGGAGCCGAGGGAGGCGTCGGGGCCGGGCGACGCGTCGGAGCCGGGCTCGCCCGGTGCGCCCGCCGGGACCGCCGTACGCCGCCGGCGCCGCTGGAGCAGCAGCATCGCGCCGGTCACGCCGTACGCCACGGTGGCCAGCGCCAGCGGGCCGCCCATCGCCGCGCCGACGCCGATGTTCTTGGCCTCGGGGGTGGCGCCGGTGGTGACCGCGACGAGGGTCACGACGGATTCCGGGAGGGCGGTGCCGAAGGCGGCGAGGATGGTGCCCACCGCCATCCGGCCCACGTTGAGCCGCTCACCGAGCCATTCCACGGCGTTGACGAACCACTCGCAGGAGAGGTAGATCGCCACCGCGCACACGATGAGCAGGACGAAATGCAACACGCTGATCGTCAGCCTTTCCGCTCCGGCGGGCTTCGAGGACGACCGGCGTGGGAGCGGCGGCACGGCTTCGACCCCGCCGACGCACAGCACAAAACATCGTCGACAAAGGGCCGAAGGTCTCGCCCGCCCGCACAGTGACTGCGTGGGCCCGGCCACCGGGAGCCGTGGGGCTCCAGTGTGTCGACGACCGGTTCGCGGGGCTACTCCCCTTCGCAGCCACCCACCCTACACACCGCGGGCGCGCGGCCGCGTCAGCGGGCGGCGGGCCCCGGGCGGCGTCGCCCCGGCCGGAGCCCTGGAGCCGCGGTGGCGACGCGGCCGACTGATCGCCCCCGGAGGCGCAGAATGCTAAATATGGCGCGTGACGGAAAATTTCGGGCGAAAGGGCGATGACGGGCGTCGTCCTCGGCCGGGGCCGAACGTGCGGAGCGTCGCGGGGCAGGTGCTCGTCCTCCAGCTGGCGCTCGTGGTGCTGATGGTGCTGGCCGCCGGGGTGACCCTCGTGCTCCAGGCCCGGCAGGCGACGATGGAGGAGGCCGAGAAGCGCTCGGCGGTCGCCGCCCAGGCGTTCGCGCACGCCCCCGGCACCGCCGCCGCGATGGAGTCCGCCGACCCCACCGCCCACCTCCAGCCGCGCGCCGAGGAGGCCCGCAAGGAGGCCGGGCTCGACTACCTCGTCGCGTTCAGCCCCACCGGCATCCGCTGGACCCACCCGGACCCCAAGCTGATCGGCAAGCGCGTCCCCGGCGGCTACGGCCCCGCGCTCGCCGGCCGGACCGTCACCTCCACCTCCTCCTCGGCCTTCGGCCGCGCCGTCGACACCACCGTGCCGGTCCGCGACCCGCGCGGCACGGTCGTCGGGCTGGTCGCGGCCGGCATCAAGGTCCAGCGGACGAACGAGTGGGCGCTCCAGCGGCTGCCGCTGCTGATCGGCAGCGCGGCCGGCGCGCTGGTCATCGGCGTCGGCGGGACGGCCCTGGTCAGCCGCCGGCTGCGGCGCCAGACGCACGGGCTGGACCCGGCCGAGATGGCCCGGATGTACGACCACCACGACGCCGTGCTGCACGCCGTCCGCGAGGGCGTCCTGATCATCGACCGGGACGGCCGGCTGGTGCTCGTCAACGACGAGGCGCGCCGCCTCCTCGGCCTCCCGGACGACGCCGAACGCCGCCGGGTCACCGAACTCGGCCTGGAGGCGGACATGGCCGCCCTGCTGGCCTCCGGGCGCGCCGCCACCGACGAGGTGCACCCGGCCGGCGAGCGGATGCTCGCGGTCAACATCCGCCCCACCGCCCCGTACGGCGGCCCCCAGGGCACCGCCGTCACCCTGCGCGACACCACCGAACTCCAGGCGCTGACCGGCCGGGCCGAGGTCGCCCAGCGGCGGCTGAAGCTGCTCTACGACGCGGGCATGCGGATCGGCAGCACGCTGGACATCGCCCGGACCGCGCGGGAGCTGGCCGCCGTGGCGGTCCCGCGCTTCGCCGACGTGGCCTCCGTCGAACTGCTGGAGCCCGTCCTGCGCGGCGAGGAGCCGGACGGCGGGCCCGGACCGATGCGGCGGCTGGCGGTCTGCGGGGTCCCGGAGGACTCGGCGGTCTACCGCGTCGGCGAGCGGATCCGCTTCGCCCCCGGCAGCCCCGTCGCGGAGGGCATCGCCGCGGCCCGCCCGGTCCTCGTCCCCGATCTGCGCGCCGAGCACGGCTGGCGGGCCGGGGACCCCGCCGACACCCAGCGGATCCTCGACAACGGCATCCGCTGCCTGATCGCCGTACCGCTGCGGGCCCGCGGGGCGGTGCTGGGGCTGGCGAGCTTCTGGCGGGCCGGGACGTCCGAACCGTTCGGCGCGGAGGACCTGTCGTTCGCCGAGGAGCTGGCCGCGCGGGCCGCGGTCTCCATCGACAACGCCCGCCGCTACACCCGCGAGCACGCCACCACCATCACCCTCCAGCGCAGCCTGCTGCCGCGCGCGCTGCCCAGCCAGTCGGCGCTGGAGGTGGCCCACCGCTACCTGCCCGCGCAGGCCGGGGTCGGCGGCGACTGGTTCGACCTGATCCCGCTGCCCGGCGCCCGGGTGGCCCTCGTCGTCGGCGATGTCGTCGGGCACGGCCTGCACGCCGCCGCGACCATGGGCCGGCTGCGCACCGCCGTGCTGAACTTCTCCGCCCTGGACCTGCCCCCCGACGAACTCCTCGGCCACCTGGACGAGCTGGTCAGCCATATCGACACCGACGAGGCCGGGCCGGAGTGGACCGAGGACGCCGTCCCGCCGCTCCCGCACGCCCCGTACCGGCCACCGCCCGGGCCGCCCGCCGGCCCCGGGGACGGCGACGGTCCGGACGGGAGCCCGCCGGCGGAGCCGCTGGACGAGTCCCTGGTCGGCGACAGCGGCACCGGCATCACCGGCGCGACCTGCCTCTACGCCATCTACGACCCGGTCGGCGGCTGCGTCACCCTGGCCCGCGCCGGCCACCCCGGCCCGGCCGTGATCCGCCCGGACGGAACGGTGTCCTTCCCCGACGTCCCGGTCGCCCCGCCGCTCGGCCTCGGCGGCGGCCTGCCCGTCGAGACCACCGACCTCGTCCTCCCCGAGGGCTCCCGGCTCGTCCTCTACACCGATGGCCTGGTCGAGGACCGCGACCGCGATATCGACACCGGGCTGGACCTGCTGCACCGCACCCTGGCCGCCGGCCCGCACCGCGACCCGGAGGAGACCTGCGCCGCCGTCCTGGACGCGATGCTGCCCGAGCACCCCAGCGACGACATCGCCCTGCTGGTGGCCCGTACCAAACTGCTCGACCCGGACCGCGTCGCCCAGTGGGACGTGCCCTCCGACCCGGCGGCCGTCGGTTCGATCCGCTCCGCCTGCATGCGGACGCTGGAGAGCTGGGGGCTGGCCGAGGCCGGCTTCACCACCGAGCTGATCCTCAGCGAACTGATCACCAACGCGATCCGCTACGGCGCCCAGCCCATCCGCGTCCGCCTGCTGTACGACCGCGCGCTGATCTGCGAGGTCTCGGACGGCACCAGCGCCTCCCCGCACCTGCGGCGGGCCACCACCACCGACGAGGGCGGGCGCGGGCTGTTCCTCGTCGCCCAGTTCGCGCAGCGGTGGGGGACGCGCTACACGCCGGGCGGCAAGGTCATCTGGACCGAGCAGTCCCTGGACGGGCTGCGGCCGCCGGGCGGCCCCGGGGACGACGGTATCGACACCCTCCTCGACCAGTGGGACGAGCCGGCCCTCTGACCCCGGTGCCGCCCCCGCGCGCCCACCGGATGCAGCCCGCTCCTCCCCTGGCTAACCTCGACCGAAGGACCGGCAGGACCGCCGGCGCGGCCCGGCCCGGACGCAGGGAGGCCCCATGCGGAAGCTGCTCGACGCGCGCGATATCGCCCCTCGCCTCACCACCGGCGCGTTCATCCTGAACTCCGGGCTGACGCTGTGGGGCGCGGACCGGCAGACCGCGGAATCCGTGCACGGCATGGCCGCCACGGCCTACCCGTTCCTGGCGAAACTGCCCCCCGAACGCTTCACCCGGCTGCTCGCCGCCTCGGAGATCGGGCTCGGCGGCGCCCTGCTCGCGCCGGTCGTCCCGTCCCGGCTGGCGGGCCTGGCCCTGACCGGTTTCGCCGGCGGTCTGGTGGGGCTTTACCTCCGGCTGCCCGGTATGCGGGAACCGGGCAGCATCCGCCCCACCCAGGAGGGCATGCCGGTGGCCAAGGACGTCTGGATGCTGGGCTCCGGGCTGGGGCTGCTGTGCGCCCGGTCGCGCGGGGCCGCCCCCTGCCGCTGCCGGCGCGCCCGGCACCACCGCGGCCACCACTGCCCGCGCGGCCGCCGCTGAGGCGCGGCGGCCGCCGCTTCACGGCCGTCGGGCGGCCTCCCGGCGGGCGCGGAGGGTCCGGGCCGTCCGGGCCGCGCCCGCGCAGGCGGCTCCGGCCAGTCCCGCCGCGGCCAGCGCCCACAGGCTCGTACGGTCGGCCTGGCCCCAGGCCAGTTCCGCGCGCTGGTGGACCACGAAGCCGTCGAAGAACATCCAGGAGACCAGGACGACGGCCGGGACCAGCCGGAGCCGGGCCGCCGCGGCGACCGCGACGGTCAGCAGCGCGAACGCGGCGAGCGCGAAGGGCAGCGGGGCGGCCCGGCCGGTGGCCAGCAGGGCCGTCGCCACCACGGCCGCCGCCGCGGCCCCGACCGGCAGCGCGAGATCCCGCCCCAGGTCGTCCGGAGGGCGCGCGGGGCGCTCCCGGCGCGGGGCGGCTGACGCGGCCGGGGCGCGAACGGGGGCGAGGGCGGGAGGAGTCGGGGGGTGCTGGAGGGTGGCCATGGGGACACCTCCTGGGGTGGCCCGGGCGCGGGGCTCCGGTGGGGTGGGGACCGTCTGGTGCCAGCGTGCGCGCGGCGGGGCGCCGGTGGCCGGTTCGGCGGGGACCTTGACGCGGTGTGTACGGCGGGCGGGGGCTTTCTGACGCGTTCCTGACGCGGGGGCCCGGCGCCGGATGGTTCCGTCAGGCGCCCCTGGGGGCGGGGAGTGCGGGGTACGTGTTGCATACTCGCTCCTCGTTGCTCCGGATGACTGAACGATCGGCAGGACGTGGCCGCATGACCAGTACGCAGGTGGACCCCGCTCCGCCGTCCACCGCCACCGCACCGAGGTGGCGGTCCTGGCTGCTGGACGGACTCAGCGAGCAGAGCGCCCGCCACCCCGGACCGCACGGGACGCCGCCCGCCGAGCACAAGGGGCACTCGTGGTGGCGGGTGATGTGCCTGACGGGTGTCGACTACTTCTCCACGCTCGGGTACCAGCCCGGTATCGCGGCGCTGGCGGCGGGGCTGCTGTCGCCGTTCGCCACGCTGGTGCTGATCGCGCTGACGCTGCTGGGCGCGCTGCCGGTCTACCGGCGGGTGGCCAAGGAGAGCCCGCACGGCGAGGGTTCGATCGCGATGCTGGAGCGGCTGCTGCCCTGGTGGGCGGGGAAGCTGCTGGTGCTGGTGCTGCTGGGCTTCGCGGCCACGGACTTCGTCATCACCATGACGCTGTCGGCGGCGGACGCCTCGGCCCATGTCGTGGAGAACCCTTTCGCCCCGGCGGCGCTGCACGGCGCGAACCTGTGGATCACGCTGCTGCTGCTCGCCGCGCTCGGCGCCGTCTTCCTCAAGGGCTTCCGGGAGGCGATCGGGATAGCGGTGGCGCTGGTCGGCGTCTATCTGGTGCTCAATGTCGTGGTGCTGGCCACCTCGGCCTGGCAGGTGCTCGCGCACCCGGTGGCGATCGGCGACTGGTGGCAGGCGATGACCGCGCAGCACTCGTCGCCGCTGGCGATCGCCGGGGTGGCGCTGCTGGTCTTCCCGAAGCTGGCGCTGGGCATGTCCGGTTTCGAGACCGGGGTGGCGGTGATGCCGCAGGTGCGCGGGGGCGCCGGGGACACGCCGGAGAAGCCGGCCGGCCGGATCCGGGACACCCGGCGGCTGCTGACCACCGCCGCGCTGATCATGAGCGGTTTCCTGCTGCTGTCCAGTCTGGCGACCACCATCCTGATCCCGCAGAAGGAGTTCGCGCCGGGCGGCGCGGCCAACGGGCGCGCGCTGGCGTATCTGGCGCACCAGCACCTGGGCGAGGCGTTCGGCACGGTCTACGACCTGTCGACCATCGCCATCCTGTGGTTCGCGGGGGCGTCGGCGATGGCCGGGCTGCTCAACCTCGTCCCGCGCTACCTGCCGCGCTACGGCATGGCGCCGGAGTGGACCCGGGCGGTGCGGCCGCTGGTGCTGATCTTCCTGGCGATCGCGTTCGCCATCACGGTCGTCTTCGACGCGAGCGTGGACGAGCAGAGCGGCGCCTACGCGACCGGTGTGCTGGTGCTGATGCTCTCGGCGTCGTTCGCCTCGACGGTGGCGGCGCGGCACCGGGGGCACCGGGGCGCGGCCATCGGTTTCGGGGCGATCACCCTGGTGTTCGGCTACACGCTGGTCACGAACGTGATCGAGCGGCCGGACGGGCTGAAGATCGCGCTGCTGTTCATCCTCGGGATCCTGCTGACGTCGTTCGCCTCCCGGGTGCACCGGGCGTTCGAACTCCGCGCCGCCGACGTGGTGTTCGACGCGACGGCGGAGCGGCTGATCGAGGAGGCGATGGCGGCCGGGCCGCTGCGGGTGATCGCCAACGAACCGCAGGAGCAGGACGCCGAGGACTACCGCGAGAAGGAGTACAGCCAGCGCGAGGAGACCCATATCCCCGACGGCGGGCCGGTGCTGTTCCTGGAGGTGCTGGTCGAGGACTCCTCGGACTTCACCGCCGAACTGCACGTGCACGGCGTGGAGCGGTACGGGACGCGGATCCTGCGGGTGGAGGGCGCGGGCGTGCCGAACACCCTGGCCGCGGTGCTGATGCGGCTGCGGGACCGTACGGGGCAGGTGCCGCACATCTACTTCAACTGGACGGAGGGGCATCCGCTCAGCCATCTGCTGCGGTTCCTGGTGTTCGGTGACGGCGAGGTCGCGCCGGTCACCCGCGAGGTACTGCGGCGGGCGGAGCCGGACCTGCGGCGGCGGCCGCGGGTGCACGTGGGCTGAGTCCCGCCCACGGGCCGGCCCCGCGCCCGCCGCCGGGGCCGGCTCAGCGCGCCGCGACGCCCGGGTAGAAGTCCCGGGGCCGGCCGCGGCCGTCCTTGAGGCGGCCGAGCAGGCCCGCCGGGTACTCGATCAGCCAGTAGCTCGCGGCGGCCACCGGGAGCGCGGCGAGGAAGACCAGCGGCAGCGCCCAGGGGAAGCCGGCCGGTCCGGGCGGCAGCAGGCCGGCGGTGTGCAGCAGCAGCATCACCGGCTCGTGCCAGATGAAGAGCGAGTAGCTGACCAGGCCGACGGGCGTGAGCCAGCGGGCGGTGAGGAAGCGGTTCCAGGCGGTGCGCCGGCGGATGTGCAGGGTGCTCAGGAGCAGCAGCGCCCACAGGGCGGCGGCGATCGGGTGGTAGTAGGTGAAGGGGAAGCTCTCCGGGTCGGACCGCAGGGAGAGGGTGAACAGGCCGGCCAGGGTGAGCACGGTGAGCGGCAGCGCGGCGCGCCGCGGCAGCCGGGCCCGGTCGCCGAGCGCGGCCAGCACCACCGCCAGCGCCATCCCGGCCGCGAAGCCGCCGAAGCGGGCCTGCGGGCCGAAGTAGGCGACCCAGTCGGTGTGCGGGATGCCGAGCCCGTAGTGGGCCACGGTGATCCAGGCCAGCGGCGCGGCGTAGAGGGCCAGGCAGCCGGCGAGCAGCAGCGCCACCCGGCTGCCGCGGCGGCGCAGCCGGCGGCAGGCGCGGACGGCGAGCGGGCCGAGGCCGGCCAGCACCGCGTAGAAGAGCACCTCCAGGGAGAGGGACCAGGTCGGGCCGAGGGTGTAGAAGATCCGGTCCTGGTCGAAGACGTGGGTGAACGTGAGGTGTTCGAGCAGGTCGCGCCAGTCGCCGGGGAGGGTGGGGTTGCGGGTGGCCCAGACGACGAGGACGGCCAGGACGTAGAGCGGGAGGATGCGGACCGCGCGGCGGAAGAGGAAGGCGCGGGCCGGGCGGGTGGTGCCGCCGTCCAGGGCGGCGCGGGCGTAGGAGTGGGTGAGCAGGAAGGCGGAGAGGACGAAGAAGAGGTCGATGACCTCCAGGGAGAGCAGGGCGTCGAGGGCGGCGTTGTCGACCGGCGGGTGGGCGCCGGCGGCGTCGTAGGCGGTGTACTGCTGCCAGACGTGGAAGGCGACGGTGCTCAGGGCGGCCAGGCCGCGGAAGCCGTCGATATCGCGGGCGCGGCGGGCCGGGGCGGTCCGGCCGGCGGCCGGGGGCGCGGGCGGGGCGGCGGCGGTGGCGGTGGTCATCGGCGGGCCTCCGCGGGGGCGGTGCGGCCGCGCGGGGTGACCCGCCAGCGGCGGTCGCCGAGGGCCTCCTTGAGGTGCGCCTGGCGGGCGACCATGTTCTTGAAGTGGCTGTAGAAGACGGTCGAGACCAGCAGGTACGACCAGAACCACCCGCGGCGGGCGCGGAGTTCGGGTACGGCCAGGCGCCAGGCGAACAGGGCCTGGACGGGTCCGGCGCCGAGGGTGAGCAGGACGGCGAGTACGCACAGCGGGACGGCCCAGTGGAGGTTCTGGGGGCCGCCGGCCTTCCAGGCGGCGTAGCCGAGGACGGGGAGGATCTGCAGGGTGAGCCAGGGCTGGATCTCGCGCCAGCCGAGGAGGGCCAGCAGCCCCAGTTTCTGACGTACCGTCAGTGCGGGTGAACGCAGGCCGCGCCAGAGGTGTTTGAGGGAGACCTGGAGCCAGCCCTGGGCCCAGCGGGAGCGCTGGTTCCACAGCGCGGTGAGGGTGGTGGGGGCGAGTTCGCGGGAGAGCAGGGTGCGGTCGACGGCGATCCGGGCGCCGGCGGTCAGGGCGCGCAGGGTGGAGTCGATGTCCTCGGTGAGCATCGAGCCGTGCATCCGGGTGCGGGCCAGGAGGTCGGTGCGCCAGAAGCCGTTGGAGCCGCCGAAGACGCCGAAGCCGTGGAGCCGGGTGCGGCCGGGGTGGCTGACGGCGTAGATCGCCTCGAATTCGACGGCGACGAGCCGGGCGGTGCGGGAGCTGTCGCCGTTGCGGACCACGCAGTGGCCCTGGACCACGTCGTAGCCGTTGGAGAGCCAGTGCCAGGCGTGCCGGAAGGCGTGCGGGGCGGGGTGGTGGTCGGCGTCGAAGATGCCGACGAACTCGCCGCGGACCCGGGTGGCGGCGGCGTTGACGTTCTGCGCCTTGGAGGTGGAGCCGGCCACCGGCAGCAGCACGAGCCGGGGGTCGCGGGCGGCGATCGCGCGCAGGGTGTCCTCGACGGGCAGCGGGTGCGGGGTGTTGTAGGCGAGGACGATCTCCAGCTCGCCCGGGTAGTCCTGGCGCAGGAACGCCTCGACGGTCTCGGTGATGGTGGCGGCCTCGTTGGGGAGGTACGCGGCGATGACGGCGCTGGCCGGCGGGTAGGGGGCGCCGGGCCGTTCGGGGCGGGGCGGGGCGTCCAGCGCGTAGAGGGATTCGAGGATGATCAGCAGCGCGGAGAGCACCAGTCCGGCGACCACCACCCAGTACATCGCCGAGCCGAGGTCCCAGCCGGCCAGGTACGCCTGGCGGTAGACGGCGAACGGCACGCCGATGCCCAGCAGCAGCGCCAGCACCGGGGAGAGGGCGAGCAGCGCGGGGCGCAGCAGGGCGCGCAGCGGGGGACGGCGGTGCCGGTGCGGGGTCTCGCGCATCCAGGGGGCGTAGCGGACCGGGCGCAGGTCGCGGTGGCGCAGGGCCTCGCGGGCGGCGTCGCGGGCGCGGTCGGCGGCGTCGGCCGCGCCGGTGGCCTCGGTGGCCTCGGTGAGCGGGAGCCAGCCGATGGCGGGGGTGAGGCGGACGTGCTCGTCGGCGACGACGAAGCGGGTGCCGGCCGCGGCGGTGGCCAGGTCGGTCAGGGCGCGGCGGGCGGCGTCCTCGCCGATGCCCGGGAGCAGCATCAGCAGCCGGCCCTCGTCGTCGTGGCCGAGCCGGCCGCAGGCGCCGCCGAGCCGTTCGGCGAGGGCGGCGAGCCGTTCGGCGGTCTCGCGCCGGACGCGGGGGCCGAGGCGGTCCTCCAGGGCGGGGAGTTCGGCGACCGCGAGGACGGCGAGGACGCCGCCGTGCCGGGCGGCCTCGGGGCGCCGCAGCTCGCGCTCGACCTCGTCCAGGAAGTGGGCGCGGGAGTACAGACCGGTGCGCGGGTCGCGGAGCAGGTGCTCGACGGGGACCGGGACGCGGCGGAGCTTGGCCTCGATGCGGGCGGAGAGTTCGTCCGGATCGGAGGTCTCGGGTATGCAGTCGTCGGCGCCGCCGCGGAGCAGATCGGCGGCGCCGGTGCGGCCGGGGGCGCCGGTGACCACGATCAGCGGCAGGGCGCGGCCGGCGGGGTCGGTGCGGACCGCGCGCACGACATCCGTTCCGGCGGTGCCCGGTTCGTCCAGGGCGACCACGGCGTCCGGGGCGGCCTGGCGGACGCCGGGGCCGGCGCCGTCGGGCGGGGCGTGGCTGACGTCGTGCCCGGTGGTGCGCAGGGTGCGGGTGAGGCGTTCCAGGCGGGGGCCCGGGGTGCCGATGACGAGGACGCGGCCGGCGGGGCGGGGGCCGGGGGTGGCGCGGCCCGTTCCGCCGAGCAGGGCCGTGGGTGAGCCCTGGGAGGGTGCGGGGTGCGAAGTGAGCACCTGGGGTGGTCCTTTCTGGTTTCCGGCAGGCGGACTCCCGGCGCGGACCGGTGGGGGACGGCGGGTCCCGGCGCGCCGTACGCGGGCAGGGCGGAGCGACCGCCCGCCGGCGGCGGGTCGGGGTGCCGTCGGTCCGGGTGGTGGTGCGGGCCGGTGGTCCGGATGCGCGTGGTGCGGGCGGCGGCGGTCAGGCGGCCGGCGGTCGCCGGTCGCGGGGTGGGCGCCGTACCGTGCCCGCAGCGATTGTCAGAGTCATGACAGCCAGATGGCCAACTACCCGACTACACCAGCGCGTTGGCCCGCGGTGACGGGAGAGGGCGCGCCGGGCCGGGTCTTTCGCCGGCGGAACGGAGGGCGGCGCGGCGGGGCGCGGCCTGCGCGGGCGCGGGCGGTACGGCGGTTCTCGGGCTCCGGACCGCGCGGGGGCGGTCGAGCGCGTATCGCATAGGAAGGGTCCCATCCTGATCGGATCGTGGGGGGAGGACCGGATGTCAGGTGTACACCGGGCGGCCCCGCTCGGCAAGGCCCCACCGGTATCCGCCAGCCTCCGCGAGCACTGTGACACCGCACCGTCAGCCACGTAACACCTTCATTACGTCCGCTCCTCGGAGCCGTATCGGCGGGCGCTACCACCCGGTAGGCACCGGTCCATCGGCTATACCCGGTACGCGAGTTTGAGCTGGAGGTTCGTACCTCTGACCCATCTGTTAATCTGCCCGCCCCTGGACATTCCTCCATATCCGCTCCGGCACTCCCCCCTCCCCGTCACTCCCTTCCGCTCCCCCAGCGCCCCTTGTCCCACCGGGTGCAGCGAGGTGTCGCGTACGTGAACAGCGTTCCGTTCTCTGCCGCTCAGGCCCGGTCCGCCCGGGCCCGGATCGGCCTGACCACCGGCCAGGTCGCCCAGTCCATGACCGCGTGCGGCGCCCCGGTGCGCCCCGAGGTCATCGAGGCATGGGAGTTCGGCTCCCTGGTGCCCACCGAACCACAGCTGTTCGCCCTGGCCGATGTGCTGTGGTGCGCGCCGTCGGTGCTGATGGGCGTCGAGCCGCGCACCCTGGCCGAACACCGGCTGGCGCGGCAGTTGAGCGTGGAGCGGCTGGCGCAGCTGGTCGGGATGGACCCGGACGCGTACCGGGCGGCGGAGGCGGCCAACGAGTGGCCCGGTGACTACCGCCAGACCAAGGCGCTGGTGGAGGCGCTGGGGCTGTCGCTGCGGAAGCTGATCGGGGTGATGGGGCGGGTCGAGGAGCTGGCCGGCCATCTGCGGGCGGCGGTCGAGGGCCGCTGGAAGTCGCATATCGCGCCGATCACCGAGATCACCACGCTGAACCGCACGCGGGTGGGCGACGCGCTGCGGGTGATGCACGGCGAGTTCGCGGAGTTCGCCGAGCGGTACATGGGGCATGTGGTGGCGCGGAACGCCGACGCCCGGCTGAAGGAGGTCGCGGCCGAGCGGTCGGCGTATCTGCGGCGGCTGGTGGACCACTTCTGGGACCTGATCGGCGAGGCGGGCGAGGCGCCGCCGTTCAACTCCGTGAGCTGAGGCGGCGGGACGGGGCTTGGCCCGCGTCCCGCCGCCCGGTGGGCGGGGCGTCAGTACGCGCCGCGGGGGTACGGCGGCGGCCCGGCGGGCGCGGGCCCCTCCGGCTCGGTACCGGTCCCGTCCGCGTCCTCCTCCTCGGTGAACTCCTCCCAGTCGATCTCCACCGACCGGCGGCGGGTGAAGACGTTGAAGACGAGGTTGAGCACGATCGCGGTCAGACCGCCGAGGGTGATACCGCTGTCCAGCACCGCGCGGACGCCCTGCGGCATCCGCTCGAAGAACGGCGCCACTGCGGTGGGCAGGAAGGCCGCGCCCAGACTCACCGCGAGGATCAGGGCGTTGCGCTCCTCGCGCAGGTCCACTTTGCCGAGGATCTGGATGCCGACCGCGGCGACCATGCCGAACATCGACAGCGCCGCGCCGCCGAGGACCGGGTGCGGGATCGCGGCGACCACCGAACCGGCCTTCGGCAGCAGCCCCAGCACGATCATGAAGCCGCCGGCCGCGACCACCACGAACCGGCTCATCACCTTCGACATCCGGACCAGGCCGATGTTCTCCGCGAAGGCCACATAGGGAAAGGAGTTGAACAGTCCGCCGAGGACGGTGGCGACGCCGTCCGCGCGCAGCGCCCTGGCCACCGTGTCGTTGCCGACCGGTTTGCCGGTGATCTCCCCGATGGCGTAGACGTCGCCGGTGGTCTCCACCATCGTGATCAGCATGACGACGATCATCGCCAGGATCGGGAACGGCTCGAAGACCGGCATCCCGTAATGGAACGGCGTGCTGACGCCGAACCAGTCGGTGTGCCCGACGGCGCTGAAATCGACGTCGCCGAGCAGCCAGGCGACGGCCGTTCCGCCGACCAGTCCGAGCAGCACCGCGACGCTGCTCAGCACCGGCTTTCCGATGCGGACCAGCAGCAGAATGAACAGCAGCGTGCCGAGCGCGTATCCGAGGTTGCGCAGGTCGCCGAATTCCGGGGTGCCCCGCAACTGGGCGCCGCCGGCCGCGTCCTGGAGGGCCTGCGGGATGAGGGTGAGGCCGATAATGGTGAGAATCGTGCCGATGACCACCGGCGGGAAATACTTCACCAACTTGCTGAAGAACGGGGCGAAAAGGAACGTCGCGATACCGGCGGTGATCACCGCGCCGTAGACCACCAGGAGTCCGGCGGTGCCGCCGCCCGCGCCCAGCCCGATCGCGATCATCGGCGAGACCGCGGTGAAGGTGACGCCCTGCACCAGCGGCAGTTTCGCGCCGATCCGCCATATCCCGAACGCCTGGATGATGGAGGCTATTCCGCAGGTCAGCAGGTCCGCGTTGATGAGGTAGACCAGCTCCTCGCGGGAGAGTCCCAGCGCGTTGCCGAGCATGATCGGGACGATGACGGCGGCCGCGTAGAAGGCGAGGACGTGCTGGAAACCGTAGAGGGCGAGTTTGCCGAACGGCAGTACCTCGTCCACCGGATGCGCGCGCTGCCGGGGAAACCGCCGGGAGGATTGTCGCGGGAGTCGTGCCATCTCTGCCTTGCCTTCACGAGGTAGGTGAATAAGAGGGAACCCGGGCCCGGTGGTGCGGTGCCCTCCGCGGTGCGGCGCGTTCCGTTCCGCGCCCGGCGGGGTGCGGCCGGCGGAGCGGAAATCCGGGAATTGGCCGGAATGCGCGGGGCGGGCTCGTCGGGGCGCTCACCATAGTTGACCTTTCCCGTTCCGCGCGAGTAACCGCGGGGGCGACCGCCCGCCGATCAGGGGCGCGGGCGGAGAATGCGCCGTAATATCGGAAATATGGCTGAGCGGCCGGATGCGTCCAGCGCACCCGAACTCCTCGTCGAGTCCGGCGGCGTCACCCAGGTGCTGGAACCGCACCACGAGTACCACGTGGGCCGCGACCCCGACAGCGAGGTCGTGCTCGACGACGCCCGGGTCTCCTGGCACCACGCCGTCCTCCGCCCCGCCGGCGACCACTGGCTGGTGGAGGACGAGGGCAGCACCAACGGCACGTACACCAACGGGCGCCGGGTGCGGCGCTCCGGCGTCGGCCCCGGCAGCGTGATCCGCTTCGGCAACCCCGCCGACGGCCCGTGCGCGGTACTCAGCGACGCCCCCCGGCCCCCGGCGGCCGGACGGCCCGCCGCGGTCTCGCACCCGGCGGCCACCCGCACCTTCCGGCGGCCCAGCTCGGTCCGGCCGCTGCCCCCGGCGCGCACCGTGCGGATCGGCCGGGCGCCCGGCAACGACCTGGTGGTGGACGACCTCGCGGTCTCCCGCCGGCACGCCGAACTCCGGTCCGGACCGGACGGCTACGTCCTCGCCGACCTCGGCAGCCACAACGGCACCTTCCTCAACGGCCGGCCGGTCGAGGGCACCGCCCCGGTGCGGTCCGGCGACGTCATCGGCATCGGCCACTCGGCGTTCGTGCTGGCCGGCGACCGGCTGGAGGAGTTCGTCGACACCGGCGAGGTGTCGCTGGACGTGCAGGACCTGACCGTCCGGATCGGCAAGGGCGCCCAGGGGCGGACCCTGCTCGGCGGGGTGTCGTTCCCGGTGGGTGAGAAGTCGCTGCTGGCGGTGATCGGGCCGAGCGGCGCCGGCAAGTCGACGCTGCTGAACGCGCTGACCGGCCTGCGGCCGGCCGACGGCGGCACCGTGCTCTACGACGGCCGGGACCTCTACCGCGACTACGCCGAGCTGCGCCACCGCATCGGCCTGGTGCCGCAGGACGACATCCTGCACACCCAGCTGACCGTCCGCCGGGCCCTGGGCTACGCGGCGGAGCTGCGCTTCCCCGAGGACACCGCGCGCGCCGAACGGGACGCCCGGGTCGAGGAGGTGATCCGCGAACTGGGCCTGGTCGAGCGGGCCGGACTGCCGATCCACAAGCTCTCCGGCGGCCAGCGCAAGCGGGTCAGCGTCGCGCTGGAGCTGCTGACCAAACCGTCGCTGCTCTTCCTCGACGAGCCGACTTCGGGCCTGGACCCGGGGATGGACCGCTCGGTGATGCACATGCTGCGCGGACTGGCCGACGGCGGCCGCACGGTCATCGTCGTCACCCACAGCGTGCTGAGCCTGGACGTCTGCGACCGGCTGCTGGTGATGGCGCCGGGCGGCACCATCGCGTACTACGGGCCGCCGGAGGAGGCGCTGGAGTTCTTCGGCTTCCGCCAGTGGCCGGAAGCCTTCGAGGCGTTCGAGAACGACCGCGGGCGGGACTGGGCCGGGGAGTTCCGGGCCTCACCGCTCTACACCCGCTACGTCACCGGCGAGACCCGGCAGCCGCCCGCGCCGCGGGCCCCGCGCGCCCCGGAGGAGCCGGCCCGCCGCGCCCAGAGCTGGCGCGGCCAGCTGTGGACGCTGATGCGGCGGTACGCGGCGGCGCTGTCCTCGGACCGGACGTTCCTGATCATCATGGTGGCGCTGCCGTTCGTGATGGGGGCGATGGCGCACGGCATCAGCGGCGGGAAGATGACCGGCGGCGGGGCGGCGACGGTGCTGCTGGTGCTGTGCGTCGGGGCGGTGCTCACCGGCGCCGCCAACGCGGTCCGCGAACTGGTCAAGGAACGGGTGATCTACCAGCGGGAACGGGCGGTGGGCCTGTCCCGGTCGGCGTATCTGATGTCCAAGGTGCTGGTGCTGGGGACGGTCACGGTCGTCCAGGCGGTGGTGCTGACGCTGGTCGCGCTGTTCGGGGTGCGGCTCGACGCGCCGGGCGGCTCGGGGGTGCTGCTGCCTCCGCTGCTGGAGATCACGCTGGCGGTGGCCCTGCTGGCGTTCACCGCGATGACGCTGGGGCTGCTGGTGTCGGCGGTGGTGCGCAAGGAGGAGGTCACCATGCCGCTGCTGGTCCTCCTCGCCATCCTGCAAGTGGTGTTCTGCGGCGGGCTGACGTCGGTGCGCAAACCGGTGATGGAGCAGGTGGCGTGGCTGGTGCCGTCCCGCTGGGCGTTCGCGGCCATGGGCAGCACCCTCGATCTGCACCGCCTCCAGCCGGGGCCGATCGCCGCCGACCCGCTCTTCCGGCACACTCCCGGGGTGTGGCTGCTGGACATGGGGATGCTGGTGGTGCTCTCCGCCCTGTTCTGCTTCCTGGTCTACCGGCTGCTGCGGCGCCACGAGCCCGAGACCATGCGCCGGTGAGCCGGAGCCAGGGCGTGCGGCGCCGCGGCCGTGCGCGTGACGTGCCGAGGAGCCGCCTGTGACCGCGCCGGAGTTCCGTCCCAGCCATGTCGTCCCGCCGGACGGGATGGCGACCTGGGCGGCCCCGGACGCCACCCGGCCGCTGGTCCCGCTCGATCCGCTGCTGCCCGTCCAGGTCGTCGAACGGCACGGCGACTGGGCCCGGGCGCTGTGCTCCAACGGCTGGTCGGCGTGGGTGGACGGGCGGCTGCTGCTGCCGCTGCCGCACCCCCCGCCGGCCGCCGGGCAGCCCGCCGCCCGGACCGCCGACCCGCGCCCGCTGCTGGCCGCCGCCGAGGGAGCGCTGGCCCGCTTCCGGCAGTTGGTGGAGGAGGTGCTCGCCGGTCAGCTGGACCGCGAGGCGTTCGCGGAACGCACCCGCGGCACCCGGATCGGCGCGGTGGCGGACGGCGACGCGGTGTGGCTCTACGACGCCCGCCACGAGCGCTGGACGTACTGCGACGGGGCGTCGCTCGTCACGTTCGCGGTGACCGGGGAGGCGGCAGCGGCGGGGGAAGCGGAGGCCGAGGAGGGCGCGGGATCCGGAGCGGAGGCCGAGGGGGCGGCCGGGGGCGGGTCCGGGGCCGGTGAGCGGGCGTGAACGGGGCGCCGGGCGGCGAGCGGCCCCGGGAGCGGACGACGGTGCCCGACTCCTCCGGGCTGCGCGGCCGGCAGATCGCCGGGTACCTGCTCGGCGACGAGATCGGGCGCGGCGGGATGGCGGTGGTCTACCGGGCCGAGGACCTGCGGCTGGGCCGGACCGTGGCGCTGAAGCTGCTGGCCCCCGAACTCGCCCGGAACGATACGTTCCGGAAGCGTTTCGCGCATGAGTCGCGGGTCGCCGCGGCGATCGACCACCCGCATATCGTGCCGGTCTTCGAGGCCGGCGAGACCGAGGGCCTGCTCTATCTGGCGATGCGCTACGTCCAGGGCCGCGATCTGCGGGCGCTGCTGGACCGGGACGGCCGGCTGCCGCTGGACACCACCTGCCGGATCGCCCTCCAGGTGGCGTCCGCGCTGGACGCCGCGCACGACCACGACCTGGTGCACCGGGACGTCAAGCCCGGCAACATCCTGGTCGCCGAGGGCACCGACAGCGACCGGCCCGAGCACGTCTACCTCACCGACTTCGGGCTGACCAAGAAGTCGCTGTCGCTGACCGGCTTCACCAGCGTCGGCCAGTTCGTCGGGACGCTGGACTACGTGGCGCCCGAGCAGATCTCCGGGCGCCCGGTGGACGGCCGCTGCGATGTCTACGGGCTGGCCTGCGTCGCGTACGAGATGCTGACCGGGGAGCCGCCGTTCCGCCGCGACGACGACATGGCGCTGCTGTGGGCCCACCAGTACGACCCGCCGCCGGTCCCGAGCGGGGCACGGCCGGATCTGCCGGCCGCGGTGGACGCGGTGTTCGTCCGCGGGCTGGCCAAGGCGCCGGAGGAGCGGTACGAGACCTGCCGGGCGTTCGTGGTGGCGCTGCGGGCGGCCGGGCGCACGCCGGGGCCCGGCCCGGCCACGGGCCCGCACCCGGTGGGCGTCCGGACGGGCGGCGCCCCCCGGCCCGGTACCGCTCCCCCGCCGCCCCCGCGCTGGGCCCTCCCGGTCTTCCCGGGGCCGCTCGCCCGCCCGGAGGCGTGAGCCCGCCCCGCGCGTCCCCGGGTCACCGCCCCGGCGGCGGCCCCCGGTAGGCATCGCGCACCTCCCCGGGATGGCGGACCCGGCGGGCCGCCAGGGCGCCGGCGAACCCCGTGGCCAGCCCCCACGCGGCGCCCACCCCCACCAGCCGCCACAGCTGCGGCCGCAGGGTGACCGCGCCGCCCAGATCGCCGCCGAGGTCGCCGACGCCGATCAGGGCCAGGCCGTAGTGGGCGTCGATCCCCGTGGCCACGCCGACGACCAGGAGGGTGAGCGCCAGCGCCACCGCCATCTCCAGGGCGTGCCGCCAGGCGGGCGTACGGGCCGGGGCACGGACCGCGGCGGCGAACGCGGCGACCGTCAGGACCACCGCCGCCACCGCCACCAGCCACCACACCCGCCCGTCGTACGCGGCGAGCGAGCCGAGGTCCAGGGTCTGCTCCCCGCCCCGGGCCAGGACCTGTTCCAGGGGGTGTGGCAGCGGCAGGCCGAGGGCCTTGTCGGCATGGCCGGTCCAGCCGCCGCCGGTGCCGATGCCCAGCGCCGTCCAGGCGAGGTTGGGCAAACCGAGGAGGAGGACCGCGAGGGTGCGCGCCGGGTGGTCGCCGGTGGCCGGCTCGGCGAGGCCGGCGAGCAGGCCGAGCGCCACGTACACCAGCAGGACCAGCAGCATCGCGGACGCGGGCGGGCGGACCGCGGTGCGGTGGCGGAGCAGCCCCGGGGGCAGCGGGGCCGTGCGGGAGACGGCGAGCGACAGCACCAGGACGGCGAGGATCCACAGCAGGCCGTAGCCGAGCGTGGCCGGCAGGTCGGCGCGGAAGCCGACGGTGGGGGTGGCGCCGAGGGCGGCGCCGATCCGGTCGGCGAGGTCGCTGCCGAGCGAGACGGTGAAGCGGTGGCGGGCGGCGAGCGCGACGAGCAGCAGAAGGACCAGCCAGCAGACCGCCGTCCGGGCGATCCGGCCGAGGAGTTCGCCGGACCGGGCGACCGCGCGGTGGCGCAGCGGCCGCCGGAAGAGCGCCGCGGTGACCAGGGCCCCGGCCAGCGTCACCGACAGCGGTACGGCGTCCACGGCGGCGCCGGCCCGGGCCAGGAACCCGGCGTCGCCGGTCGCGGCGAGCGCACCGCCGGCCGCGGCGACCACGGCGGCCGCGACCACCGCGGGGAAGCCGCCGCCGGGCAGGTCCGCCGCCCCGGCCGCCCACAGCCCGAGCGCGGCGGTCACCGCCATGGCCGCCAGGCCCGCCACCGCCGTGCCGAGGGCCTGCCCCCAGCCGCGCAGGGCGGGCGGGCGGCCGTGCGGTGCCGCGGTCGCGGGCCCGGCCGGTGCGGGCTGTCCGGGTCCGGCCGGTGCCGGGCCGGGCGTCTGGCTCACGGGGTCTCCCACGGGGCACGGGGGCCGAAGTGCCGTCCAGGCAACGGTACGCACGGCGGGTGCCGCCCGCTTGCGGAAGACGGCGGCCCCGGGCAAACAATTGACGCGATATGCGACATGACCGGCATGACCGATACGTCACGTCCGGAGTGGCGCGCATCCGCCGAACCGCCGCGTGCCACCGCGGCCTTCGCCGCCTCGCGCCCGTCGCCCCACGCCGCCGGACGGCCGCCCAGTGCCGGGAAGAGGACACCGTGACATCTCCACCGCCGTCGGACAGCCAGCCGGAGAGCCGGCCGAGCGGCCCGCCCACGGGTCCGCTCTCCGGTCCCCCGTCCGGTGAGCCGCCCGCGCACGAGCCGACCCGCCCCTGGCAGCAGCCGGGGGCGCAGCCCACCGCCCCCGGCGCCGGCCCGCCCCCGCCCCCGGACGGCCCCGGCGGCGGAGGCGGCGGAGGCGGCGGCGGAGCGGGCGGCGGGGAGCGGCGGCCGTGGTGGCGGTCGGGGCCGCGGATCGCGATCGCCGCGGCCGTGGTGGTCGTCGCGGTGGTGCTGGCGATCGTGTTCACCCACGGGGGCGGTGGCGGCGGCGCACAGGGCGAGGTGTTCCTGGAACCGGCCGCCGCGTCGGGCCAGGACCCGTACACCGGCTCGACGGTGAACGGCGGCGGCACCGCGTCCCCGACCGCCACCCCGTCCGTCCCGGCGCAGGGCGCGCAGCGGCACACCAGCGTGTCCGGGGCGGCCCCCGGCCTGTACGGCGGCAGCCGCTCCAACGCCAGCTGCGACGTCGAGAAGCAGATCCGCTTCTTCCAGGGCTCCGCGGAGAAGGCGCGGGCGTTCGCCGGCACCGAGGGCGTGAGCGCGGCCCAACTCCCGCAGTACCTGCGGTCGCTGACCCCGGTGCAGCTGCTGGTGGACACCCGGGTCACCAACCACGGCTTCCGGGACGGGCGGGCCACCTCGTTCCAGGCGGTGCTCCAGACGGGCACCGCGGTGCTGGTGGACGCGCACGGGGTGCCGCGGGTGCGGTGCGCGTGCGGGAACCCGCTGACGCCGCCGGTGGCTGTCAAGGGCGCGGTGAAGATGGTCGGCAAGCCGTGGCCGGGCTTCCGGGACTCGAACGTGGTGGTGGTGAAGCCGGCGCCGCGGCCGGTGCACGCGTTCACCCTGCTCGACCCGGACACCGGGCAGTACTTCAAGCGCCCCCAGGGCGGCTCGGGCGACACCGACGAGCCGGCGCCGCCGCCCTCCCAGCCGCCGTTCTCCCCGCCGCCGTCGGCCCCCGGGTCGCCGTCGTCGCCCGGGGGTTCGACGCCGGGGACGCCCTCGGGACCGGGCGGCGGGACGCCCCCGGAGACCCCGGGCGGTTCGACACCTCCGGAGGGGCCCGGTACGACCCCGCCCGGCGAGACCGGCCCCGGCGGCACCCCCGGGCCCGTCACCCCGGGCGGTCCCGGTACGGGCCCGGGCGGTGAAACGGCCCCCGGCGGCCCCTCCAGCTGACCGCCGCCCCGGGCTCCCACCCGCACAAACGCCCATCCCCCGAACGCCGATATCGAACTGTGTCCTAATAATCCGATGCACCGCACAACCTCTGAAGCGGACAAACCATCTGTATACGCGGCGGATGCCTACGGCTCCGCCGCTGTCCGTTGTTCAGCTTTGGAGGAACCTTCGTGCACGCCGGAACACGTCGCCCCACCACCCGGTTGATACCCGCGGTCCTCGCCGCGGGGCTGCTGATGACCGCGTGCGGCACCGGCACCGGCGGCTCGCAGGCGGACGCGCCGGCGGCCAAGGTGACGGTCACCCCGGCGGCCGGCGCCGCCGCCGCGAAGCTCGGCGCCCCGATATCCGTCAAGGCCGACGGCGGCCGGCTGACCACCGTCGAGGTCAAGGACGACAAGGGCGCGGCGGTGCCCGGCCGGCTGGCCGCCGACGGATCGGCCTGGACCTCCGAGGGCAAGGTCCGGCCGGCGACCACGTACACCGTGCGGACCAAGGCCAAGTCGTCCGGCGGCAAGGAGTCCGAGGGCACCTCGAAGTTCACCACCGAGCAGGCCGCCAAGGTCAACAAGCTCACCAACACGCCCGGCAACGGCCAGACCGTGGGCACCGGTATGCCGATCTCGATCCTCTTCGACCACCCGGTCGCCAAGAGCAGCCGCCCCGAGATCGAGAAGGCGCTGAAGGTCACCACCCAGCCCCGCGTCGAGGGCGCCTGGGGCTGGGTGAAGGACTGGTCGGGCAAGGACCGGATCGACTGGCGGCCCAAGGACTACTGGCCGTCCGGCACCAAGGTCTCCGTCCGGGGCGCGCTGTCCGGCCTGAACTCCGGCGACGACCGCTGGTTCGTCCGGGACTACGACTTCGACTTCACCATCGGCGCCGACCACAAGGCCGTCATCGACGTCCCCTCGCACACCCTGACGATGTACGACAACGGCAAGCCGGTCGGCACCATCCGCGGCTCCGCGGGCTCCCCGCAGGACCCGACCCGGGGCGGGGTGCACACCGTCCGCAGCAAGAACGCCGCGGAGACCATGGACTCCGCCACCATCGGCCACGGCAACGAGTGGATGCTGGACTCCCAGTGGGTCACCCACCTCACCGCGTCCGGCACCTTCCTGCACTCCGCCCCGTGGAACAAGTCGCTCGGCGTGGTCAACAACAGCCACGGCTGCTTCGGTATGACCACCTCGGACGCCAAGCGGGTCTACGACTTCCTCACGATCGGCTCCACGGTCGAGGTGAAGGGCACCACCAGCACCAAGAAGACCGATGTCGGCAACGGCCTGGAGGTCTGGCAGGAGTCCTGGTCCCAGTGGCAGCAGCGCAGCGCCCTGAAGTAGCCGGGCCCTGAACCAGCGGCCCGGCCGCCGCGCGGTCCGCGTCAGCGGATGTCGTGGACCGTGCGGCGATAGGTGGAGCGGCGGTCGTCGATGGTGGCCCAGCGGTCGCCGTGGACGGTGCGGGTGATGCCCTCCTCGCGGAGGAAGTCGTGCGGGAAGCCGAGCGGGACGGCGCTCACCTCGTCCAGCCGGGCCAGCGCGTCCTCGTCGAGGACGACGTCCACGGCGGCGAGGTTGTCCGCGAGCTGGGCCTCCTTGGTGGCGCCGATGATCGGGATGATGTTGCCGGGGCGCTGCCGCAGCCAGGCCAGCGCCACCTGCGCGGGGCTCCAGCCGCCCTGTTCGGCGATCTCCAGGACGGCGGTGACCGTCGCGTCCTCGTTGTGGTCCCGGAAGCTCGCCGCGCCCTCCGTGGTCAGCCGGCCGGACTCGCCGCGCCGGTACTTGCCGGTGAGCTTGCCGGCCGCGAGCGGCGCCCAGGCCAGGACGGCCAGGTCGAAGGCGCGGGCCTGCGGGAGCAGTTCCCGCTCCACGGTGCGCTCCAGCAGGCTGTAGCGCAGCTGGGAGCCGGCGAACGCGGTCCAGCCGCGGAGCTCGGCCAGCGTGTTGGCCTGGGCGATCTCCCACGCGGGCCAGTCCGATACGCCGAGGTAGAGGACCTTGCCGGAGCGGACGAGGTCGTCCAGGGCGCGCATCACCTCCTCGACGGGGGTGAAGTTGTCGCGGGCGTGCACCCACAGGACGTCCAGCCGGTCGGTGTCCAGCCGGCGCAGGCTGGCCTCGACGGAGCGGACGAGGTTCTTGCGGTGGTTGCCGGCCGCGTTGACGTCGTCCGGCGCGGTGGCGCAGGTGTACTTGCTGGCCAGCACGAACCGGTCGCGGCGGCTGGTGAGGAGTTCGCCGAGGATGGTCTCGGAGCTGCCGCCGGTGTAGTTGTTGGCGGTGTCGAGGAAGTTGCCGCCGGCGTCGGCGTAGGCGTCCAGGATGCGGGCGCTGGTCTCCCGGCTGCTGCCCCAGCCCCATTCCTCGCCGAACGTCATGGTGCCCAGGGCCAGTTCGCTCACCCGCAGGCCCGTCTTGCCGAACAGTGTGTACCGCACGTTCTCCCCTTCGGTCGTGGTCGGTCCCACGCTAGGAGCTGGAGTGCGCTCCAGCGCAAGCCGCCGCTCCGGCCGGGAGGCGCGTGGCGCGCCGCCTCCCGGCCGGTGCCCCGGGGCCGGCGGCCGGTCAGCCGGTGCGCAGGGCCGGGTCGCTGACGCCCGGCGCCCCGGTCTCGACATGGCCGGCGAAGCGGCGCAGGAATCCGGCGTCGGTGTCGGCGGTGACCGTCAGGTCGTACCAGCGGCGGCTCGGGCCGAGGTCGACGGCCTGGGTGAGGGTGCCGCCCGGGTCCACCCGGACCGTCTGCCGGGTGCCGGTGTAGGCGTTGGCGACGGTGAGGGTGCAGGGGGCCGTGCCGGGGTTGGTCAGGGACAGCTCGACGCGCCCGGAGGCGGCGTTGTGGCGGGCGATGACCTCGGGGGTGAGCTTCTTGCCGGGGCCCTTGAAGGTGCGCAGGAAGCCGTTGGGCCCGTGCACCGTCAGGTCGTAACTCCCCTTGGAATAGGCCGTGTTCCAGGTGTCGGAGACGGTCTTGCCGGCCTCGGTGGTGTACGTCCAGGGGCCGTCGGTGCGGTTGGGCGAGGTGACCAGGAAGCTCGCGCCGGCGCGGGTGCCGCCGCTGAAGGTGAGCGTGAAGCGGCCCCCGGCGGCGTCGGCGGTGCCGTCGGCCAGCGGGACGTACGGCAGCGGGCGGGTGGGCCGGGAGCCGGGCTCCTGCGCGGGCAGGGCGGGCGTGGCGGGCGGCTTGGGGACGTAGCTGGTGTGCCGGTTGTGGTCCGGCGGCTGGTAGCCCTTGGTGTCCGGCAGCGCGGCCGGTTTGCTGTTCTCCAGGGAGAAGTCGAACGCCGAGGTCAGGTCGCCGCAGACGGCGCGGCGCCAGGGCGTGATGTTGGGCTCGTGGACGCCGAAGCGGCGCTCCATGAAGCGGATGATCGAGGTGTGGTCGAAGACCTCGGAGCAGACGTAGCCGCCGGTGCTCCAGGGCGAGACGACCAGCATCGGGACGCGCTGGCCCAGGCCGTAGGGCCCGGCGGCGTAGCCGGCGCTGCCGGGGTAGCGCTCCAGGGACGTGTCCGCGGTGGAGCGGCCCTGGGCGGTGGAGGCGGGCGGGAACGGCGGGACGGCGTGGTCGAAATAGCCGTCGTTCTCGTCGTAGGTGATGAACAGCGCCGTGCGGCTCCACACGTCGGGGTTGGCGGTGAGCGCGTCCAGGACCTGCGAGACGTACCAGGCGCCGTAGTTGGCGGGCCAGTTGGGGTGCTCGGAGAACGCCTCGGGGGCGGCGATCCAGGAGACCTGCGGCAGGGTGCCGGCCTTGACGTCGGCCCGGAGCCGGTCGAAGTAGCCCTCGCCGCGCTTGGCGTCGGTGCCGGTGCGGGCCTTGTCGTAGAGCGGGTCGCCGGGCTTGGCGTCGCGGTACTGGTTGAAGAAGAGCAGCGAGTTGTCGCCGTAGTTGCCGCGGTAGGCGTCGTCGATCCAGCCCCATTTGCCGGCCGCGTCCAGGCCGTCGCCGATGTCCTGATAGACCTTCCAGGAGACGCCGGCCTTCTCCAGGCGCTCGGGGTAGGTGGTCCAGCCGTAGCCGGCCTCCTCGTTGCCGACGACCGGGCCGCCGCCGGAGCCGTCGTTGCCGACCCAGCCGGAGAACATGTAGTAGCGGTTGGGGTCGGTGGAGCTCATCATCGAGCAGTGGTACGCGTCGCAGACGGTGAAGGCGTCGGCGAGCGCGTAGTGGAAGGGGATGTCCTCGCGCGTCAGGTAGGCCATGGTGCCGGTGCCCTTGGCGGGGATCCACTGGTCGTACTTGCCGTTGTTCCACGCCTGGTGGCCGCCGTGCCAGTCGTGGTTGAGGCCCGCGATGAACTGCATGCCGAGGTTCGCGGCGTCGGGGCGGTAGGGCAGGACGTCCTTGCCGCCGCCGGACTGGTACCACACCGGCTTGCCGCTGGGCAGGGTGACCGGGCGCGGGTCGCCGAAGCCGCGGACGCCCCGGAGCGTGCCGAAGTAGTGGTCGAAGGAACGGTTCTCCTGCATCAGGACGACGATGTGCTCGACGTCCTTGATGGAGCCCGCGCTGCGCCGGGCCGGGATGGCCGCGGCGCGGGCGATGCTGTTCGACAGGGCGCTCAGGCCCGCGGTGGCGCCGGCTATCTGGAGGAAGCGCCGGCGGTTGATGTCAGCCATGTGTCGTGGTGACCTCGTGGGTGAGGGGGGATGACGGGGTGTCGGTTCGTTGGACGGTGCGGTCAGCAGAGTGTTCCAAGAGGAACGAGGCCCCGGGAAGAGGGGGTGTCCCGGAGGTGACACCTCACCGTACGGGTGGCGAACTCACCGGCGGGCCCCGGGCCCCGGCAACGCCGGACGGCCGGCGGGCCACGGCGCTGCGACCGTGGTCCGCCGGCCGTCCGGGCCGGGGCGGGCTGTGTTAGAGGGCCGGGGCGGGGCCGGCCGCGGGGACCGGGCCGTCCGCGGCGGGCGCCGGCGGCGGGCCGTCCGGCGCGGGCGCGGGCTCGGCCGCGTCCGGCACGCTGCGCGGCCGGACCGGCGGGGTGGCCGGCGCGCCGCGCGGCACCTCGACCCGGCGGGTGAACCAGATGACCTTGCCGCCGTCGGTGCCGCAGGTGCCCCAGCTGTCGCTGAGCGCGGCGATCCGGGCCAGGCCGCCGCCGGCCGCGGACTCCAGCCGGGGCAGTTCGGGGCCGTCGTCGGCGACCGAGGCGGTCAGATGGCGGCCGCTCCAGCGGAGTTCGACCACGCAGCGGGCCTCGGGGCCGATATGGCGGTGGACGTTGGTCAGGAGCTCCGCCACTCCCTCGCACACGGGCGGGATCTGCGGTTCCAGATTCCAGTAGCGCAGATGCGCGGCGACGATCCGCCGGATCTGCGGGACGCGCTCCGCCGAGGCGTGCAGTTCGACCGTGTAGTGCCGGCCGCCGGGAAGTGTCATGTCGTGGCTCCTCACCGCGAGGCTCACGTCCTTCACCTCGTTGGACCAACGAACCCCGAACACGAAGAGTGAGCTTCCGTCACGTATGGGTTGACTGTCATGCTCACCCGGGCGTACCGGCGCCGCAACAGGGTTGGGCCGTCGGAGTTGCGTGCGGGGCACCGGGCCGCGCCGGGACGCGCCCCGCCGAGGCGCCGGGACCCGCCCGCCCGGCGCCGGACCGCGCGGGTGTCAGCCCCCGGTCCCGCCCAGCGCGGACAGCACCTTGTCCGGCGTCAGCGGCAGGTCGCGGAAGCGGTGGCCGGTGGCGTGCCACAGGGCGTTGCCGATCGCCGCGGCGGTGCCGACGATGCCGATCTCGCCGATGCCCTTGCTGCCCATGGGGTTGAGGTGGGTGTCCTCCTCGTCGAGCCAGTACGCCTCGACGACCGGGGCGTCGGCGTTGACCGGGACGTGGTACGAGGCCAGGTCGCGGGCGGTGAAGTCGCCGAACGCCGGGTCCAGCGAGCTGCCCTCGGTCAGCGCCATACCCAGGCCCATGATCAGGCCGCCGGTGAACTGGGAGCGGGCGGTGCGGGAGTTGAGGATGTGGCCGGCCGCGTACTGGCCCAGCAGGCGGCGGACCCGGACCTCGCCGGTGCGGGTGTCGGCCTGGACCTCGGCGAAGACCGCGCCGAAGGCGTGCCGGGAGTACGGGGAGGACTCGGCGTTCTCGGCGTGGGTGTCCTCGGTGACCGCGATGCCCTCGGCCGGCAGCGGGCCCTGGTGGTCGCGCAGCCGGTCCTTCAGGGCGGTGCACGCCTTGTGGACGGCCCAGCCCCAGGACGCGGTGCCGGTGGAGCCGCCGGCGAGCCCGGCGGGCGGCAGATCGCTGCTGCCGATCTCGATCGCGATCCGGTCCTCGGGGACGCCGAGCGCGGCGGCGGCGATCTGGACGAGGACGGTACGGGCGCCGGTGCCGATGTCGGTGGCGTTGATCCGGACGCGGTAGCCGCCGTCCGGGGCGGCGTGCGCCTCGGCCTCGGAGCCACTGGCCGAGGCGGGGTAGGTGGACGAGGCCACACCGGTGCCCAGCAGCAGATCGCCGCGGCGGCGCAGCCCCGGGCGCGGGTCGCGGGGCAGCCAGCCGAAGCGGGCGGCGCCCCGGCGCAGGCAGTCCGCGAGGTGGCGGCTGCTGAAGGGGCGGCCGTTGTCCGGGTCGGTGGCGGTGTCGTTGCGCAGGCGCAGCTCGACGGGGTCGGCGCCCAGGGCGGCGGCGAGTTCGTCCAGGGCGGATTCGAGCGCGTACATGCCGGGGCATTCGCCGGGGGCGCGCATCCAGGACGGGGTGGGGACGTCGAGGGCGGCGACGCGGTGCACACAGCGGCTGTTCGGCGAGGTGTACATCATCCGGGCCGGGATGGCGGCCTGTTCGACGAACTCGGTGAGCGTGGAGGTGTGCGAGAGGCTTTCGTGGCCGAGGGCGGTGATCACGCCATCGGGCCCGGTGCCGATGCGGACGCGCTGGATGGTGGGGCTGCGGTGGCCGACGACGGCCGGCAGGTGGCGGCGCGGGACGGCGAGGGTGACCGGGCGGCCGGTGTGGCGGGCGGCCAGCGCGGCGAGCACCACGTGCGGGCGCGGGGTGCCCTTGGAGCCGAAGCCGCCGCCGACGTGCTCGGAGACCACGGTGACCTGGTCGGTGCCGAGCTTGAACAGCGCGGCCAGCTCCTCGCACACCTTGGTCGCGCCCTGGCTGGAGTCGTGGACGGTGAGGTGCCCGTCGTCCCACTGGGCGGTCGCGGCGTGCGGCTCCATGGGGTGGTTGTGCAGCGACGGCATGGTGTACGTGACATCGACGGTGGTCTCGGCGGCGGCGAACGCGGCGTCGAAATCGCCCCGTTCGCGGGCGCCGGGCCCGCCGTAGACCTCGTCCGGGACGTACAGGCCGGGGTGGTCGGCGGTGAGCAGGACGTCGTGGCCGTCGGTGGCGTACTCGACGTGCACCGCGTCGGCGGCGTCCCGGGCGGCCTCCAGGGTCTCGGCGACGGCGAGCGCGACGTACCAGCCGCGGTGCGGGACGCGGTCCTCCTGGAGGACGGCGAGGGTGGGGTCGTCGGTGGGGGCCAGGCGGGGCGCGTTCTCGTGGGTGAGGACGGCGAGGGCGCCGGGTACGGCGAGCGCGTCGCGGGTGTCCACGGACGTGATCCGGCCGCGGGCGACGGTGGCCGCGACGGGCCAGGCGTGGACCCGGCCGGGCGGGGCGTGGTCGGCGGCGTAGCGGGCGGTGCCGGTGACCTTCGCGCGGCCCTCGCGGCGCACCAGCGGCTCGCCCAGGGGCTGCGGCGGCGGGCCCGCCGGGAACGGTTCGTGGCTCATGGCACGCGTCCTTGGGTCTGAAGGGCCTTGGGTCGAAGGGGCCTGGGGGCAAAGGGGCCTGGGGTCGGAAGCGGGCGGGGTCAGCCGCGGGCGGCGAGGTCGGCGAGGACGCCGACGGCCAGGGCGCGGGCGAGCGGCACCTTGAAGCCGTTGTCGCGCAGCGGCCGGGCGGCGGCCAGCTCGGCGTCGGCGGCGCGGGCGAAGGTGTCCTTGGTGGCGGGCGCGCCGCGCAGCACGTCCTCGGCGGCGCGGGCCCGCCAGGGGCGGTGGGCCAGCCCGCCGAAGGCGAGCGCGGCGTGCTCGACGGTGCCGTCGCGGACACCGAGCACCGCGGCCACCGAGGCCAGCGCGAAGGCGTACGAGGCGCGGTCGCGGGCCTTGCGGTAGCGGGAGCGGGTGCCGGGGACGGGCGGCGGCAGGTCGACGGCGGTGAGCAGTTCGCCGAGCCGCAGCTCGGTGTCGCGTTCGGGGGTGTCGCCGGGCAGGCGGTGGAAGTCGGCGGCGGGGACGGTGCGTTCTCCTTCGGGGCCGCGCAGGTGGACGGTGGCGTCCAGGGCGGCGAGGGCGACGGCGAAGTCGGAGGGCTGGGTGGCGACGCAGTGGTCGGAGTGGCCGAGGACGGCCAGTTCGCGGTGGTGGCCCTCGATGGCCGGGCAGCCGGTGCCGGGGTCGCGTTTGTTGCAGGGTTTGGAGGTGTCCTGGAAGTAGGTGCAGCGGGTGCGCTGGAGGAGGTTGCCGCCGGTGGTGGCGGCGTTGCGCAGCTGCCCGGAGGCGCCGGCCAGCAGGGCCTGGGAGAGCACCGGGTAGCGGTCGCGGACGGCGGGGGCGGCGGCCAGGTCGGCGTTGCGGACCAGGGCGCCGACGCGCAGTCCGCCGCCGGGCAGTTCCTCGATGCGGTCCAGCGGGAGCCGGCCGATGTCGATCAGGGTGCGGGGGGTCTCGGCGCCCTGCTTCATCAGGTCGACGAGGTTGGTGCCGCCGGCCAGGAAGCGCGCGCCGGGCTGCCCGGCGGCGGCCCGGACGGCCTCCTCGACGCTGCCGGCCCGCAGATAGGCGAACGGCTTCATGGCCCGGCCACCTCCGTCCCGGCGGCGGCGTCGGCGACCGCCTCGGTGATCCTCGGGTAGGCGCCGCAGCGGCAGATGTTGCCGCTCATCCGCTCGCGGATCTCCTCGGGGGTGAGGGGGACCGGCGCCCCGGACCGGGAGGTCTCCCCGGTGACGTACGAGGGGAAGCCGGCCGCCGCCTCGGCCAGCACGCCGGCCGCCGAGCAGATCTGGCCGGGGGTGCAGAAGCCGCACTGGAAGGCGTCGCGCTCCAGGAACGCCTCCTGGAGCGGATGCAGCCGCTCGCCGTCGGCCAGGCCCTCGATGGTGGTGACCGCGCGGCCGTCGTGCGCCACCGCGAGCAGCAGGCAGCTGTTCTCCCGCCGCCCGTCGACCAGGACGGTGCAGGCGCCGCACTGGCCGTGGTCGCAGCCCTTCTTGGCGCCGGTCAGCCCCAGGTGCTCGCGCAGCGCGTCCAGGAGGGTGGTGCGGTGGTCCAGGACGAGGGTGTGGCGGGTGCCGTTGACGGTGAGGACCAGCTCGGAGCGGCGCCCGTCGACGGGGCGGGGGGCTTCCGGGCCGTCCGGCCTGTCCGGTCCGCCGTCGGGAGGCATCAGGCGTCCTCCGGGACGGGGCGGCGCAGGGTCTCCAGCCGCAGTTCGACCTCTTTCTCCTGGTCGCCGGCGGCCATGCCGAGGATCTGCACCGCGAACGCCGGCTTCAGGCCCTCGCAGAGCTGGTCGACGGCGCGGTAGCCGCCCTGGAGGGTGGCGATGACCGGCGAGGTCAGCCGCTGGGGCTCCGGTGCGGTGCCGCGCTCGCTGACGTCGACGGTGGTGGTCCACACCGTCGTGCCCGGCCCGGCCGTTTCCTTCGGTACGTCGTCCGCGGCGCGGTCGGAGCGGAAGGCGGTGCGCAGGGCGCTGAAGACGGCGTGGGCGTCCTGCCCCGTGCAGCCCTCGACCTCCACCACGACTTCGGCCGATACGTGTTCCGCGTGTGACGCCTGGTGCGCGCTGTTCACTGTGGGCCCTTCCTGTGGTTGCCGGACGCTTCCAGGCTCACTCCGCGGCCCGGGGTGTGCGACCGGAGGCTCGAACGAGTGGTTTGAACGGGCGGATCCGCGTGCCGCGGCCACCCGGAGTTACGTTGTGTAGCCGGGACGCGCGCTGCGTAGTCGCAAGCGGCTCCGCGGCCGTCCCGCGTCGCTGTTCCGCCGTCCTCCGTTCCCTCCTCTGCGTCGTCCGTCCGTCTCCGCCATCCGCGTACCCACCGGGAGCACCGTTGACCAGTCCGCTCGTCGACCAGCACACCACCGGCTACAGCCTCCGCCACGCGCTCTCCATGGCGCGCGCCGCCGCCCTCGCGTACGAGGACGAGCCGGCCGTCGAGGCCGCCGCCGGGGAGTGGGGGTTCGCCCGGGTGCGCCACCACCGCACCGCGTTCCAGCCACCGTTCCCGCTCCGGGACACCCAGGCGTACACCCTCGGCGGGGAGCGCATGATCATCACGGCGTTCCGCGGCACCGAGCCCGCCGAGCTGCGCGACTGGCTCTCCGACGCCACCACCCCGCCCTGGCCCGGTCCCGGCGGCCGGGGCTACGTCCACCACGGCTTCGCGCAGGCGCTGGAGGCGGTCTGGCCGCGGGTGCTGGCCACCGTCGCGGAATTCCGGGACAACGGCCAGGCGGTCTTCTTCACCGGCCACAGCCTCGGCGGCGCGCTGGCGATGCTGGCCGGCGCCCGGCTGCACTTCGAGGACCCCCGGCTGACCCCCGACGGCGTCTACACCTTCGGCCAGCCGCGCACCTGCGACCCGGGCCTGGCGCGGGAGTTCAACACGGCCTTCGCCGGCCGCATGTACCGCTTCGTGAACAACAACGACATCGTGCCGCAGCTGCCGCCGGAGCCGGTCTTCCGCCATGTCTCCGCACTGCGCTACATCGACTCCCGGGGCGCGGTGCACAACACCATGCCGCTGCTCGGCGGCCTTTTCGACCGCGGCCGGGGCCTGACCGCCGATCTGCTGGCCCCCGCCGCGGACGGCGTCCGGGACCACTTCATCGGCGCCTACGTCACCGCGCTGGAGAACGCGGCGGCCGGTCAGGACTGACGCGCCCCGGCGGCGGGGCGGGGGACGGCGTGCGGGCGGGGCGCGGCGGTGAAGCGCACCGCCTCCGCGCGCGGCACGATCTCGACCTCGTCGCCGAGCGCCCACTCGGCGGCCCGCGCGGACATCGCGGCCGGGACGGTGCCGCTGATACCGGGCGCGGCGGGGATGTCGTAGGTGGCGTGCGCGTCGTGCGGCAGGACGACGCGGTGGCCGCGGGCCAGCGCCGCCCGGGCGGTGGCCGCCACGCACATCTCGGACAGCACCCCGCAGACCGCGAGGCCGGTGGCGCCCGCGCCGTCGAGCAGTCCGCCGAGCCCGGTGTCCTCGAAGCCGTCGTCCTCGGTCTTGCGGACGACGCGCTCCAGCGGGCCGGGCGCGACGGGCAGATGGAGGCGCCAGCCGGGGGTGCGCGGTTCGTCGGCGGCGCCGGGCGGGCCGTCGTTCTGCAGGTGGACGACGAGCGCGCCGGCCGCGCGGGCCCGGGCGAGCAGCCCCCGGGCGCGGTCCAGGACCCGCGCGGCGTCGGGGACCGCCTCCGGTCCGGCGACGAACGCGGACTGGAGGTCGACGAGCAGGAGGGCGTGCACGGGGTCGGGGGCGCCGGGGCGGGGTGCGGTCGGGGCGGTCACCGTCCCATCATCGCGGTGGGGGGCGCTGCGCCGGTCGGGCGGGACGGGTTCCGGCCGGACCGGCATGGTTGCCACAGGCATCGAATCGGGCGGATCATCCGTAGGTGCTCCGCGGCCGCAGTCGCGCCGGGTCCGCGCCCGGCGGTCCGGGCGGCGGGGCGCGGGGCGCGGCACCGCACCGCGACGACGCGAGGAGACCCCGTGGAAGCTGCCACCGCCAACGGCCACTGCGCACCGGGCTTCGAGGGCGTCCGCGCCGCCTTCGAGGGCAACTTCCGGGCGCGCCGCGAGACCGGCGCGGCCCTCGCGGTGACGCTCGACGGCGAGCTGGTGGTCGACCTGTGGGGCGGGTCAGCGGACGCCGCCGGGCAGCGGCCCTGGGAGCGGGACACCCTGGTCAACGTCTACTCGACGTCGAAGGGCATGACCGCGCTGTGCGCCCATCTCCTGGCCGATCGCGGAGAATTGGACCTCGACGCGCCGGTCGCCCGCTACTGGCCGGAATTCGCCCGTGCCGGCAAGGGGGACATACCGGTGCGCTGGCTGCTCAGCCACCGCGCCGGACTGATCGCGCCCCGGGAGCCGCTGGCGGAGGGCCGCGCCTACGACTGGGAGTACGTCTGCGGCGCGCTGGCGGCCACCCCGCCCTGGTGGGAGCCGGGCACCGCGCAGGGCTACCACGCGGTGACCTTCGGGTATCTGGTGGGCGAGGTGGTCCGGCGGATCACCGGGCAGTCGCTCGGGGCGTTCCTGCGGAGCGAGATCACCGGGCCGCTGGACGCCGCGGTGTTCATCGGCACGCCCCCCGAGGAGCAGGCGCGCTGCGCCGAGATGGTCGGGCAACTGGACAAGGAGCGGCTCGCCGCGCGCCTGCCGGGCCTGCCGACGGCGCCGGTGCGGGACCTGGACGCGCACCCGCTGGCCGGGGTCACGCTGGCGCTGACGTACATCCCGACCGGGGACGTCAACAGCGCCGCCTACCGCGCGGCGGAGATCCCGTCCGGCAACGCGCACGCCTCGGCGCGCGGGCTGGCCGCCGTCTACGGTGCGCTGGCCGGCGGCGGGCTGGTCGGCCGGGCCGCGCTGGAGGCGATGCGCACCCCGCAGAGCCGGCCGGCCGAACCGGACCTGACGCTGGGCGCGCTGGTCCCAGAGGGCACCGCCGCGGCGTTCCGCTGGGGGCTGGGCTACATGCTCAACGACCGCGGGCAGGCCGGGCCCAATCCGCGGGCGTTCGGGCACGGCGGCGCGGGCGGTTCGTACGCCTTCGCGGACCCGGAGAACGGCCTGTCGTACGCGTACACCATGAACCGCTTCGGCGGCGGCACCAGCGGTGAGGACCCGCGCAGCGCCGCCCTGGTCGCGGCCGTGTACGCGGCGCTGGCGGGGGTACGCGGCAGCGCGTGAACGGCCCGCCGCACCCCGGCGCACCCGCCCGCGCGGCGTGATAATGGAAGGTGCGGCACGGATCCGTCCGGCGCCGCCGCGGGCGCGGCGGCCCCGGTGAGAGGACGTGGTGATGATGACGGAAAGGGACACCGAGACGGTTCACGAGGCGTACTCGTTCGTCTGCCTGCACTGCGGTCACGGGTGGGAGGAGGAGTACGAGATCCGGCACACCGCGGATCTCTCGGGCCGCCGGCGTGCCGAGTACTTCTCCCACGGCCGCCGGGTGCCTTCCCCCCTGACCCGCGACATCTGCCCGGACTGCACCCGCGGTCCGCTCCGGATCCTGCGGCCCGGCCGGGTCAAGGGCATCCAGTCGTACCTCGCGTAACGCCTGGCGGGGCCGGGGGCGGGGCCGCTGCGATTCGGTAACGGCGGCCGACGCCCCGTCGTTCGCCCCGGCAAATGTTGCATATGCTCAGGTCGGGGGCCCGGAGGCCGGTTTCGGACAGTCGAACGGACCATGGCCGGTCCCCCGTACCGATCGCCTTCTCAGGGGCCCGCCGAGCGCCGGCCCCTGAGCCGTAACGACGCCGGAGTGGACCTTGGCCGTGGAGAAGGGGGAGCAGCGCGCCCGCTCCCGTGCGCTGACCCTGTCGGCGCTCCCGTACCTGGTCATGGCGGCGGTCAGCGCGGTGGACATCTTCGCCGGCCCCGAGGTCGGTTTCCTGCCGCTGGTGTCGCTGGGGCCGGCGTTCGCCGGGCTGGTCGGCGGCTGGCGGCGGACGGCGGTGGCCGGGCTGGTCGCGGCGGTGCTCTGCGTGGGCCTGGGCATCCACAGCGGGCTGTTCGAGAGCCGGCGCGGGCTGACCGCGCTGCTGTCGGTGGCCGGGGTGACCGCGGCCGGGGTGGTGGCCGCGGTGATGCGGCAGCGCCGGGAGGCGGAGCTGGCCAGCGTCCGGTCGATCGCCGAGGTGGCGCAGCGGGTGCTGCTGCGGCCGGTGCCGCGCAGCGCCGGGCCGCTGCGGATCGCGGTGTCGTACACCTCGGCGGTGGCCGAGGCGCGGATCGGCGGCGACCTCTACGAGGTGGTGACCTCGCCGGCCGGGGTGCGGATCATCGTCGGCGATGTGCAGGGCAAGGGCCTGGAGGCGGTGGAGAGCGCGGCGGTGGTGCTCGGCGCGTTCCGGGAGGCGGCGCACGACGAGCCGGATCTGCCGGCGGTCGGCGCGCGGGTGGAGCGGGCGCTGAACCGCCATCTGTCGGGCGAGCGGTTCGTGACCGCGGTGCTCGCCGAGATCGGCGACGGCCCCGACGCCACGCTGCTCAATTTCGGCCATCCGTCGCCCCTGGTCGTGCGCCCCTCCGGCGAGGTCGGCTACGCGGCCCCGCCGGACCGGGCGCTGCCGCTGGGCCTGATGGACCACCGGCCGGACGCGCCGGTCCCGTACACGGTGCCGTTCGCCCCCGGCGACCAGCTGCTCTTCTACACCGACGGGGTCACCGAGGCCCGGGACTCGGCCGGCTGGTTCTATCCGCTGGACGAGCGCGCGGCCACCCTGCTGAAGGACCCCGACCCGGAGGCGGCGCTGCGGGCGGTCCGGGAGGACGTGGTGGACCACGCCGAGGGGCCGCTGCACGACGACGCGGCGATGCTGCTGGTGCGGTACCGCGAGGCGGCCGGCGGCAGCGGCCCGGTGTAGCCCGGCGGGTCTGCCGTACGGCGCTCAGCCGGCCGTGCCGGGCGCCGGGTGGGTGTGCAGGGGCGCCAGGTGGGCGAGGAGGGCGGCCAGCACCTCGGCGGGGCGTTCCACGCCCGCGAGATGGGCGGCGCCGGAGAGTTCGACGAGGTTGGCGTCGCGGATGCCGTCGGCCAGTTCGCGGGCGTGCGCGGGCGGGGTGGCCGGGTCGGCGCGGCCGGCGACGACGAGGGTGGGCGCGGTGATCCGGGGCAGCGCGCTGCGCAGGTCGAAGGCGGCCAGGGCGTCGCAGCAGGCCGCGTACCCCTCGGGCGAGACGTCCCGGCACAGCGCCTCCACCAGGGCGGTGGCCTCCGGCCCGTTGGCGAAGGCCGGGGTGAACCAGCGGCCCGCGACGGAGTCGGCGACCGCGTCGGTGCCCTTGGCGCGGACCAGGGCGGCCCGCTCCCGCCAGCTCGCCGGCTCGCCGAACCAGGCGGAGGAGCAGACCAGCGCGAGCGAGCTGACCCGGGTGGGGTGGTGGGCGGCGAGCCAGGCGCCCACCGCGCCGCCCAGGGACCCCCCGGCGTAGGCGAAATGGCCGAGGCCGAGGGAGTCGGCGAGGGCGAGGACCAGGCGGGCCAGTTCCGGGACGGTGGTGGTGCCGGGGTCGGCGAGCGCGTCCAGGGGCGTGCCGCCGTGGCCCGGGAGGTCCCAGCGGACGACGTGGAACCGGCGGGCGAGCGCGGCCAGTTGGGGGTCCCAGACGGTCAGCGCGGTGCCCAGGGACGGGCCGAGGATCAGCGGCGGGGCGCCGGGCGGGCCGTCGGCGGTGTGGTGGAGGGCGGGGG
>NZ_LLZI01000181.1 GCF_001509485.1 Streptomyces sp. NRRL F-4489
GTGCGTCAGGGGGGCGACGCGGTGGCCGGCGTCCGCCAGGCCGCGGACGAGGTGGGCGCCGAGCGGGGTGGCGGCGCCGAGCACCTGGACCGGCGGGGCCCCCGGCGCGGCGGGGGGGGGGGGGGGCGGGCGGGGGGGGGGGGGCCCCCCCCAGCCCCTCCCCCCACCCGCCGGGGGGGGGCCCCCCGGGCCGGGTGGGGGGGGGGCCGGGGGGGGGGCCCCCCCCCCCGGCCCCCCCCCCCGCCCCCCCGCCGCGCGGGGGCCCCCGCCGGTCCAGGTGCTCGGCGCCGCCACCCCGCTCGGCGCCCACCTCGTCCGCGGCCTGGCGGACGCCGGCCACCGCGTCGCCCCCCTGACGCACCGCGCCACCGCCGACCGGGCCGCGCCCCTCCTGGACCTGACCCCCCTCACCTTCTCCCCTCCCCCGCCC
>NZ_LLZI01000182.1 GCF_001509485.1 Streptomyces sp. NRRL F-4489
GCAGGCCCTCGACGCCGCCCACCCGGCCACCCCCTGGGACCGCCTCCTCTTCAGCGCCAAGGAAGCGGTCTACAAGGCGTGCGCCCCGCTCGCCCCCCGCCCCCTCGAATTCCACGACGCCGACATCACCTTCGACCCCGCCGGCCGCACCTTCACCGCCCGCCTCCTCCTCCCCTGGCCGGCCGGCGCCCCCGCCCCCGTCCTCCCCGGCCGCTGGTACGCCGCCCACGGCATCCTCCTCACCGCGGCGACGATCCCCCGCCCGTGAGCAGCCGCCCCTGAGAATTCCCCAGAAACGCAAAAAAGCCTCGTTCCCCGAGTCGAAACTCGGGGAACGAGGCTTTTTCTAAAAATTGTTCGGCGGCGTCCTACTCTCCCACAGGGTCCCCCCTGCAGTACCATCGGCGCTGAAAGGCTTAGCTTCC
>NZ_LLZI01000183.1 GCF_001509485.1 Streptomyces sp. NRRL F-4489
GGAGGGAATCGTCGAAGGTGGGACTGGCGATTGGGACGAAGTCGTAACAAGGTAGCCGTACCGGAAGGTGCGGCTGGATCACCTCCTTTCTAAGGAGCATCTAGGCAGTCGCAAGATTGTCCAGGGCCACTACGTCGGCGAATGTTCGACGGTGGTTAGCTCATGGGTGGAACGTTGACTACTCGGCACGATTGGTTAGGTCTGTTAGTACTGCTTCGGCGTGGAACGCAGGATCTTGGCTGGTCGGGTCGGGCACGCTGTTGGGTATCTGAGGGTGCGGACTGTGGTCTGAACCTTCGCGATGCCGGCCCCGGTGAAGGTCCACGTTGGTGGGTTGTGACGGGTGGCTGGTCGTTGCTTGAGAACTGCACAGTGGACGCGAGCATCTGTGGCCAAGTTTTTAAGGGCGCACGGT
>NZ_LLZI01000184.1 GCF_001509485.1 Streptomyces sp. NRRL F-4489
CCCCCGCCGACCGCTTCACCGCCGCCGCGGCCGTCCTCCGCCACCTCGTCACCGACCCGCTGCTGCCGGACCCGCTGCTCCCCGCCGACTGGCCCGGCGCCGCGCTCCGCGCCCGCTACGCCGCCTTCGAGGCCGAACTCCGGGAACTGCTGCGGGCGTTCCTGGCCCCCGGCGCCCGCTAGGCGGTGCGCCCGCGCCACCCCCGGGGCGCGGTGCTCCCGGCCCCCGCGGGCGGCGGGTCGCGGCGGCGGAGGGGCGCACGGGCGGCGCGGTGACGCGCGGCGGGGCGGGGCGGGCGGCCCCGGGCGGGGGCGCGCGGAGCGGGCCGGGCGGGGCGGGGCCGGTGCGCCCGGCGGGCGCGCGCCGCGCGACCGGCCGCCGGC
>NZ_LLZI01000185.1 GCF_001509485.1 Streptomyces sp. NRRL F-4489
GGCGCCGGGGGTCCCCGCCGTATCGCCGGGACGGTGTCCAGGAGCGGTCTGGTGCGGCGCACGGAGCGTTTGGCGAGGGTGTTCACCGTGGCGGAGGCGAGGGCCAGGGAGGCCACCCCGCGCAGTGCGGCCCGTCGGGCGGGCCGGCCGCCGAGCGCCGCCGCGCCGGCCGCGATCCCGAACCACAGCAGCCCGTGATCGGCGCTGCGGGTCAACCGGGGCAGTACGCGCTGGGCGCCCGGCCACTCGCGGGCGGCGATCCGGTCGAAGACGCGCCGGTCGAGGTCGAGGGTGGTGAGCAGGGTTCGCATGGGTCGCGTGTACCCGGGAGGAGGGGACCGTCTGCCGGGGCCCCC
>NZ_LLZI01000186.1 GCF_001509485.1 Streptomyces sp. NRRL F-4489
ATCGGTTCCTGGTGCCAAGGCATCCACCGTGCGCCCTTAAAAACTTGGCCACAGATGCTCGCGTCCACTGTGCAGTTCTCAAGCAACGACCAGCCACCCACCACCCCAACCATCAAGGCTGAGTTCACTGGGGCCGGCATCGCGAAGGTTCAGACCGTAGTCCGCACCCTCAGATACCCAACAGCGTGCCCGACACACCAGCCGATCCCCACGTTCCACGCCCGAAGGCAGTACTAGCGGTTCACCAACCGAATGCGCCGAGTAGTCAACGTTCCACCCATGAGCAACCAGCATCAGACACTCGCTGATGTACTGGCCTCTGACCAAGCCAAGCTTGGTAAGAAGTGCTCCT
>NZ_LLZI01000187.1 GCF_001509485.1 Streptomyces sp. NRRL F-4489
GTGGGATGCAGGGTGGCACAGGGGCGGGTGGGGTGGAGGGCGGAACACCCTCCCTTGGGGGGGGGTTGCTCCAGGGGGCGGCTGCGCCAGAATCTACGCGCGTTGCCCGGGCCGGTGGGTCCGGGTGTGCCGGTTTCGGGCGCGGACGCGCCGTTCGTTCAGGGGAGTTGGGATGTCGGTGGACCGGAGGAAGTTCCTGGGTGGTTCCGTGGTGACGGGGGCGGGGGTGGTGCTCGCCGGGGCGGCGGGCGCGCCCGCCGTCTCCCCGCCGGCGGCCCCCCCGGGCCGGGGGGGGGGGGGGGGGGGCACCAAGCCGGACGCCGTCACGGGGATCGGGGGCACCC
>NZ_LLZI01000188.1 GCF_001509485.1 Streptomyces sp. NRRL F-4489
CTCCCGGAAGCCCCCCCCCCCCCCCGCCGCCCCCGCCCGAACCCCGCCCCCGCCCCCGTCCCCTCCTACGCAGTCCCCAACCGCCTCAACGCCCCCACCGTCAGCGCCTGGACGCCCATCGTGAGGGTCGGCCGGACGACCGGGACGAAGTGCGGGGAGTGGTTGGAGGGGATGTCCTGGGCGAGCCGCCCGGCCGCCAGGGCGGTGCGGAACTCGTCCGGGTCCCAGCCGCCCAGCCACCAGTAGTACAGCGGCGCCCCGGCGGCGGTCGCCAGCAGTCCGGCGTCCTCGCTGCCGGTCGCCGGCTCGTACGCGAACACCCGGTCCTCACCGAAGAGGCGGG
>NZ_LLZI01000189.1 GCF_001509485.1 Streptomyces sp. NRRL F-4489
CTCGTCACTGGTTGCCGGGCGCTCACCCTCGACGAGACGAGCCGCACCGACCCACTCAGGTCAGCCCCCACCGGCCTGAAAACTCACCCACCGGCGGGAGGGGGCGGGTCTTCGGGGGTGGTGTGTCGGACGTAAAGCGAAGCAGTCCGACACACCACCCCCGGAGGCCCGTCACCGCACCCCGAAAGCCCCGCGCAGCGGAATACAAGCAATGCGCCGCAGGCGCACAGGAAAGCCCCCTGCGGCGGGAGAGCCAACAACGTGGGAGGCCAGCCAAGCGCAGCGGACCGGCGCCGCAGGCGCACAGGAAAGCCCCCCGCGGCGGGAGAGCCAACAACGT
>NZ_LLZI01000190.1 GCF_001509485.1 Streptomyces sp. NRRL F-4489
CCCCACCCCCCCCCCCCGACCCGCCCCCCCCCCACCCCATTTCGCAGCACTTCCCCCCGCCGATCAAACGATCGACGGGGCGAAGTAGACAGGCCCCGGATTAACCACCAGCAGCGCGTTGTCCAGCCCCGGCTGCCCCAGCACCAGTCCCTGCCCCTTGCGGTCCTCGGTGACCAGGGCGATGCCGGCGCGGATGGCGGCGCGCGGGGAGTTCGGCCGCACACACACCACGCCGGCCAAGATTCGTCAGGGCAGGAGCGCCTGGGGCATAAGCGCGCTGCGGGAGTGTCAGGTAACGGGGGCCGGCAACCCGGCCCAAGAGGGGAGGAGCTG
>NZ_LLZI01000191.1 GCF_001509485.1 Streptomyces sp. NRRL F-4489
GAGCGCCTCCCCGGACAGCGCCATGCCCAGCACCACCCCGGTCACCGGATTGAGCAGCCCGACCAGCCCCACCGTCGCCGCCGGCAGCCGCCGCAGCCCCGCGAACCAGGCGGCGAACGCCACCGCCGTCGCCACCACCGTCACGTACCCGAAGCCCAGCACCGCCCGCCCGTCCAGCACCGGCGGCGCGCCCTCCACCACCACCGCGCACGGCACCAGCAGCAGCCCGCCCGCCGTCAACTGCCAGGCGGTGGCCGAGAGTACGTCCACGCCGCCCGGCCGCCCGGCCCCGCCGCTCCACCGCTTGGCCAGCACATAGCCGAGCGAGGACATCCCCATCGCGCCCGCGGACGCCAGCACCCCGAGCCCGTCCACCGCGACCGACGCCGACAGCAGCATCAGCCCGACCCCGGCGGCCCCCACCGCCGCCCCGGCCAGATGCGCCACCCGCGGCCGCTCACCCACCAGCCCCCACGCGAACACCGCCATGACCAGCGGCGACAGCGCCATCACCACCGAGGCCAGACTCGTCGGCAGCCGCTGCGCCGCCACATAGACCAGCGCGAAGAACCCGCCCATGTTGAGCACGCCGAGGACCACCGAACGCCACCACCACACCCCGCGCGGCAGCTTCCGGCACACCGCCAGCAGCAGCGCCCCGGCGGGCAGCGCCCGGATCGCCGCCCCGTAGAGCGGATGGCCGTCCGGCAGGAACTCATGCGTCACGAAGTAGTTCGTCCCCCACGCCACCGGCGCGACGGCCGTCACCAGCACCCACCGCCCATTACCTTCCATGGAAGCCAAACTACCTTCCCAGGAAGCCATAAGCTCCCCCCATGCCCAAGAACCCACCGCCCCCGCCAGGCCCACCAGACCCACCGGACGCGTCGGCCGCACGAGAAGCCCCACCAGAGGCCCCCGCCGGAACACCCCCCGACCACATCTCCCGCATCCAAGCCGCCTGGGCCCGCGAGCGCCCGGACCTCGACGTCACCCCGCAGGCCGTCATCGGCCGCCTGCACCGCCTCGGCGCGCTGCTGACCGACCGCCTCTGCGTCGTGTACCGCCGCTACGGCCTGAGCGAGGGCGAGTTCGACGTCCTGGCCGCGCTGCGCCGGGCCGGCGCGCCGTACGAGCGGGCGCCCGGCGAACTGGCCGCGCACACCATGGTCACCACCGGCGCCATGACCAAGCGGATCGACCGGCTCGAACGCGACGGGCTGGTCACCCGCCGCCGCTCGGCCACCGACGGGCGCGGCCGGGTCGTCGCCCTCACCGACGCCGGACGCGACCTCATCGACCGCGCCTTCACCGACCACATGCGCAACGAACGCACCCTCCTCGACACCCTCACCCCCCAGGAGGCCACCCAACTGGAATCCCTCCTCACCACCTGGCTCTCCCGCGTCGAACCCCCGCACTCCACCCCCTGACCCCACCAACCCCACCCACCCCTCCCCCAACCGGGTGAAACCACCCACACCACGCACACCACCCCGCCAGAATCGAACGGGTGAGCGGTATCCTTCGGCTGTGGCTGACAAGCAGAAGACCTACGACTTCCCCCAGGACCTGCGGGAAGCACAGCTGGAGCTGCACCAGGTCCGGTCCGCCCTCGCGGACCTCTACAAGCGCCTCCCCTGGTCGGTCGAGCCGCAGCCCGGCTGGACCCACACCAAGGAGAACGGTCACTTCTACGAGACCGAGCGCCCCGAGTCCCCCGGCTGGACCGACGAGGAGCAGTCCGAGGTGGCCGCCCTCCGCGCCCGCCAGCTCGAACTCAGCGAACGCGTCGTCACCCACGCCTTCTGGTCCTCCTGCGACGACCCCCCGGCCGCCCGCTCCGCCCTCAAGCACCTCCACGACCAGGACGACGAAGCCGCGGAACGCCAGGCCCTGGGCGAGTGACCGCACCCCCTTGGCCGCCCCCGCGCATCACAAAGGCCCCCGCCCGGAATCTCCCGGTCAGGGGCCTTCAGTACGCGGAGGCTGTGGGATTTGAACCCACGGTGGCGTTGCCGCCACGTCAGTTTTCAAGACTGATCCCTTAGGCCGCTCGGGCAAGCCTCCCCGCGGCACCGGTGTGCGGTGTCGCGGGGATCAGACTAGCGCGTCACTTGTCGCCCGTGCGCTGTCCCAGGGTGACCTGGGTGGTGTGCTCCTTGCCGCCGCGCTTGAAGGTGAGGGTGACCCGGTCGCCGGGCTTGTGCTGCCAGATCTCGCTGATCAGGGTCGGGCCGCTGTCGATGACCGTGTCGTCGAGCTTGGTGATCGTGTCGCCGGGCTTCAGGCCCGCCTTGTCGGCCGGGCCGCCGGGGGTGACCGCGTCGGAGCCGTTGTTGCCGGTCTGGGCGATCGTCGCGCCGTCGCCGGACTCCCGCATGCCGACCTGGACCCCTATCTGCGGATAGATCGGCTGACCGGTCTTGATCAGGTCCTGCGCCACCCGCTTCGCCTGGTCGATCGGGATCGCGAAGCCCAGGCCGATGCTGCCGGCCTGGCCGGAGTCGCCGCCCAGCCCGCCGCCGTTGCCGGCCGACTGGATGGCGGAGTTGATGCCGATGACGTTGCCGCCGGCGTCCAGCAGCGGGCCGCCGGAGTTGCCCGGGTTTATCGACGCGTCCGTCTGGAGCGCGCTCATGTACGAGGCGCTGGCGCCGCCGCCGTCGCTGGAGGCCACCGGGCGGTCCTTGGCGCTGATGATGCCGGTGGTGACCGTGCCGGACAGGCCGAACGGCGCGCCGATCGCGATGGTGGCGTCGCCGACCTGGACGTTGGCGGACTTGCCGAGCGGGAGCGGGGTGAGCTTGGCGCCCGCGGCGTTCTTCAGCTTGATGACGGCGACGTCGTAGCCCTGGGCGTGGCCGATGACCTCGGCGTCGTACTTCTTGCCGTTGGAGAACGTCGCGGTGAGCCGGCCGCCGTCGGCGGCGCTGGCGACCACGTGGTTGTTGGTGAGGATGTGGCCCTGGGTGTCGTAGACGAAGCCGGTGCCCGTGCCGCCGTCGCCGCTCGCGCCCTGCGCCTCGATCGTCACGACGCTGGGCAGCGCCCGCTGCGCTATCCCGGAGACCGAGGTGGGCTTGCGGTTGAGCGCGCCGGGGTCGCCGGGGGCGGAGACCGTGGTGGAGGCGTTGTCGCTGCGGCCGGCGGCCCAGTAGCCGATCCCGCCGCCGACGCCGCCCGCGACCAGCGCGGCGACCAGCACCGCGGCGATCAGGCCGCCGCCGCGCTTCGGCCGGGCCGGGGGCTGGCCGGGCACGGCCCAGGGGTCGCCGCCGGCCGGAGGCGCGCCCCAGCCGCCGGACGGGCCGTGGCCCGCCGCGGCATACGGGCCGGGCGGCGGGGACGGCGGGAGCTGGCCCTGCGGGCCGGGGCCGTGCGGACCGGACGGGGCCGGGGGCAGCTGCTGGGTGTGGTCGTGGCCGGCCGGGGGCGCGGGGCGGGCGGGGTCCGGCTCGCCGGCCCGGGGCGCGTAGTCCGGCGGCGGGGGCGCGGCGGGCGGGGTGGGCTGAGTACGGTCGCCGGAGGCGGGCGCGGGGGCGCGGTCCGGCTGCGGTCCGGTCGGCGGCTCGGCCTCCGACGGAACGCCGGGTCCCTCGTTCTCGGTGCTCACAGCTCTCTCCTCAGTCAGCTCGCGTCGCGGCGGTGCCGGCCCGGAGACCGGTCTCCCGGTATTCCAGCATCCGGGATCCCGCGGTACTCCAGCATCCGCGATGCCGCCGCTCCGGGCGAGTCCCGGCACGGCCGGGGGTACGTCCTTCCGCGGGCGGCCGCCACCGGCCGGTACGCCACCCGGGCCCCTGGGGACGATCACCGCACAGCCTTCACCAGCTTTCCGCATGGCCTGTCAGAGCACCGTAAGCCGAAGCTGTGACATACGGCCCGCAGCGCGGCGCGCAGAGGCGGCCGGGGCCCGGATTTCCCCGGCGGGGCGGGGCCGCCGGATGGCACGATGACGCGGTGAGCTTCCCACGCCCCGCCCAGGAAGGCCGTCCGCACCGACCCGCCGTCGTGGCGCACCGCGGCGCCTCCGACGACGCCCCCGAGCACACCCTGGCCGCCTACCGCAAGGCGATCGAGGACGGCGCCGACGCCCTGGAGTGCGACGTCCGGATGACCGCGGACGGACACCTGGTCTGCGTCCACGACCGGCGGATCAACCGCACCTCCAACGGGCGCGGCGCGGTCTCCGCGCTGGAGCTGGCCGACCTCGCCGAGCTGGACTTCGGGTCCTGGAAGGAGTCGCTGGCCGACCGCGGCGTGCTCGCCGACCTGGCGCGGACCACCGGCCGGGCGGTGGACGCGGGCGAGGAGCCGGACCGCCAGCAGGAGAACACCGAGCGGACCTCCGTGCTCACCCTGGAGCGGCTGCTGGAGCTGGTCGCGGACGCGGACCGCCGGGTCGAGCTGGCCATCGAGACCAAGCACCCCACCCGCTGGGCCGGACAGGTGGAACAGCGCCTGGTCGAACTCCTCGCCCGCTTCGGCCACACCCGGCCGGCCGAGCGCCACGGGCCCCCGGCGGTCCGCGTGATGAGCTTCTCGGCCCGTTCGCTGCACCGCGTCCGGGCCGCCGCGCCGGACATCCCGGGCGTCTATCTGATGCAGTTCCTCACCCCCCGCCACCGGGACGGCCGGCTGCCGCCCGGGGTGCGGATCGCCGGCCCCGGGGTGCGGATCCTGCGCGCGCACCCGGAGTACGTCGCCAGGGCGCACCGGGCGGGCCACCAGGTCCACGTCTGGACGGTCAACGACCCGGCGGACGTGGAACTGTGCCGCGAGCTGGGCGTGGACGCCATCATTACGAACCGCCCCAAACAGGTACGAAGCCAACTCGGCGTCGACTAACGGGACCTCACAGGGCGTACCCCGGCGCATTCGACCCGTACGCATCGGTGTCGAGTGCGTCACTGCGTGCCGATTGGCCGGTTTCCGGTCCAGTCCATTGGGGCATCCATCCCGTGGCGTGGGGCAAAGGAGGTCTCGGGGGTGGCGTTGGTGGTGGCACAAGAGGTGCCGACGTCGTCGATCATGGCCGTACCCCATGGTCCGGCGGCAGTGGGCATGGCCAGGCGGCGCATGCGGGAAGAGCTGCTGACAAGGGGAGTTCAGGACACCGTCGTCGATGACGCGGTCCTGATCCTCTCGGAACTGCTGAGCAATGCCTGCCGCCACGCGCGTCCGATCTACGGCGACGGCCTGCCGGGCGCCCCCGACGCGTCGGTGCGGGCGGCCTGGCGCATCGACGGGCAGGGCCGGCTGATCGTCGCGGTGACGGACGGCGGCGGGCCGACCCGCCCGGTCCCCTCGACGCCCTCGGTCACCGCCCGCGGCGGCCGCGGTCTGGCGATCATCCGCTCGCTCGCCAAGGACTGGGGCGTGCGCGACAGCGCGCCCGGCGAGGTGACGGTCTGGGCCGCACTCTCCCTTCAAGGCGCGTTCGCTACGCGCGTGGACCTCGCCGCAGATCTCACGGCCGACCTGGTCACGGACCTGGCCGCCGGGCTGCCGCCGTCCCTGCGCACGACTCCGCGCGCCACCCCGGGGCGCCGCCCGCGCGGCGGTCCCGGCCGCAGCCGGAGCACGTCCGGGCGCCTGGCGCTGGCGGAGTTGGACGAGGTGCCGTAGGGCCGGGTCATCGGGTGTGACGCCGGGCCTGCCCGGCCCCCGCAGGCGTACGCCCGCCCCGGTGGCTACGCGCCGCCCCTACGCCGTTGCCTGCGGCGCCCGTTACGGCGTTGTCGGCGGCCTCGCGGGCCCCGGTCTCCTTTAGGCTCGCGCGGTACGTGTCCGCCCCCAGGATCGACCAGGAGACCCCGCCGCCATGGCCAAGAAGCGCCGTCCCCAGCCCCGGGCCGCAGCAGTACAGATCAAGGACGGTGAGGTGCCGGTCGTCGGCGCCCGCGAGCCGTGCCCGTGCGGTTCCGGCCGCCGGTACAAGGCGTGCCACGGCCGGCAGGCGGCGCAGGCCGCCATCGAGCTGGTGCGGCGCCCCTTCGAGGGCCTGCCCGGCGAATGCGACTGGGTCGCGCTGCGCGAGCTGGTGCCCGCCGCCACCGCCCCGCTGACGCTCAAGGGCGGCCTGCCCGACGGCGTCCCGTCCGTCACGCTGGCGACCGTGCTGCCGATGGCCTGGCCCGCGCTGCGCCGGGACAACGGCGCGGTGCTGATCGGCCTCCAGAACGACACCTCCTCCGGCGACCTCAGCCGCGACCTCGCCGACACCCTCCGGCGCGCCCTGACCACCGAACCGGGCCATCCGGTCGCCGCCGGGCGGGCCCCCGCCGACGGCCCCCGGCTCCAGGACGTGCTGGACCTGAGCGCGCCTTTTGAGCCGACCGTCCACACCGGCTTCGAGTTCTGGGTGGAGAACGCCGAGAACGCCACCGGCGAGGTCGCCGCCTCCCTGGAGCGGGCCAACGCCGCGGCCATCCCGACCGCCCGCATTCCGGGCCTGGAGGGCGCGTACTGGTGCGAGGCGCCCGAGAAGAACCACCTGCGCTGGGTCACCCCGCACCCCGAGGAGCAGCTGCTCGACGCGCTCGCCCGGCTGTCCGCCGCGGGCACCGCCGGGCTGGGCGAGGGCACCCGCCTGGTCGGGTCGTTCCGGGCGCACGGGCTGGTCGTTCCGGTGTGGGACCTGCCGTCCTCGATGCGCGCCGACGATGTCGCGGGCCCGGCCGCCGCGTTCGGCGAGCGGCTGGCCAAGGCGCTGGCCGAGGACGCGCCGCTGACCGCCGAGGAGCGCCGGGCCCGCGGCGGCCTCACCAACCGTCAGGTGACGCTGAGCTGACGGCGGCGACAGCCTCGTTCGTGGGCGTGACACCTGTCACAGCGGATCCGGACCCCTCAGGTACTTGCGGGTAAAACCACGTCCGGAAATCCACGATCGAATTTGCGAACCGCCGATCTCTTGTTACGGTTCTAAAAGCCCGGTCGCTGGTGCATCCCCCGTCGCCAGCGACCGGGCGCTTCCATGTCCGGGCGCGCCTTCGCTGGCCCCGCCCGGCGCCGCCCCGCCGCCGTCGCCGCGGCCGGGCCCGTACGGCCCCCAACTCCCGCCGCACCGCTTCCCCTTGGCCCCTTTGCGCGCCGGAGCACCGCCGTACCCCGAGCAGCGCGCGGCGGGCCGCCCGGCGGCCTTCCCCGCGCCGCCACGCGCCCCGTACGGCCGCAGCGCGGCAGACGGGCGGGATCGGGCGGCGAACCCCGCCCCAGCCGTGGCACCGCGTGCCGGAACGGCCGGGCGCCCGCGGGCCCCGGGGGCGCACACCCCCGTACGAGTGAACCGGCGAGGTGCGTTTTCCGGCCAGCCGCGGCCGGGCGCGGCGAGGTGCGGCCGACCCCTCGGCCGGCCGCGGCCGGCCGCACCCGAGCCCCGGAACGACAGCTCGGACCACCGGCTCAGTACGCGAGCCGGCTCCCGCCGTCCGGTGTCGCCGTGCTGGCCCGGACCAGCGCGTCCACGATGGTGGCCACCTTCGGCAGCCAGGGCGCGGCCGGTCCGGCGGCCGGCGGGCGCTCCCAGCGGACCTTGCCGGCGCCGGTCGGCGACGGCGGCAGCACCAGATAGCCGCCCTCACTGTGGAACCGCAGCGAACTGGGCACCCAGTCCTGCTCGCTGAGCAGTTCGCCCAACTCCGGGAGCCCGTACGGCGCCACCAGCAGCGACCAGCGGGTCGGGCCGGCGATCACCGGGCCGGTGCGGACGCCGAAGTGGTCCAGCGCGGTCAGCGCGCGGGACGCGGCGACGGCCGGCAGGCTCACCGCGCACGGCGCGCGGCCGCCGGTCGCCAGCACCACCGGCGCGTCCGGGCGGTTCGCCCACCACCAGCGCACCATCCGGGCGTCCGTGGTGGCCGCGAGCAGACCGGGGTCGAAGGGGTGCGCCCCGGGCACCACGCAGTCGGGGTCGGGGCAGTTGCAGCGGCGCGGCGCCCGTTCGCCGAGGCCGAGGCCGAGCCGGCCGCCGGCCGGCTGCCGCCCGGCGGGCCGCAGTCCGACGCCGGGGAGGACCGGCCACTGCCACTCGGTGGCGCAGTGGAGCGCCGCACCGAGCAGCGCCGACCTCCCGCCGCGCCGGAACAGGGGCTTGCGTCGCCTTCCGAGGATCTCGCGCATGAGCGCTCGTTCCTTTCCGTTACGCCGAGGGCTGGTCCTTTCGCACCGCGTGCCGGTGAGGAGCCACCGCTGGTGCGTGCCGTTCGCAACTGCCGTTGTGCTGCTCCGGGCCGGGCGGAGTGGTGCGTGGCCCGGTCGTGCGTCGGTGGCCGGCCGGCCTGGTGGTGCGGCCCGGAGGTCGTGCGCGCTCGATCACCACACGTGGTGACCCGGTCACCGCGTGTACGAGGCAGCGCATCACGCCGTACACCGGGCGTGGAACGTGGCGGAGGGTGGCGCGCGCATGGCGCTTGCGCTGGTGGTGCCGTCCCGCCACTCGGGAGTGCGTCGCGGTGGTCGCCGTATAGGACGCCGGTGCCCGCCGGAGAGTTCCGGTGCGGCCCCAACTGCCCTGGCACCTCTCCGAGTACGTACCCGCCACGGTGGATATGACGCGCTGCTGATCGCCGCCAGGAGACCTCAAATTGACGCTTGGGGGGCTGTTTTCAGGCCAATCTACAGACCTCGTTGACACCACAAACCCCACGGGGACAGTGCTGGACATCACATCACCGGTGCGTGTACATGTGGAGACGTTGATAGCGGAGCAGCATGACATGGGGGTTTGCGATGCTATTGAGGAACGTGAGCGGCCCGCAGTGCCGCACCACCTCACTCGACTCAACGCCGCACTCCCTGCCACATCGCGGCCTGACCTGGGGTTTTGCCGGGCGCGACGTGGGTTGTCGGCCATGAGCGCCCCGCACGTACCGAAAGTGGCTGGAATCGAACCAGCTCTTCCCGCTCCCGCGCACACTAACGACCCTCGTGTGACGCCCGCTTCCGCCGGCCCCGCCGCCGGCACCTCCGCTGACGGCCCATCCACCGCCGGCGCTCCCCAGGACGGCACCGGCCCCACCGCGCCGGGCACCGCCGCCGATCTCTCCCCCGTCGACCGCCTCGCCGCCGTACAGGACCGGCTGGCCGGCTGGATCTCCGATCTGAGCACCCTGCACGACCTCACCGAACAGCTCGCCCGCACCCGCACCTTGGACGACGCGCTGCGCGAACTGCTGCGGGCCGGCGCCTTCCTCGTCGGCGCCCGCCGCGGCCTGGTCGTCCTCGCCCCGCAGGACGGCCTCGGCCCCGAGACCACCGTCGGACTGGGCCTGGGCCACGCCGAGATCGGCCACATCGAGACCGTGCCGCGCCGCGCCCTGTCGTACGCGCGGATACTGGACGGCCTCCCCGAGCCCGGCGCGGGCGACGACGCCGCGGCCGAGGCCCGTACCGAGATCGCCGAGCCCGACATCCCCGGGGAGAAGGACCTCGACCCGCGGCTGCGCGAGGTCGCCGCCCGGCTCGGCTACGCCGCCAGCTACGCCGTACCGCTCACCGCCGGGCCGGCCGGCCGGATCGGCGCCGCGGTCTGGCTCTACGACGAGCCGGCCGAGCCCGCCGACCGCCGGCGCCACCTCGTCGGCCTCTACCGCGCGCACGCCGCCGAGCACCTCGCCGGACTCCTCGAACTCCACCGCAGCCGGCAGACCGCCCGCACCCTGCGGGAGGAGCTGCTGCCGCGCCGGCTGCCGCGCATCCCCGGCGTCCGGCTCGCGGTGCGGCACGCCACCGGGCCGCGCGGCGGCGGCGACTGGTACGACGCGCTGCCGCTGCCGGACGGGGCGCTGGGCCTGGCCGTGGGGTCGGTCACCGGCTCCGGGCCGAGCGCGGTGGCCGCGATGGGGCGGCTGCGGGCATCGCTGCGGGCCTACGCCGTGATGGAGGGCGAGGATCCGGTCGCGGTCCTCTCCGATCTGGAGCTGCTGATGCGGCTGACCGAGCCGGCCCGCAGCGCGACCGCGCTGTTCGCCTTCACCGAGCCGCCGCCGGGCGCGCCGGGCGGCCCGCCCGCGGCGCCGCTGCCGGGCGGGCCGGGCGGGCCGGCGCCGCGCAAGATGGTGCTGGCCGGGGCCGGGCACTGCCCGCCGCTGGTCCTGGGCGATCTGCGGGCGGAGTACGTGGAGACCTCGCTCTCCGCGCCGCTGGGCATGCTGGCCTGCTGGGAGGCGCCCAGCGTGGAGATCGAACCGGCGCCTGGCGAAACCGTCCTGCTGTACAGCGACGGGCTGCTGCACCGCACCGGTGAGCCGATGGACCGGGCCTTCGCCCGGCTGCACACCGCGGCGGCCGGCGTCCCCCGGGCGAGCCGGCGCGACCCGGAGGCGGTGGTGGACCACATCGTGCGGACGCTGCTGCCGCAGGGCCTCGATGACCCCTCCGCCGAGGAGGACGTCGTGCTACTGGCCGCCTACTTCGAGGAGTAACCGCAGGTCACAGCGGGTGGGCCGGGCGGCGCGGAGGTTTCTTGGCCGCGCCGCCCGCACGCCCGCGGCTTCCGGCCCCTGGACCGTTTTCCGTACGCACTTACGATGGAACCCGGTTCAGTCAGAAAAGCCTTAAAAGGAGGCACGGTGACCGACGAGCTCACTCCGGAGACCCCGGAAGAGGAAGAGCAGCCGATCAAGCAGCGCAAGAACGGCCTGTACCCGGGCGTATCGGACGAGCTCGCCGAGAACATGAAGAGCGGCTGGGCGGACACCGAGCTGCGCGGCCTGGCGCCCGTCGAGCAGGCGCCGCACGCCGCCCGCCGCCGCGCCGCGCTCTCCGCGCGCTTCCCCGGCGAGCGCCTGGTGATCCCCGCGGGCGTCCTGAAGACCCGGTCCAACGACACCGAGTACCCCTTCCGGGCCGCGACCGAGTACGTCTACCTCACCGGTGACCAGACCGACGGCAGCGTCCTCGTCCTGGAGCCGCGCGCGGACGGCGCGGAGGGGCACGACGCGACGCTCTACCGCCTCCCGCGCTCGGACCGCGAGAACGGCGAGTTCTGGCTGAACGGCATGGGCGAGCTGTGGGTCGGCCGCCGGCACAGCCTGGACGAGGCCGCGGCGCTGCTCGGCCTGGCCTGCCAGGACGTCCGCGAGCTGCCCGGCAAGCTCAAGGAGGCCACCGGCCCGGTGCGGGTCGTGCGCGGCCACGACAGCGCGATCGAGGAGGCCCTGCACGACAAGGTCACCGGCGAGCGCGATGAAGAGCTGCGGGTCTACCTCTCCGAGGCCCGGCTGGTGAAGGACGACTTCGAGATCGGCGAGCTGCAGAAGGCCGTCGACTCGACCGTCCGCGGCTTCGAGGACGTCGTCAAGGTCCTGGACAAGGCCGAGGCGACCAGCGAGCGCTACATCGAGGGCACGTTCTTCCTGCGCGCCCGGGTCGAGGGCAACGACGTCGGCTACGGCTCGATCTGCGCCGCCGGCCCGCACGCCACCACCCTGCACTGGGTCCGCAACGACGGCGCGGTCCGCTCCGGCGAGCTGCTGCTGCTGGACGCCGGCGTGGAGACCACCACCCTCTACACCGCCGACGTCACCCGCACCCTGCCGATCAACGGCCGGTACACCGACCTCCAGCGGAAGATCTACGACGCGGTGTACGAGGCCCAGGAGGCCGGTATCGCGGCGGTGAAGCCGGGCGCCGCGTACCGCGACTTCCACGACGCCGCCCAGCGGGTGCTCACCGAGAAGCTGGTGGAGTGGGGCCTGGTCGAGGGCCCCGTGGAGCGCGTCCTGGAGCTGGGCCTCCAGCGCCGCTGGACCCTGCACGGCACCGGCCACATGCTCGGCCTGGACGTCCACGACTGCGCCGCGGCCCGCACCGAGACGTACGTCAACGGCACGCTGGAGCCCGGCATGGTGCTCACCGTCGAGCCCGGCCTGTACTTCCAGGCGGACGATCTGACGGTGCCGGAGGAGTACCGCGGCATCGGCGTCCGGATCGAGGACGACATCCTCGTGACGGAGGACGGCTGCCGCAATCTGTCGGCCGCGCTGCCGCGCCGGTCGGACGAGGTCGAGGCGTGGATGGCGGGGCTGCTCGCCAAGTAGGCCCGCGCACGCGGACGGCGGCGGCGCGCCGGACGGGGGGTCAGTCCTCCTGGTCCGGCGCGCCGTTGCTGTTGTGGGGGCGGCGGCCGGGGGCGGGCGCTTCGGTGGCGTACGCGTACGCGCCCGCGCGGGCCGCGGCCCAGACGGCGGTGGCGGCGGAGTCGGCGAGGCCGGGCTCCACCGGGCGGCGGGCGATCAGGATGCGGTAGTAGAAGGGCGCGCCGAGCGCGGCCATCACCGCCTTGGGGTCGGTGTCGGCGGGGAGTTCGCCGCGGGCGACGGCGCGCCGGACCATCGCGCCGGCCAGGTCCAGCCGCTCGTCGAAGAAGTCCCGCAGCGCGGTGGCCGCCTGGGGGTCGCGGGCCGCGGCGGCCACCACCGCCTCGATCAGGCCGCGGGTCCGGGCGTCCCCGTAGAACCGCGCTATCGCGCGGGCCAGGGCGCGCAGGTCGCCGGGGAGCGTGCCGGTGTCCGGCAGCGGCACGTCGTTGCTCATGTCCGTCAGCAGCGCGCAGACCAGCTTGTCCACGCTGCGCCAGCGCCGGTAGAGCGTCGCCAGGTGGACGCCGGAGCGCTGGGCGACCCGTTCCATGGTGAGGGCGGCGAAGCCGTGTTCCCCCAACTCCTCGGAGACGGCGGCCAGTACGGCGCGGCGGGTGCGGGCGGTCCGTCCTCCGGGCCGGGTCTGTCCGGGGGCCTGGTGCACGGTCGTCACGGCGGCTCCGTCGCGGGGGTCGGCTGCGTATCGCAGCGCGGATTGCAGTGCAGGTTCCGGCCAAGTATTGTCCAGGACAGATTAACGCGAGCAACTTCGCGTTAATTGTGGTGCCGCGCTGGTCTCGCTGGTGAAGGGGACGCCGCGGGGGAGGTCCTCCCACCCCGAGACCGCGCTGGCCACCACTTCTTCGCAGCGAAAAGGGCGATTTCCAGCCAACTCCAGCCACCCTCTGTGATGTCCGGGTCGTCCCGGATCCGGCCCCGCTCCGCTCAGTGCGGGCCGTCAGCACCGGCCGTCTGCGCAGACCGCCAGCGCGGACCGTCAGCGCAGCCCGTGCTTCCGGGCCACCATCCGCTCCACCGCCGCACCGGGCAGCAGCCGCCGCAGCAGGAAGACCGCGGGGGCGTTGCTGCCGACCGCGTAGTGCGCCCGGGGCCGGGCGGCCGCGACCGCCCGCAGGACCGTGGCGGCGACCTTCTCCGGCGGGATGCCGCGCGCCTCGTTGGCGTCCAGGGCGGCCGCCATCGTCCGGTAACCGGGGGCGAACGGCGACCCCTCGGCCAGGTAGTGGGTGCGGCGGGCGCTGATCCCGGTGGCGATCGACCCCGGCTCGACGGTGCTGAGCGCCACCCCGTACGGCGCGACCTCCCGCCGGGCGGCGTCCGCGAAGCCCTTCAGCGCGGCCTTGGAGGCCACGTACGAGGAGCGGTACGCGAGCGGGAAGCTCGCCAGCATGGACCCGATCATCACCACCCGGCCGTAACCGCGCTCCCGCATCCCGGGCAGCAGCAGCTGGGTCAGGCGCACGGCACCGAAGACGTTCAGCTGGAACAGGCGGCGGACGGCCGCCATCGGCAGCTCCTCGAACGGGCCGCTCTGGCTCTCGCCGGCGTTGTTGACCAGCACGTCCACCGGGCCGGCGGCGGCCGCGCACGCCTCGATGGCGGCCTCGTCGGCGAGGTCGAGCGGGAGGTAGCGCACGCCGGGCACCGGGTCGGCGACCGCCACCGGGTCGCGGCTGGTGCCGAGGACCCGATAGCCGCGGGCCACCAGCGCCGCGGCCACGGCGGCCCCGATACCGGAGGAGGCGCCGGTGACCAGGGCGGCGGGGGTGGCGGGGACCGGGGCGGGCGTCACGCCAGGTCCCGGGCCAGCGCCCGCCCCGCCGCGCGGCCGGAGAAGATGCAGCCGCCCAGGAACGTCCCCTCCAGCGCGTTGTAGCCGTGCACCCCGCCGCCGCCGAAGCCGGCCGCCTCGCCGGCCGCGTACAGCCCGTCGAAGACCGTGCCGTCCGGCCGCACCACCTGCGAGTCCAGGGTGGTCTCCAGCCCGCCGAGCGTCTTACGGGTCAGCACGTGCAGCCGGACCGCGATCAGCGGACCGTGCGCCGGGTCGAGCAGCCGGTGCGGCCGGGCGACCCGGGTCAGTTTGTCCGGCCAGTACTGCCGGGCGTTGCGGATCGCCATCAGCTGGAGGTCCTTGGAATACGGGTGGGCCACCGCGCGGTCCCGGGCCAGCACCTCCCGCTCGACCTGCGCGTAATCCAGCGGAAGGGACGGTTCCAGGGCGTTCATCCCGGCGACCAGCTCGCGCAGGGTGCGGCGGACGACGAAGTCCTCGCCGCGGTCGAGGAACGCCTGGACCGGGCCGGGCGCGCCCTTCTTCACCCGCGACAGCGCGAGTTTGAGGTCCTTCCCCGTGATGTCCGGATTCTGCTCGGACCCGGAGAGCGCGAACTCCTTCTCCACGATGGAGCGGGTCAGGATGAACCAGGTGTGGTCGTGACCGGTGTGCGCGATGTGGCGCAGGGTGCCCAGGGTGTCGTGCCCGGGGAAGAGCGGTGCGGGCAGCCGGCGCCCGGTGGCGTCCAGCCACAGCGACGACGGGCCGGGGATGATCCGGATGGCGTGGTCCGGCCAGACGGGGTCCCAGTTCTTGATGCCCTCGGTGTAGTGCCACATCCGGTCGCGGTTGACCAGGGAGGCGCCGGCGCGTTCGGTGATCTCCAGCATCCGCCCGTCCACGTAGGCGGGCACCCCGGTGATCATCGAGGAGGGGGCCGGTCCGAGCCGCTCCGCGGGCCAGTTCTTGCGCACCAGCTCGTGGTTGCCGCCGATACCGCCGGAGGTCACCACCACGGCCTGCGCCCGGAGTTCGAACTCGCCCTCGCTCTCCCGGGACGAGGCCACCCCGCGCGGCAGGTCCGAGGGCGCCAGCGTGCGGCCGCGCACGCCGGTCACCGCGCCGTCCGCGACGATCAGTTCGTCGACCCGGTGCCGGTGCCGGAACTCCACCAGCCCGCGCGCGGCCGCGGCCCGTACCGGCTCGGCGAAGATCCGCACCACCTCGGGGCCGGTCCCCCACGTCAGGTGGAAGCGCGGGACGGAGTTGCCGTGCCCGCCCGCCAGGCCCGCGCCGCGCTCGGCCCAGCCGACGGTCGGGGTGAGCCGCAGCCCGAGCCCGTGGAGGTAGCCGCGCTTCTCACCGGCGGCGAAGTCCACGTAGGCGCGCGCCCACTGGCGCGGCCAGTGGTCCTCCCGTTCGCGGTCGAAACCGGCCGAATCCAGCCAGTCGGACAGCGCCAGCTCGGCCGAGTCCCGGATGCCGGCCCGCCGCTGCTCCGGGCTGTCCACCAGGAACAACCCGCCCAGCGACCAGAACGCCTGCCCGCCCAGGTTGGCCGCGCTCTCCTGGTCGACGACGATCACCCGCCGCCCGGCACGCGTCAGTTCATACGTCGCGACCAGGCCGGCCAGCCCGGCCCCGACGACGATCACATCGGCATCGTCACTCATGGGGAGCTCCTTCGGGGGTGGGGGTGAAGGGTGGGGCGTCGGTGAACGGGTCGGCGCAGGCGGACGGGCCTTGTGCGGTGCACGGCTCCGCGTCTGCGGCCGCTGGTGTGCTGTACGCATCCAACACCCGCGCGAACAGCTCCGCCCGGCGCCGCCGCACCTCCGTTGAGGCCGGCTCCAGCAGGACCTGCACGGCCGTACCGTCGTGCACGGCGACCAGCGCCTGCCCCAGCGCGGCCGGGTCCGGAACGGTCCGCCCGGCTCGTTCCAGCGCGGCCACCACGACCGGCAGCACGGTGTCCTGAACGGCCTGCTCGCGGGCGGCCACGACATGGCGGAGCGACGGATTCCGCAGCGCGTGCGCGGTGAACTCCGCGGTGATCCGGTACCACGCGTCATCCACCGGGACCGCCGCCAGCGCGGCCTGCACCGCCTCCCGCGGCGAGGCGGCCGGCACCCGCGCCAGCGCCGCCCGCAGATCGTCCAGCAGCCGCGCCGAACGCTCCTCCCACATGGCCAGGAAGAGCTCATCGAGCGAGACGAAATTCGAGTAGAACGCGCCCCGGGTGTACCCCGCCCGCTCGCAGACCTGCTCCACGGTCGTCCGCCCGAACCCGGTCTCGGCGAACACCTCCAGCGCCGCATCCAGCAACCGCCGCCGCGTCCGCCCCCGCCGCGCCGTCACCCGCTTCGCCCCACCACCCACACGGACCTCCCGGCCTCAGGCGACACCCGATGCCCGATACCCGGGCGGCCTCACCGATACACGAACGTATCCGATGCGTTCTTGTATCAACAAGGGTGCGGACGGGGCGGGGGGAGGGCGGATCCGATGGATCGCCTGCACAGACCGCTCGTCACCTGCCGTGCGCCTGCAACGGGCTTGTCAAATCGTCGAGTTCGCCGTGGTCATCTGGTGGGAACGCCAGGCTGATGCCGCGGCAAAGGTAGTTGGTTAAGGGGTGGGCCGCGGTGTCGCACTTCGATTCCTTCGAGTAAAGGACACGTCGTGCCCACTCCTGGTGTGTTGAGGATCTTCCTCCCTGCACTCTCGCTCCTGCCCCTGCTGCTGTTCGTCTTGCTGTCGGCGCCGGCGTGGGTTTGCTGGCCCTTCATGCCGGTACGAAGGCAAAGGGTCGTGATCGAGGTCTTGCAGAAGTTGATCGACTGGACGCGCACCTGCGCCAAGGGTCGATAGCCGCCGGAGGAAGTGAGGGAGGCGGGTGGCTGGAAACAGCCACCCGCCTCCGTTCAGATGCAGCGAGTCCCGTACGCGACGGGCGAGGGAAGCGGCGTTCGCCCCGGCGCGCCGCTCACCTATCCCACCGCAGCACGTTTTGGCAGGTCAAGGCCGATGGTTTCCCGGATCCACCCGGTCACGACGCCATCGGCAGGGCCGCGTCCTCGCGCCATTTGAGGATTTTGTCGAAGCTGACGACGGCGCCGTGGCGGCCGGGGCGGTTGCGGTACTGGACGTGGTCGGTGAGGGCCTCGATCAGAAAAAGCCCCCGGCCGTCCTCGGCGTATCCGGGGGCCTGCGCGGGGGCGGGTACGGGGGCCGGCGCGGGGGCGCGGTCCGGGGCGGGATGGGGAGGGGCGGCGGGGTGGAAGCCGGGGCCGGAGTCGGTGACCTCGATGCGGCAGGTGTCGCCGTCGATGTAGGCGGTGACGCGGTAGTCCTCGGAGGTGTCGCCGCCGTGCTCGACGGCGTTGGCGCAGGCTTCGGAGAGGGCGACCGAGAGGTCGTAGCAGATCTCGGGATCGACGCCGGCGGTCTCCATCGCGCCGAGCAGCAGGCGCCGGGCGAGCGGCACACTCGCGGCCTCACGCCGCAGATGGAGGGACCACCAGATGCTCATCGCTCCTGCCTCCTGGCCACGGCTCGACATATCGATACGTATTGCCGGGCCGCACGGTCCGTAAGCGTCTCCGGGACGTGATACCGCTCATTCGGCGGATGCGGAAAGTGAGCGCACAGGTGTAGGCGAGGTGCCGGGTGCGCGCCGCCGCGCGCCCGGCGCGGGACCCCGGACGCCCTGGCGGACGCCCCGTCCCCCGGTGCGCGCGGAGCCGGTGAAACCCTGCCGTAGGCGGCCAAGGGGGGCAGTGGGATGATGGCGGCCGCCATGACTGCCCCCTCCGTCCCCACAGCGCGCGCGGCCGCCGATCTGCGGCTGCTCCGGGCCGCGGTGTTCACCGCGGTCTGCGTCACGCTGTCCGCCGCCGGGCACATGGCCGCCTCGTTCGCCGCGGTACGGCTGTGGACGCTGGGCCTGGCCGCGGTCGCGGTGTTCGCGGTGGCGGCCCCGCTGGCCGGACGGGAACGCTCGCTCCCGGGGATCGCGGCCGGCCTGGCGGTCGGCCAGCTGGCGCTGCACGCGCTGTTCGCCATGGGCCAGCACCCGATGCCGGTGCTGCCGGCGCGGCCCGCCGGGCTCTCCGACCAGGCGGCGGTCGCGCTGGCCCGGCACCTGACCTGCGGGCTGGGCGGCGTACGGATGGACGCCGGGACGGCCCGGCAGCTGCTGGGGCCCGGCGGGGCGGACCTCGCCATGGACGCCGGGCTGACCGGCGCCGGCGGGCACCCGGGCGGCATGCCGATGATGGCGCACTGCCTGGCGCCGTCGCTGCCCATGCTGCTCGGGCATCTGCTCGCCGCGCTGGGCCTGGGCTGGCTGCTGCGGCGCGGTGAGGCCGCGCTGTGGCGGCTGGTGCGGCTGTCCGCGCCGGCGGCGGGCGAGCTCGCGGCGCGGGCGCGGGTCGGCGCGGTGCGACGGTCGCTGACGCTGCTCCGGGCGCTGCTGGCCGGTCTGGGCGCGGCCCAGGAGGAGGGGCGGCGCGCCCCTGCCGCCTACGGGGACGAGACCGCGCCGCGCGAACCGGCGCTCCACCACAGCGTCATCCGGCGCGGCCCGCCGGCGTACGGCCGGCCGGCCCTCGCCCTCGCGGCCTGACGCCACGCGCGGCACGTTCCCGCCCGGATACGGGAGGGGAGGCGGCGGCGCGGGCGGCGGTGCGCGCCGGGGCGGGTCGGCCCGTGTGCGTTCAGCGTTCAGCGTTCGCGTTCAGCCTGTTGCCGTTTGTTCTCCGTGCTTGCTTGCCGAGGGAATCCGGGGCCGGCCCTGGTGGTGTCCAGGGGCGTGTGTGCTCCGTAGGGGCCTGGGGTCCAGGGAGTCCTTGGTGGTGAGTGTGCGGGGGCCTCTTCTCGTGGAGTGTTTCCTCATGGTTCGTAAGTCTGTTAAGCCCCCTTCGTCTGCTTCGTCGGCGCCGTCCGGCGCGCGTCGGTTGGCGCGGCGGCTGCCCGTCGTCGGCGGGATCGCGGCCGGCAGTGTGCTGCTGCTGGCCGGTCCGGCGTTCGCGCATGTGACCGTGCAGCCGGGCACCGCGCCCAAGGGCGGGTTCGCGACCGTCGACATCAAGGTGCCCAACGAGCGCGACAACGCCTCGACGGTGAAGGTCGAGGTGTCGCTGCCGGCCGACCACCCGCTGGCGTCCGTCATGCCGCAGCCGGTGCCCGGCTGGAAGGTCGAGGTCACCAAGTCCAAGCTCGCCAAGCCGATCGAGATGGAGGGCGAGAAGATCACCGAGGCGCCCTCGACGGTCACCTGGACCGCGGACGGCGACGGCATCGCGCCGGGGCAGTTCCAGCAGTTCCCGCTCTCCGTCGGCCAGCTGCCCAGCGACACCGACCAGCTGGTCTTCAAGGCCCTCCAGACGTACTCCAACAAGGAGGTCGTGCGCTGGATCGAGCCGGCCAAGCCGGGCGGGCCGGAGCCGGAGAACCCGGCGCCGGTGCTCAAGCTGACCGCGGCCGACGCGCAGGACGGCGGCGCCAAGGGGGCCGGCGACGGCAAGAACGGCGCCAAGGACGGCAGCACCGCCGCCGCGGCACCCGCCAGTGACACCACGGCGCGGGTGCTGGCCATCGGCGGGATCGTCGTCGGCGTGATCGGCGTCGCGTTCGGCGTGCTCGCCGGGCGGCGGCGCAACGCCTGACCGGGCGCCCGTCGTCCGCCGGTGCGCAGGCCCGGCCCCGCGCACCGGCGGGCCGGACCCAGGGCCACTACGGCCCCGGACCGCTGCGGCCCCGCCCCGGCCGGAACCCGGCCCTTACGACCCGATACACCTGATACGCCCGCACATGAACCGGCCCCGCGCCATGAAACGCGCCATGAAACAACGGGACATATCCGTCATGCCTACTGCCATGCGTAGAAGAAAACTGCTGGTGTCCGCCCTGGGGGCGGCCGCCGCGCTCGGCCTCACCCTCACCGCCTGCGGCAGCGGCGGCGACGACGCCGACCAGCCCGCCGCCGTGGTCTCCGGGGGGACGGCGGCCAAGCCGATCGTCACCCTCGACAACCCGATGGAGAAGCCGGACCTGAGCCTGACCGACTCCGACGGCAAGCCCTACGACCTGCTGGAGAAGACCAAGGGCCACCCGACCCTGATCTACTTCGGCTACACCAACTGCCCGGACGTCTGCCCGACCACGATGGCGAACATCGCGGTGGCGGTGAAGCAGCTGCCCAAGGCCGAGCAGAACGACCTGCGGGTGGTCTTCGTGACCTCCGACCCGGAGCGCGACACCCCGGCCCAGCTCAAGAAGTGGCTCGGCGGTGTCGACCAGGACTTCGTGGGGCTCACCGGTCCGTTCAAGACCATCCAGCAGGCCGCGCGCAGCGTGAACATCGGCATCGAGGCGCCGGTCAAGAAGAAGAACGGCGACGTGGTCTCCACCCACGGCGCGCAGGTCCTGCTCAGCTCCCCCAAGGACGACAAGATCCACTGGATGGGCATGCAGGAAGCCACCTCCGACAACTACACCTCCGCACTTCCGAAGATCATCAAGGGACAGAACCCGTGAACCGCCGCACCACCCCCCGCGCCCCCTTCGCCCCGGCCACCCGCCGCACCGCCCTGGCCGCCGGCCTCGGTCTCGCCGCCGCCCTGACGCTGGCCGGCTGCGGCGGCAGCGCCTCCGGGAACGCCAAGGACGGCAAGGACGCCAAGGACGGCAAGCCGCAGCTCGCCGTCAGCGGCGCGTACATGCCGCAGCCGATCACCCAGCAGATGGCCGGCGCGTACTTCACCGTCAAGAACACCGGGTCCGCGGCCGACAAGCTGACCTCGGTGACCAGCGACCTGTCCAAGGACATCACCCTGCACAAGACCACCGGCAACAAGATGGAGCAGGTCGACTCCCTGCCGGTGCCCGCCAACGGGGAGCTGAAGCTGAGCGCCGGCGGCAACCACCTGATGTTCATGGACCTGTCGCGCAAGCCGGCCGCCGGCCAGACGGTCACCGTCGAGCTGCACTTCGCCACCGCCGCGCCCGTCAAGGTCGAGGTGCCGGTGAAGCCCGCCGACTACCGGCCGGCCGCGCACTAACGGGCCGCGCCCGCGCACCACGTGGACGGACCGCCCGCGGTCCCCTGAAGGAGACGGAAACCCTCATGCCGACGGGAAGGGGAGCGAACACCATGGCCCTCACCGGCTTCCGGCCGCTGCGGCTGCTGGTCGTCGCGGCGGTGCTCTTCGGCGCGCTGGCCGCGGGCGCCGCGCCGGCCGCCGCGCACGCCGCGCTGACCGGCAGCGACCCCGTGCAGGGCGCGGTGCTGGCGCACGCGCCCGAGCAGGTGGCGCTCACCTTCTCCGAGGGCGTGGCGATGGGCGACGACTCCCTGCGCGTCCTGGACCCGCACGGCAAACGGGTGGACCGCGGCAAGCTGCGCAACCTGTGCAGCGGCAGCGTCGTCAAGTACGGGGCGGGGCTGCCGCCCGGGCTGCCCAACGGGACGTACACCGTCGCCTGGCAGGCCATCTCGGCGGACAGCCATCCGGTGTCCGGCGCGTTCACCTTCTCCATCGGGGCGCCGTCCAAGACCACCGCGCCGCTGCCCCAACAGGAGGCGGGCGGTGGCCCGGTGGGCGCGCTCTACCAGGTCGCCCGCTATCTGGCGTACGCCGGCTACGCCCTGCTGGTGGGCGGGGCGGCGTTCGTCCTGGTCTGCCGGCCGGCCGCCTCCCGGGTGCGGTCGGTGCAGCGGCTGGTGGTCCGGGGGTGGGCGGTGCTCACCGGCGCCACGGTGGCGATGCTGCTGCTGCGCGCCCCGTACACCGGATCGGGGAAGCTCGCCGACGTCTTCGACCTCGGCGGGCTCCAGCAGGCGCTGCTGACCAAACCGGGCGCCGCGCTGGTCTCCCGGCTGCTGCTGCTCGCCGCGGCGGCGCTGTTCGTGGCGGTGCTCTTCGGGACGTACGCCCTGGCGCACGGGCCGGAGGAGGCCGGACGGGCCGACGCCGAGGGGGCCGGGGAGGACGCCAAGCGGCGCCGGGATCTCGGGCTCGGACTGGGGATCGGCGGCACGCTGGTGGCCGCCGGGCTCGCCGCGACCTGGGCGATGGCCGAACACGCCTCGACCGGGCTCCAGCCGGCCCTGGCCATGCCGGTCGACGTGCTGCACCTGCTCGCGGTCGCCGCGTGGCTGGGCGGGCTCGCGGCGCTGCTGGTGTCCCTCTACTGGGGCCCGCGGGTCGAACGGGCCGCGGTGCGGCGCTTCTCCCGGATGGCCTTCGGTTCGGTCCTCGTCCTGGTGGCCACCGGTACGTACCAGTCCTGGCGGCAGGTCGGCTCCTGGAGTGCCCTGACCGGCACCGCCTACGGGCGGCTGCTGCTGGTCAAGGTGGGCCTGGTGGTGGTCCTGGTGGCCGTCGCGGGGCTGTCCCGGCGGTGGACGGGGCGGCTGGCGGATGCCGGGGCGGTGCCCATGGGTACGGCGGAGGCGGACGCGGCCGAGCCGGAGGCGGACCCGGCGAGCGTCCGTACGGCGGTGCCGGCCACAGCCACCGAGCCGGCCACTGCCGCGACAGCGGAACCGGCCCCGGCAGCGGAGCCGACCCCGCCCCCGGAGGCCGCACCCCCCGCCCCGGACACCCCCGCCCCCGACCCCCTCCGCGCCGCCCAACTCGCCCGCCAGCAGGCCGCGTTGGCCACCGCGCGGAAGAAGCGGGTCCGGGACGCCGACCCGGTGCGGCGGGGGCTGCGCCGGTCCGTGCTGGCCGAGGCGTCGATCGCGGTGGTGCTGCTCGCGGTGACCACCGCCCTGACCACCACCGAACCGGCCCGCACCGAGGAGGCCGTCCGGGCCGCGTCGGCCGGGCAGTCCCCCGACGCCAACCAGCCGCGGGTGCTCACCGTCCCGTTCGACACCGGCGGCCAGGGCGGCCAGGGCACCGCCCGCCTGGACCTCGACCCCGGGCACAGCGGCGGCGGCAACGAGCTGCGGCTGCGGATCGCCGACCCCTCGGGCAAGGCCCGCGACGTACCCGAGGTGAAGGTGAGCTTCACCCTCGCCGCGAAGAAGCTGGGCCCGCTGCCGGTCGTCCTCCGGCACACCGGCGCCGGCCACTGGAGCGCGAGCGGCGTCCAGCTCCCGGTACCGGGGCGGTGGCAGCTCTCCCTGATGGTGCGCACCTCCGACTTCGACCAGGTGACCGAGACCAGGAACGTGACAATCAACTGATGAGCAAGCAGAAGGACCAGGACACCAGCAAGGAGACCGTCCCCGGCCCCAGGGGCGGCACGGAGAACGGCCGCCCCCCGGGGGACGCCCCCGCGCCCCTCCTGGAGGTCTCCCGCCGCCGCCTCCTGGGGACGGTCGGCGGGGCCGGGGCCGCCGGGCTGGTGCTCGGCGGGGCCGGCGGCGTGCTCGGCGCCACCGCCGCCCGGGGCGACGCCCCCGAGCCGCTGACCGCGATCGGCGCGACCGAGGTCGCGTTCCGGACGAAGGGCGCCAAGCACCAGGCGGGCATCACCACCCCGCTCCAGGCCCGCGGCCACCTCGTCGCGTTCGACCTGGCGCCCGGCGCCGGCCGCAAGGAGGCCGCCGCCCTGCTGCGCCGCTGGTCTCGTACGGCCGAGGAGCTGATGGCCGGGCGGGCCCCGGACGCCGACACGGCGGTGGCGCTGGACGCCGGCCCGTCCTCGCTGACCGTCACCTTCGGCCTGGGCCGCAGCTTCTTCGACCGGACCGGGCTGGCCGCCCGCCGCCCGGTCCAGCTCGACCCGCTGCCGGACTTCTCCGCCGACGCCCTCGACCCCCGGCGCAGCGAAGGCGACCTGTGGGTCCAGATCGGCGCCGACGACGCGCTGGTCGCCTTCCACGCCCTGCGCGCGCTCCAGAAGGAGGCCGCGGACACCGCCCGGCTGCGCTGGCAGATGAACGGCTTCAACCGCACCCCGGGCGCCACCGCGCACCCGATGACCGCCCGCAACCTCATGGGCCAGATCGACGGCACCAACAACCCCAAACCGTCCGACCCGGACTTCGACCGGCGGATCTTCGTCGGCCCGGAGGCGGCGCAGGAGTGGATGCGCGGCGGTTCGTACGCCGTGGTGCGCCGGATCCGGATGCTGCTGGACGACTGGGAGAAGCGGTCCCGCACCGAGCAGGAGCGGGTCATAGGGCGGCGCAAGGACACCGGCGCCCCGCTGACCGGCGGCACCGAGAACACCCCGATGAAGCTGGACGCCACCGGACCCGACGGCCTCCCGGTCATCCCGGCGAACGCGCACGCCCGGATCGCCGCCCCGGCGGCCAACCAGGGCGCGGCGATGCTGCGCCGCCCGTTCTCCTACCACGACGGCTACCGGGACGACGGGGCGCCGGACGCCGGGCTGCTCTTCATCTGCTGGCAGGCCGATCCGCTGCGGGCCTTCACCCAGATCCAGCGGAAACTGGACCGCGGGGACGCGCTCTCGCCGTTCCTGCGCCACGAGGCCAGCGGCCTGTACGCGGTGCCGCCGGCCCCGTCGCCCGGGGACTACGTGGCCCAGCCGCTGCTGGAGGGCTGACCGGCCCGGTACGGACCCGCGGCCACCGGGCCGGTACCGCCCCTGTCCCCCGGGCCGGTACCGCCCCGTGGACGGCGCCACCGGCCGCCGGGCCGCTCGGTATCGTGGCAGGGCAGGGCGGAATTCGGCGGGATGCTCCCGCAGGCACGTGAGGGAGTCCACTCCATGTCGGCCAGTCGCTATACGTATCTCGGTCCCGCGGGCACGTTCACGGAGGCGGCGCTGCGCACCCTCCCGGAGGCGGCCACCCGCGAGCTGGTGCCCATGGTGTCGGTCCCGGCCGCGCTGGACGCCGTACGGGCCGGGGAGGCCGCCGCGGCGCTGGTGCCGATCGAGAACTCCGTCGAGGGCGGGGTCACCACCACCCTCGACGAACTGGCCTCCGGCGAGCCGCTGATGATCTACCGCGAGGTGCTGCTGCCGATCGCCTTCGCGCTGCTGGTCCGGCCCGGTACGGAGCTGGCGGACGTGAAGACCGTGACCGGCCACCCGGTCGCCCAGCCGCAGGTCCGCAAGTGGCTCGCGGCCCAACTCCCCAATGCCGTCTGGGAGTCCGCGGCGTCCAACGCCGACGGCGCGCGGCTGGTGCAGGAGGGCCGCTACGACGGCGCGTTCGCCGGGGAGTTCGCGGCGGCCACGTACGGGCTCACGCCGCTGGTCACCGACATCCACGACGCGCAGAACGCCGCCACCCGCTTCGTACTGGTCGGCCGCCCGGCCCGGCCCGCGGCGCCCACCGGGGCGGACAAGACCTCGGTGGTGCTGTGGCTGGCCGCCGACCACCCCGGCGCGCTGCTGGAGCTGCTCCAGGAGTACGCGGTGCGCGGGGTCAGCATGATGCGGATCGAGTCCCGGCCCACGGGCGAGGGCATCGGCCGCTACTGCTTCTCGGTGGACTGCGAGGGCCATGTCACCGACCGGCGGGTGGGCGAGGTCCTGATGGGGCTGAAGCGGGTCTGCCGCGATGTGCGGTTCCTCGGCTCGTATCCGCGGGCGGACGCGGTGGGGGCGACGGTGCGGCCACAGGTGACCGACGCGGCGTTCAGCGAGGCGTCCGACTGGCTGGCGCGCTGCCTCGACGGGCGGGGCTGACCGGCCGGCCCGGCGCTGCCCTTCGGGTTACGGGCTGTGACCTGCGTCTTCGGCGGGAGCCGGGACGCCGCTCCGGCGCGCCCGGCCGGCGGCCCCCGCGGTTGTCCACAAAGTTATCCACAGGCTCGCTTCTCGACCTGTGGGTAAGTCGACATGAGGGCCGCGGGAGAGTCGGACAGAGTCGACATATCTCCCTAGAGATCCCAGATCCGTCCACAGTTACGCACAGTGGATCACTGGGGTGCCCGTCAGCACAATTCCCGCGATGAATCCTTTAGGGCGAGGTAATCCCACACGAAAGAGTGCGTGAACGCGGTTTGGCGAGAGAATCCGCGGGCGAGCATTTCGGGCGCAGAATGATCAATTCCGACTTCCACAGAACGCGCACACAGCCTGTGGATAAGAAACCCGGAACCACTCCCTCCTGTGGACAACGCAGGGGACAACCCGGCTCCGGCCGGGCGGAGAGCCCGCCGATTCCGGGGCGGCCGCCCCACACACTCTTTTCACCGCCCGGCCCGGAATTCCGCAGGGCCTCACCATGCGTTACGGTGACCGGCCGGCAAGCGCGTCTCGACGCCGATTCCCCGTCGCGGAATAAATAACCGCAAACCGGGCAAATGGCCCTACTCGCCAATAGCACGTGGAGGCCCGGCCCGCGGCCCCGGTAGCCTGGTGGGGTGATTGACCTTCGCCTGCTCCGTGAGGACCCCGACCGTGTGCGCGCCTCCCAGCGCGCCCGTGGAGAGGACGTCGCGCTCGTCGACGCACTCCTCTCCGCCGACGAGCGGCGCAGGTCGTCCGGCGTCCGCTTCGACGAGCTGCGCGCCGAGCAGAAGGCGCTCGGCAAGCGCATCCCCAAGGCCGCCGGCGACGAGAAGGCCGAGCTGCTGAAGAAGGCCGGCGAGCTGGCCGCCGCGGTCAAGGCCGCCGGCGCCGAGCAGGACGAGGCCAAGGAAGAGACCCAGGCCCTGCTGCTCAAGCTCGGCAATCTGGTGCACCCCGACGTCCCGGTGGGCGGCGAGGAGGACTTCACGGTCCTGGAGACGCACGGCACCATCCGCGACTTCGCCGCCGAGGGCTTCACGCCCAAGGACCACCTGGAGATCGGCGAGCTGCTGGGCGCGATCGACGTCGAGCGCGGCGCCAAGGTCTCCGGCTCCCGCTTCTACTACCTCACCGGCGTCGGCGCCCTGCTGGAGCTCGCACTGGTCAACGCCGCCATCGCACAGGCCACCGAGGCCGGCTTCACGCCGATGCTGACGCCCACCCTGGTCCGCCCGCGCGCCATGGAGGGCACCGGCTTCCTCGGCCAGGCCGCCGAGAACGTCTACTACCTCGAGCGCGACGACTACTACCTCGTCGGCACCTCCGAGGTCCCGCTCGCCGCGTACCACATGGACGAGATCGTCGACGCCGAGCAGCTGCCGCTGCGCTACGCCGGCTTCTCGCCCTGCTACCGCCGCGAGGCCGGCACGTACGGCAAGGACACCCGGGGCATCTTCCGCGTCCACCAGTTCGACAAGGTGGAGATGTTCTCCTACGTCGCGCCGGAGGACGCCGAGGCCGAGCACCGGCGGCTGCTGGAGTGGGAGAAGCAGTGGCTGACCGGCCTGGAGCTGCCGTTCCAGGTGATCGACGTCGCCACCGGCGATCTGGGCGCGTCCGCCTCCCGGAAGTTCGACTGCGAGGCGTGGATCCCCACCCAGGGCAAGTACCGCGAGCTGACCTCGGCGTCGAACTGCAACGAGTTCCAGGCCCGCCGGCTCTCCGTCCGGATGCGCGAGACCGCCGACGGCAAGGCCAAGGTCCGCCCGCTGGCCACCCTCAACGGCACCCTCTGCGCCGTCCCGCGCACCATCGTGGCCCTCCTGGAGAACCACCAGCTGCCGGACGGCTCGGTCCGCGTCCCCGAGGTGCTCCGCCCGTATCTCGGCGGCCGCGAGGTGCTGGAGCCCGTCGCCAAGTGACCTCCCCAGCCCCGGCGGGTACGCCGCTGCCGTACAAGCTCATCGCGACCGACCTCGACGGGACGCTGCTGCGCCACGACGAGACGGTCTCCGAGCGCACCCGCCGGGCGCTGGCCGCGGCCACCGCCGCCGGTGCCGCGCACATCGTCGTCACCGGCCGCGCGGTGCCCTGGACCCGGCACATCCTCGACGCCCTGGACTACCGCGGCCTGGCGGTCTGCGGGCAGGGCGCGCAGGTCTACCACGCGGGCGAGCACCGGCTGCTGACGTCGGTGACGCTCGACCGCCAGCTGGCCGGGCTGGCGCTGTCCAAGATCGAGGCCGAGACCGGCCCGCTCCTCCTGGCGGCGAGCCGGGACGGCCTGGAGGGCGAGGTGCTGGTCGGCCCCGGCTACCGCGTCCAGGAGGGCCCGCTGCCCAGCGTCCTGATGGACGACCCCGGCCAGCTGTGGTCCGCGCCGCTGAACAAGGTCTACATACAGCACCCGTCGCTGGACGACGACGCGCTGGCCCGGGCCGCCCGCCAGGTCGCCGGCGACCTCGTCGGCGTGATGGTCGCCGGGCCCGGCGTCGTCGAACTGCTGCCGCTGGGCCTGACCAAGGCCACCGGGCTGTCGCTGGCCGCCCGCCGGCTGGGCGTCACCGCCAAGGAGACCCTGGCGTTCGGCGATATGCCCAACGACGTGCCGATGTTCGCCTGGGCCGCGCACGGCGTGGCGATGGCCAACGCCCACGACGAGCTGAAGGCCGTCGCGGACGAGGTCACGGCGTCCAACGAGGACGACGGGGTGGCTGTGGTGCTGGAGCGGCTTTACGGGTGAGGGGGCGGCGGTCCCGGGTCCGGATCGCCGTGTGTCCTGTGCGCCTCGCCCGGCTCGTCCTCCCCGCCGTGGCCGCGTGCCGGCGGGGTCAGGGGCCAGGCCGCGAAGCCCATGGTCAGCGCTATGGCGTGGCCGAAGTCGGTGAACGTCGCGCCGGTCACCAGCGGCACCCCGAAGAAGGCCAGTACGCCCACCAGGTAGCCGTAGCGCCAGGGCGGCGGCAGCCGGTACGTCAGCACCCCGGCCGCGGCGGCCAGGCCGTACGAGACGCCGATGTCCACGACATGGGTCATCGAGCGCGGCAACCGGTGGCCCTCGATGGCCAGCAGGACCAGTTCCTGGCTGGCCAGCGTCGCCGCGACATGGGCCGCGCCCACGGTCAGCAGCCAGCGCCAACTGCCCATCCACCGCTCGACGTTGGCGTGCACCAGCTCGAACATCACCGCGTACAGCAGGAACGAGCCCGGGTGCTCGATCCAGAAGCCGGAGATCAGCAGCGACGGCAGCGGATGCGCGTTCAGCTCGTGGATGTTGCTGCTGGTGCGGTGCAGCAGGAACTGCTCCAGGCCCTCCGAGGCCGAGGCGATCACCAGGCTGGTGATGCCGATGATCAGCAGCCAGATGTGGGTACCGGGCGAGGACCGCACCCAGGACCGGGCCCAGGACAGCGACCGGCGCAGCAGCGCGCCCGGTGGCGGGGGTTTCATCGGCGGCTCCTGGGGACGGCCGGCGCGGACATCAGATACGGGCCCGGCCCCTTGACCTGCCGGATCCGGGGCGAGCTCTCCATCGTCCGGACACCGGGGAGCGCGGCGACCCGGGTCGTCAGGTAGGTGTAGAGCGCGCCGGTGTCCCGGCACAGGACGGACGCGAAGAGGTTGTGCGGCCCGGTGGTGGCGCCGGCGAAGGCGACCTCCGGGTGGGCCGCCAACGCCTCGCCCGTCGTGGCGAGTTCGGCGGGCGCGACGGACAGCCACAGGGCCACCATCACCCCGTAGCCGAACTTCCGCAGGTCGTAGTCGACGTCGTAGTACAGGACGCCGTCCGCGCGCAGCGCCTCCAGGCGGCGGCGGACGGTGGTCGGCGACCAGCCGGTGGCCGCGGCGAGTTCGGCCAGCGGGGCGCGGCCGTCCCGGCCCAGCACCTCGAAGAGGCGCCGGTCGGCGTCGGAGAGCACGAGGGGGGTGGCGTCCCGGTGGCCCCGGGGGTCCGGGTCGACCGCGTGGCCCGGTGGTGGGGGGCTCAGCCGGGCGGCCTCCTCCGGGGTCAGCGCCCCGGACTTGGTCACCGCGCTCTGCGGGCCGCCGTAGAACTCGTGCAGCAGGCAGTGCGCGGCCACCCCGACCACGCTCGGCGTGCGCGGCAGCTTCTGGAGCAGCAGCGCGTCGCTGTGCTCGCTGCTGGCCGCCCGGCAGATCGCGGCGATCTCGGTGCCGCCGGACATCAGGCTGACCCAGGCGGTGTCCGGGCGGCGGGCCAGCGCCTCGGCGACCGGCAGCGCGGCGTCCGGCGCGCACTGCACCCGCACCATCCACTCCACCTCGCCCAGCGCCCGGGGCTCGGTCAGCCCCAGCACCCGGAACGCGCCGGAGCTGCGGTGCCGGGTGTAGCGCCGGGCGACGGTCTGGTCGGAGACGCCGAGCACCTCGGCGATCCGGCTGAACGGGGCCCGGCCGTCGATCTGAAGGGCGTGGATGATCCGGCGGTCCAGTTCGTCGAAGAGGGCGGGCCGGCCGGCGGATCCGTCGGTTTTCACCGTTGGAGGCTAACCCGTGTCGGATTCCGCCGCCGGGAGCGCCGTGGCTGGGGAATCGGACGCCGTCTCGCGGAAGGTGGGCCGACGGACACCGGCAGACGCGTCATGTGCACGCGGCGCACCTCACCCGATGGAGGAAATGATCATGCGGTACGCACCCGGGGACGGGCGCGGCAAGTGGTGGCCCCTGGTGGCCATCACCCTGGGCAACTTCATGCTGCTGGTCGACGTGACCATCGTGAACACCGCGCTGCCCAGGATCGCCGGCAGCCTGGGCGCCTCCTTCACCTCCCTCCAGTGGGTGATGGACAGCTACGCGCTGGCGCTGGCCGCGCTCCTGATGGCGGCCGGTTCGGCGGCCGACCTCTTCGGGCGGCGCCGGCTCTACGTCGCCGGGCTGGCGCTGTTCGCGCTCGCCTCGCTGGCCTGCGGGCTGGCGCCCGGCGCGGAGGTGCTGGTCGCGGCGCGGGCCGTGCAGGGCATCGGCGCGGCGGCGATGTTCGCCACCAACACCCCGCTGCTGATGGCCGCCTACCAGGGGCGCGACCGCGGGGTGGCGTTCGGCGTCTGGGGCGGGACGAGCGGGGCCGCGGCCGCCGTGGGCCCGGTGCTCGGCGGGGTGCTCACCGAGTGGGCCGACTGGCGGGCGATCTTCCTCGTCAATCTGCCGCTGACGGCGATCGCGATCCGGCTGACCCAGCGCCACCTGGGCGAGTCCTACGGCGACCGGGGGGCGCGGATCGACTGGCCGGGCGCCGCCTGCTTCACCGTCTGCGCCGGCGCGCTGACGTACGGGCTGATGCGCGGCGGCGACCACGGCTGGACCGAGTCCGGGACGCTGGCCTCCCTGGCCACCGCGGCCCTCGCCCTGCTGGTCTTCGTCGCCGTGGAACGCCGCACCGCCGGCCCGCTGCTCGACCTGCGGCTGCTGCGCCGCCCGTCGTTCGCCGTCCTGATGGCGGCGGCGCTGCTGATGCAGGCGGCGGCCTTCCCGTACCTGACGTTCGTGGGTCTGTGGGCGCAGAACGTCCTGGGGCTGTCCCCGATCGGGGCGGGCCTGGCGGCGACGCCGCTGGCCCTGATGTCGCTGCTGGTCGGCGTGTTCGGGGGCCGGCTGCTCCAGCGGACGCGGCCGCGGCTCCCGCTGGGCGGCGGGCTGCTGCTGATCGGCGCGGGCGCGCTGCTGCACGTCGTCCTGCTGCGCACCGGGGCCGGCTGGCCCGCCCTGGTACCCGGCCTGGCGCTCAGCGGCCTCGGGGTCGGCGCGGCCATGCCGGTCCTGGTTTCCGCGGCCCTCGGCGCCGCGCCCCCGGAGCGCGCGGGGATGGCGAGCGGCGCGGTGAACACCTTCCGCCAGCTGGGCTTCGCCCTCGGCATCGCCGTCCTCGGCACGGTCTTCGGCGACGCCCTGCACCGGGCGGGCACCGGCCGCCCGGCCGTCGCCGCCGGCTACCTCACCGGCCTGCGCCACGTCTCCCTGATCTCCGGCGTGGTCGCGCTGGCCGCGGCGGTGCTGGTGCTGGTGGTCGTACGCGGCGGCGAACGCGCGGGAGGCGGGCGTGCGGAGGGTGGCCGGGGGGCTGAGGGTGCCCGGGAGGCGGATGCCGCCCCGGGTGCGGATGGCGCTCCGGCGGGCGAACGGGCGGCGGCACACGGCTAGTTGGGGCGGGTCGGCACCCGGAACCGTACGGCCGTACACGGTTCCGGGTTGCCGCCCTGGGCCCTGGGACGATCGTCCCCGGGCGGCACCCCCAAGTCAATCCTCGGGTTTCCTTGCAAAGCCCTTAGCCACGGCTTGGGTTGGCCGGGGCGCGCGGACTAGCGTGGCGGGGTGACCCTCGACGATCTCCGCGCCTTCGTCGCCGTGTGCGAGGCGGGCAGTCTCAGCGCCGTCGCCCGCGACCTCGGCTGCACCCAGTCCGCCGTCAGCCAGCGCGTCAAGCGCCTCGAACGGGAGGCGGGCATCGGCCTGCTGGAGCGCCGCCCGCGCGGCGTGGCGCCGACGCCCGCCGGCCGGATCCTGCACCGCGCCGCCGCCGACGGCCTCGGCGGGCTGGACCAGGCGCTGCGCCGGCTGGCCGATATGCGCGAGGGCGACGGCGGCACCGTCCGGGTCACCACCGGCGCCACCACCGTCCGGCACTTCATGTCGGACGCGGTGGTGGCCTTCCGGGAGCGGCACCCGGGCGTCAACCTGGAGTTCCACACGGAGAGTTCGAGCCGGCGCTGCTTCGAGGCGGTCGCCGGCGGCGACTCCGAACTGGCCTGGATCACCATCGGCCCGCCCGTACGCGGCATCGAGCAGCACCCGGTGATCGGCCTGCCGTGGGTGCTGGCGGTCCGCGCCGGCGATCCGCTCGCCGCCCGCGACCGCGTCGAACCGGACGCACTCGCCGGCCTCCGCCTCATCCGGCTGCCGGAGAACTCCACCTCCCGTATGCGGCTGGACGGGCATCTGGGGCACCGGGACGGGGGGTCGGTCCTCCAGGGGGACGGTGGCCTCGGGGTGCCGCTCCCCGGGGAGGCGGCGCCGGTGCCCGGCCCGGTGCCAGAGGTGTCGCTGCCGGGGCCGCGGCCCTCCGGGGAGCCGCTGCCGGGGCCGCGGCCCTCCGGGGAGCCGCTGCCGGGGCCGAGCGCCACCAGCGTCGCCGACTGGGACACCGCGCTGCTCCTCGCCGAACTCGGCGTCGGCCACGCCGTCGTCCCCCGCCTCCCCGGCCACCGGGCCACCGCCGCCCACCCGGGCCTGCGGCTGGTGCCGATCCCGGCGCTGCCGCCGCTGACGACCGGCTGGGCGGTACGGCAGTGGGCGGCGCTCAGCCCGGCGGCGGTGGAGTTCGCGGAGACGGTGAACCGGTGCTTGGTGGGCGGTCAGCCCGATGAGTACGGTCCCGGCCCGGCCAAGGCCCGTTCCGCCACGGCCCGTTCCGCCACGGCCCGTTCCGCCGCGGCCCGTTCCGTCACGTCGGAACCACCGGCTCCTGGATCTCGGTGACCCACTTCTCCGGGTCTTCCGGGCACTCCAGATACAGCTCGCGGGCGTACCCGGCCGAGCGGTAGCCGTTGCCGTCGATCCACCGCGCCAGATGCTGCGCGGTCGGCACGATCCGGCTCATCGGCCCCCGGTGGACGACGGTGGCGGCGCGTTCCAGCCCCGGGAGCGCCACCACGGCGAAGCCGGGGCCGCCGGACGCGGAGGAGGCGCCCGCCCTCGCGAGCGCCTCCCGGGTGACCACGAACCCGGCGTGCACCACTACCGCCTCCCCCGGCTGCCCACCCTCGGGCCCGGCCCCCTCCGGGGCGTCTTCGTAGTACGCCAGCCCCGGGCCCGCCAAGGACACCCCGGCCGCCCCCAGCCGGCGCCCCAGCTCCTCGTAGAGCGGCGTGATCACCGGGCCGATGTCCTCGGGGGCGTAGCTCGCGGCGATCCCGCGCAGCTCCGCCAGCAGGACCGGTTCGGTGCTCTTCAGCACCACATCGTCGGCAGGCATCCGTCCCTCGCTCTCGATCGTCCGGAGTCGCGCCTCGACCTGCGCCAGCCGCGCGTCGGCGGCGGCCCGCGCGGCCGCCAGCTCGGCCCGCCGCAGCCGTAGCATCCCGCGCAGTTCCGCCGCGTCGACCTGCTCATCCAGGATCGCCGCCACCTGCTGGAGACTGAAGCCGAGATCCTTGAGCGCCATGACGCGGTTGAGCCGGGAGAGCTGGGCCGCCGCGTAGGAGCGGTAGCCGGTGACGGGGTCGGTACGGGCCGGGCGCAGCAGTCCGATGGCGTCGTAATGACGCAGCATGCGGGCCGAGACGCGGCCGTACCGGGCGAAATCTCCGATGCTGAACATGACGCCTTCCAGTGGAGCGGTTTCCACAGTGTCAAGGTCAAGGACGGGACGGAAACGCGCGCGGGGGGGCCACGCTCCGCCGCCCCCTGGCCCCGCTCCGCGACCGGAACGCGCCCCTCAGCGGCGTACCCCGGCCAGCGGCGGCAGCATCGCGTCAAGTCCGGTCCGCAAACCGTCAATGAAGCGTCATGGCGCGCCGGACCGCCCCCCGCGCCGGGCATAGCGTCTGTGCCGAGCCCCGGCGTACGCGCACCCACCGGTACGCGCGACCACCGGGCCGGGGCCGCCGTCCCGTCGAGGAGCACCACCGTGTCCCACCCTCTCCACGCGGAAGATCCCGAGCCTGCCGAACGCGTCCCGGCCGGGCCTCTGTTCGTCCCCGTCCGGCCGGGACCCGCGGGCTGCACGGCCCGCCTGTTCCGCACCCCGCTCGGCGGCCGTACGGCCGTCGGCTTCACCTCGCCGCAGCGGCTGGCCGCGGCGCTCGGCGGCGGCCAGCCGTGGGTGCGGCTCTCCGAGCCCGCCCTGCGCGCCCTGGCCGAACCGGTCGGCGCGACCACCGTCACCGTCGATCCGCGCTGCGCCCCGGCCCCTGACGCCCCGGCCCGCCGCCCCCTTCCCGATACGGCGCGCGAGGCCGGGGCCGCCGCCAACGGGGCCCGAGAGGCCCGACCCGTTACCGCGGCCCGCGACGCCCTACCCCTTACCGCGGCCCGGACCGCCCCCGAGGCGCCCCGCCTCCCCCACGTCCTCCGCGCACCCCGCGTCCCGCACACCCCCCGTAGAACACACCTACGGGCCGTCTGAGGAAGGGGCACGCCACCATGAGCCACCCCACTCTGCCCCGGACCACCCCCACCCGCCCGGAGGCACCCGCCACCCCTCCGCCCACGGGGAGCGCGGCCGCCCTTCCCTCCCCGTCCACCCTTCCCGCCCCCGACCCGCTCGCCATCTGGCCCGCGTCCACCGCGGCGCTCCCCGACGGCGACATCACCGTCGGCGGCGTCCCGCTCACCGAGCTCGCCGACCACTTCGGCACGCCCGCCTACGTCCTGGACGAGGACGAGGTGCGCCGGCGCTGCCGCGCCTACCTGCGGGCGTTCCCCGGCGCCGACGTCTACTACGCGGCGAAGGCGTTCCTGTGCCGCGCCATGGCGCACTGGGTCGCGCAGGAGGGGCTGGGCCTGGACGTCTGCTCCGCGGGCGAGCTCGAACTCGCCGTCACCACCGGCTTCCCGCCGGAACGGATCGTGCTGCACGGCAACGCCAAGAGCCCGGCCGACCTCCAGGCCGCGCTGCGGCTCGGCGTCGGCCGGATCGTCATCGACAGCACCTCCGAGATCGCCCGGCTCGCCGCCGCGGTCCCGGCGGGCACCCGGCAGAAGGTGCTCGTCCGGGTCGTTCCGGGGATCGCCGCGGGCGGCCACGCCAAGATCCGGACCGGGACCGACGACCAGAAGTTCGGGCTGTCGCTCGCCGACGGCTCGGCCCAGCACGCCATCGCCCGCGTCCTGGGCCAGCCGCGCCTCGAACTCGTCGGCCTGCACTGCCACTTGGGTTCCCAGATCACCGCCGCCAAGCCCTACCTCGCGGCCGTGCGGCGGCTGGTGGGCTTACTGGCCCGGGTCCGCGAGCAGCACGGCGTCACCCTGCCCGAACTGGACCTCGGCGGCGGCCACGGCGTCGCCTACCGGCCGGGCGAGCCCGCGCTCGACCTCACCGGGCTCGCCGCCAAGGTCCGCGCCGAACTGGCCCGCGGCTGCGCGGCGGCCGGACTCCCGGTGCCGCGGCTGGCCGTCGAACCGGGCCGCGCCATCGCCGGCCCGGCGGGCGTCGCCGTCTACCGGGTGCTGTCGGTCAAGCGGACCGGCGCGCACACCTTCGTCGCGGTGGACGGCGGGATGAGCGACAACCCGCGGCCCGCGCTGTACGGGGTGCGCTACGCGCCGCGGCTGGTCGGGCGCCGCCCGGAGGCCGCCCCGGAACCCGTCACCGTCGTCGGGCGGCACTGCGAGGCGGGCGACATCCTCGCCTCGGACGTGCCGCTGCCCGGCGACATCCGCCCCGGGGACCTGCTCGCCGTCCCGGTGGCGGGGGCCTACCACCTGTCGATGGCCTCCGGCTACAACCTCGTCGGCCGCCCTCCGGTCGTCGCGGTCGCCTCGGGCCACGCCCGCCTCCTGGTCCGCCGCGAGTCCCTGGCGGACATCCAGGAGCGCGATATCGGGCTGTGAGGGCCGCGTCCCGCTTGGTGCGGGTCGGGGTCGGGGGCCGGGCGAGCGGGTGGGCCGGCCCCCGCCGGTAGCCGGGTGGCTCATCCCCGCCAGGGGCTCTCACCCAACTAGATGCACAGCGAAACAATTACTTGTAGGATGACCGGGCAACCGCCGCCCCAGAGGCGTCCGACCACCCCGGCGCCCGGCGGCCCCGCACCCCACTGACGCGTACTCCCCACGGAAACGGGCACGGAACGACCCCCATGGCACTCCAGGCAGCCGGACGGCGCTCCCTCGTCGACACCGTCGTCGAAACCCTCCGCGCCCAGCTGGCCGCCGGCACCTGGCAGGTCGGCACCCGCATCCCCACCGAGCACGCCCTCGCCGAACAGCTCCAGGTCGGCCGCAACACCGTCCGCGAGGCCGTCCGCGTCCTCGTGCACGCCGGCATGCTCCGCTCCCGCCAGGGCGAAGGCACCTTCGTGGTGTCCACCGCCGACCCGGCCGAGGTGATGCGCGGCATCCAGCGCGCCGGCATCCGCGACGTACTCGAACTCCGCATCGCCCTGGAGGCCGAGGCCGCCCGGCTGGCCGCGCTCCGCCACGAGCCGGCCGACCTGGAGCGGATGCGGGCCGCTCTCGACGCCCAGGCCGAACTGGAGGACGCCGAGGGCCGGCCGCACTCCGGCAGCCTCGAGCTCTACGCCGATCACGACATCGCCTTCCACAAGGCCGTCGTCGAGGCCGCGCACAACACCGCGCTGACGGCCACCTACGGCTGGTTCAGCAGCTCCGTACGGGAGGCGCTGGTCACCGCGCTGGACGACCAGGCGATGCCGAAGATCGTGCACGGCGACCACCGGGCCGTCCTGGACGCGATCGCCCACGGCGACCCCGACGCCGCCGAACGCGCCACCCGCGCCCTCCTGGAGAGGCCCAAACGGGCCGTGGAAGCCCTCCTCGCCGCCCGCTGACCCGGCGGCGCCACCCCGCACGGCGCGACCTCCCCTTTCCTTCCCTCTTCCTTCCTGTCTCCTGCGCACGATTGGCTAGGTAACGCACGCATGTCAGGGCCCGACTCGACCTCTCCGACCGGCCTCATCGACGCCGAGGACGACCTGATCCCGGCGCCACCGGTCGCCGCGGCCCGGCGCCGGCTGCGGGCCCACCCCGCCCTCCTCCTCGCCGGTATCGTCCTCGCCGCGGTGAACATGCGGGCCGCCCTCGCCGGCGTCTCCCCGCTGCTCAACGAGATGGCGCGCCACTTCCACCTCGCCGCCACCGCCAGCAGCCTGGTGACCACGATCCCGCTCGTCTTCATGGGCCTCGGCTCACTCCTCGCGCCGCGGCTGGCGCGCCGCTGGGGCACCGAGGCGGCGCTGTGCGGCGCGCTGGTCGCACTGTGCGGCGGCATCGTGCTGCGGATCGCGCCGCCGGTCGCCGCGCTGTTCGCCGGGTGCGCGGTGGTGGGCGGGTCGATAGCCCTGCTCAACGTGCTGATGCCCGGCCTGATCAAGCGGGACTTCCCGGACCGGGCGGCGGCGATGACCGCGCTCTACTCGACCGCGATGATCCTGGGCGCCACCGTCTCGGCCGCCTCCGCCGTGCCCCTGGAGAACGCGCTGGGCAGCTGGCAGGGCTCCCTGGTCTCCTGGGCGCTGCTGGCCGCCGTCGCCGCCCTGGTGTGGCTGCCCCAGGCGGTGATCGCCCGCCGGGGCACCCGCCACGGCGCCGCCGCGGCCACCCCGGCCCACCCCGCCGCGTCCGGCCCCCGGCTGAGCCGCTCCCCGCTGGCCTGGCAGGTCACGCTCTTCATGGGCTCGCAGTCGCTGATCGCCTACGTGATCATCGCCTGGATGCCGACGATCTTCACCGACCACGGTATGGGCAAGAGCGAGGCCGGGCTGGTCTTCGCGTTCAGCACGCTGGTGCAGATGGCCGGTTCGTTCGTCGTGCCGACGCTGGCGGGCCGGATGCGGCGCCAGCGGCTGCTGGGCGTGGCGGTCTCCGCGCTGATGGCCTGCGGTGTCGCGGGGCTGCTGGTCGCGCCGGTGGCCGGGGCCTGGCTGTGGGCCGCGATCCTCGGCGTCGGCCAGGGCGGCGCCCTCGGCCTGGCGCTGACGATGATGGTGCTGCGGTCCGGCGACGCCCACACCGCCGCCCGGCTCTCGGGCATGTCCCAGACCGGCGGCTACCTCCTCGCCGCCGTGGGCCCGCTGGCCCTCGGCGCCGTCCACCAGGCCACCGCCGGCTGGACCGTCCCGCTCCTCCTCCTGCTCGCCGTCTGCGCCGGCCTGGCCCTCCTGGCCCTCGGCGCCGGCCGCGACCGCCGCATCGGCGAGTGAACGGGTAGACGGGCGGGGCGGGGGCGCGGGGGGCCCAGTGATGGGGGCTGGTGGCCGGTGGTGGGGGCTGGGCCCGGTGGCTGGTGCCCGGTGGCTGGTCGCTGGTGGGTTGGGCCCGGTGGCTGGTGGGTGGCCCGGTGGCTGGTGGGTGAGCCCGGTGACTGGCGGGGCCCGGTGACTGATGGGTGTGGCGTCTCGCGGCATCTCGTGGCGAAGGCGGCGAACGCCACGCCCCACGTCAGCGGCCGCCCCCGCCCCACCAACGGCCTAGCCGCACGCCTCCGGGCGACCGACGCACCACCGCCGATCCCCGCGCGGGCCTCCGCGCCTCTGCCCCCCGCCACCCGCCATGATCAGGCGGGCCCCGGCACGGCCGGCGGGCGCCGTGTCACAGCAGGCTGGCCTACGGTGCCCCCATGAGCGATGTCCAGCACACCGGCCCCCGGCCCGGTCCGCGGTTCCCCCGCGCCGGCCTGCTCCTCCTGGTCGCCGTCCTGTGTGTCGCCGTCGTCCTCGCCGTGCTGCTCGTACCGCGGCTGCTGCGCGAGCGGGAGTACGGGCAGCTGTCGGTGCCCGAGGGCCGGCGCGCCGCCCAGATCTACGCCGACGCCGACCGGGCCCTGCACGTACCGGCGGGCACCACCGAGAAGGCCGCCCGCACCGCGCACCTCGGCCTGCCCGCCGAGGCGAAGGGCAACCCGGAGGGCTACCTCTTCCCGGCCACCTATCCGCTCCGCGAGGACACCACCCCGGCCTCGCTCCTCTCGTACATGGTCACCACCGCCCGCCAGCGGCTCGCCGCCGACGGCATCACCGACTACCGCACCGTGGTGATCGCCAGCATCGTGCAGGCCGAGGCGGACCGGCCGGCCGATATGGGCAAGGTCGCCCGGGTCATCGACAACCGGCTCGCCCGGAACATGCCGCTCCAGATGGACTCGACCCTCAACTACGCCCTCGGCCGCAGCACCCTGCGCACCACCCACGCCGACACCCGCACCGACAGCCCCTACAACACCTACAAGGCCGCGGGCCTGCCGCCGACCCCGATCGACAACCCCGGGGCCGAGGCGCTGAAGGCGGCGGCCGCGCCGCCCCCGGGCGACTGGCTGTACTTCGTCACCGTCAAACCGGGCGACACCCGCTTCACCGCCGACTACCAGGAGCATCTGCGCAACGTGCGGGACTTCAACGCCGAGCAGAAGAACAGCGCCGCGGCCGGCCCCACCGGCTGACCACGGCCCCGGCCACCGCTTGCCCTCCCCGCCCCGCGCCGGCCGGTGCCTCCCTACTCCTCGCCCGTTTACTCCTCGCCCGCCAGCGTGAGCGCCTTCAGCCGGCGCGCCGCGTACCAGGTCGCCACCGCGGTGACGGCCACCAGCAGGCAGAGCGCGAGCGGCAGCTGCACCGCGGAGTTCAGCGCCCCGTCGGCGCCGACCTTCTGGCCCACCGCGAGCGCCCACTGCTGGACGCTCAGCGTCCGCGCCCCCGGGACGACGTTCCCCACGAACGCCTCCCACACCAGGGCGTAGACCAGGCCGAAGACCACGGCGTGCCGGGTGAGGGTGCCGAGCAGCAGGAAGAGCGCGCTGTAGGCGACCGAGGCGACGGCCGCGGCCACCGCGTACGCCACGGCTATCCGCTGGCTGTTGCCGTTGAGGAGGAAGCCGGCCACCAGGACCGGTATCGCCGAGAAGGCGGCGGTCACCCCGATCGCGACCAGCAGCTTGGTGATGATGATCGTCGAGCGCCGGACCGGCTTGGCGAGGAGGTAGACCACCGAGCCGTCGTCGATCTCCGGACCGATCGCGCCCGTCCCGGCGATCACGCCGATCAGCGGCACCATCGTGCCCAGCGCGAACCCGCGCAGGATGCCGTCGGCCGTCGCGTCGTCCGCGCCGGTCAGCGCCCGGACGAGTACCGCGATCGCGACCAGGAGGGCCGGCAGCGCGAAGAGGATCAGGGCGCGGCGCCGGCCGAGCAGCGCCCGGTAGGTGAGCCGGGCGACGGTCGGGTGGAAGAGGGCGGCCTTGGGCGCGGCGGCGGTCGCCGGCGGGGCCGCGGAAGAGGTCGTGGACATACAGCCTCAGGGCTCCTTTCTGGCCTCAGGCCGCTACGAGATAGGAGAAGACGGATTCCAGCGACTCGTCCGAGGGTGAGACGGTCAGCAGGCGGATGCCGTGGTCGCGGGCGACCCTCGGCAGGAGCTCGGTGAACCGGCCGAAGTCGACGGCCTGGATCCGCAGCGCGCCCTCGGCGACGTCCACCTCGATACCGGCCGTCGAGGGGTCGGCTATCAGCGCCCCGGCCAGCGCCCGGTCGTTGTCGGACCGGACGAGATAGCGGTGCGGGCGGTCGGTCATCAGCCGGCGGATCTTGCGGAAGTCGCCGGAGGCCGCGTGCCGGCCGGCCACCACCACCTCGATGTGCGAGGCCAGTTGCTCGACCTCTTCGAGGATGTGCGAGGAGAACAGGACCGTGCGGCCCTCGTCGCCCATCCGCCGCAGCAGCTCCATCAGCTGCATCCGCTGCCGCGGGTCCATGCCGTTGAACGGCTCGTCCAGCAGCAGCACGGACGGGTCGTGGACCAGCGCGGAGGCCATCTTCACCCGCTGCCGCATGCCCTTGCTGTACGTCGAGATCTTGCGGTCCTGGGCGTGCTCCATCTCGACCACCGCCAGCGCCCTGGCCGCCGCGGCCCGCCCGAGGCCGTGCAACTCGGCGTTGGCCAGGACGAATTCGCGCCCGGTGAGGAAGTCGTACATCGCCTCGCGCTCCGGGACGATGCCGATGTGGCGGTAGCTGGCGGCGTTGCGCCAGATCGTCGTCCCGTCGAGGGTGACGGTGCCGTTGGAGGGGGCGAGGAAGCCACCCATCATGTTGATCAGGGTGGACTTCCCGGCGCCGTTGGGGCCGAGCAGGCCGGTGACGCCGGGGGCGATGGTCATGGTGACGTCGTTGACGGCGACGACATTGCCGAACCAGCGCGAGACGTGGTCGATGCGAAGAGTGCTCATGGGCGGGGCCCACTCCTTGGGGATGACGGGCGGGAGGTCACAGTCCGGCCTTCCGGTAGCGGCGCATCAGCAGGCCGTAGCAACCGGCGATGACGAGCAGCGAGACCAGGAGGTAGACCGCCCCCTGGCCGGCCGAGGGCGTCAGCCCGTTGGGGAACGAGCTGGTGCCGCCCAGGAGCGCGGACTGCACTCCGTCGACGAGGGTGATCGGCGAGAACAGCCCCAGCCAGCCGACGGCGGCGTCGCTGCCCTGGAGGGTGGCTATGCCCTGGATCGCGCTGACCGCGCCGTACGGGATGGTGAGGACGGCGATCACCGCGGCGACCCCGAAGCCGCGGCGCGGGGTGAGCGCCGAGACGAGCAGCCCGATCCCGGCGAACAGCAGGGAGAGCAGGGCGGCGCAGAGCAGCCCCTGCCCGAAGCCCTTGGTCTGCTTGAGGAAGTCCAGCTTCCCCAGCAGCGCCCCGGCGTAGAGGATCACCAGCGGCGCGGCGGTCAGGAGGAACAGCGCGCTGGCCATCGCCGCGAACTTCGCCATGACGTAGTCGGCCCGCTCGATCGGCCGGGAGAAGTACAGCGGCGTGGTCTTGAAGCGCAGGTCGCGGGAGACGGACTGCGGGGCCTGGGCGGCCAGATAGAGGCCGATGACCGCCTGGAGGTAGATCGGATAGCGGGCGTAGCCGATGGGGAGGCTGCCGGCCTTGGTGAACATCGTCACCGCCACCAGGATCCCGGCGGGCAGGCACATCACCGCGAAGAGCAGCATCGGCAGCACCTTGCTCTTCGCCGACCGCCCCAGGCCGTACGCGCCGCGCAGGCTCTGCGAGTACAGCGACCGCCGTGCGTAGCCGCGGCCCAGCCGGGGGCCGTCGTAGTGGCGGTAGCCGATGTTGTGGATGGACGCGCCGGCCGGCGTCGTTTCCGTACTCATCCTGCGTTCCCTCCGCCCACGGTGGTGGGGTGACCGGTGACCTGTCCCGATGGCGTGCCCGTGCCGTCCCGCGCGCCGGTGCCGGCCCGGGCGTCGGCGTCGCGGAACACCTCGGCGATCCGGTGCCGCCGCTGCTCCATCCGCACCAGGCCGAGGCCCAGCCCGGCGACGGTGTCGCGCACCAGGTCGTAGGTCTCCTCGCCGGCCGCCTCGACGAAGAGCACGTGCCCGGGCGAGGTGATCCCCTCGGCCCCGGGGGCGCCGGTGCCGACCACCGCGCCGGCCGCCGTGAGGGCCGCCCGCAGCGCGGCCGCGCCGTCCGGATGCGCGTCGGTGTCCGTGACCTCCACCGCCAGGGAGGTGGTGAGCTTGGTGAACTCCTCGGTGGAGGACGAGCGCAGCAGCGTGCCGCCGTCGATGACGACGACGTGGTCGCAGGTGCGCTCCAGCTCTCCCAGGAGGTGGGAGGTGACCAGGACGGAGATCCCGAAGTCGGTGTGGACGCGGCGGATCAGGCCGAGCATCTCGTCCCGCCCCACCGGGTCCAGGCCGTTGGTGGGCTCGTCCAGGAACACCAGCTGCGGGTCGTGGACCAGCGCCTGGGCCAGCTTCACGCGCTGCTTCATACCGGTGGAGTAGCCGCCGATGGGGCGGTAGCGCTCCTCGTAGAGGCCGACGTGGCGCAGGGTGTCGGCGGTGCGCTCCCGGGCGGCGGTCGGCGGCAGACCGGACATCCGGGCCATGTGCACGACGAACTCGGTGGCCGAGACGTCCGGCGGCAGGCAGTCGTGCTCGGGCATGTAGCCGACCCGCTCACGGATGGCGCCGCCGTCCTTGGTCACGTCGAGTCCGAGGACGTGGGCGGTCCCTTCGGTGGCCGGAGCCAGACCGAGAAGGATCTTGATCAGGGTCGACTTGCCGGCGCCGTTGGCACCCACCAGGCCCGTAACGCCGGGCTCGATGCCAACGGACAACCGGTCCAGCGCGGTCACCCGCGGGTACCGCTTGGTCAGGCTTTCGGTCACGATCACAGTCACGTCTCCGACGGTAGTGGCGTCCGCCACATCCGTCGTCAACCCCTGCGGTGGTCTTCGCCTACCCCTCCGGTACGACAGTCCCTTAGGGGTTCTCCTGCTTCAGCGGCAGCCGGACTCAGGGTCGGGTGTGCGGCCGGAGTGCCTGAAGGGCCGAGCGGAGGGTCCGGAGCCGAGCGAAGGGCCCGACCCCTTGACGCAGCCCCCACTCATTGTCACATTCATCAGTGGCAAGTTACGGGCACGTACCGCGATGAACCGCTTACGGACGGACGGTTGGCGATGGCCTCATCAGTCACCTCAGCGACCTCAGCAGCACCCGGGCACCTCACCGCCGAACTCCAGGGCTTCCGCGAGGTCCAGCGGCTCGCCTACGCGTGCGCGGAAGCCGTGGCCGCCCAGCTCAAGCCCGGGGTCACCGAGCGCGCGGCGGCGCGGATGCAGCGCGAATGGCTGCGCGAGCGCAGCGTACGGGACTGGTTCCACCTGCCGTTCGCGTGGTTCGGCGACCGCACCGCGTTCGTCAACTTCCGCGTACCGCTGCAGTTCTTCCCCACCAACCGCGAGCTGGAACCGGGCATGCCGTTCATCCTCGACATGGCCCCCGTCCACAACGGCTTCACCGCCGACATCGGCTACTCCGGCTGCCTGGGCCTGAACCCCGTGCACGACCGGCTGCTCGCCGACCTCGAAGCCCACCGCGACCTGATCCTGCGCGAGGTGCGCGAACGGCGCCCGCTGCGCGAGATCTACCAGGACGTCGACCGGCTCATGGTGCGGCAGGGCTACGCCAACCGCCACCGCGCCTACCCGTTCGGCGTCATCGCGCACAAGGTCGACCGGGTCCGGCAGCGCCGCTGGTCCCCGACCCTCTTCGGCTTCGGCACCCAGTCCCTCAAGGGCCTCGCCGCGGACGCGCTGCACGGCCACCGGGAGGGCTGGTCGCCGCTGTGGAGCCCGTACAGCTTCTCCGACCACCCCCCGCAGCCCGGACTGTGGGCGGTCGAACCGCACCTCGGCTTCCGGGGCACCGGGGCGAAGTTCGAGGAGCTCCTGGTCGTCACGGACTCCAACGACCCGCAGGAAAGCGCCTTTTGGCTCGACGACGATCTGCCGCATGTGCGGCGCTGGCAGGAGGAGAAGGCCGCGTGAAGACGGGACGTGGACGGAACGGGCAGCACGACCGGGCACACCGGCGCCAGGGGGCCGGCGGGACGCTCGCGGAGGCCCGGGAGCGGTGGGTGCGCACCGGCGGGATCGAACTGTGCGTAGCCGAACTGGGCGATCCGGAACGGCCCACGGTGATCCTGGTGCACGGCTACCCCGACAGCAAGGAAGTCTGGTCCGAGGTCGCCCGCGGCCTGGCCGAACGCTTCCACGTGGTGCTCTACGACGTCCGGGGCTGCGGCCGCTCCACCGCGCCGCGCCCGCTGCGCGGCGGCTTCACCCTGGAGAAGCTGACCGATGACTTCCTGGCCGTCGCGGACGCGGTCAGCCCGGACCGGCCGGTCCACCTCGTGGGCCACGACTGGGGCTCCGTCCAGGGCTGGGAGTTCGCCACCGTGCGCCGCACCGAGGGCCGGATCGCCTCGTTCACCTCGATGTCCGGGCCGTCCCTCGACCACTTCGGACACTGGATCCAGAAGCGGCTGGCCCGCCCCACGCCCCGGCGCGCGGCCCAGCTGCTCGGCCAGGGCGCCAAGTCCTGGTACGTCTACCTGCTGCACACCCCCGTGCTCCCCGAACTCGCCTGGAAGGGCCCGCTCGGCAAGCGCTGGCCCGGCATCCTCCAGCGGATCGAGAAGGTGCCCGGCGGTGACTACCCCACCGCGTCGCTCCCCACCGACGCGGCCCACGGCGCATGGCTCTACCGCGACAACGTCCGCGCCCGGCTCCGCCGCCCCCGCGCCGACGCCTACGCGCACTGCCCGGTCCAGCTCATCACCCCGACCGGCGACGCCTTCCTCTCCCCGCGGCTGTACGACGACCTCGGCCAGTGGGCGCCCCAGCTGGTGCGCCGCACCCTCCCCGCCCAGCACTGGGTACCGCGCACCCGGCCCGACCAACTGACCGCCTGGATCGGCGAGTTCGTCACCGCCAAGGAGGAGGGCGACCCGGCGAAGGCCGTCGGCGCCTCCGGCCCGTACGCCGATCGCTTCGGCGGCCAGCTGGTGCTGATCACCGGCGCGGCCGGCGGGATCGGCCGGGCCACCGCGTTCGCCTTCGCGGAGGCCGGGGCGCGGATCATCGCCGTGGACCGGGACGCCGAGGGCGCCGCCCGCACCGCCGACCTGGCGCGGCTGATCGGGGCCCCGCAGGCGTGGGGCGAGGCCGTCGACGTCTCGGACGAGGCGGCGATGGAGAAGCTCGCCGACAAGGTCGACGCCGAGTACGGCACCGTGGACGTGCTGGTCAACAACGCGGGCATCGGCCTGTCCGGCTCCTTCATGGACACCACCACCGAGGACTGGAAGCGGGTCCTGGACGTCAACCTGTGGGGTGTCATCCACGGCTGCCGGATCTTCGGCAAGCGGATGGCGGACCGCGGGCAGGGCGGCCACATCGTCAACACGGCCTCGGCCGCCGCCTACCAGCCGTCCCGGATCCTGCCCGCGTACAGCACCTCCAAGGCGGCCGTCCTGATGCTCAGCGAGTGCCTGCGCGCCGAGCTGGCGGGCCAGGGCATCGGCGTCACCGCCATCTGCCCCGGGCTCGTCAACACCGGCATCACCGGCACCGCCCGCTTCACCGGTGTCTCCGCCGAGGAGGAGAAACGCCGCCGGGCCAGGGCCGCGCGGATGTACGGGCTGCGCAACTACCCGCCGGAGAAGGTCGCCGAGGCCATCCTGCGGGCGGTGGTCCGCAACCAGGCGGTGGTCCCCGTCACCCCCGAGGCCCGCGGCGCCCATCTGCTGTCCCGCTTCACCCCGCGCGCCCTGCGGGCCCTCGCCCGCATCGAGCCCCCGGTGTAACCGGCGGCCCGCCCCCGCAGCTCGCCTACGCGCCGCCGGCGGGGCGGCCGCCCCGCCGGCCGGCCCGGCCGCCCGCCCCACCCCGGCCAGGAGAACCGCGCACGTCAGGAGCCGCTGATGAGCACGCCACGCCCCCAGGAACCTCACCCCATCGCACCCCGCCGGGTCGCCTTCGACTGGCGGGAGACCCCGCTGCACTGGATCCCCGGCGAGCCCACCGCCACCCATGTGATCAACGTGCTGCACCTGCTGCTCCCCGCCGGCGAGCGCTGGTTCGTCAAGGTCTTCAAGGAGGCGCTCCCCCTCGTCCGGGACGACCAACTCCTCAAGGACGTCAAGGGCTTCATGGGCCAGGAGGCCACCCACAGCGTCCAGCACGCCTACGTCCTCGACCACCTGGCCCACCAGGGCCTGGACACCGCCCCCTACACCCGGCACGTCGATTTCCTCTTCGAGTACCTCCTGGGCGGGAAACCCCCCTTCGGCCTCCCGGTCCCCGCACCGGAGTGGCTGCGCTTCCGGCTCTCCCTGATCGCCGCCATCGAGCAGTTCACCGCGGTCCTCGGCAACTGGGTCCTGGCCGCCGACGGCCTCGACCGCGCCGACCCCGACCCGGTGATGCTCGACCTGCTCCGCTGGCACGGCGCCGAAGAGGTGGAGCACCGCTCGGTCGCCTTCGACATGTACCAGCACACCGGCGGCGAGGACCCCGCCCGCTACGCCCGCCGGGTCCTGGGCATGGCCGTGACGGCCCCGGTCCTGCTCTACCTCTGGGCCTGGGGTGCCGCGTACCTCCTCCGCCACGATCCCCAACTCGCCGACCGGTCCCGCTACTCCCTGCGCGAGCACCAACGCGCCGTCCGGAAGGGCCTGCTGCCCACCTGGCGGGAGCTGGGCGCCGCGATACCGCGCTACCTGCGGCGCTCCTACCACCCCTCCCAGGAGGGCTCGCTCCGCGCGGCCCTCGGCTACCTGGCCTCCTCCCCCGCCGCCCGGGCCGCGGCGGGCGCGGTGGGGCGGGCCGCCCTCTCCTGAACGGGAGCGGCCGGCGCGCCCCGGAGGCGGTCGTATCGTGGCACCACCGCCCTGCCGGGCCCGTGACGGGTCCGGCCACGGCGCGAACGGCCCCCGTGGCGCGCCCGAACCGGCCACGTCCCCCCGGAAAGCCCCGGAGACGGCGCCGCCCCGGTCCGGCCATCCGGCACCACGGCCTCCTCCCCGAGGCGGCCGCCCCGTAAGGAGCACCCCAGTGACGACCGAGCAGCCGCCGGCGGCCGAGTACCGCATCGAGGACCTGGCCCATCTCAGCGGAGCCACGGTCCGCACCATCCGCGCCTACCAGGACCGGGGCCTGCTGCCCCGCCCCGAGCGCCGCGGCCGGGCCAATGTGTACGGCGACGCCCACCTGGCCCGGCTGCGCCAGATCGCCGACCTGCTGGACCGCGGCTACACCCTCGCCAGCATCAAGGACCTCCTCGAAGCCTGGGACGCCGGACGGGGCCTCGGCGGCGTCCTGGGACTTGTCGCCGAGATCGACGGGCCGTGGAGCGACGAGGAGCCGACCCGCCTCTCCCGCACCGAACTCGACGCCGCCTTCGGGGGCACCCCCGACGAGCGCGCGGTCGGCGAGGCCGTCGAACTGGGCGTCCTGGTCCGCGTCCCCGGCCGCGACGACGAGTTCCTGGTCCCCAGCCCCCAGGAACTGGCCGTCGCCGCCGAACTCCACTCCGCCGGCGTCCCGCTGCCGGCGATCTCCGGTCATCTGCGAGAGGTGCGCGGCCAGGTCGAGCACATCGCCGCCCGTTTTCTGGACTTCACCACGGAGCACGTCTTCCGGTCGTTCCTGGACCACCCGCCCACCGAGGCCGAGACTGCGGAGGCCACGGCGCTGGTACGCCGCCTCCGCCCGCTGGCCCAGCAGACCATCGACGCGGAACTCGCCCGCGCCATGCGATCACTCGCCACCCGCTACATCCGCCACCACCTCACGGGGGCGCTGACGGCGGGCAGCCAGGAGGATCGCGCGGCTCCGGCCGAGGACGGGACTCGGGATCGTCGGCCTTGGGATCAGGGGCCTCGGGACAACGGGCCTGGGGACGGGTCTGGAGACCAGGCGCCTTCGGAACAGGCGCCTCGGCCGGCCGATCGGGGTGCCGGCGCTGTGCCGGACGCCGGGCCCGGAGCGGCCGCCGCTCCGGCGCCGGAGGGGCGGCAGGGGACGGCGGACACCCCTGCCCCCTCCGGCGCGCGGCCCGTCGCGGACGCCCGGCCGACACCGGCCGGAGCCCTCTCGCCCGTCGCGGACCCCCGTCCCGCGACCGGCTCGGAGGCCGTGCTGCTGCCCGCCACGGCCGTTCAGGCCGTACGCGACCTGGTCGGCCCGGAGAACACGGCCGCTTTCATCGCCGCCGCCGCGCAGCGCGAGGTACACGCCCGCACCATGGACGGCTTGGCCGCGGCCGCCGCCGGACCCCGGGCGGCAGCCGAGGCCGAGGCCGAGGCACACACCGAGGGCCGCTGACCCCCGCAGCGACCGCACGGGCCCCTGGTCCCGGCCCCCGGCGCTCCCCCGCCCCGGAGCCGTCCCCTCTGCTTCACTCTCCAGTTGTCAAGGATCGAGCCGGACGTCCCGCCTCGCCCGGCCACCCCTTCGGGTTGCGTCAACTCGCCGGATCGGGAAGCCAGTTGCCGTGGAATCCGTGCGGTACCCGCTGCGGAAGGTGGACCGTCGCGACGGGCCCGGCGGTGATGTCCTCGGCGTCGAGGATCACCAGGTCGCTGGTGTCGGTGGTCGCGTCGTAGACGTACGTGATCAGCCAGCCGGGGCCGCCCGGGCGGTCGTCCGCGGGGGCGAACGCCGCCTCGCCCGGAGTGCGCCCGGGACCGAAGTCATAACGGGCCACCGCACCGGTCCGCAGGTCGTAGCGGAGCAGGGCGCCGGGTATCGGTCCGGTGCCCGGGGCCTCGCCCGCGGTGACGTGGCCGAAACGGGCGGGCAGTCCGGCGAGCCGGTCGTCTATTCGGGGGAACTCCCCGAACTGGTCGTCGAGTTGCTCCTCCCTCACCGTCCCGGCGGCCAGGTCGATGGTCCAGCGCCACAGGAAGGACGGGCTGCGGCCGTCGAGCGCGGCGTAGCGGGAGACGTAGAGGACGATCCGCTCCTCGCCGTCGTCATGGGCGTTCAGCGAGTGGAAGACGTAGCAGGGGTCGATCTCCAGCCAACGGACCTGGCCGTGGGGGTCGTCGCGCCGCAGTACGCCCAGGCGGGCGCCGTACTCCGGATCCCAGGCGTACGGCATCCCGGGGCGGCCGCGGTCATGGACCATCGGGAGGTCCATGAAGACGACGTGGCGGGCCGTCAGATGGAAGTCATGCATCATCGTGGCGGCGGGGACGTCGATGGGGCGACTGACCACCAACTGGCCGGCGGCGTCCGCGCGGTGGTAGGTCAGATAGGGCGGCGTGGCATTGCCGTAGCCGAAGAAGTGCAGCTCACCGGTGGTGGGGCAGGTCTTCGGGTGGGCTGTCATGGCGGTGGCGAGGCGCCCGCCGAAGTCATGCGGGCCGACGGTCTCCAGCTCGTGGCCGGGCCGGCAGTCGATCTCGTAGGGGAAGGACGACTCGACCAGCGCCAGGGTGCGGCCGGCGTGCCGGACGATATGGGTGTTGGCCACGCCCGCCGCGAGATCGCGGCGGCCCTCCTCGTCCACGACGCGGGCGCCGTCGGTGAAAGTCGAGGTGCGGACCCAGCGGTTGCGGTAGGAGACGGCCCGGCCGTCCTCCAGGCGCACGCCGTGGATCATGCCGTCCCCGAAGAACCAGTGCGGACTGGCGGCGTCCCTGGGGTTGGGGCCGTTGCGCACGTACCAGCCTCGCAGGGCCGCCGGGACGGTGCCGGTGATCGGGAGGTCGCAGGCGGTCAGCTCATCGGTGACCGGGGCGAAATTGCCGGCGAGATGGGGCGGTGGCGCGGAGGATTCCGTCACTTCGGCGGGCGTGGTGGTCGTCATCGGGCCAGTCCTTCCTGGGTGGTGGGCCGCGCACCGGACTGCTGCACGAAGCGGGCACGCGCCCGTTCCGGATAGGCGGCCGTGAAGCGGGCGGGGACAACGAATCCGGCGATCTGCACAAGGATCGGGAAGAGCACGCTCAGGCCGTAGGCGCTGATGACGGCCTGGGCGATGCAGCTCAGGGTGAAGGACAGCGCCCAGGCGGCGGTGAGGACGACGTTGATGTGCCGGAAGAACGCGGTGTGCCAGACCTCGGGCGGCGCCATCCGACGCGCGATGGCCATCGTGAAGGGTCGCCGGACGGCGATCGACGTCCACGCGATGACCGCCAGCCAGCCCATCGACAGCGCGCTGCCATAAGCCTTGAGAGGACTGTCGGGCCGGATGAGGGCCAGGGCCGTAAGGGCGGCGAAGAACACGATCGTGCCGTACTCCAGCAGCCGCGTCTCCAGTGCGAACCCCGCCGCCCGGTCCGCCACCAGCAGCACCACCGCCGCCGCGAGGCCGGCAAGTGCTCCCCACTGCCAGCCCAGCACGGACACCGCCGCGTAGACGAGCCACGGAATGAAGCTCCTCAAGTACTGCATGTCTCCCCCTGTTCCTGCACGCCCGGTTTCGCGGACGACTGCTCGACGATGCGCCGGGCCGATGACCGCGACCGCAGCGTGTGCGCCGAGCGGGGAACACCTCCCACACCCAGCGACATTCCAACTGTGACATGTCGAAGGTGGAAAGTCCAGCGTTGACATGTCAGTTGTGGAAGGTAGTGTGCGGGTATGAGCCTGAGACATGCGGTGCTGGGCCTGCTCTCCGAATCCCCGGCGAGCGGCTACGACCTGATGAAGCTGTTCAACGCCTCACTCGCCAACGTCTGGCCGGCCACCCAGAGCCAGGTCTACGGCGAGCTCAACAAGCTGACGGCGGCGGGGCTGGTCGAGGTCGCCGCCGAGGGGCCGCGCGGCCGCAAGGAATACGCGATCACCGACGACGGCCTGGCCGAGCTGCGGCACTGGCTGACGGAGGTCCCGCCGGCCGGCCAGCAGCGCCACGACGGCCTGCTGCGCGTCTTCTTCCTCGGCAATCTCACGCCGCTGGAGGCACGGACCTTTCTGCTCACCCAGGCCGAGTCCGCGGCCCATGCCCGTGCCGGGTACGAGCGGATGGACGACGCCACGGCGTGGGACGACGAAATGATCTCTGTTTACGGGCGGATCGCGCTGGAGTACGGCCTGCGGATAACGGCGGCGGTGGAGGATTGGGCGCGCTGGGCCGCCGACGAGGTGACCAGCGCGAAGGCCGCGAAGGCCGGGGAACTGGCCCGCACCCGGCGCGGCGAGGGTCCCGCGGAGTCCAGCGGGAAGGAGGACGCGTAAGGCACGGATCACCCCCCGTCTTGAGGGTCCCGGCCCCGGTTATTACGGGTGCCCGGGCGCTCGCCCGGTGGCAGGCTGGCGGCATGGACCACCAGCGTTCCGTGCGGATCTCCAAATACCTGGCGAAACATCTGCGCCATGAACCCCAGCGGATCGGCATCACCCTGGACGCACAGGGCTGGGTACCGGTGACCGAACTGATCGCAGCAGCCGCACGGCACGGATTCCCCTTCTCCCGCGCGGAGTTGGCGGCCGTCGTCGCCGGCAACGACAAGCAGCGCTACGCCCTGGAGAACGACCGCATCCGCGCCAACCAGGGCCATTCCGTCCGCGTCGATCTCGGCCTTCCGGAGGCCGTACCGACCGGCTTCCTCTTCCACGGAACGGTGACCCGCCATATCGCCGCCATCCGGCAGGACGGGCTGCGGCCGATGTCCCGGCATGCCGTGCACCTCTCGCCGGACCGCGAGACCGCCGCCCGGGTCGGCGCACGGCGCGGCAAACCGCTCGTCCTGGCCGTCGACGCGCCCGCCATGTACCGGGCCGGCCACGTCTTCCGGGTCAGCGCCAACGGGGTCTGGCTGACCGAGCGGGTGCCGCCGGAGTTCCTCCGCTTCCCCGGCTGAACCGATCCGTCGCGGCCATTCCCGCACGTCAGAGGCCGGGTGCTCCCCACACCGGGAACCACCGGGCGAGGTCTTTCTCGACCGTCAGATCGTCCCCGAGCATCGCCCGCGCCTGGAGTTCGAGCGGATTGTCGCGCTTCTCGCCCTCACCGGGCCGCGGCGCGAAGGGGTAGAAGGTGCCGCGCTTGTAGAGGTAGACCAGCGCCAGCGGCCGCTGCCGGTCGTCCCGGAAGCCGACGAGCGAGCACAGGAGCTGGGGGCCGAAACCCGCTTCCTCCAGCGAGGTGTTGACCGCGTGGAGATCGTTGACCAGTCCCGCCACGTCCTCCGGCGCGTGCCGCACCAGCAGCCACGTATAGCCGTAGGCGTCCTGGGTGAACTCCACCGAACCGTCCAGGAGCGAGCGCGCCTCCTCCTGGATACGCGAGAACGCGCCGCCCTCGACGCTCGCGAAACACACCGACCCCAGGCCGGTGGGGGTGAATCCGGCCGCGGCCTGGAGGGTGACCGCGGCGGACGGCAGCGCGAAGAGCTGGTCCAGGTCAGGCCGTACCGGTTTGCTGCGGCCGAGGATCACGTCCAGAAATCCCATGCGCGGCTTACTCCTTGCTTCCTTGCGCCGATGACGCACCGGCATGTTTCACGTGAAACATGCCGTGCGTCGGTCCCTGCCGTCCGGTCGGATGCCGCCGCTCACGGCCGCCCCAGCTGCGCCGCTATCCGGCCCAGCTGGTCGAGCCGCTGCTCCAGCGTCGGGTGCGAGGAGAGCAGCTGGTTGAAGCTCTCCTTGTTGAAGGCCGGGGCGAAGTAGAAGGCGTTGAACGGCTGGGACTTGCGCAGGTCCTCGGTGGGGATCCGCGCGATCTGGCCGGTGACCTTCGTGAGGGCGGAGGCCAGCGCGGAAGGGCGGCCGGTCAGGAGGGCGGCGGCGCGGTCGGCGGACAGCTCGCGGTAGCGGGAGAGCAGCCGGGTGAGCAGGAAGCTGATGGCGTAGACGACCACGCTGACGGCGGTGACGATCAGCACGGCGATGGCGGCGTTCTGATCGCGGTTGTTGCGTCCGACGCCACTCCACAGCGCGGCGCGGGTGATGATCCCGGCCAGCACGCCGAGGAACGAGGCGATGGTCATCACCGCGACATCGCGGTGGGCGACATGGGACAGCTCATGCGCCAGCACCCCCTCCAGCTCTTCCGGCTCCAACCGTCTGAGCAGCCCGGTCGTCGCGCAGACCAGGGAGTTCTTCTGATTGCGGCCGGTGGCGAAGGCGTTCGGCACATCGGACTCGGCGATCGCGACCCGCGGTTTGGGCATATCGGCCAGGGCGCAGAGCCGGTCCACCGCGCCGTGCAGCTCGGGCGCCTGCTCCGGCGTGACCTCGCGGGCCCCCATGCTGAAGGCGGCGATCCGGTCGGAGAACCAGAACTGCGCGATGAACATCGCCCCGGCGATCAGCAGCACCACCACCCAGGCGCCTTTGAGGAGCACCACCAGCGCGCTGACGACCACGACGTACAGCAGGCCGATGAGGAACATCGTCACCACCATGCGCGAGGTCAGCCCGCGGTCCGGGGCGAATCGGGTCTGTGCCATGGCTCCTCCACAACGCACCGCACTTCGCGCAGTGTCCTGACCCGGTCGCCCACCGTCCTCTCCCCCGCGCGCCGGGCCGCACACTGCGCCGCTGCCCTAATTCTCCCTCTTCACGGCTATATAGCGGGTAAAGCCCCGGCCGGTCACCGGGACGAACCGGATTCACCCCGGCACCGCGGACGGCCGCTACGCGGTGAGCTGCGCCGACGCCTCTGTCGCGATCCGCTCGAAGACCGCCGGATCGGCGGCGAACACCGAATCGGCGATCGGCCAGTGAATGACCAGCTCATCGATGCCCAGCTCGGCGTGGCGGCCGGCGAAGTCCACAAAGGCGTCGACGGAGTCCAGCGGACGGTCCGGGGTGAAGCCGGTCAGCATGATCTTCTGCAGCTCGGCGGCGTCCCGTCCCTGGTCGGCGCACGCCTTCTCCAGCCCCTCGATCTGCCGGCGGATCGCCTCCCGCGACTCGGCCGGCGTGCCTTCCCCCTGCGCGACCTTGGGGTCACCGGTGGTCACCCACGCCTGTCCGAGTCGGGCCGCCAGCCTCAGCCCGCGCGGGCCGGTGGCCGCCACCGCGAACGGCAGCCGCGGCCGCTGCACACAGCCGGGGATGTTGCGCACCTCGTCCGCCGAGTAGTGCGTGCCCTCGTACGAGACGGCGTCCTGCGTGAGCAGCCGGTCGAGCAGCGTGGTGAACTCGGCGAACCGGTCGGCCCGTTCACGCGGCGACCACGGCTCCTGCCCGAGCGCGCTGGCGTCGAAGCCGTTGCCGCCGGCTCCGATACCCAGCGTGATCCGGCCCTCGCTGATGTCGTCCAGCGAGATCAGCTCCTTGGCGAGGGTGACCGGGTGCCGGAAGTTCGGGGAGGTGACGAGGGTGCCCAGGCGCATCCGGGAGGTCGCGGTGGCGGCCGCGGTCAGGGTCGGCAGGGCTCCGAACCACGTCTGGTCGCGGAAACTCCGCCACGACAGGTGGTCGTACGTGTACGCGGCGTGGAAACCCAGCTGCTCCGCGCGCTGCCACGCCTCCTTCCCTCCTTCGGACCAGCGGCGGACGGGCAGGATCACAGTGCTCAGTCGCATGCCCCCGAGCGTACGGGGAGTGCGGCGCAACCCCGTCCGACCGCTCTCCCGCCCGGGCCCCGGCGCGCACCCAGCGCACACCTGTACGTGCCGGTACGCGAAGATGGCCCCGTGACTGATGCCTCCGCCGCGCCACCCCGGCCCACCCGGCTGATCGCCACCGATCTCGACGGCACCCTGCTGCACGACGACAAGACGGTCTCCGAGCGGACGATCACGGCGCTCGCCGCCGCGGAGGCGGCAGGTATCGAGGTGTTCTTCGTCACCGGGCGCCCGGCCCGCTGGATGGACGTGGTCAGCGATCATGTGCACGGCCACGGCCTGGCCATCTGCGCGAACGGCGCGGCCGTCATCGATCTGCACCGGGGCAACCGCATCGTGGAGGTCAGCCCGCTGGATCAAGCCGTGGCGCTGGACGTCGTCTACGCCCTGCGCGCCGCCGCTCCGGCCACCAGCTTCGCCGTCGAGCGCACCACCGGCATTCACTACGAGCCGCAGTATCCGCCCTTCCTCCTCGACCCGGCCGCGGTGATCGCACCGGCCGAGAAGCTCCTCGCCGAGGACTTCACCGGGGCGGCGGCGCACGGCCCGGGGGACGGCTCCGGCGCCGCCGACCAGCCCGTACTGAAGCTGCTGGCGCACCATCCCGACCTGGATCCCGACGCCTTCCTCTCGCTCGCCCGGACCACCGCCGGCCATCTGGCGTCCTTCACCCGGTCCAGCCCGACCGCCCTGCTGGAGATCAGCGGCCTGGGCGTCAGCAAGGCCGGCACCCTCGCCCGCTGCTGCGCGGAGCGCGGGATCTCGCCGGAGGAGGTCGTCGCCTTCGGGGACATGCCAAACGACATCGAGATGCTGACCTGGGCCGGTACGTCCTACGCCATGGCCAACGCGCACCCGGACGTTCTGGCGGCGACCACGCACCGTACCGAGTCCAACAACGACGACGGTGTGGCGGTCGTGATCGAGCGGATCCTTCGGGGGAGCTGAGGCGCTTCCGGGAACGGCGCCAGTCCCGGCGGCACCCCACCCGTGGTTTCACGTGAAACATTCAACTCCTGTGAAACGGCAGGTGTTTCACGTGAAACGTCCCCACCCCCCGAGCGACGACGGCGCATGTTTCACGTGAAACAGGCGAACTCACGGTCGAGCGGCCGCTGTTTCACGTGAAACACGTCAACTGGCGCCCACCAATGGATGTTTCACGTGAAACAGCGGGGCCCGCGCGCACCTCTCCGACCCGCCGCCCTCACAGCGGTGCCTGCCACGTCACCGTCGTCCCGCCGCCACCGTCCCCCAGTCCGGGGCCGTAGGTGCTGGAGCCGCCCAGCGATTCGGCCCGCTTGGCGAGGTTCTTCAGGCCGCTGCGCCGGCCGCCCCGGGAGATACCCACCCCGTCGTCGGCCACGGTCAGCCGGACGCCCGGGGTGCCGTCCGGCATGGTGATCGTCGCGTCGACCACCACCTCGATCCGGGACGCCTCGGCGTGCCGGAAGGCGTTCGACAGCGCCTCCCGCAGTGCGGCGATCAGGTTCTTGCCGGTCAGCTCACCGACCCGGGAGTCGACCGGCCCGACGAACTGCGCCGACGGCTGGAAGCCCAGCAGTACGGCGGCGGTGCCGATTTCCCGCAGGACCCGGGTCCGGAGCCCCGACGGCGCCTCGGCCGGCCCTTGCTGAAGGGCGAAGATCGCGGTTCTGATCTCCTGGATGGTGATGTCGAGCTCGTCGACGGCCTTGCCGACCCGCTGCGCCACCTCGGGTACGTCGGTCCGGCGCTGAGCGCTCTCCAGCATCATCCCCGTGGCGAACAGCCGCTGGATCACCAGATCGTGCAGATCGCGCGCGATCCGGTCCCGGTCCTCGTAGACCGCGAGCCGTTCCCGGTCGCGCTGGGCGTCGGCCAGTACCAGCGCCAGCGCGGCCTGGGCGGCGAACTGGGCCGCCAGCGTCCGCTCGGCGGCCGTGAACGGGCGGGCGCCGCGGGACCGCGGGGTGGCGAGGGTGCCGAGCACCCGGCCCCCGCTCTTGAGCGGCAGCATCATGCTCGGCCCGAACCGCGCCGCCAGGTCCGTGACCATCCGCGGATCGCTCGCCGAGTCATCGATGAACACCGGCTTTCCCGCGAGGAGTTGCTCGGTCACCGGACTGTCGGCCGGAACCCGCGTGCCCATGATCCCGGCCGGGTCGTCGGCCGACACGGCGACGATCTCCAGCCCGCCGTCCTCGTCCGGCAGCAGCACGATGCCGGCCGCCGATTCCGCCAGTTTCCTGGCCTGTTCGGCGACCACCGCGAGCGCGTCGTCCACATCGCTGCCGGCCAGCAGCTCGGTGGTCACCGCCACCGAACCGTCGATCCACCGCTCCCGCTGCCGGGTCGCCGCGTACATCCGGGCGTTGCCGATCGCGATACCGGCCTCGGTGGCCAGCACCCGCACCATGTGCAGGTCCTCTTCGCTGAACTCCCCACCGCGCTTCTCGGTCAGGTAGAGGTTGCCGAAGATCTCGCCCTGGACGCGGATCGGGACGCCCAGGAACGACCGCATCGGCGGATGCCCGGGCGGGAAGCCGGCCGAGCGGGGGTCCTTGGTGAGGTCGGCCAGCCGCACCGGCACGGGGTCGTGGATCAGCGCGCCGAGCAGTCCCTTGTGGCCGTCGGGCAGCGCGCCGATCCGCTCGTGCTGCTCCCCGGTCACGCCGTAGGTGACGAAGTCCGACAGCCCTTCGCGGGCGTCGTCAATGATCCCGATCGCGGCATAGCGCGCGTCGGCGAGCTCGGCCGCGGTCTGCACGATCCGGTCCAGGGTGATGTGCAGGTCGAGGCCCGCGCCGATCGTGCGCATCGCCTCCAGCAGCTGCGGCACCCGCGCGGTCAGCTCGGACGACAGGCCCTGGAGGCTGCGGGTGGCCTCGGTGGCGGCGTCCATGGGATCGGGACGCCTTCCGGTGCTGCCGGTCTCCGCGGGGCCCGCGGGCGTTCCTGCCGTGGCTGCCATGCCCCGAGCCTAATAAGGGCCCATTTCGGGGGAAAGCGGGGCCCGGGGAAGCAGGGTCGGGCAAGGCTGAGCAGGAGACGGCGCGGCCGGGAAGGCCGCGGCTCCGCGGCCGCACCGCGCAGGGGCGGACCTCCGTACGCCCCTCATCAGGCCCCGGCGCTCACCATGCTCGGATACGCGGCGTCCACCGCCCGTTCCCGCTCCAGCATCCGCCGGAACGGACCGTCGGTAGCGGCCAGCTCCGCGTACGCACCGCGCTGCACCACCCGGCCGCGGTCCAGCACCAGGATCTCGTCCACCGCGTCGAGGCCGGCCAGCCGGTGCGTGATCAGAAGCGTCGTCCGGCCCTCGGTGGCGGCCAGCAGATCGGCGGTCAGCGCGTCGGCGGTGGCCAGGTCGAGGTGCTCGGCGGGCTCGTCCAGCACCAGCACCGGGAAGTCCGCGAGCAGCGCGCGGGCCAGGGCCAGCCGCTGCCGCTGGCCTCCGGACAGCCGGGCGCCGTGCTCCCCGACCATGGTGTCCAGGCCCTCGGGCAGCCCGCGGACCCAGTCCGCCAGCCGCGCCCGGCCGAGCGCGTCCCACAGATCCTGGTCGCCGGTCTCCTCGTCGTCGCCGCGGTTCCGGCGGGCGAGCCGGAGGTTCTCCCGCAGCGAGCTGTCGAAGAGGTGCGCGTCCTGCGCGCACAGGCCGACCAGCCGCCGCACCGTGTCGCCGGACAGCTCCTCGGCGTCCGTCCCCGCCAGGGCGTACGTCCCGGACTCCCGGTCCAGGAAGCGCAGCAGCACCTGCGCCAGCGTCGTCTTGCCGGAGCCGGACGGCCCCACGACGGCGAGCCGGCGGCCCGGGGTCAGCGTGAGGTCGACGCCGTCCAGCGCCGGGCGGTCCTGCCCGGCATGGCGCGCGGTCAGCCCGCGGACGGCCAGCGGGAACGGCGTGCCGGGCGCGGCCGCCGGGGCCTCCGGTTCACGCACCGGTTCCGGGGCGTCCAGCACCTCGAAGACCCGCTCCGCGGCATGCCGGGTGCGGCGGCGGTACTGCGCGGCGAGCGGCAGCCCGGCCACCGCCTCGAACGCGGCGAGTGGGGTGAGCACGAGGACGGCCAGCTCCACGCCCGCCAGCCGGCCCGCGTGCACCGCCTGGACGCCGACCACCGCGGAGGCGACCACGGTCAGCCCGCACAGCAGCGCCGAGAGCCCGGCACCCGTCCCGGCCACGGTGGCCGAACGGGACGCGATCCGGGTCAGCTCCCGGTCGGCGCGGCGCACCGCGTCGGTACGGGCCCCGAGCGCGCCGGCGACCGTCAGTTCGGCCGTACCGGTGAGCAGATCGACGACGCGGGTGGCGAGCACCCCGCGGGCCGGCGCCAGCCGCCGCTCCGCCCGCCGGGCCAGCGCGGCCGACAGCAGCGGGACGCCGGCACCGGCGAGCAGCAGGCCGATGGCGAGCAGCACCCCGGCCTCCGGCAGCAGCCAGCCGGTGAACGCGACGGTGCCCGCGCCGACCAGCAGCGCCGCCCCCACGGGCAGCAGCCAGCGCAGGAAGTAGTCCTGCACCGCGTCCACGTCCGCGACCAGCCGCGACAGCAGATCACCGCGGCGGCGCTCCCGCAGCCCGGCCGGAGCCAGCCGCTCCAGCCGCCGGAAGACGGCCACCCGGACATCGGCGAGCATCCGGAACACCGCGTCGTGCGCGACCAGCCGCTCGGCGTACCGGAACACCGCCCGCCCGATGCCGAACGCCCTGGTCGCGGTCACCGCCACCATCAGGTACAGCACCGGAGGCTGCTGCGAGGCCCGCGAGATCAGCCAGCCGGAGGTGGCCATCAGGCCCACCGCACTGCCCAGCGCGAGCGCGCCGAGCAGCAGCGCCAGTCCGAAGCGGGACCGCCGGGCGCGGGCCGTCCCGCGCAGCCGCCGCAGCGCCGAGCGCGGGGGCGGTCCGGACGCGGCCGCGCCCTCCGGCACCGGCCCGGCGGCGAGCACCGGCCCGGCGCCCGCGACCCGCCCCGTTCCAGTCACATCGGAGACCGGCCCGCCGGCAGCGGAGACCGACCCACCGGCGCCCGGTCCCCGCGAGCCCGCCACAACGGCCCCCGCGCCCCCGGCCCGTTCGGCGCCCCCGGCCTCCTCCACGTTCCCGGCCCCCTCCTCCGGCCCGGCCAGCCGCACCGTCCGGTCCGCGACGGCCAGCAGCGCCGGACGGTGGACGACCATCAGCACCGTGCGCCCGGCCGCCAGCCGCCGGACCGCCTCGACGACGGCCTGCTCGGTCTCGCCGTCCAGATTCGCCGTGGGCTCGTCCAGCAGCAGGACCGGCCGGTCGGCGAGGAAGGCCCGGGCGAGGGCCAGGCGCTGCCGCTGCCCGGCCGAGAGCCCCGCGCCGGACTCCCCGAGCCGGGTGTCCGGGCCGTTGGGCAGCGCGTCCACGAAGTCCAGCGCACCGGCGTCGCGCAGGGCGGCCCGGACCGCCGCGTCATCGGCGTCCGGCCGCGCCAGCCGGACGTTCTCGGCGATCGAACCGGCGAAGAGGTGCGGGTGCTGCGGCACCCAGGCGATCCGCCGGCGCCAGCTCTCGGGCGACAGGCCGGCGAGATCCTGGCCGTCGACCAGCACCCGGCCCTCGGACGGCTCGGTGAAGCCCAGCACCACGCTCAGCAGCGTCGACTTGCCGGCACCCGACGGGCCGACCAGCGCGACCGTCTCCCCGGGCCGGACTTCGAACGAGGTCGCGGGCAGCGATGCGGCGGTGCGCCCGGGGTGGCGGACCACCAGGCCCTCGACGGCCAGCCCGGTGCCCTCGGGCGCGGGCGCGGTCCCGGGCGTCCGCGGCCGGGTCTCCAGGACGGCGAAGATCTCCTCCGCGGCGGAGAGGCCCTCGGCCGCGGCGTGGTACTGCGCCCCGACCTGCCGCAGCGGCAGATACGCCTCGGGCGCCAGGACCAGCACCATCAGGCCGGTGTAGAGGTCGAGTTCGCCGTGGACCAGGCGCATGCCGATGCCGACGGCGACCAGCGCGACGGAGATGGTGGCGAGGAGTTCGAGCGCGAACGAGGAGAGGAAGGCGATCCGCAGGGTGCGCAGGGTGGCCCGGCGGTACTCATCCGTGATCGCGCGGATGGCGGCGGCCTGGGCCTTGGCCCGGCCGAAGACCTTCAGCGTGGGCAGGCCCTCGACGACATCGAGGAAGTGCCCGGACAGCCGCGCCAGCAGCCGCCACTGGCGGTCCATCCGCGACTGGGTGGCCCAGCCGATCAGCACCATGAAGAGCGGGATCAGCGGCAGGGTGAGGACGATCGTCAGCGCGGAGATCCAGTCGCCGGTGACGATCCGGGCCAGTACCGCGACGGGCACCACGACCGCCAGCCCCAGCTGGGGCAGATAGCGGGCGAAGTAGTCGTCCAGGGCGTCGATACCGCGGGTGGCCAGGGCCGTCAGCTCACCGGTCCGCAGCTCCAGGGTGCCGGCGTCCGCGGCACCGTCCGCCCGGCGCACCGCCGCCCCCGGCCCCAGCTGCCCCGCCCGCCTGATCAGCCGCAGCCGCAGTTCGGACTTGACCGCCGCGCCGGCGCGGTGCGCGGCCAGCTCCGTCAGCCAGGACACCAGCCCCCGGCCGGCGGAGACCGCGGCGAGCAGCACGACCGGGGCGGCCAGGGAGCCGAGGGTGCGGCCGTGGTGGAAGGCACCGACCACGATCTCCGCGATGAGCATGGCCTGGCCGACGACCAGGGCCGCTCCGGCAAGCCCGAGGACCACCACCGCGATGAGGAATCCGCGGGTGGCACGGGCGTAGCGGAGCAGGCGCGGGTCGACGGGTTTCACGTGAAACCTTCCGTTCTCCCGGTCCCGCCCTGGCGGGGCGGGACGCGGCTAGTGGGCTTCGGCGATGTGCTGGGTGCCGATCCGCTTGCGGAACACCCAATAGGTCCACCCCTGGTAGAGCATCACGATCGGCGCGGCGATCCCCGCGCACCACGTCATGATCTTCAGGGTGTAGGGGCTGGACGAGGCGTTGGAGACGGTGAGGCTCCAGCCGCCGTTCAGCGTGGACGGCATGACGTTCGGGAAGAGCGTCAGGAAGAGCATGGCGACGGCCGCCGCGATGGTGATCCCGGAGAAGGCGAACGCCCAGCCCTCGCGCCCGAGCTTATTGGCCCCGAGCGCGGCGACCAGCGCCACCACCGCGACGATCATGGCGATCAGGCTGCTCAGGCCGCCCTTGTCCGCCTGGGTCCAGGCCAGGAACGCCACCGCGAGCACGGCGGCGACCAGTCCGAGGACGCCCGCCATCCGGCGCGCCCGCTCCCGTATGTCACCCACGGTCTTGAGCGAGGCGAAGACCGCGCCGTGGAAGGTGAACAGCGCGAGCGTGACCAGCCCGCCGAGGATCGCGTACGGGTTGAGCAGGTCGAGCAGGCCGCCGACGTACTCCTTGTGCGCGTCGATCTTCACGCCGTGGACGATGTTGCCGAACGCCACGCCCCACAGCACCGACGGCAGCAGCGAGGTCCAGAAGATCGCGTGCTCCCAGTTGCGCTGCCAGCTCTCCTCGGGTCGCTTGGCGCGGTACTCGAACGCCACACCGCGCACGATCAGGCAGACCAGGATCAGCAGCAGCGGCAGGTAGAAGCCGGAGAAGAGGGTGGCGTACCAGTCGGGGAAGGCGGCGAAGGTCGCGCCGCCCGCGCTGAGCAGCCAGACCTCGTTGCCGTCCCAGACCGGGCCGATGGTGTTGATCAGGACGCGCTTCTCGCTCCGGTCCCGGGCGAGCAGCTTGGTGAGGACGCCGATCCCGAAGTCGAATCCTTCGAGGAAGAAGTATCCGGTCCACAGGAAGGCGATGATGACGAACCAGACGTCGTGGAGTTGCACGGTCGCCTCCTAGTACGAGAAGGCCATCGGCCGGTCGGCGTCGGCGGAATCGCCGCCGATCTTGGTGGGCGGATTGAGGTCGGATTCGGTGAGTTCCTGCGGTCCGGCCTTGATGTACTTGGCCAGCAGCCGGACCTCGACCACGGCGAGGATCGCGTAGAGCGTGGTGAAGACGACCAGCGAGGTGATCACTTCGCCCTGTGTGACACCGGGCGACACCGCGTCCCGGGTGCGCAGCACGCCGTAGACGACCCAGGGCTGGCGGCCCATCTCGGTGAAGATCCAGCCCCACGAGTTGGCGATCAACGGGAAGCCGAGGGTGACGAAGGCCAGCCGCCAGTACCACTTCGCCAGCCGGTCGCCCAGCGTGCGGTGCTTGGTGAGGGCGAGGTGCGGCGGCTCCTCGTCGCCCGTACGGAGCGCGGGTGCCAGCCAGAACTTCTTGCGGGTGAGCCAGAGCCCGGCCAGGCCGATGGCGAAGGACGTCATCCCGAAGCCGATCATCCAGCGGAAGCCCCAGTAGGTGACCGGGATGTTGGGCCGGTAGTCGCCGGGCCCGAACTTCTGCTGCTCGGACTTGTTGACGTCGTTGATGCCGGGGACCGGCGAGGAGAAGTCGCTGTGCGCGAGGAACGAGAGCAGGCCGGGTATCTCGATGGCGACCTTGTTGTGCCCCTTGGCGACGTCTCCGTAGGAGAAGACCGAGAAGGGCGCCGGTGCGGCCTTGTCCCAGAGCGCCTCGGCCGAGGCCATCTTCATCGGCTGCTGCTGGAACATGACCTTGCCGAGCGAGTCACCGCTGATGGCGGTGAGCAGTCCGGCGACGACCAGGGTGACCAGGCCCAGGCGCAGCGACGTCCGCATGACCTTGACGTGCTTCTTGCGCATCAAGTGGTACGCGGCGATGCCGACCATGAACGCGGCGCCGGTCAGGAAGGCCGCGGTCAGCGTGTGGAAGACGACGACCAGGGTGGTGTCCTGGGTCAGCACCTTCCAGAAGTCGGTCAGCTCCGCGCGCCCGGTGGCGCGGTTGAACTTGTAGCCGACCGGGTGCTGCATCCAGGAGTTGGCCGCGAGGATGAAGTACGCCGACAGCACGGTGCCGATCGAGACCATCCACATGCAGAAGCAGTGGATCTTCTTGGGCAGCTTGTCCCAGCCGAAGATCCACAGGCCGATGAAGGTGGACTCGAAGAAGAACGCGATCAGCGCCTCGAACGCGAGGGGGGCGCCGAAGATGTCCCCGACGAACCGCGAGTAGTCCGACCAGTTCATACCGAACTGGAACTCCTGGACGATGCCGGTGACGACACCCATCGCGATGTTGATCAGGAACAGCTTGCCCCAGAACTTGGTGGCCTTGAGGTACTTCTCCTTGCCGGTCCGTACCCACGCGGTCTCCAGCCCGGCCACCAGGGCGGCGAGGGAGATCGTCAGGGGGACGAACAGGAAGTGGTAGACGGTCGTGATGCCGAATTGCCATCGCGCCATAGTCTCCGGCGCCAACGCCAGTTCCACGTCGCGGCCTCCTTACGTCCTTACGTCGCCGTGACAGCACGGCCGTGTCCCTTGTGCGCCACCCAGGCAGCGCCTACCGGGACGCGAGCTTGTGAACGCGTTCACATTCACAAGCATTATCACCCATGAGGAGTCCGCCTTGGAGAAGGGGGGTACGTGACTGCGGTCACGCTTGAATCGATGGCTCATGCACCCTTTATGCCGAGGTTATGAGAGCACCCTTCCCCGCAGCTTCAACATATTGTTGAATTCGCCGCCATGAAGATCCGTATCTCCTGGCCCGCCGGGCAAGTGACCGCCACCCTCGACGACACCCCGACCACCACCGCGCTGCTCGCCGCGCTGCCGCTCCAGGCCACCGCCCACACCTGGGGCGAGGAGGTCTACTTCGACACCGGGCTCAGCCCCGCCCTGGAGTCCGACGCCCGCCAGGTCGTCGAGCCGGGGACGGTCGCCTTCTGGACCGAGGGCAACGCCCTCGCGCTCCCCTACGGCCCGACCCCGATCTCCCGCGGCGACGAGTCCCGGCTCGCCTCGCCCTGCAACGTGCTGGGCCGCATCGACGGCGACCCGCGCGCCCTGGCCACCGTCCGCGGCGGCGACGCGATCCACGTCCAGAAAGCCTGACGCCGGAAATCGCGACGGCCGGGGCCGCGGGTCGACCGACCCGCGGCCCCGGCCTCGTCCGCCGCGACGCATGCCCGGCGGTCTACAGCTCCTTGCGGAACTCCTCCGCGGCCTTGAGGAACAGGTCCATCGCCGGCTTCTCCCCGATGGTCACCCGCACCCCCTCACCGGCGAACGGCCGCACGACCACCCCGGCCCGCTCGCACGCCTCGGCGAACGCGGTGGTCCGCTCGCCCAGCCGCAGCCAGACGAAGTTCGCCTCCGACGGCGGGACCGTCCAGCCCTGCGCCGCCAGCGCCTCGCACACCCGGGTCCGCTCGGCGACCAGCGCCTCGACCCGCTCCAGCAGCGCCGCCTCACTGCGCAGCGACGCCACCGCGGCCTCCTGCGCGAGCTGGCTCACCCCGAACGGCACCGCCGTCTTCCGCAGCGCCGCCGCCACCGGCGCGTGCGCCACCGCGAAGCCGATCCGCAGCCCCGCCAGGCCGTACGCCTTGGAGAAGGTGCGCAGCACGCACACATTCGGGCGGTCGCGGTAGAGCTCCATCCCGTCCGGCACGTCCGCGTCGCGGATGAACTCGCGGTACGCCTCGTCCAGCACCACCAGGACGCCCTTGGGCACCCGGTCCAGGAAGGACTCCAGCTCCGCCCTGCGCACGACGGTGCCGGTGGGGTTGTTGGGGTTGCAGACGAAGATCAGCCGCGTGCGGTCGGTGATCGCCGCCAGCATCGCCTCCAGGTCGTGCACCTCGCCGGACGTCAGCGGCACCTGGACGGACGCCGCCCCGGAGACCTGGGTGATGATCGGGTACGCCTCGAACGACCGCCAGGCGTAGATCACTTCGTCACCGGGGCCGGCCGTCGCCTGGATCAGCTGCTGGGCGACCCCCACCGATCCCGTCCCGGTGGCCAGGTGCTCCACCGGGACGGAGAACCGCTCGGCCAGCTCCGCCATCAGTCCCGTACATGCCATGTCGGGGTAGCGGTTGAAGGAGCCGGCGGCCGCGACCGCGCTCTCCAGGACGCCCGGCAGCGGCGGATAGGGGTTCTCGTTGGAGGACAGCTTGTACGCGACCGGACCGCCGGCCGCCGCCGGCCGCCCCGGCTTGTAGGTGGGGATGCCCTCCAGCGCGGCACGCAGCCGCGGGGTCTTCTCGCTCACCGCAGGTCCTCCTCGACCATCCCGCTCGACTCCAATACTGCACACCTTATGAGGATTGACCCGCCCGGCGGCAGCCCCTGTGGAAACCGCCCCGCCCCGGCGCCCGCCGTACGGGACGCGCGGCGCGCGGCCGCGGGGGAGCGCCATGCGCCACGCCGCGCGCCGGTGGCTCGCTCCGTGGCGCGCGTCCCTCGTCAAGGTGACTTGAGACCTCTTCGAGACCTGGGCGGATCGCCAGGCCGAGTGGCCCTGCCTCCCGACAATTGACCAGCAAATGGCGCAACTTCCTTGGAATACAAGGCGGTTGACCCACCATCACGATGCAGAAACGTGCCTCCTACCCCTCCCCGGAGCGCCCCCGCGAATGGCCGTAGCGAGCCCTACTATCGGCTCGCCATGACAGCAGCAGGGAAGCACCAGGTGGGCCGGTCGGCCGGTCGCCGGCTGGGGCGCGCGGGCATCCGGGACGTGGCCGCCGCAGCCGGTGTATCGATCACGACTGTCTCCGACGCGCTCAACGGCAAGGGCCGGCTTCCGGATGCCACCCGTAGCCACGTCCGCGAGGTGGCCGACCGGCTGGGCTACCGCCCGTCCGCAGCCGCCCGCACCCTCCGTACCGGCAAGTCAGGACTCATCGGTCTGACCGTGACCACGTACGGGGATGAACCTTTCACCTTCACCGAGTTCGCGTACTTCGCGGAGATGGCCAGAGCCGCCACCTCCGCCGCGCTGGCCCGCGGCTACGCCCTCGTCATCCTGCCCGCGACCTCCCGCCACGACGTCTGGTCCAACGTCGCCCTCGACGGCACCGTCGTGATCGACCCGGCCGACGGCGACCCGGTCGTCACCGAGCTCCTCCGGCACGGCATCCCCGTCGTCTCCGACGGCCGCCCCGGCGGCTCGCTCCCGGTCACCGGCTGGGTCGACAACGACCACGAAGCGGCCGTCCTCGGCCTGCTCGACCACCTCGCCGAGGCCGGCGCCCGCCGCATCGGGCTGCTCACGGGCAACACCACCGACACGTACACCCGGCTGTCGACCACCGCGTACCTCAACTGGTGCGAGCGGGTCGGCCAGGACCCCGTCTACGAGTCCTACCCCGCCTTCGACCCGCGGGCCGGCGCGGTGGCCGCCGACCGGCTGCTGGCCCGCCCGGACCGGCCGGACGCGGTCTACGGCCTCTTCGACCAGAACGGCACCGATCTGCTCGCCGCGGCCCGCCGCTACGGTTTACGGGTACCGGACGACCTGCTGCTGGTCTGCTGCAGCGAGTCCACCGTCTACGCCACCACCGAGCCGCCGGTCACCACGCTCTCGCTCAAACCGCGGCGCATCGGCACCGCCGTCGTCCAGATCCTGATCGACGCGATCGAGGGGCTCGGCGACAGCGGTCCGGTCGAGCAGGTGATACCGACCGACCTGATCGTGCGGACGTCCTCGCAGCGCCGCTCGCCGCGCACCACGGTCAGTCCGCCGCGCGGTCCGGCCGGCGGCTGAGCGGGCCCCGGCCCGGCGGTCCGGAGGCAGCGGCGGGCCGCCGGCGCCCGCTCGCCGAGGAAAAAACAGGGTGATCCCGGGAGAAATCCATCGCGAACGCCGGGCTTCGCAGGATTGATCACCCCCGGGTGCGTCACAACCCGAGAGCGGCGTTCCTATGATGGGCGCACGACACCGCGGACCGCCGTCGACCAGGCAAAGGTCCGAGAGGTGCACGGCGGCGCAACGGTGGAGGGGTCGATGACTCAGGGGGCCAGTCAGGGACCCATGGTGTGGACCATGGCGGAACAACCTCCGGCGTCCGCTCCCCCGCCCGGGGCGCCCTCCGGACCGCCGCCCGGACCGCCGCTCCAGCTACCCGTACCCGCCGGGCCCCCGGCCGCGCCGCCCGCCATGCCCGAGGAGTACACCCCGACCGCCCGCGACCTGCCGGTCATCGGCCGCACGGACACCCTGATCGACCACGCCTCCGTCCTGGCGGTCCCCGAGCAGCCGTCCGCCCCCGAGGGGCTGGGCCCGCTGTACGTCGTGGGGGACGTGCACGGCTACTACGACGAGCTGCGCGCCGCCCTGGAGGCCGAGGGGCTGATCGACGCCGACGGCGGGTGGGCGGCCGGCAACGCCCGGCTGTGGTTCCTCGGCGACTTCACCGACCGCGGGCCGGACGGCATCGGCGTCATCGACCTGGTCATGCAGCTCTCCGCCGAGGCCGCGGCGGCCGGCGGCTACTGCAAGGCCCTGATGGGCAACCACGAACTCCTGCTGCTGGGCGCCAAGCGCTTCGGGGACACCCCCGTCCAGTCCGGCGCCGGCACCGCCTCCTTCCAGGCCGCCTGGCTCCTCAACGGCGGCCAGAAGTCCGACATGGACCGGCTGCAGGACCACCACCTCCAGTGGATGGCCCGGCTGGACGCCGTGATGGAGGAGGACGGGCATCTGCTGGTGCACTCCGACACCACCGCGTACCTCGAATACGGCGACTCCATCGAGGCGGTCAACGACACCGTCCACGAGGTGCTGACACGCAGCGACGCGGACGAGGTCTGGGACCTCTTCCGGAAGTTCACCAAGCGGTTCGCCTTCCGCGACGAGACCGGCGCGCAGGCCGCCCGCGAGCTCCTCGACACCTACGGCGGCACCCGCGTCGTGCACGGCCACAGCCCGATCCCGTATCTGCTGGGCGAGGTCGGCGCGGAGGACGGCGAGGGCGACGGGGTCGCGGTGGACGGACCGCACGTCTACGCGGACGGGCTGGCCATCGCCATGGACGGCGGGGTCACGATGGCCGGAAAGCTGCTGGTCTGCCAACTGCCGCTGGCGGGCTGACGCTTCGCCGTACGGCCCGGCCCGCCGGCCGCGTGCGCGCGCACCGGACGGAATCCGGCCGGGCCCGCCCGCGAATTCCGCAAACTCCCTGTCACCCCCCGCCAGCCGGGCTCTACCATCGGTCTATCCGTAGCAGGCTCTCCTCCGTTTACGCCCGGCGCCCGGCTCCCGGCCGGCCCGTACGGCCCTACGGAGCATCGGGGGATGCCCATGAACAGCGCTCCGCACCTGCTGAACGAGGACCGCGCGGAATTCGCGCGACTCCTCGATGAGGCGCTGCGCACCGCCGAACCCAGCCAGGCCGGCCCCGCCTCCGGTGGCGCAAACCGCCTCACCGCCGACCAGTTGCGCGCCATGGCCCTCAGCGCGACCACCGCGATCGCCGCCTGCGCAACCGCCGAATACCAGCACTACGTCCGGCTCCGCACCGCCCTGCGGGCGCCGGGCCCCACCGCTCCGGCGGCCCGCCCCGCCGGGGATCGCAGCGGACCGGCCACAGCGGACGACGAGCGCAGGGGGCCGGCCATCGCGGACCACGAGCGCGCCGGACCGGCCACCGCGGACGAGGAAGAGGCCACCGGAACGGCCACCGCGGACGACGAACCGACCGCCGGAACGGCCGGGTTCGGGCTGGCCGCGATGGCCACCGTCCTCGTTCCGGTGCTCGCCGGGATCGCGGCCGTCCTCTTCCTCCTCATCGGCTACGTGCTGCGCGCCGTCGACCCGGACCCGGCCGTCTCCCGCCCGCTGATCGGCGTCGGCTGGATCTTCGCGGCGCTGGCCGGCGCCGGCGCACTGGTCGCCATGGGCTGCCTGCTCGTCACCGCGCTGCGCAACGGCGTCTCACGGGACGCCGAGGCCGACGAACGGGCCGCCGCGCTGGCCCGCGCCCACGACGCCTGGTGCCAGGCCCTCCTGGACCGCGGCCTGCGCCCGTTCCTCCGCGAGGCCCTCGCCGACCCCTCCCCCGACCCCGCGGACGACCCGCTCCGCTACGTCCCGCGCCCCACCCCGCCCCCGCAACGC
>NZ_LLZI01000192.1 GCF_001509485.1 Streptomyces sp. NRRL F-4489
AGGAGCACTTCTTACCAAGCTTGGCTTGGTCAGAGGCCAGTACATCAGCGAGTGTCTGATGCTGGTTGCTCATGGGTGGAACGTTGACTACTCGGCGCACAGGATCTATTGGGTCGCTAGTACTTCTCTTCGGGGCGTGGAACGTGAGCTGGTGGGGTCTGGGTGTCGGGCACGCTGTTGGGTATCTGAGGGTGCGGACTGTGGTCTGAACCTTCGCGATGCCGGCCCCGGTAAAGGTCCACGTTGGTGGGTTGTGACGGGTGGCTGGTCGTTGCTTGAGAACTGCACAGTGGACGCGAGCATCTGTGGCCAAGTTTTTAAGGGCGCACGGT
>NZ_LLZI01000193.1 GCF_001509485.1 Streptomyces sp. NRRL F-4489
CCCCCCGCCCCCCCCCTGGCCCCCCCCCCCCCCTCCCCCCCCCGCCACTGGTACGCGACGGTCAGCGCCCCCGGCTACGACATCCTCATGGCCGACCACGGCACCGGCTATGTCTCCGGCTGGGGCACCAGCCCCGCCGCCGCGTTCGTCTCCGGCGCCATCGCGCTGCTCCGCTCCGCCCACCGCGACCTGAGCCCCGCCCAGATCCGCGACCTGCTGACGAGCACGGCCCAGCACCGCCCCGACGGCGGCCGGGACGACGACTACGGCGCCGGCCTCATCGACCCCGCCGCCGCCCTCAAGGCCGCCGCCGACCTCACCCCCACCCC
>NZ_LLZI01000194.1 GCF_001509485.1 Streptomyces sp. NRRL F-4489
GTCCAAGGCCCCGTCCCGGATCCGGCCCCGTGCCCAGTAGCGCCGGCCCCGCCCCCGGCCCCGGTGACGCCGCCCCCGCCCCCGCCCCCGGCTCCCGATCTGCCGGAGTTGCCGGGCCCCGCCCCGGCGGGGTGGCCGGGCTGTGGCTCCGTGCCCGTAGGCGGTGGGCCCTCCGGTGGGCGGGAGAGGCGGGGGGGGGAGCTTTGGCGGGGGGGGGGGCTGGGGAGAGCGCGGGGGGCCGGGTTTTCCGGGTGGCCCTCTGCTCCGACGGCCGCCCTGACCTGCCGGGGCCGCTCTGCCACGGCGTCATCGACAAGTCCGGCG
>NZ_LLZI01000195.1 GCF_001509485.1 Streptomyces sp. NRRL F-4489
CTGCTGCCGACCACGGTCGTGGTCCTCACCCACCCCTCGCCGGACAGCGGCGTCGACGTCCGCCGGGCCGCCGCGCACCTGGGCGCTGGTGGCGCGGCGGTGCTGCCGCTGCCCTACGACCGCCACCTGGCGGCCGGCGGCGCCATCCGGGCCGAACTCCTCGGCGCCCGCACCCGGGAGGCCGCCGCCGGCATCGCGGCCGAGGCCATGGACCGCGCGGTCTCCCGCGACCCCTCCCGCCGCGACCGGCACCAGGGCCCGCACCAGCACCAGGGCCCGCACCGGCCCCAGGGCCATCCCCAGCCCCCGACCCCCCAGGCCC
>NZ_LLZI01000196.1 GCF_001509485.1 Streptomyces sp. NRRL F-4489
GCTCGAAGGTGGTGCAGATGCCCTTGGGGTGGCCGGTGGTGCCGCCGGTGTGGCGGATGGGGCAGATGTCCTCGGGGCGGGGGGCGGGGGGGAGCGGTTGGCGGCTTTGCCCGGCCGGCAGGTCCCGAAGGGGGGGGCCCCGCTTTGCCGGGCCGGGCAAAGCCCGCCCCCCCCCTGCGGGAGCGGGCGGCGGGGAAGAGCAACAACCCCCCCCCCCCCCCCCCCCGCCCCGAGGACATCTGCACCATCCGCCACACCGGCGGCACCACCGGCCACCCCAAGGGCATCTGCACCACCTTCGAGCAGGTCCGGTGGTTCCAGG
>NZ_LLZI01000197.1 GCF_001509485.1 Streptomyces sp. NRRL F-4489
CTTCCTGAAGGGCACCACGGAGGCGGCGGACGTCACCTGCGCCCCGCACGCCACGCCCGTCCCGCAGAAGAAGGCGGTCAAGGCCGCCGGGTGACCCACCGCCGGGGCCGGCGGGGGCCCCCCCCCGGGCCCGCCCGGGGGTACGGCCCCCCGGGGGGGGCCGCCCGTACCGCCGGACCCGCGAATCGGCCGGTCCGGACGGGCGACCGCCCGGCGTGGGCGCTTGTGCGCCGGGGGGCGGGGGAGTGGCCTGGGGCCGCCGGGCGCCGTCCCTGGCGCCACCGCCCCGAGCGTTCCAGGAGCCCCGATGCCCGTGAGC
>NZ_LLZI01000198.1 GCF_001509485.1 Streptomyces sp. NRRL F-4489
GCCTCACCCCGAGCCCCCCTGGACAGCGGCCGGCCCTCGTCCCCGACCCGGGGCCGCGATACCGCCACAGCCTCCATCACCTCTGCCTCATCAGACGCTCCAGCCTCTCCCACCACACCACCCACCGGCCCGGCCGCCGCCCCCACTGCCCGGCCCCGCACCCGCGCCCGCCGCGCGATCACCCCGTCATCCCAGATCCCCGCGCCCTGCGCCGCCATACGGCCCCCCGCGGCCACCGCCACCTGCGCCCCCCGAACCGCCCCCCCACCGGCCTCTTCCCCCCCCCCCCCCTCACCCCTCCCGCCCTCCCCCGC
>NZ_LLZI01000199.1 GCF_001509485.1 Streptomyces sp. NRRL F-4489
TCTGATCCGGGACAGCAAGACCCCGGGCGGCCCGGTACTCACCCTGACCCCGCAGTCGTTCAACGACCTCGTGACGTTCGCCAAGACGCACGGCTGACCTGCACGCCGGCTCCGGACACACCGCACCGAAAGGCACCCCGTGACGACCGAATCCCTCCACTGGTCCAAGTCCTCCTTCAGCGACAACGGCGGCAACTGCCTTGAGTGGGCGCCGGAGCACACCCGCAGCACCGGCGAGGTTCTGATCCGGGACAGCAAGACCCCGGGCGGCCCGGTACTCACCCTGACCCCGCAGTCGTTCAACGACCTCGT
>NZ_LLZI01000200.1 GCF_001509485.1 Streptomyces sp. NRRL F-4489
GATCGAGCGTATCCAGCAGCGGCGGGATCTGGCCCCACGGACGCCCGAATTTTAGCACCGGGCGGGCGTCGGGGCAACTTTGCGTCCGTCGGGCTTCCGGCGGGGGGGCGAAGGTGTTTTTATCCCCCACGCCGCGGGAAGCCCCCAGACGAAAAGGGGGCCTGACCCTCGACGGGTGAAAAAATTGCGGGGTCCGATGGGACCTGCCCCGCCGCTGCTGGATACTCCCGATCCGCAGCGTGGACGGCGAACTGCTCGGCTGGCAGGAGAAGTCCAAGCGCCACTTCCGCAACTACCCCGACGGCG
>NZ_LLZI01000201.1 GCF_001509485.1 Streptomyces sp. NRRL F-4489
GGGGTGAGGGGTCGCGCCCGTAGGGAAGGCGGACGGAACGGCGGGGGGGGTACTGGCGCCCGGATACGCGGGCGGCGGGAGGCGGGGGGCGGCGCCCCCTCCCCCCCCCCCCCCGCTTACCCCGCCGCACTTACCCCCCCCGCCGTTCCGGCCGCCTTCCCTACGGGCGCGACCCCTCACCCCCGGGGCCGCGCCCGTAGTCGTACCCCGGACGAGATCCGCACCCCCAAACCCCCCACCCCCCAACCTGGCCGAAAACCACCCCGTTTCCGCCGCGTTCCCATCGCCCGGCACCGGCACCGGCC